>CALHNS010000011.1 GCA_938035125.1 uncultured Granulosicoccaceae bacterium | reverse complement strand
TTCATTGGCAAGCTCAGCAACCACATTACCGCCTAAGCTCGCTGCCAAGGCACCGTTCGGCAACGCATCGCCTGCCGCATCTACATTCAGCTGAAGCCCTGAGAGTTCGTAGCGTTGATTTTCTAAATCTAGGCTGACTTTAGCTGCTGCATCTACCTTCGATTGCAAACCCATGGATGCGCTACTGACGTTAAACGATGAACCTAAGTCAAATGGCTTACCCAATTCAATCGCACCGGTTTGCAATCCAAAATCTGAGAGCTGCACATCCGTGCTGTTTAGGTTATCAACCCAGCTAACATTGGCATCACTGATATTAATACCGCCAACTGATAAAGCCGCAACCGTTGCCGAATTGCCTTCCACCTCGGCTGTGGTGTCTTCATCGGTTTCTGTGGTTGTGGTGCTTTCGCGATTAGCAAGATCATCCCAGTTGGTGGTGCCATCGGCGTTACGCTGAAGGTTCATCGTTAAACCGTGCAGCTCAACACTTTTTATATTCACCTCGCGTTTGAGTAACGGCAAAATTTCAACCTTTACATCAGCGCTATCCACTTTGGCAAAATTATCGTCCTGGAACCCTTCTGCATTGGCCATTGATACACCGCCAATGGAAATACCCGCCCAGGGGAAAAAAGAGGGGCTTAAATCACCGGCAATGCTTAATTCACGACCCGTATGCTTCAGTGCCTGTTCTTTGATGGTATCCCGGTAGTTATTCCAATCTACAGAATTCACCACAACAACCAAACCCACGCCTATCAGAACCACTAGCGAGAGTGTTCCAATCACTAACCATTTAAGGAATTTCATGTTTTTTTCCAACAAACTTTTGTGTTGACTTGGCCACACCCAGTGCGGCTGCAAGCCCAAATGGAGTTAAACGAATCGAGCAGAGACAGAATACGTAACAACGGAGAAAACCGTTCAAACCTTTAACACGCAACTCAGCAGTTTAACTCACTGTAATCAGTACAGTTATAGCAGTGAGAGCTACTGCACACCACGAACGTAATCGCTGGATTTACCGCCTGACTTTTCGTTCAGTTGAACGGCCGTCATCACCATGGCTCGATCGACCGCTTTACACATGTCGTAAATGGTTAGTAACGCGATTTGCACCCCGGTGAGCGCTTCCATTTCCACCCCAGTTTGCCCTCGGGTTTCGGTGGTACACAGGCACTTGATAGCGCTTGCGGCCTCATCCAGTTCAAATTCAACCGCCACCCGAGTTAAGCCAATGGGATGACACAACGGCACCAAATCGGCGGTGCGCTTGGTGGCCATAATGCCTGCCACCCTAGCGATGCCCAACACATCGCCTTTTTTATGCGTACCGGCTGCCACCATGGCAAAGGTTTTGGGCTGCATGCTGATCAGCCCTTCAGCCACGGCCACACGATGTGTGATGGACTTATCACCAACATCCACCATGTGGGCATCCCCTGCCTCATTGAAATGCGTTAAGTCTGACATCGCTGGCTCTAATTAATTGCGTCATTGGTTATGATGTCACGTCACCCAGCCTACGTCAGCAAGTGCGTAACTCCCTATGGCCATACAAGTTAAGTTCTTCGCCAGTTTGAAAGAAGACATCCCGGACGCCTTGCGAGAGGTAAATTCTGAAGATGTTGCTACCGTTGCCGATGTGTGGGCCGCCGCCACGGGCATAAAGGAGCCACCCGCGCACGTTGTGTGTTCGGTAAACCATTCGCACGAACCCGTCACCCACCCGGTGAAAGAGGGTGATGAAGTGGCGTTCTTCCCGCCCATTACAGGCGGTTAAGTATGGCGGTGCACATTGTTGAAGGTTCTTTCGATCCGAATCGGTATCAAGCAGAACACGAAGCGAGCTTGGTAGCTGGCAGCTTTGGCGCAACCGCAAACTTTATTGGCACCATGCGGCACATCAATGAAGGCGATGAAGTAACCGGCATGACGCTGGAGCATTATCCAGGCATGACTGAAAAAGAGCTTGAGAATATTATTAGCGATGCGTGTGAGCAATGGCGCTTAATCGATGCGTTAATTGTGCACCGAGTGGGGCCAATGACACCGGGTGAACCCATCGTTCTTACCACGGTTTGGTCGATGCATCGAAAGGATGCCTTTGAGGCGGTGCGTTTTTTAATGGAAGCACTGAAAAGCCGCGCACCATTTTGGAAAAAAGAAACCCTAGCGAACGGAAGAAGCCGCTGGGTTGAAAAGAATACCCCAGGGTATTAAGCGTTGCCAGGCACCTGTTAATTCTGTCGACCACGACGAGCCAATGCCACGCCACCTAAAATGATCACTAACGCTACCCACGCATTCGGTGGTAGCCGTTCCTGTAAGAACACGGTGCCAAATAACACACCAAATAACGGCACCATAAAATTTATTTGACTTAAAAACGATGCGCCTTGACGGCCAATGATAATCAAGATCAAGCCGGTGGCCAAAGCGGTTGGGCCTGCTGCCAACGCAAGTACGGCCAACATCGATGGCCATGATGCTTGTACTTGCCAAGGAGATTCAAAAATAAACGCTAACGGAAGCGTGAACGCCGATGCAGCTAATAGCAACCCGGCACTCATGGGCCACTTTGAAAGATGGGTAAGTTTTCGAGTAATTAACGCATTTACGGCGTAGCACATCGCACCAACTAGAATCGCAACTTGCGGCAAAGATTCACCGCCTAATTGCGAAAGTGCTGCCCAACCCATTAACACGCACACCCCCAATAAACCGAACAACACCCCGGTTAAGGTCCAACGGTTTAATTTCTCATCGGTCGTAACAAGATGCGCAAGCACCACGGTAGTGAGCGGCATGATGGCCATAAAAATCGCCGTTAATCCGGCATCTACTGACTGCTGGCCCCACGAAATTAAACTGAAAGGGATGGCGTTACCAAACAAAGCCGATGCAAAAATCCAACCCCACACCGAACCTCTAGGTAAACGCTTGCCGCTTAACCCCAGCACCACGAATAACACCAAAGCAGCCAGAGTGATACGAGCGGCCACCACAGTGAACGGTGGCACCGTTTGTACGGCAATGTTGGTAAATAAGAAACTACTGCCGAATACCGCTCCTAATCCTGTAAGCAAGGCATAGTCAACAATACCCGGCCCACGTGACAGCACTAGCGCTTGGACACAACCGCAGACTGTGCCGATTCAAAAGTGTAGGTATTGTCGATATAAGCTTGTAATTTCTCGTCGGTGCCTTTTGGCGTGTGCAACCCTTTTTTGGTTCGACGCCACAAAATATCCTCAGCACTTCGTGCCCACTCGTGTTTCACTAAATAATCTACTTCACTTTGATACAACGGCCCACCAAAATGTTCACCCAGCTCACTCATGCTGCGTGCGGTACCAATCAATTGCCCCATTAAGGTGCCATAATTTCGCGCGTAGTCATTGAATACAACCTCATCTAACCAACCATAGGCTTTGCGTTGTTCGGTTACAAACGCATCGAAGTCGGCGTTGGGAATATCACCACCGGGCAAGTGCTCATCTGCTGTCCATTCGCCAGTTGACGTAGTTAAATGCGTGCGAGTCATATCGACCACTTCTTCGGCCAACTTACGGTAAGTGGTGATTTTGCCGCCGTAAACGGATAACACAGGCGCGTTCTTTCGAACGTCGAAATCGAGCTTGTAATCACGGGTTACTTTGGATGCGTTTTCAGAAGCATCGTCGTATAACGGACGCACGCCACTGTATGTCCACACAACAGTTGATGGATCGATGGGTTTATCAAAATATTCACTAACCGCGTTGCAAATGTAATCCACCTCTTTTTGTTCGATAGATTCTTTGCCTGGCTCATCGTCCACCTCAACATCGGTGGTGCCCAGTAACGTAAAGTCATTTTCATAGGGTACGGCAAACAGCACGCGGTTATCAGCGTTTTGGAAAATGTACGTATACGGATGATCGAAAATTTTTGGCACCACAACATGGCTGCCTTTCACTAAACGCACGCCGTGTTTCGAATCGTGCTGTTCGTCTAAATCTAGTGTTTTCTCTACCCAAGGCCCTGAAGCATTCACCACCAACCTTGCGCTCACCTTATTCTTTTTATTACTAAAATGATCTTTTAAATGCACAACCCACGATCCGTCTTTGCGCACTAAATCGGTTACCTCGGTTCGCACTCGCACATCGCACCCGCGAGCAGCTGCATCCATCACATTCAGGGTTACCAGCCGAGCATCCTGCACCCAACAATCTGAATATTCAAAGCCGCTGTTATAGGTCGACTTCAAAGCCTTACCGGTTTCGTGTTCAGCTAAATTAACCGAGTGAGATTTAGGTAATAACTTACGACCGCCAATGTGATCGTATAAGAAGAGGCCCAAACGGATTAACCACTTAGGCCGCAGTGCATTGTGGTGCGGCAAAATAAATCGCAGTGGCCAAATGATATGGGGCGCAGCGCGCAACAGCACCTCTCGTTCTTGCAGCGCGTGGCGCACCAGCAAAAAGTCATAGTGCTCTAGGTAACGCAAGCCGCCATGTATAAGCTTTGTACTAGCCGATGATGTGTGCTGGGCAATATCATCTTTTTCGCACAGCATGACCCGCAAGCCGCGTCCAGCGGCATCTCGCGCTATGCCTGCGCCATTTATCCCGCCACCGATTACCACCATGTCGTAGTCAAATTCGGATTGTTTTGTTGCTGTTGTCATACTCAATTCTTTAATCTTGTGGGTACTCCCAAGTACCCATAGTAAGCAATGGAGAACTCGAGCACCGGAAAAACACTTCCACCGAACCTAAGTGATGCGATAACCTAAAGTTAATCTATCAATAATCGCACCGCAAAGTTCGGTGTACACCGTTAGCTTAACCGTTAAGGAGCCTTACGCATGTCCCAACCGCTCATCCTCAGTATCGATCAAGGTACAACAAGCTCCCGGGCCATGCTGTTTGAGAAAAACGGCCAAAGCTTTGCGACATCCCAACAAGAATTCACCCAAATCTACCCCAAAGCGGGTTGGGTGGAACACGACCCCGAAGAAATTTGGACCAAAACTCTGGCGGTTTGTCGTGATGCATTAAACCAGGCCAAAAGCGCTGGGCGCGATGTGGTGGGCATCGGCATTACTAACCAACGTGAAACCACCGTTATCTGGAACCGCAAAACTGGCAAACCTATCTTCAACGCCATTGTTTGGCAAGATCGGCGCACGGCCGACACTTGCCGCGGGCTAAAAGAGGCAGGCCATGAGGCCATGGTTACCCAGAAAACTGGTTTACTGCTCGACCCGTACTTCTCAGGCACCAAGGTGAGCTGGATTTTAGATCAAGTGGACGGTGCAAGAGCACAAGCCGAGAAAGGCGAACTGGCTTTTGGCACCATCGATAGTTTTTTGATTTGGCGCTTAACACAAGGCAAACGACACGTTACCGATGCAACCAACGCTGGTCGAACCTTATTGTTTAATATTCATACCAATGAATGGGATAAAGAACTTCTCTCACTACTAAACGTTCCAGCAGATTTATTGCCTGAAGTTTTAAACTGCGCCGATGATTTTGGCACCACCGAAGCTGATGTTTTAGGCGTTGCTTTGCCCATCGCCGGTGTGGCAGGTGATCAGCACGCAGCCTCAATCGGTCAAGTGTGTTTTGAATCTGGCATGGTTAAAAGCACTTACGGAACGGGTTGTTTTGTGATGCTTAATACGGGCAAAGAAGCCATACCCTCAACGAACCGATTACTAACCACCATTGGCTATCGGCTAAACAACGAAACCACATACGCACTGGAAGGCTCTATTTTTATTGCAGGCGCTGCGGTGCAATGGTTACGCGATGGTTTGGGAATCATCGGTTCAGCGCCTGAAACTGAAGGGCTTGCCAAAGAAGTTAACGATGATCATGGCGTGGTATTAGTGCCAGCTTTCACGGGCATGGGCGCACCTTATTGGGATCCTGAAGCACGCGGTGCGTTATTTGGTTTAACACGCGATAGCGGCCCTGCGGTTCTTGCACGCGCGGCATTGGAATCGGTGTGTTTTCAAACGATGGATCTTTTCGCAGCCATGCGAGCCGACGGCGCATCATTGAATACAGTTCGCGTTGATGGCGGCATGGTGAACAACAATTGGGTGTGCCAATTCCTAGCAGATGTACTTGATGTTGGGGTTGAACGACCTGAACAAACCGAAACCACCGCCTTAGGCGCTGCCTACCTTGCAGGCTTGCAATTAGGGGTTTATCAATCCACCGACGACTTAGTTAGCAATTGGCAACAAGAAAATGCGTTTAGTTCAAAAATGGACGCGACACGGCGCACCGTGTTGACCGAACGCTGGGCCGATGCAATACGTCGAACACGTAGCAATTTTTAACAGAACTTGCCCATAGGAATCACTGTCTTAGTAGGCGTTACAGCTTGTTACGGCGTAAACATGCAGCTTCATGCCTATCTACCGCTACACTAACCAGTAACGCATATAACAAGCGCTTATTCGTGTATCGACAGGATCACACTATGAAAATGTTCAAAAACCCGCTGGGTTTAAAAAGTTTGGCGAAAGCTTTGGTTGTAGCTGCAGCGGCTAGTGCATTGGTTGGCTGCGCAGCTACCACACGCAACATCAGCCCCGAAAGCGACTTTCATTACGATGCAAGTTACGATTTTGCTGACAAGAAAGCCATCGTCAGTGAATTAACCTCTAGCTTACTGGCCGACACAGTGGTTAACCGTGTGGGTGATCGCCCCGTGGTTATTTCATACGGCATCGCTAATGAAACGTCAGAACACATTAACACCGGCGGCATTGCTGACGACATCCGATCGAACTTACTGCAGTCGAAACAGTTTCGATTCTTAAATCGCCGTCAGCGCCAAAATTTGGTTGAAGAAGCCGACTACCAATACGCAGGATTCGTCGCATCAGAAGATCGTATTGCAGAAGGCCAGCAACTGGGTGCTGAATTTATCTTATCGGGCACGCTTCGTTCAATTGAGAAAAAACAACCCAAGCAGTGGCGTTTAAATAAACGCAAATTGGTGTACTACAACATGACGCTTGAAATGACTGATCTTACAACCGGTGAAATCGCATGGTCAGATAGCGTTGAGATTGCGCGCGAATCTTCACAACCGATTATCGCTTGGTAAACGCTTAAAGAACGTGGCCCAACCCTATTGTGCATCACATAGGTTCGGGCCACATCTTGCGTTATGAAACTCTTCAAGCTCATTCTCTTATTGCTTGCTATACCGCTTAGCGGTTGTGCAACCTCATCCGCTCTGCAACAAGCACGAGTTGAGTTTGCCGCGGGTGCGCCCGTACAAGCGTTAAGCACCTTAGAAAATGCCGATGTATCAGAACGCGATGCTTTATTGTTACTACTCGATAAAGGCGCTGTTGCCTTTAGTGCAGGTCAATATGAACTTGCAAAAGACGCCTTACTAGCGGCAAACGACTTAATCGAAGAGTGGGATCAAATCCGTATTGGCGAACAATCAGCCACGCTCATTACCAGTGAATGGGCGAAACGTTATCGCGGTGAGTACAGCGAACAGCTTTGGATTCACAGCTATTTGATGATGACCTTTCTGATGCAAAACAATGTGGAAAGCGCAGCCGTTGAAGCCAGGCGCGCCTTGCAGCGTATGGAAGAACATCAATCCACA
The DNA here is from genome assembly GCA_938035125.1 of uncultured Granulosicoccaceae bacterium. Taxonomy (GTDB): domain Bacteria; phylum Pseudomonadota; class Gammaproteobacteria; order Granulosicoccales; family Granulosicoccaceae; genus Granulosicoccus. The sequence continues at coordinate 75,695 of CALHNS010000011.1, read as the reverse complement.
TTAGCCACAGATTGGTTCACCCGCGCCCTTATCGGATTATCATTTGAAGCCGCCGGTGCCCACGATAGCGCTCAAGTGGAATATCGCAAACTGGCCAACGATGCTCATTACGACGGTCGGTGGAATCATGTTATTCAACGCCACTCAAAGAGTATTGGTCGTGACCCAATTGCAAAAACCTTAACTACCAGAACAAACCTGCAAAGCACAACAACACAGTTAGGAAACGATGAAGGCGAACTCATCGTTTTTTTACAAACTGGGCAAATAGATAAAAAATTAGCCGACAACTTAGCGGTAGATATTGATTTGCACATCGCGTTTCCTTTTTACGGTAACTACCGCGTTAGCCAACCCACCTACACCGTCACCGCTAACAATCAATACGTGCCTGTTGATGAAATCGATACGCACTTAGTTGATGTCTCTAGCCGTGCGTTAAGCGCTCGTGGAAAAACCATCGCAGCCAAGCAAATCGCTAGAATCGCTGCAAAAAAAGCGGTGGTTGATGTGGCATCGGGTGAAGACGATATTTTAGGCAGTGTGTTACAGCTGATTTTGTTTGCAACTGAACAAGCCGACACGCGAAGCTGGGAAACCCTCCCCGGGTGGCTGGGCCTATTGCGAATACCCTTGCCTGAAGGCAAACAAGACGTAAGCGTAACGGTTAGGCATCGCGGCAGAACGCATCAGTTACATTTAGGTGAAATCGATATTCGAGCGAACCGGATGCACTTTGCAACCTTTAACACCAATATACCCACCCAATTTCCTTTAAGCACACCGTCGAATGGGTTAACCGGTTCGAATCCGGGCGGTGCGCAGCCTAAACCTATCCCCTCACCCACGGTAAGTTCAGCCAGCACCACGTACATTAACTTGCCCTAACTGGCTGAGATCGTGCTACGTTCATAGTCCCGATGAACTACGCAAAGGAGGTGATCACATGTCTAGTGTTTTACTAATGGCTGATCAGTTCCGAGCGGAGAAAGGCTGACTAACCCTCTTCCTTGATACGTTCGGTACAGGCTGATTAAGTCAGCTGAAAGCACGGGTCGCTGTCCTCACCTTGGGTCAGCGGCCTTTTTTATGCGCTTATAACGATGCCTCGCACCTTAGCGCGCGCTTTCACTCGTTATACATCCATAGTTAACGGTATACTTCTGGGTCAGCCTCTACTGCTTTAACCTACGTGACCGATACCAACACACCACTTCCAGAAAAGAAAAAACAAAGCCCATTCGTCGATCTGATTGTTAGCATCGTTTTGCCATCCGTTATTCTTATGAAGTTCAGCGGAGACGATAAGTTAGGGGCCACCGGCGGGCTCATAGTGGCTTTATCGTTTCCTATTGTTTGGGGGCTATACGATTTTTTTAAGAACGGCACTAAGAACTACGTAGCGCTTCTTGGTGTTATCAGCGTTCTACTTACCGGAAGTATCGGTTTATTAAAGCTTGATGCTCAATGGCTGGCGGTTAAAGAGGCTGCGATTCCGTTACTCATTGGCATTGGAATTTTAGTGGCGAATTTCTTTGGCTTTCCACTGATAAGAAAACTGCTGTACAACCCATCTATTGTTAATGTTGATCGGGTTGATGAAGCCTTACAAGCTCGGGGCAATAAAGAACAATTTACTAAACGCTTAGACCGTGCGAACACATTCTTTGCCTGCACGTTTTTCTTCTCAGCGGTTGCAAACTATGTGCTTGCAAAAGCCATTGTGAAAAGTGACAGTGGAACAGAAGCGTTTAATAACGAACTTGGCCGAATGACGTTGTTATCGTATCCTGTCATCGCCATACCTTCCATGATTATGATGTTCGCTGTGTTCTATTACATATGGCGAACCATAAACAAATTAACCGATCTTTCACTTGAGCAAGTGATTGTAGGCGGCGAGGACTAACAGCGAAAAGTCGGTGCATTAAACACACCGACTTTTCGCCTTCTTAGTAACACTTAGCTAAGCTAATTTACCGTTACCGCTAAAAACACAGCAGCACCTTCACGATAAACCCGCATCGGTATCGCCTTGCCACTGGGTGCACGCTTAAGCAATTCTCCCAGCTTAGCTACGCTAGTAATTGGGGTGCGGGCGTAAGAGGAAATCACATCGGCGGGACGAATGCCCGCTTCAGCAGCAGGGCTACCAGGCTCCACCTCGTTAACGATCACGCCAAAATCTACCCCGGCCGCTTCTAGTTCCTCAGGAGTTGCTACCGCTACCGCCACTCCCAAGCGACTGGTTTCATTCGTGGCACTGCCAGCAGAGCTTGAACTGCTGGCCACTTGCCGATCGGCGGCCAAGGTTTCGATAGTAACCATCAACGTGGTTTCCTGCCCATTTCGAAGCACAAGCATTTCAGCTTTTGAGCCAGGCACTACAGAACCCACAAGTGGCGGTAGCGCATCCGCATGACGCACCGGCTTACCATTGAACTCTAAGATGATGTCTTCTACTTCAACGCCTGCTTTCAACGCAGGGCTTCCGCCAACCACCGCAGCAACAAAAGCACCGCGAGGTCGATCCAACTCATAGGCTTCAGCCAACTCTTGGCTTAAGGTTTGAATTTGCACACCCAGCCATCCGCGAGTGGCAAAGCCATTGTCTTGTATTTGATTCGCAACAGCCATGGCAACGTTAATGGGGATAGCAAAAGATAAACCTTGATAACCACCAGAGCGTGAAAAGATCTGCGAATTCACACCCACGACCTCTCCATCAACATTGAACAATGGGCCACCTGAGTTACCAGGATTTACCGCCACATCGGTTTGTATAAATGGCACGTATGTATCTTCAGGCAAACTGCGCGCAAGGGCAGAAACAATACCTTGAGTTGCTGTGTGTTCAAAACCAAACGGGGAACCGATGGCCAACACCCATTGCCCTGTTTTTAAATTGTCTGAATCTCCCAATTTAACAACCGGTAAGTTCGTCGCATCAAGTTTTAATACAGCGATATCAGATGTTGTATCACTGCCTACTAATGTGGCATCAAATTCTCGTTGATCTTGCAAACCAACAACAATTTCAGAAGCGTTATCAACAACGTGTGCATTTGTGATGACGTAGCCGTCTTCAGAAATGATAAACCCACTGCCAAAACCCGAAGACTGTTGCCGTGGTTGGGATGGAAAATTAGGTGATTGTTCTAAATACTGACGCAGCTCAGGAGGTAGGTTTTCAAAATCCAGACCCGGAATTCCTGCAAAGCCTCCTCTCGGGGATTCCGTCACAACTGATATTTTTACGACTGCGTCACCTTCCTGCTCAATTAATCCGCTGAAATCGGGCAAATTCTGTGCGTGAGATGTCGTAATAGCAAGAAACGGTAGAACGGCCAACCACAGGAAAGGTTTTCCAGATATTCTTAATATCTTAGGGCTATTCGATGTTTTGAATAATTTTATTCCTGAATTCAATTGGCGCCTTTTAAACGCGATTGAAAAGATTTTAATAAACATTATGTTCCGGTACTCCTTAATGACTACAGTATCTAACGTCTTAAAATTGACTGAACCATCAGCTAGCTGTTCCATTACCGGTTTGTAGGATATTTATCCAATAGTGAACGAAATAGCAATCTGATATACGAACAGTAAAACCATAGGGTCAACATGCGAATATTACTAGTCGAAGACGATATTGAAGCGGCCACTTATTTAGTTAAGGGCTTAACCGAGAGCGATCACGATGTAGATCATGCAGCGGATGGTGATCGAGGATTAGCTCTAGCAATCACTAATGCATACGATGCACTTATTGTTGATCGTATGCTACCTAAACGAGATGGCTTATCTGTTATTGAAGAAATCCGTCGTAAGGGAAACATGGTGCCAGTACTCATACTCAGTGCACTGGACGATGTAGACGAACGCGTTACTGGCTTGAAAGCCGGTGGTGACGATTACCTCACAAAACCTTATTCACTCAGTGAACTTACCGCCCGCCTTCAAGCCCTCACTCGGCGCGCCCACACTGGTGTTCAAGGCACAGTTCTTAATGTCGGTGATTTGACACTCGATCTCATCAAACACAAAGTCACCCGGTCAGGTAGAACCATCAATTTGCAACCTCGCGAATTTCGCTTGCTTGAATATATGATGCAACACACCGGCCAAGTCGTTACCCGCAGCATGTTGCTTGAGAATGTATGGGATTACCACTTCGACCCACAAACCAATGTTATCGATGTGCAAATCAGTAGGCTTCGAAGCAAGATTGATAAAGACTTCGATACCCCACTTCTGCACACGGTTCGTGGCGCGGGCTATAAGCTGCAAGAAGTTGCTGATAGCGTCGAAGTCATCTAAGTATTAAGAAAATCCGGCCAATTAAGCGTGTCCGCCTGGAAAGGCGATGCGCGTTGGCCGGTTTTTTTAGGTAGCATCTAAGGCTTATGGCCACAGCTCCTTCACAACTCAACGCAATTGCAAGCCCCTCTCCTCGGGTTAAGCGTGCCAACAGGCTGCGCCGTTGGTTTAACACCAAACGCATCTTTCGTACCTCTGCGTTTCGTTTAGCGTTAATTTACGCTTTGTTATTCAGTGCTCTATCGGCCGCCACCTTAAGTTTTATTTATTGGTCCACCCGCGATCAAATCGAATCCCAAGTCGATACTCGATTAAGACTAGAAACCGATTTTTTAATTAATTTATATAAATCTGGCGCCTTACCTGAATTATTAGAAGCCATTCAACGCCGTAATCAAATCGATACTTACGGTCGTTTCTATTATTTAGCGCACAGCGATGCAGCCGCCACCGCATCCGATCAAGAGCAAGATGATGAGAATTTACCCATCCGCTTAAAATCGGTGCGCTCTCACACCACTCGCAATATGGGTGATGTGGCCGACTTACCCCCCGGCAGTAACCGAGCATACAACCCGGTGCGAGTTGCTGAAACCGAACTGTCTAACGGCTTAAAGCTCACCATCGGTCATGAAATTAGCGACGAGCAAGCCCTGCTCGATCACACCTTTGTGCTGGTAGCAGGCGCTACCTTATTAACGTTACTGTTCTCGTTAATTGGTGGCATGTGGATTGGCTCTAGTGTGCTGCGACGAATTGATTCGGTTAATCGGGCGGCAGCTGACATCATGAGCGGGGATTTAACCCGCCGTTTAGCGGTAACTGAACGTGATGACGAATTTGATGAAGTGTCTAGCAAACTGAATCAAATGCTGAACAGAATAGAAGACTTAATGAGTGGTATGCAGCAAGTTACCAACAACGTAGCCCACGATTTACGCAGCCCATTAACTCGATTACGTAATCGACTGGAAGTAACTTTATTAGAAGAGAGAGAATCAGAGAACTATCGCACTGTGATGGAAGAGGCGATAGGAGATGCAGACAGTTTAATTCAAACGTTTAATTCCATGTTAAGCATAGCCCGGCTTGAAGCAGGCATCGATGCCGTGGAATGGACTGACACCAATATGGGTGATTTACTCTCTGAATTGGCGGAACTGTATGAGGCGGTGGCAGAAGATAGCAATATTAGCTTCACCACCCACATTGAAGATAAGCCAAACTTGTATTGCAATAAACATTTAATTGCTCAGTGCATAACCAACGTACTAGACAACTCAATTAAATACAGTGGAGCCTCTGGCAAGGTAGCGTTGCACCTAGCTGGCAACGATGAACAGTTCACCATTACCGTAACTGACAACGGGCCAGGCATACCCATTGAAGAACGCGAACGCGTATTCGAGCGATTTGTACGCTTAGAAAACGAACGCAATACTGCAGGTAATGGACTGGGCCTTAGCTTGGTGCAAGCCGTGGTACGAATTCACGGCGCATCGTTGAAGTTAGAAGACAATGCCCCAGGGCTAAAAACAGTGATTACCTTCAATCGGGTAAAGCGCTCGGAAAAAACCACAGCCGTTAATGCACCCGCACTGGCATCACTTGCCAACTGAAGACGCCGATACCAGCCACATCACATTCGAGCCTTCAACGGTTGGTGCAACCACTAATTCAACCGGTGCCCCTGAATCCACCGCATTTTTGAGTAATTGCACTTTTTGCTCATAGGTAATTCGCACAGGTCGCGTGCGCTCGCCAATCCTTACCCAATAGAAATGTTTGCCGGTGGATTTATCGTCTCTTGGTGTGATTCGATCGAACAATCCCTGCCAGTTTTCCTGCGCTTCCAATATGGGTTCAGATTGAGTTTGCTGGCGCTCTCCGAACCAGTAAAAAGACAGGCCCGCCATTAGCATTAACACCGGCAAAGCCGTTAAAACCGCCTGTGTTCGGGTCTTTTTTACATGCGGTATGGGTGGCGCGTTATTAATTCGGTCACGAATTTTATCAGGATTTTTATCAAACTTAGATGACCAAATCGATCGTTCTTCGCGCTCAGGTTCGTTCATTAATAAATGACCATAAACATTACAGGCTAGGTGTTATCTAAACACAGAGCCAACCCGGCAGGCGAGCACCCGTGCAATTTTTGATAGATTATCAGCTAACGATGAATTCAAGGCCGAAAGACATGAAACGGGCAGCTGCAACGATTGCACTGATGTCAGTAACCCTACTGTGCGCAGGCTGCGCATCCGTTTCAGGGGTTGGTATTTTTGGACTGGGCACGCCTGGCGGCACCCGAAGCGATAATTCCCCTGCTTTGCCGGTTGCTGAAACGCGGAAATCTCCTCATCCTGAATTCTTTTACCCCCATAATTTAGCCTGGGAGTTCAGGCCAAACGAACGCTTGGCCGCAGCCACTCAAAAACATCGAACACCTCGCGCCAAACCACCTGCACACAACTTTCTGACCAAACCCGTAGCAACCGGGCGCTTAACTTCCGGCCATGGCTATAGAGTGAGCCCGCTGGGCACTAAACCTAGAAAACACAACGGTGTGGATTACGCAGCAGCCAAAGGCACTGAGGTGTACGCAGCAGGCGCAGGCATTGTTGAGCGCATTTATCGTAGTAAAAGTTATGGTAATTACATACGCATTCGCCACGCCGACGGATACGCCACCGCCTATGCACACTTGCACAGTTACGCAAAAGATATCACTAGGGGCGCCATTGTTAAACGCGGCCAAACGATTGGAACAGTGGGCAGCACAGGACGATCAACAGGCAATCATCTACATTTTGAATTAATTTACAAAGGCCGCTTTGTTGACCCCTTGAGTAACACAGTGAAAACTGAACTTGCCGACACCGGCACAAACGTAAATAGCTTAACTCAGAACTGAACTCATTCGCTAAAGACAATTAAGTGCAAAGACAAACTAGCGAAAGACAACCAAGTGAGTTCACCGCTTTTCGTTTTTATCAATTTGCATATTGTGAATAGCCGTTTTTAACGCCTTAAGTTCTGCCAATATCTGTTCATTGTCACTGATCATTTGCCCACGCTCTTCGCTGGCCATCGATTCATGCTCAGTTTGCATCGCATCAACAATGACACCGATAAATAAATTCAACACCGTGAACGCTGTTAGAACAATGAACGGTACAAATAGAATCCACGCAAAGGGGTATACCTCCATTACCGGTCGAACAATACCCATCGACCAACTCTCAAGCGTCATGATTTGAAATAAGGTATAGGCAGATGCGCCTAATGACCCAAACCATTCTGGAAATGCTTGTGCAAATAAGGTGGTGGATATCACCGCGAACACAAAGAACAAAATACCGATAAGCAGAATGATGGACGCCATGCCGGGCACCGCACCCAGCAAACCAGACACCACTCGGCGCATCGCAGGCACCGCTGATATCAAACGCAACACACGTAAAATGCGTAATGAACGAAGCACTGCCAGCGGACCCGTTGCTGGCATTAGCGCAAGCGCAATAACAACAAAATCAAACACGCGCCACGGGTCACGCCAAAACCCTTTGAAATCGACATACAGCCGCATAATGATTTCAAGCGTAAACAGCATCAGAAAAATTCGATCAATGGAGTACAACACACTGCCCACCGATTCCATAATGGCAGGGCTGGTTTCTAGGGCAAGAATAATAGAATTAATAACGATTAACCCCAATACAACCGATTCAAAGTGGGGCCATTCTAAAAGGCGTTGAACCTTAGCTTTCATTGACTACTTACCTAGAGCACTGATAAAAAACAAGAGCCCGATTTTATAGAATTCTGCACACAAAGGCACATTACTCAATATTCTGCACCTGCTCTCGCATCTGTTCAATCAGCACCTTGATATCTACACTAGCGCCAGTGGTATCCACATCTGATGATTTAGAACCTAATGTGTTCGCTTCTCGATTCAGCTCTTGCATTAAAAAGTCCAACCGCCTGCCCACGGGGTCATCTCGTTGCAGTACCGTTTCAATTTCAGTTAAGTGATGCGTTAAACGATCAAGCTCTTCATCGATATCTAAACGCTGAGCAACGTACACAAGCTCTTGTTCAAGACGTTGCGGGTCAGCGGGTATGTCTAATTCATCCAGCTTTACTTTGAGTTTTTTGCGTTGCCTTTCCACAACATCAGGCCGGTGCACACGCAGTTGTTCAACGCAGGTTTGAATGTTATTGACGCGCGTGCGTAACATGCCAGCGGTTGCTTCACCTTCGCGCTCACGCATGGCGACAAAATCATCCAAAGCATCTTCTAAGCCTGCCAATAAAGCTTTATGCAAAGCGGCGGTATCTTGTTCTGCAGGTTTTAAAATTCCAGGCCATTGCAACAACGCCAATGGATCTGGCTGAGCGGCGTTAGGAACCGATTCGTGCACTTGTGAAAGCGCTGCCTTCAATGACAATAACGCAGGCTTGTTAACCAATAGTTCTGTGGTGTCCGCTTTTTGAGTATTTTGACGGCGTAAGCCAATGTCGATTTTGCCACGACTTAATCGTTTCGAAACAGTGTCGCGAATTTTTGCTTCCAGTTCGCGCATGTCTTCTGGTAATCGAACGGCCGTTTCAAGGTAGCGATTATTTACCGAGCGAAGCTCCCAATTAAACACACCAATTTCAGTGCTGACACTGTGGCGGCCGTAGGCGGTCATACTGCGTATCATTTTTTGCAAACCTCAATGACTGTTTGGACGAAAACGTACCAAGCTTGCGAGGGTATAATGCATCTGTTAACTTTCCCCGCCCAATAAATCAGGATATGCCCATGCGACCCAGTGGTCGAGCCCCGGACGAACTACGCGCGCTTAGCTTTGAAAGACAATACACTAAGCACGCAGCTGGTTCGACGCTCATCAAGGTAGGCGATACGCACGTGTTATGCACCGCCTGCGTAGAAGAGCGCGTGCCACCTTGGATGAAAGGCAAAGGCGCAGGTTGGGTTACCGCAGAATACGGCATGTTGCCAGGCGCCACCCACTCAAGGGCTCGCCGCGAAGCCAGCGCTGGCAAACAATCAGGACGCACACAAGAAATTCAGCGTTTAATTGGCCGTGCACTGCGCGCAGCCATCGACCTTGACGCCTTAGGCGAACGCACCATCACCTTAGATTGTGATGTTCTCCAAGCCGATGGCGGCACTCGCACAGCGTCCATTACCGGTGCTTTTGTCTCTCTCACCGACGCCATCAATGGCCTAATGAAAGCCGGTAAAATTAAAAAGAATCCGTTGCATGGCACCGTGGCGGCCATATCAGTCGGCATTTACAACGGCACACCCGTACTCGACTTAGATTACCCCGAAGATTCATCTGCAGAAACCGACATGAACGTTGTCATGAACGACTCTGGCGGCTTTATTGAAATTCAAGGCACAGCCGAAGGCCATGCATTTCGAGACAATGAATTAGAAGCCATGGTGGCCTTGGCACGCAAAGGCATCGGTGAATTAATTGAGGCGCAACAAGCTGCTTTGAAGAGCTAGTCGTTATTTCCAAAGGCACTTTAAAAGGAGCCTCGCATGCAAGACGTGGTATTCGCCTCCGGCAACGCTGGCAAAATCGCAGAACTTAACGACCTTCTCAGTCCGTTAGGTTATCGCGTGTTGGCACAATCTGAATTCGGCGTACAAGCGGTGGTTGAAACGGCCACCACGTTTGTTGAAAATGCCTTATTAAAAGCACGTGAAGCCACACGCGTGTCGGGCTTACCCGCAATTGCTGACGACTCAGGCTTGGAAGTGGATGCATTAAACGGTGCGCCAGGCTTGTACTCGTCGCGCTTTGCGGCCATGCACGATGCCGGTGAAGGCGATGCAGCGAACAACGCTTTGTTGTTAAAAAAGTTACAAGGGCTTTCTGTTGATCAACGCAGCGCCCGTTTTCGCAGTGTGGTGGTTTTGTTACGACACGAACTCGACCCCTCACCCATCATCAGTGAAGGCTTTTGGGAAGGGCACATTCTTGAACGGGCCGAAGGTGAAGGCGGATTCGGTTACGACCCTATATTTTGTAATCACGATACGAACACAGCAGCCGCAATGTTAGATAAAGAGACGAAAAACAAACTGAGCCATCGCGGCAAAGCCGTTGCTCAGTTGCTCAACATTCTTAAAAAATAACCTAACGAAAAACACTGTTCAGCGCTGGTATGATTGCGCCAGCGCACTATCGTAATTTTCGGCTGTGCCCTATCCCCGCCTGTCGAACACAAACACATGAACCACGCAGCGCCCCTTCATAGAAGCTTTACCGAACTGCCACCGCTGTCGCTTTACGTACATTTGCCGTGGTGCGTTAAAAAATGCCCTTACTGTGACTTTAATTCCCATGAGGCCAAAACTGAAATACCTGAAGCCCAATACATTGAGGCATTGCTAGACGATTTAGCCACTGAGATGCCTTCAGTTTGGGGGCGCACATTCACCAGCGTGTTCATTGGTGGCGGCACGCCCAGTTTGTTCAGCGCTGATGCTTTACATGATTTGTTATCAGGCATTCGGGCCCTAACGGGGCTAACGCCCAACGCAGAAGTCACCATGGAAGCAAACCCTGGCGCAATAGAAGCAGCGCGCTTTCATGAATTTCGGCACGCAGGTGTCAATCGATTATCCATCGGCATTCAAAGTTTTAACGATGTGCAATTGCAGCGCTTAGGGCGTGTTCACGATGCAAAAGATGCCCACAAAGCGATTGATGTGGCAAGAAATGCAGGTTTTGATAATTTGAACCTAGATTTAATGTTCGCCTTGCCCGAACAAAGTGAATCCGATGCGTTAACCGATTTACAAACCGCGCTATCGCACACCCCAGAACACCTGTCGTATTACGAACTCACCATTGAACCGAATACCCTATTTGCACGCTTTCCTCCAAAGGTGCCTGAAGACGATAGCCGCTGGGCTATGCAGCAAGCGGCCATTCAAGCCCTCGCCGATTCAGGCTTCAACCGCTACGAGGTGTCGGCCTGGAGTAGGCCGAATAAACAAAGCCAGCACAATCTAAACTACTGGTTGTTCGGGGATTACGTGGGCATTGGTGCAGGCGCGCACGGCAAAATCAGCTTCGCAGATTCCAATAAAATCCTTAGGCGCTGGAAACACAAACACCCAAGCACTTGGATGAGCGCAGGCCCTGCCAACCCATCAAAGAAAACAAAGCTTGGCGGAGAGAACGAAGTGGCCGTGGAAGACACCGGCTTAGAATTCATGATGAACGCGCTGCGCTTAACGAACGGATTTCAGCTCTCCACCTTTACAACCCATACAGGTTTGTCCATCCAGCCTTGGCTGGGCCCCATTCAAACTGGGATCGATCAAGGCTTATTAATTCAAAGCGAGGGCCGCCTGAGGGCCACAGAACGGGGTTTTGAGTTACTCAACGATGTGTTGGCTTTGTTTATGCGTGACCAATTTGACAGCGAAACGTCAGCCTCGACTGAGTCACGAATCACCATTCCTATCAAACCGGAATGAGTGTATTGAGTAATTTCAGCTCACCCACTTGAATTTTCGCCCTACAATCCTTAAACTTTCACACCCCCATATTTCGGCCAGGAGTACATTATGAAGCCAGAAATTCACCCAGCATACACAGCGGTTAATGTGACCTGCAGCTGCGGCAATACATTTGAAACGGGTTCAACCTCCGGCAAAGACCTGTCTATCGAAGTGTGCGCTAACTGCCACCCTTTCTACACCGGTAAGCAGAGAGAGCTGGACACAGCCGGTCAGGTTGATAAATTCCGCCGCCGTTACGGCAAAAAATAATCGATTGCCACAATTCGTGGTAACCGACTGCAAATCAGCGGGCCATCCTGTTTCAGGTGGCCCGCTTTTTTGTGGGCGCAAAAATAGGCTCGCCTTCCTATGCACGATCCTGTGTCTGGGCTTGTTAACGCTTGGGTCCGTTCAAGCCAATACCAAAAACCAACCCATCCAACAGGGTCAACCCCACCAACAGGACCAAAAAGCCCCTATAAGCCACAGCGACTATCAATGTGCCACAGCCGCACTATCAGGCAACGCGGCCACCGAACGGGTTACTGTTGAAGGGGTATCCGATGGTGATACTTTAGTGTTGAGCGACCGGCGCAAGGTGCGCATCATCGGCATTAACGCAGCCGAGCTTTCTAAAAAATCTGAACGTGCACTAAAAAAAGATGCAGAAGCTGCGCGCGATGTCATCAAACAGCTGATCTCAAAAGCTGCGTACTTAACGCTTGTAGCAGGCGATGAAACTGAAGACAATTACGGCAGAACTTTGGCCCATTTACTATTGCCCGATGGGAGCAGTTTGGCCACAGAACTTCTTGCACGCGGGTTGGCAGCAGCAACGGCTATAGAACCCAATACGCGTTGCGCCGATCATTACCTACGAATAGAACGCGCCGCTAGAAACCAAAATCGTGGCATTTGGCAACACACTAATAACCCTTGGCTTGCGAAAGGGATCAGCACAAATCGCATACAAGGCTTCCACATATTAACGCGCCGCGTAAAGTCGGTTAAGAATAAACGAAAAGGCTGGTTGATCAAACTTGATAACAACGTGATGGTGTATGCACACCAACATCTAATGGATAAAAAATACGCCAATGCACTAATAGATAAAACGGTGGAAATACGCGGTTGGTTTGGACGTAAAGACGGAAGAGTGAGTGTTAACTTGCATCATCTATCTAACCTAACCGTGCAGCCGTAACATGCACGAGGCAACCCCCGTGTTATATCTCATCGATTCCAGTATTTATGTATTTCGCGGCTGGCAATCGTTTCCCAAAACCATTACAAATACTCGCGGTGAGCCCTTCAACGCCGTAATGGGATTTACCACCATGATTTCCAACATCATGGGAAAGCAGAAACCACACTCTATTGTGGCAGCGTTTGATTCTAGAAATAGACAAGCAATTCGCTACCGAATACACCCTGAATATAAAGCCAATCGTAAGCCTTCACCCCCAGAACTAGCCACTCAATTTTCCCAATGCCAAGCGGTGTGTAAAGCATTTGGCCTTTGCACGCTAATCAATGCGGAAGTTGAAGCAGACGATTTAATTGGTCATATGGCAAACCTTGCACACGCTAAAGAGCAAGCGGTAACGATTATTAGCGCTGATAAAGACTTGGTTCAGTTCATTGGGCCAAACGACATATTTTGGGATTACGCACGAAATAATCGTAGCAACTACACCCAATTAACAAAACGCTTCGGCGTTACCCCTACTCAAATTGCCGATCTTCTTGCACTGTGTGGTGATAAGACCGACAACATTCCAGGCATTCCAGGAGTGGGCGCTGCAACCGCTGCAAGAGTGTTATGTAAGTGGGAAAATTTAGACGGCGTGTTTGCCAACATAGAGGCAATCGCTAAAATGAAATTTAGAGGTGCTGCACATGTGGCCACCTTGTTAAAAGAGAACGAAGCTACGGTACGTCTTGCCAGACAACTTACCGGATTAATAACCACGAACGATATGCCCACCACATTAGACATCTCAACAATTAAACGGCCCCGCTTAAGTGAATGCACGAACAGTTTAATTTCAATTGGCTTTGCTTCAGCTGACGCATCAAACTTTGCTGAAAAAGCAGGATTAGTAGATTAACGCCATGCTGATTCGATTCAACAAACCCTTTCAAGTGTTGTGTCAATTCACAGACCAACAAGATCGAGAAACGCTGGCTGATTACATCAACATTCCTGATGTTTATGCCGCCGGAAGGCTTGATCGTGACAGTGAAGGATTGCTACTGCTAACAGATGATGGCAAATTACAAAGCCGCATAGCTCACCCCAATTTTAAATTACCCAAAACCTATTACGTACAAGTGGACGGCGAGCCCGATGATGCAGCCATTGCCGAATTAACACGAGGAGTGGCTTTAAAAGATGGGGTCACGGCGCCAGCTAAATGCGTGCGAATGGATGAGCCACATTGGTTGTGGCCGAGAACGCCACCGGTGCGTTTTCGTCAATCCATTCCAACCTCTTGGCTATCGCTGACATTAACCGAAGGTAAAAATCGGCAAGTTAGACGAATGACAGCTGCTGTAAATCACCCTACACTGCGCTTAATTCGATACTCCATCGGTCGCATTACCTTGGAAAACTTAGATCCAGGCCTATATGAGGAATGCGCAAGTTCACAATTGTGACGTCTCTTTAAAGCGGCCAAAGCTGGCCTCGTTATACTCAGGCGATGGATCGTTTACGCGCCTTTTTAAGCAAGCTTTTGCTGCACGCTATGTGCGCAATTGGCATTGGCTTAGGTGTACATAATGCTGCGTTAGCACAAATAACGCCGCTAAATCTAGCGCTATCAAATGACAACACCATCACACTTTCTATGCAAGGCCAATCCTGGCCGCTGCATTTAAATCATACGTTTAACCTAGCATCCCCCACGCCCTTTCACCTCACAGGCACCATCGGCAATGACCCATTAGCGCGTGTTGCGTTAACCGTTCACCAATGGCCAAACGATGTTGTGGGTTCATTATTTGTTGATGGCCAGTGGTACCAAGTGGAATCCAACCTTAGCGCTACAAGAATGCTGGGGCAAGTAGCCTCAGATTCTGCACTGATTGCGATACAGCCCGATGTGAATTTAACAGGGCAGTATGGGCTGCACGCCATCGACCATGTGTTAACGCATCAATCGTTAGCACAACTGCTATCGAATGCTTCATCTATTGGAGCTGATAGCAACAGCAACAGCAACAGCAACAGCAACAGCAACAGCGATAGCGATAGCGATAGCGATAGCGATAGCGTTATTACATTCAAGCGCACCGAAACAAACAATACAAGCAACAAAGAAGTAAACACTACGCGCCGTACCCGCCGAGCATTACGAGTAGGAATCGTGGTAGACAGCCTTTTCAACGAACACCATGGTGGCAGAGGAATGGCGCGCGCCACATCGATCATGAACGGTGTGGATTCGATATTACAAAACGAACTGGGGCTAGCCATTGAAGTGGTGCACGTGGTGGATTACACCACACCATCAACCGACCCGTTTCGCACATTGCAGCCCAATATAAACACCGTGATCATGCCCGAACTGCAACGCCTTAGAGTTGAAAACGCAGACTTACCCAGTGATCTTTCGTTGGTGCATTTATTTTCTGGCCACAAACATCAAACGGCCGTGCCGGTTATCGGGCTGAGTTGGTTAAATTCTGTTTGCAATCGAAATGGGTTAGATGTGAGTTTATCCACGCCGTTTTTGTTTGACACCTTACTTGCAGCGCACGAGATTATGCACAACCTGGGCGCACCTCACGATGACAGTGAACAATGCCAAGCCTACTCCAGCACCAATGAAAATAATTTAATGTGGCCAAAAATTTCTGCGGGAACGACCAGTACGTTATCGGCATGCAGTGTCGATTCTGTTAGCGCATCCAGTGTAGATAACTGCGCCGTAAACACCTTAGACATGGGCATTGATCTGGAAGTGTTAACGCAAACCGATGCCATAAACCACACATTAACGTTAACAATAACCAACACCGATGTAACGCGTAACGCACCCGACGCGGTTAGCCACACCCTATTACCGGCTAACACAACCATCCTATCGCTACCCGCCAGTTGTCAACTAGATGAAGCTACGCTTGTGTGCAATCACGAACCCATAGCGCCAAGCCAACAGACACAAACACGATTGGTCATAGACACCCGCAATTCACTCACTCGACGCGTGCGCAGCGAAGTATTGTTAAACACAAACGTGGATAGAAATCGGTTGAACAACGTAGCGATTCTTAATTTACCTACTGCAGAATTTAGCGATGACAGCAGTAACAACAACACACTCGTAACAGTAAGCACGAATAACACATCGAACAATACAACGACGGGCCTTGTAACCAATTCAACCCTCATCAACGACGAATTAAGCACGACCTCATTAGGCGCATTTACTCAGCCCGACAGTTCGCGATCAGGCTTTTCTCGCTTTGGCGCTACCTCAATGGGCGCGATTTGGATTATGTTACTACTCGCTGTTTATCGATTAGTGATTACGATCAACAGAATAAAGCGCAATCGTTTGTAACGCATCGCGATGCGAACTTGATGGCAAGACTTGTAAAGCTTGCACGGCGTTATTGGCAGCATCTCGCGCGGTGTTTAATGATTTTTCTAAAGCGCCTGTGCTTTCAATGATGGAAAGAATCTCATCCATCTGGCTTACATCAGCATCGGTTATTGCTTGACGTAACAGCTTACGTTGCTGATCGTTTGCAGACTCCATGGCGTGAATTAACGGCAAGGTGGTTTTGCCTTCCGCCAAATCATCACCTGCATTTTTTCCCATAGTCGCTTCATCGCTTTGGTAGTCCAACACATCATCAACGATCTGGAAGGCGGTTCCTAAATGCATGCCGTATTGCGCTAATGCTTGGCAAATCTCATCACTTTGATGGGTTAACACACCGCCTAATTCGGTTGCCGCTTCGAATAACTTTGCCGTTTTGGCCTGAATCACTTCCAGATACCGCTTTTCGGTTAAATCAGGATCACGCACGTTCATTAGCTGCATCACTTCGCCTTCGGCAATCCGGTTGGTGGTGGAAGCCAATATGTTCATCACTCGCATGCTGTCCACTTCAACCATCATTTCAAAGGCGCGCGAGTACAAAAAATCCCCAACCAATACGGCGGCTTCGTTGCCCCACAATGAATTCGCGGTATCGTTGCCACGGCGAAGCTCTGAGGCGTCCACCACGTCATCGTGCAACAACGTCGCGGTGTGAATGAGCTCAATAACGGTGGCCAGAGTGATTTGGTGATGCCCTTCATACCCACAGGCACCACTTGCCAGAAGCAACAACTGCGGGCGTAGGCGTTTGCCTCCGCTGGCGATGATGTAGCTTGAGAGCTGATTGATGAGCACCACATCGGATGCCAACCGCTCAGTTAGAAATGTGTCTACTCGGCCCATTTCACTTGCCACAAGGGCTCGGCAGTCATCTAAAGTCATGGGCGCTGAAAAAGTCTGTATTGCTTGGCATTTTAATGGCGTTGGCTTGTAATGATACGGTGGATACGCATTGAGTTCCCTGAATTCTTGGATACGAATACATGGCGAGCCGGATCAATACTTGCGAATACCCACTTAGAGGCTTCAAATGATTGACGGCGGGCTTCCAGACCGCTATTCTAATGGGCTTTTCGCGTGCCGAGTACGGCGCGTTAGATCTACCCGGCTCATCCGGGCGTAATGTTTGGAGAAAACGATGTACGCCGTAGTTAAAACAGGTGGCAAGCAGTACCGAGTTAGCGAAGGCGATCGCCTGCGCGTTGAAACACTCGCAGCTGACGCCGGTGATTCCGTCCAGCTGGACAACATCCTAATGGTAGGCGAAGGCGACAGCGTAAAAGTGGGCACCCCCACGGTCAGCAACGCCTCAGTCACTGCCAAGGTGATCGATCACGGTCGAGCCGACAAAGTAAAAATTCTTAAGTTCCGACGTCGAAAGCACCACATGAAGCGCATGGGGCACCGTCAGAATTACACTGAAGTTGAAATCACCGGCATTAACGCTGGTTAATTGAGGCACTGAGCAATGGCACATAAAAAAGCAGGCGGTAGTACTCGCAACGGTCGCGATTCGGAATCCAAACGCCTTGGTGTAAAGAAATTTGGTGGCGAAGCGGTTCTAGCTGGCAATATCTTGGTTCGTCAGCGCGGCACACGCTTCCACCCAGGAATTAACGTCGGTTGCGGCAAAGACCACACCCTATTTGCTAAAGCTGATGGCGTTGTTTCTTTCGCTGTGCGCGGTCGAGGCAAGCGTAAGTTCATTGATATCGTTGCTGACGCGTAAAACGTCTTAAACACGATGTGACAAAAAACCCGCTAAACAGCGGGTTTTTTTATGCGCGTATGCAACCTAGCCACTAGCCACTTTTTAAATTTGAAACACGAGCAAGGGAATTAATTAGACGGCTTATCGCTCTTATCCAACCCACCGGGCAAGCACACCAATTTTTCCACTTTCACGCTTCTTACTGGCCGAGACTGCCGATTGAATAATTCTTTAACCCGGCGTCGATTGGGCCGAAAACGCCGAGAGCTTTTCTGCGCTGGGATGGATGCTAGGGAAGATTCCTCAGTACGCATAAGCTTGGCAAGCTCATCAACCACCGAGCGTTGGTATGTATCCAATGAGGATAGCTGGGGTCTAACCACGGCTAAAACTGCTCGCGCTGCATCGGTAGAATCGATCTGAGCAGGAAGATCTAACACCCAAGCAAACACGATGGCATCCGGGCGTGTGCCTGAACGATGCCGCCTACCACCAACCGAATGGGAAGCTGCTGGCTGCAACGCATGCTGCATAACCCCGCTTTTGTCACAAAGTGGGAAAAGAACCACGTTAGATTTATACACTTGCGCCGTCATGCTCACAGTGTGGCATCAACATTTGCGATAAACTCCGAAACGCCTCGCACTTCCCGTCTCCTCTTTTAAGAAATAACAGCGAAACCATCCCGTGAAATTTGTTGATGAAGCCCGCATAACCGTGATTGCTGGCGATGGCGGTCATGGATGTTTAAGTTTTCGTCGAGAGAAATACATCCCTCGCGGCGGGCCGGATGGTGGCGACGGAGGGGACGGTGGCAGCGTTTTTCTCAAAGCAAACGAAGGTCTAAACACGCTGGCAGATTTTCGACATAAACGAAAATTCAAAGCCGAACGCGGACAGAACGGCGCAGGAAGAAATTGCGCAGGCCCTAAGGGCGAACATTGCTACATCGAAGTACCCATTGGCACCATCGCTCGTGATGAAGAAACGGGGCAGCTTATTGCCGATCTTCGAAAACACGGGGACACCATAAAAGTGGCCCAAGGCGGTTTTCACGGCATTGGCAATGCGCGCTATAAAAGCAGCACCAACCGAGCCCCTCGGCAAACCTCCGATGGTAGCCCGGGTGATCGACGAGATTTAACTCTTGAGCTTCGTGTTCTGGCAGACGTTGGCTTATTAGGCTTACCAAACGCAGGTAAGTCCACACTCATCACACAAGTATCAGCCGCCCGCCCGAAAGTAGCCGACTACCCGTTCACCACTTTGCACCCAAACCTTGGTGTGGTAAGCGTTGATTCGCATCGAAGTTTTGTGATGGCAGACATCCCTGGGCTTATTGAAGGCGCCGCTGAAGGTCATGGCTTAGGGGTAAGATTTTTAAAGCATTTATCGCGCAATCGCGTGCTGTTGCACGTGGTCGATGTGGCCCCTTTGGATGGAACAGACCCAGTTGAAACAGCCAACACATTGATCGCAGAATTGGCAAAATACAGTGAGGAATTGGTTAGCATCGAGCGCTGGCTGGTTTTAAATAAACTCGATCTTGTTAACCCAGATGAACAAGATGCGCTGTGCGATGACATCGTGGAACGGCTTCAATGGGATGGGCCCTGCCATCGAATCAGCGCGGCAACTGGGCTGAACACCGAACGCTTGGCACAAAATATAATGAGCCGACTAGAAGAGCGCGCTATGGAAGAACGTGAAAAGGCTGAAATGGAAAAACGCCGAAATGAACGCGAAATTGCGAGTGCAGAACAACAGAAACAACAAGCCCTTGAAGACAGCCGCCTCAATGCCAAAGTCCCCCCAGGATCATCCACTTGAGTGAACCGCGTAAGCGTTTGTGCGAGGCGCAGCGCTGGATTATTAAAGTAGGCAGCTCGATCCTAACCAACGACGGTCAGGGGCTTGATCATGATCTGATTGCGGGCTGGACAGCCGACATTGCCGAACTTCTGGCCGCTGGAAAAGAAGTTGTATTGGTGTCTAGTGGCTCGATAGCTGAAGGCTTGGTGCGCTTAGGGTGGTCACAAAGACCCAGCGCGGTTAATGAACTGCAAGCGGCTGCAGCCGTTGGCCAGATGGGTTTAGTGCAAGCCTATGAAAGCCAATTCAAGGCATTTGATCGCAATACGGCGCAAGTGCTACTCACCCACGATGATATATCCGATCGAAGGCGCTATTTGAACGCCCGGGCCACCTTGAATACCCTGCTCAGCCACGGCGTAGTGCCCATTGTTAACGAGAACGACACCGTCACCACATCAGAAATAAAGCTTGGCGACAACGACACATTGGCCGCCCAAGTAGCAAACCTAGTGGATGCCGAAGTGCTGGTGCTGTTAACCGATCAAAGCGGCTTGTACAACAAAGACCCGCGCACCAATCCCGACGCCCTCCTATTGGAAAGAGCCGACGCCAGTGACCCTGTAATTCAACAACTGGCGGGGCCCAGCGGCACCGCATTCGGCAGCGGCGGCATGGGAACCAAAGTCTTAGCCGCCGAACGCGCAGCGAAAGCGGGCACCACCACCGTCGTCGCCTCAGGCCGGGAACCCCATATCATCAAGCGCTTAAGCGAAGGGGAAGCTTTGGGGACCATGTTCACTAGCCAGCAAAAACCCGTGCACGCCAGAAAGCGATGGCTTTCCAATCACTTACGCGCTAACGGGGAGTTAATATTGGATGCTGGGGCATGCGCAGCGCTGCAAAATAAAGGCGTAAGCTTACTGGCGGCAGGCGTAAAAGCGTGCCACGGAAGCTTCAGTCGCGGGGAATTGGTGTCGTGTCTAAGCTCTGAGGGCCAGGAGGTGGCAAGAGGGCTTGCAAACTACAACGCAGATGAGACTCGGCAGGTACTAGGCCTGCCGAGTGATCAGTTCGTATCGGTGCTGGGCTACGCGATGGAGCCCGAGCTGATTCACCGCGATAACCTTGTGGTTAACCGGTGAATTGCACAGCAGGATCGCTAAAGCGCGCGAACCTGAGCGTTAAAACGACTTTTATAACGCGCTGCCTTATTCTTATGAATCAGGCCTTTACGAGCCATATGATCCAAAACAGGCACAGCATCTTTCAATGCCGCTTCAGCAGTTGCTTTATCACCATCTTCGATGGCTTTGAAAACACGTTTCACCTTCGTGCGCATCATAGAACGCTGACCGGTGTTGCGCTGACGGCGTACTTCTGCCTGACGTGCGCGTTTTCGAGCTTGGGGAGAATTCGCCACGAACGACCTCGTTTCTGGGCTGTATCAAAGTTAGCCAGTGATTATGATACGCCACCACCGATGCGTCAATCTTCCGGGCTATGACTTCACCGCCAAACACATCGCACAATCAAGACAAACCCAGCTCTTTGGGCCGCTCAGGCTCAATTGTGGCCGTTATGACCTTGCTGTCACGAGTGTTGGGCTTCATTCGTGACCAAGTGCTGGCCATTGTGTTTGGCGCAGGCGCCATCACCGATGTGTTTCTGGTGGCCTTCAAGATTCCCAATTTTTTGCGAAGGCTGTTTGCAGAAGGCGCTTTTGCTCAAGCCTTCATACCCGTTTTTACAGAATACCGAGAAACCAAAGACCAGGAAGCGCTTAAAAATCTAGCCGCGCACGTGGTGGGCACCTTAAGCATCGTGCTATTGGTGATCACAACCCTTGGGGTGATGCTGGCCCCGCTGATTGTGATGCTATTCGCCCCAGGCTTTATCGACAACAAAGAGCAGTTTGAGCTAGCAACCCACATGCTGCGCATCACCTTTCCTTATTTATTGTTTGTATCTCTTGTGGCTTACGCAGGCAGCATCTTAAATACTTTTGGGCAATTCGCCATTCCCTCCTTCACGCCTGTGCTGCTAAATATTTGCATGATTTCAGCTGCGCTCTTGTTCTCCCCGCATTTTGAACAACCCATTGTGGCTTTGGCTTGGGGGGTGTTTGCAGCGGGGCTTTTACAATTGCTTTTGCAATTGCCGTTTTTACAACGCTTAGGATTATTACCCAAACCCAAATGGGGCTGGAAACACAGCGGTGTTCGTCGCATTTTAAAACTCATGGCACCGGCAATAGTTGGCTCATCGGTTGCGCAAATAAACTTATTACTCGATACCATAATCGCAACGTTTTTAGTAAGCGGAAGCTTAAGCTGGCTGTACTATTCAGATCGTTTAATGGAATTCCCCTTAGGGCTCATTGGCGTAACGCTAGGTACGATTATCTTGCCGCGCTTATCGCGTGAATACGCAAACCATTCCGAACAGGGTTACAAAAACACCATTACCTGGGCACTGCGCATCAACATTTTGATTGGCTTACCGTCCACCGTGGGGCTGATTCTATTGGCCAGCCCAATGATCTCTACTTTGTTTGAATACGGCGCCTTTACCGCTAACGATACTTATCTTGCAAGCTTTAGTTTGGTGGCCTATTGCCTAGGCATTCCAGCTTTTATTTTGATAAAAATATTCGCACCCGCATTCTTCGCACGCCAAGACACCAAGACGCCTGTGCGCATAGGTATCGTAGCGCTGATCAGCAATATGGCATACAACTTAATGCTGGTGCTGCCTATGGTTTGGCTTGACTTTATCGCACCACACACAGGTTTAGCGCTAGCAACCACGTTATCGGCGGTACAACAATCATGGATGTTGTACCGTGCGCTAAAAACACGAAACCTTTATCAGTTAGACCCTTCTGTTCGAACGCTTTTCTTTAAAACACTGCCGGCTCTTATCATTATGGCAATAGTATTAATCGTTATGAATGGTGGGGATTGGCAGGCAATGAATGCAGCTAGCCGCGCAACACAGCTTATCGGTATAATTGCAGCAGGCGCAGCCGCTTATGCCCTCACATTATTATTGTGCGGCGTTAGGCTCAAAGACTTTAAAAGCCCTTAATTTATGAGCAAATCGGTAACTCTTTCATGCACTTGATTCGAGGCAATGCAACGTTAAATTCTGCACAGCCCATCATTGCCACCATTGGAAATTTTGATGGTATGCACGTTGGCCACCAGGCCATCATGCAACGCATGAACGAATTGGCGCAAAAAAATAACGCGAAAACCTGCGTTATTACGTTTGAACCATTACCCCATGAAGTGTTTAACGCCAACCAAACACCGGCTCGATTGCAAGGCACTCGTGATCGTTTTAATAACTTTAAAACACAAAACATTCACACCTGTATGTTGCTGCGTTTTAATGAGGCGTTCCGATCGCAAACAGCGAATGATTTCATTCAACATACTTTACTCGACCGCATGAACCTTCACACCTTAATCGTGGGTGATGATTTTCGTTTTGGTAACAACCGTGAGGGCACATTTACCACCTTGCAAGAGGCAGGCATTAAGCATGGCTTTAACGTAGAACAAACGCCTACCATCACACACGTTGGCGAACGCATAAGCAGCACTCGCATTCGATGCGCGCTACAACAAAACGATTTAACTACAGCAGCTACCTTACTAGGCAGGCCTTATCGCATAAGCGGGCGCGTGGTGCACGGTGAAAAGGTGGGCAGACAATTAGGATTTCCAACGGCGAACATCGCATTAAAAAAACAAGTTCCTCCGTTACAAGGTGTGTTTGCCGTTAATGCAACATGCGAGGAAACGGGAAAAACCTATCCTGCAGTGGCAAACCTTGGTAGAAGGCCCACGGTTAATGGCTTAGCGTTGTTACTGGAGGTGCATCTTCTGGATGCAGAAGAACAACTTTACGGTATGCACATGGCTATTGATTTTATGCACCATGTTCGAGGTGAAATCAAATTCGATTCTTTGGATGCATTGAAAACACAAATTGCAAAAGATGCGAACTCTGCCAAAAAACTACTGCAAGAAAACCCAAGCTAATACTGCCGTATTAGTTAACTTTTTTCTGTGCTGGTTGGCGCTTTAAATTCGCAAAAGCTGCAAACTCCCAATGTCGTATGGCCAACACCATCGTCGTTCCTGAACGCTCATCCAATGGCACTTTTTGCTCTTCCATCATAAGCCCATCAAAATGTTGACCAAGTGAGGTTATCCGCTCACACAAACTTTGTCGCCCAGCATCACTAAGATCACCACTTTTAACCAAACGCATGCACCCGTCTTCATCAAAGTTACTGTCAAAGAACGGGCCTTGAGCTTCTTTTTCAAAATACGTCTCTATTGGCCCATTGGGTAGCCAATCAAAATTACTGGCAACCAGAAGCTTGGTTCGATTACCCGGCAACAGTTCAATAAACTGCATCCTGTCCAACTCGACTAAGAGCTTTATTCCATCTGTTTCGCTGATATCAAAAAAATCGGTAATTTGCTCAAACGTCCATCTATTTAACACGCAATAGGCCATCACCAGCAAACGTGGATTGCCAACCAACTTTTTCTCTTGTGCAAAGGTAAGTGATTGAAGGCGTTGCTGTGTTGATTGCATCTCCTGCAGTAAATCGCTGATGTCCATCGACAGCACCTGACAAATTTGATCAAGCCGAGACAAATTCATATCGCCGGATGCAAACATCTGCTTTACCGCTGATTCGGATAAATTCAATCGAGCGGCCAAAACCCGGTACGTCATGCCCTGCTGCTTTAGCATGGCCTTGACGGTCTCAATGATTCGGGGAGTTTGAGCCATAAAATCACTGCCACAAATAGTCTATCTGCCCAGTATATCGGTACTTTTTCTTGAGTTACGGGGCTTACGAGAGGTTATTTGCCGACTATTGCCGGGCTATTGACCTGCCAGTGCCTTGCCAGTGCCTTGCCAGTGCCCTGCTAGTGCCCTGCTAGTGCTGGCGCGATGATCAGCAAGTGCCTACAAGTTGGCTTTTGCCGATATGACAAGACAGCGTGAATGGGCTCGAAAACACGGTCAATTTGATGCCGAATCGCCTACACTGTCACCCATATAAATATGTATCTAAGCGAACGAGTGCAGTGAGCGACTACAAACAAACTCTGAATCTTCCTAAAACCGATTTTCCCATGCGCGGCAACTTAGCCAAACGTGAGCCGGAAATGTTGGCTCAATGGGAATCTAACGATCTTCACGGTGAAATTCGCGCAGCCAGCGCAGGCCGGCCTAAGTTTATTTTGCACGATGGCCCACCGTATGCGAACGGCGCTATTCATATCGGTCATGTGGTGAATAAAGTCATCAAAGACATGATCGTAAAAAGTAAGCAGCTAGCGGGCTACGATTCACCCTATGTTCCAGGTTGGGATTGTCACGGCCTGCCCATTGAAAACAAAGTGGAAGAGATTGCAGGCAAACCCGGGGACAAAATCACAGAAAGTGAATTTCGAGCACGTTGCCGCGAATACGCCACCGAACAAATTGAAAACCAACGCACCGAATTCAAGCGCCTTGGTGTACTGGGTGATTGGAATAACCCCTACCTCACCATGAATTTTAAAAACGAAGCCAATACCGTTCGGGCTTTGGGAAAAATCATTGAAGCTGGCCATGTATACAAAGGGGTGAAACCTGTGCATTGGAGCTGGGGTGCGCACACCGCCATGGCAGAAGCAGAAGTTGAGTACGAAGATAAAACGTCTAACGCCATTGATGTGCGCTTTGAAGCAAGAGACAAAGCACAACTACTAAAGCCATTCGGTGCACCCGATAACAATCAAGATGTGAACGTGGTTATTTGGACAACAACCCCATGGACCATTCCTGGTAACCAAGCGGTGGCCGTGCATCCAGATTTAGACTACGCACTGGTGCAAGTAGATGAAGACGCTGGCTCTGCCGATACTGGCCGCTGCGTGAAAGGTGAGCAGCTCATCGTTGCTGCCGACATGACAGCTGATGTCATGAAACGCTACGGTGTTGAAGCATTCAACATCATAGGAACCTGTAAAGGTTCTGACTTAGAACGCATTGTATTGAAACACCCAATCTATGATCGTGATTCTTTAATCATCACAGGCGATCATGTCACCACAGAATCTGGAACGGGTTGTGTTCATACAGCACCCGATCACGGTGTGGATGATTTCTATGCAGGCAATCGTTATGGCTTAGAACTTCTAGACAACGTGGATGACAACGGTTTATACAGAAAACACGTAGAGCTATTCGCTGGTCAACACATCATGAAAGTGGATAAGCCACTACTTGAAGAATTAACTCAACGTGGGAAATTAGCGCGGCTTGAAAAGTATCAGCACAGTTACCCATTTTGCTGGCGCACCAAAACACCCATTATTTTTCGTGCAACGCCTCAATGGTTCATCAGCATGGAAGAGAACAACTTACGTAAAGACACCTTGGCTGAAATTCAAAAGGTTCGTTGGGTGCCTGATTGGGGACAACAGCGCATTGAAGGCATGATTGCCAATCGACCCGATTGGTGTATATCAAGACAACGCTATTGGGGAATCCCACTACCGTTGTTCTTACATAAAGAAACAGGCGAATTGCACCCGAACACGCAAGATATCATCGAACAAGTTGCCTTACTGATTGAGAAAGGCGGCATACAAGCGTGGTTCGATGCCGATAAGAAAGAATTACTGGGCACTGATGCCGATGATTACGACAAAAGCCGAGATGTATTAGATGTGTGGTTTGATTCAGGCACCACTTGGCACCATGTATTAGAGCAAACTGAAGGCTTAACCTATCCTGCTGATATGTACCTTGAAGGCTCTGATCAACATCGAGGTTGGTTTCACTCATCCATTCTTACCAGCACCGCTATTCATCGGCAAGCACCGTATAAACAAGTGCTTACACATGGATTTACCGTAGATCAAAACGGCCGAAAAATGTCGAAGTCTTTGGGTAATGTTATCGCCCCACAAGATTTATTTAAAACCTTAGGTGCTGACATTGTGCGCTTATGGGTATGCTCTGCCGACTATCGCGGTGAGATGACTGTATCTAAAGAAATTCTTGCTCGCATGGCAGACTCTTATCGTCGCATTCGAAATACCGCGCGTTACTTACTCAGCGCCATCAACGATTTCGATCCTGCAAAAGATTCTGTTCCGTTGGATGAGATGCT
Source organism: uncultured Granulosicoccaceae bacterium (assembly GCA_938035125.1). GTDB lineage: Bacteria > Pseudomonadota > Gammaproteobacteria > Granulosicoccales > Granulosicoccaceae > Granulosicoccus. The sequence continues at coordinate 48,495 of CALHNS010000011.1, read as the reverse complement.
AGCGTTAGATCGTTGGGCCTTAGACTGCACGTTACGAACACAACAAGACATAGAAACAGCGTTCTCTGATTATCAGTTCCATACCGTGTATCAACGCTTACATAATTTTTGCGCGGTTGATATGGGCGGCTTTTATTTAGACATCATTAAAGATCGCCAGTACACCATGGGCAGCGACAGCTTAGGCAGGCGTTCCACACAAACAGCGATGTACCATATCGCTGAAGCGATGGTGCGTTGGATAACCCCTGTTTTATCGTTCACTGCCGATGAAATTTGGCAGCACTTACCCGGTGATCGCAGCGCATCGGTGTTCACATCTACCTATTTAACAGATTTACCTTTACTAGACGATGCAGCCCCATTAAGTAGCGACGACTGGGCAACCGTTGTAGACGTAAGAACTGCTGTATCCCGCACATTGGAAAATCTACGCACAGCCGGTGACATCGGTGGCGGATTGGATGCATCAGTAACCGTTTACGCTGATGATAAAGCACGCGATGTGCTTGAACGCTTAGGCGATGAACTGCGTTTCGTTCTCATCACATCCACAGCAACCGTTGCAGCTTTAAGCGATAAACCATCTGAGGCTGAAACATTGCCAGCAGGAGAAGGCCAAGTAGCGGTTTCAGCAACACCTGCCAGTGGTGAAAAATGCGATCGCTGTTGGCATCGATCCGCATCGGTTGGTCAACATGCAGAACACGCCCCACTGTGCGAACGATGCGTATCGAATGCGTTTGGTGATGGCGAACAACGACGGTTTGCATAACTATGAAATTGATATACCGCTACGGCATTGCAGTAATTGTTGCCATTCTCGATCAAATAACCAAAGTTTGGGTAGATAGCAAATTAACGCTGCACGAACAAATACCGGTTGTACCTTCATTTAATATTACGCTTGCGTACAACGAAGGTGCCGCGTTTAGTTTTTTGGATGATGCAGGTGGCTGGCAACGTTGGTTTTTTATCGGTATCAGTGTGATCGTTAGCGTGTGTTTAATTGTATGGCTATTTCGTATGACACGCGAAGAAAAATGGCTGAGTGTATCTATCGCATTAATTCTTGGCGGCGCTATAGGCAATAACTTAATTGATCGCGTGATCTACGGTCATGTGGTCGATTTTATCCAAGTGTTTTACAAAAACTGGTATTTCCCTTCATTTAATGTGGCTGACGCTGCCATTACGGTTGGCACCGTGTTACTTTTAATATTGACGTTTTTTGAAAAAGACGAAAACACCGAAGCTAAAAACTAATGGACATTTTACTGGCGAACCCTCGAGGCTTTTGTGCAGGTGTAGATAGAGCCATCGACATTGTTGAACGCGCACTAGAATTACACGGCGCGCCCATTTATGTACGGCACGAAGTAGTGCATAACAAATACGTGGTTGATGAACTGCGCAGCAAAGGGGCTGTGTTCGTTGAAGAATTAAACGAAGTGCCCGACGATAACACCGTCATATTCAGTGCACATGGTGTGTCAAAAGCGGTGGAAGATGAAGCGAGCAATAGAGGCTTACAAGTATTTGATGCCACATGCCCACTGGTAACCAAAGTCCATTTAGAAGTTGTGAAATACGCCAAGCAAGGCAAAGAAGTGATTTTGATAGGCCATGCAGGCCACCCTGAAGTGGAAGGCACCATGGGGCGATACGACACTTCACAAGGCGGGCGAATCATCTTAGTGGAAACCCCTGAAGATGTTGCTGACATTGAAGTGAATGACCCAGACACCTTAGCCTTTGTATCTCAAACCACATTGAGTGTGGACGATACCGAAGAAATCATAAATACCTTAAGACAACGATTCCCGTCCATAGCAGCGCCAAAACGAGATGACATTTGCTACGCCACGCAGAACCGGCAAGATGCGGTTAAAGCCCTGTGCGGTAAAGTGGATCTGTTACTTGTGGTCGGAGCTGCGAACAGTTCTAACTCTAATCGATTACGTGAACTTGGGGAACGTGCCGGAGTAGAGTCGCATCTCATCACTCGCGCCTCCGATATTCCCAACAGTTGGTTAACCGATAAAAAAGTGGTGGGTGTCACCGCCGGTGCTTCTGCACCTGAAGTGCTAGTGCAAGAGGTTATTGATCGCTTAAAAGAAGCTGGCGGCGAAACCGTGGTTGAATACGACGGTATTGAAGAAACCATTTCATTCTCAATTCCAAAAGAACTTCGGCGAATGGACATACCGAGCTAACCTCATGGGCGATGCATCTGACAACAATGCACCAATGCGTTCATTAGAATTTGATCGCAGAAGCGTTGAAGAACTTGAACAACGTTCAGATCAATTTCGATCAATGATGCTAAAACGTCGTACCGTTAGAGATTTTTCAGCTGATGCAGTGCCTGCCAGTGTTATTGAAAACGCTATAGCAACCGCAGCATCTGCACCCAGTGGCGCTAACATGCAACCTTGGCATTTCTCCGCCATTGAAAACGCCGATATGAAACGCAAAATACGGCTAGCTGCAGAGCAAGAAGAACGAGAATTTTACGATCATCGGGCATCAGATGAATGGCTAGATGCGTTAACCCCATTTGCCACAGATGCTGAAAAACCGTTTTTAGAAACCGCACCTTGGCTTATTGCTGTTTTTGCTCGTAAATTTACGCTAACGCCAGAAGGTGAGAAACGAAAACACTATTACACGCCAGAATCTGTAGGCATAGCCACAGGCTTTTTAATTGCGGCATTACACAATGCTGGCCTTGCCACACTCACACATACGCCAAGCCCGATGGGGTTCTTAAGAGAAATCCTAGAACGCCCAAAACACGATAAACCCTATCTATTAATCGTCACAGGCTACCCGGCCAAAGATGCCAGCGTTCCAGACATCGAAAAATTTCCGTTAAATGACATCATGACCCGATGGTGATGAGCAGCACCCTAACCGGGGCCATCGCAACGGTCGTAGGCGCTGTGATATGGGGTTTAATCTGGTTACCCATTCAACACATTGATCAGCTGGGTGTGTCCGGCCTATGGACTCTGGTGCTAATTCAGCCTGCCGCTGCGGTGGTCGCCTTTATCTTTCTTGCGATAACCGGTTCATTAGGTGAAATTAAAAAATTAAATAATTGGCTTGTTGCTATTAGTTTTGGCATAAGCATCATGTTGTACTTCACCGGCATTTTGTTATCTGATGTTGTTCGCGTTATCTTTTTGTTTTACACCTTACCGATTTGGACCATCCTGTGGAACGCTCTGCTGTTTCGTATCAAACCCATCGGCAGGCACTACTTGGTCATCGCAATTGCGATAGTAGGGTTATGGATGTTGCTATCAGGTGGAAATTCTTGGCTACCTAAACCTGAAAACTTAGGAGATTGGTGCGGGCTAATTGCAGGCGGCACCTGGGGCTTAGGGCTTACACTATTGGAGAACCGAGAAGATACGTCAACGAAAGCAACCAGCTTTCTTTCTTTTTGTTTTGCGTTTGTGTTTGCAGCCATCACACTTTGGATAACTCGCGATGCAGAATTTAATCGCACAACAGTGGATATTTTGAAACAAGGCTTGCCGTTAGCGGTATTGATTGGCGTAGGTATTCAATACCCCATCATGTATTTGATGGTGTGGGGTGCACAAAGATTATCAGCACCCACCGCCGCCCTACTCACCATGTCCGAGATTCTTGCCGCCACAATTTCTGCCAGCTTAATATTGGGCAATGTACTCAATGGAATCGCGTGGACGGGCGGGGTTATTATCGTATTGGCAGCGGTTCTGGATATCGTGTTTGACTTACGAGCTGCTCGTCATCATCAAACACCGAATTAAGTACTTAAAAAAATTACAGGCAAAAAAAAACCCCAGAGCGTAATAACACCCCAGGGTTTTAGAACATCTCATTTGCGTGCAGAACTTACTTTTTGAATAAGCCTTTCGCCATATTCAATAAACCACCAGCGCCGCCGCCTGTAAATTGACTCATTAAGTCACCACCTGAACTGGCTTTGTCCATCAAGCCTGGCAAGATGTCACCGAGTTGAGAGGCAGCAGTATCAGAATCAACGCCTAGCTTTTCAGCCACTTGCGCAACACCGTCGGCACCCAAGGCGTTCTTTACTTGATCCGGTGATACAGCTTGGTTCTCACCATCGCCTAACCATGAATTCACTTGTTCGCCCATGCCACCAGCGGTTAATTTATCTTTGATGCCAGCAAGGTCAAGGCCTTCGCCGCTGGTTAACCCCGAAAGGGCTTCCATCATGCCGCCTGCGTTGTCACCTAATTTGTCGCCTAGCAGTTGCTGGCCCATTTTCATTAAATCCATATCTTTCTCCCAAAGGTTGAAATTAAAACACCACGTTTAAATAACAATGGCGATCGATTAGGCACTATACAAGCCCTAAGATGATTCACATTGTTAACAATCACGCGAGTGATTGTACCCCTGAAACAAAAACAGCGCCGAACGGACTAGCCGAACGACGCTGTTTGAAATCGTTTAATTATTAAACGATTTAGCTTTACTTAGCGTAGTGATACACCTAAAGCTTTTACAGTCTTAGCAGTCAGGACACCGTTACCTGATAAGCCTTTAGACTTTTGGAATGCAGAAACTGCACTTACAGTGGATGGGCCAAGCTGACCGTCAACACTGCCTGGGTTGTAACCAGCAGATTTCAATGCACCTTGAATTTCACGAACCTTACCTGGAGTAGTGTTAGTGTCACACAAGATTTCTTTCCAAGCCATTGAACCGTCAGTTACTAACTTACGTGAAGTAACTGTCTGGTACTTAGCAGGGATAGCAATGCGACGCTCAGAAGCTGGAGTTACAAGCTCAGTAACCTTCACTGTGCTGTACTTAGCTGGAATCTGAACTTCTTTTGTGTAAGCTTGCTGATCAACTACGCGACGTGTAACCGTCTTGTATTCAGCAGGTAGATCTACTGTACGAGTTGATGCAGGAGTCTTGATGATTTGCTTAGTGATAGTCTTGTAGGTGGCAGGTACTTCTACCAAACACATGATTTCACCAGTTGAAGCGTCAAGACGCTGGATAGGACCAGTACCTTGCTTCCAGATAGTGTGAGCTGCTTTGTCAACTACACGCTCAGTAACTGTTTCGTATACTGCAGGGATAGACTCTAAACGAGAAGCTGCTGGACGAACTAAAACTCGCTCAGTAACTGTCTTGTAAGTTGCAGGTACAGTAACCAGCTTAGTTGAAGCTTCTTCAACAACGATACGCTTAGTACCGTTCTTGTATGTAGCAGGGATAACTTCAATACGCTCACCAGCTTCGCTAACTAACTTACGCTCTTCAGAAGTAGAGTAAGTTGGCTCTTGCCAAACGCGAGTGAAGCACTGGCCAGGCTCAGCTTTAGGTGGTAATAAGCTGTTACCAGAGTTTGCGCCAGTAGCGGCTGCAAATTGTGGAGCATTTTTCAATGCCGCTTCACGCTGAGATAACTCAGCTTCACGAGCTTGAAGAGCTGCAGTTTTATTTGCATATTCTTGATCAAAAGTAGACGAGTCAGATGCAACAGGCTTACCGCTGCTACAAGCTGTCATCGTCAGTGCTAGAGCGACCGATGCCGCTACACTATAAAGACGAGGGGTCATGAGTAGGTTCCTTAATCATTCCGACTCGAGTTCAAAGTTCGATTCGGCAGAGGTGGTTTAAATACGCTATTTGACAATCAAATAACTGGGAGCGAGAAAACCTTCCCCGCCCCACACTCTGGTTATCGTTCCCACGACCTATAAACTTGACGCATTTTTGTGAGCAAGCTCGAATACTCAGCGCCTTTTTTGAAAAACCCTAACGTAATCAATGTCAAAAGAGGCCGGAAAAGGCGTGGTTTCATCCGCAGGACCTGGGAAGAACCCACCCACCGCTAAGTTCATTATGATGTACATCTGTTCTTGTGAAACCCGCTCCCCGCGCACCTCTCCGGTGATTCGGTCATCCACCATATAGGTGATGGACTCGGGTGTCCATTCCACTGAATAGCGATGAAAATCGGCGGAGAAGTCTGGAATGGTGGCTCTGAACTCATCACTGATGATGGAATCGGTTACCCCGTTACCGTCAGAATCATTTTGTGTGTGATAGGCATGATTTGCTGTGGTGGTTCGATCACCTATGGCCTCAATAATGTCGATTTCAGGGTCTTCAGGTTCCGCATCATGGTAATAAGCGTTAAGTAACCAAAACGCGCTCCATAAACCTTTGCCCGCAGGCATTTTAGCTCGCATCTCCACTTTGCCGTATTTGAAACGAAACGAATCGTAGCTGGTGAGTACACCAGACACGAAAGGCTGGCGATTTAATGCAAAACTTGCATCAGCGGTATTGAGTGTGCGCGAGGTGCTATCAACTTCAACGCCATCATTGTCTATGGCAACTACTAAAAACCTTCTATCAATCCCTGGCACCATGTTATCAATGAACAACGAACGCCCAGAAATCGTATCAATAAGCTCACCGTTGTCATATAAGGTGTAAGCGCTAGCACCTTGAACCGCATTCCAACTGATTTCTACGGTAGATTCAGAATAGGTGGTGGCAGCGATGACTAAGCGTTCTGATACTTCATTCACTGATTGGCCAACAGCTGTATTTAACACGATGGTGTCTTCGATGATTAATTCATCGCACAAGTCGTAAGCTGCCACTTGATAGGTTAGATCGGTGTTGGCTGGTATATCACCCAAATACAAACTACTAAAAGTGCGACCGTTAAATCGCTCTGCCTCACCGTCGTGAGTAACGATGTAATAGGCAGCACGATTAGGTGGTCGCCATACAATTTCACCAGAAGTATCTGAATAAACTCTTGTATCCAGTTCTAATGAAAATGCCGTGCGCGGTGTAAAGCGATCACGCTCAGAAGTATTAACCGTTATTTGCTCGGTGGATACCGCGTTACCGTTTTCATCTCTAGCTGTAATTTCGTAGGCGTAGTCAATGCCGTCACGTAACTCAGGTTCAAACCATGCACCGCCTTGCGCACTGCCCAGTAAAGCACCGTCTCTGACTACATCGTAGCTAACAGCGCCTTCTGGCTGTCGCCACAAAACTTCAGCAGAAGTGGCTGAATAAATAGATTTTGTTAGATACAGGCGCGTTCGATCGAAGGGTGCTTTATCGGCTTTGATGGATAAAATGCCATCGCTAACCACAAAGGGGTTGTAGCCGAATTGATCGGCGTTCACGTAATACTGATCTTCTCCATTGATAATGACACCTGGGCCCCATAGAAACTCGGTATTCCAACGAACGCGATCTAACTCATCACCATCGAATTCATCTGAGAATACTAATTGGTATTCAGCGGTAGGGTCATAGGGTTCGCAGGTATCGGCATACGCAGCAGCCGAATTAAAAGAACCTGCAACCATAAGTAACATGGCTGGAAATTTTATAACCAAAGAACGATAAGCCATCTTGAGCGAATCTCCTGATAATCAGTATGTAAAGTAAAAACGCGTGCCCTAGCTGAGCGCGCGATCTAAAAATTCGAGCCGATCCTGGCCCCAGTACAATTCATCACCCAGTTGATACGTTGGTGAACCAAACACACCTGCAGCAATAGCCGTTTCGGTGGTTTTGGCATAGGCTTTGGCCCATTGCTCATCTTTGGCTTGCGCTAACAGCTCGGAACCTGGCAGTCCAACACTGTCTGCAACGGCAATTAATGTGGCTTCGTCGGCAACATCTTTTTCCTCTGCCCATACCGCGGTAAGTAAGCCATTAACTAACTTGCCAGCATCGGGGTTGCCTGTTGCCCCACCAGCGGCCAATACCATCTGGGCTCCCAATGTTTGATCGGTTGGGAAGTGCTTAGGGGTTAAATTCATTTTCAAACCTAAATGCTCAGACCAACGCTTTAACTCATCCATGCGCTGACGCTGACGAGAAGGGTGGCGCTTGGCAGGGGGCACGCCGCCTGTTTCCCCGAACACATCCATCACAGACATCGGCAAGTAATTCACCGTTAGGTTGTGTTTCGATACTAAGGCATTAAGCCCGTTAATACCGAGGTAGCTATAAGGTGAGATCAGAAAGTGGTAGTAATTGACAGTACGGCTCATAAGGTCACCATTCAAAACATTTAAGTAGCAAAAAGTATAAGGGTCAACGGCATACTCTGACACACAAACGACTGTAGTTCACACAAGCGTTGCATACATTCACAAACGCAGCTATAACGCCCTTATCAAAGGCCTCGATCAGCCGAAGTACCTATCATGTTAGAGGTCATTAAAAACTCCTGGGCGTTACTCATTGGCATGTTGCTGCTAATGCTGGGTAATGGGCTGCAGGGCACGCTGCTGGGCGTGCGAGGGGGTATCGAATCGATCGATTCAGCCACCTTGGGTTATGTCATGTCGGCATACTTCGTCGGTTTTCTGGCAGGCTCGCAAATAACGCCAATTCTTTTACGCCGTGTTGGGCATGTGCGAGTTTTCGCAGCTTTTGGTTCACTTGTGTCTGCAGCATTCATTTTGTACGGCGCTCTGGTTCATCCTGCCGCTTGGATGGCGCTTCGTTTAGTGGTGGGATTGTGTTTTTCTGGCCTGTATGTCGTGGCAGAAAGTTGGATGAATGACAGCGCTACCAATGAGACGCGTGGCCAAGCCTTATCTATCTACACCATCGTTCAAATGTTAGGAATGATATTGGGGCAATTGTTGTTGAACGTAGGTGATCCAGCAGGCTACGAATTGTTCATTCTACTTACGGTGTTGGTATCCATCTCATTCGCACCCATTCTTTTATCCACCTCCCCTGCCCCCATGCATCAAACCACAGCGAGAATGAATATCGCAGAGCTGATCAATGCCTCACCCTTGGCATCAATCGGCATGATTTTATTAGGCGGAATTTATTCCATTTTATATGCTATGGCGCCGGTATACGCCGTTGCTAAAGGGTTAAGCGTTGCGGACGTATCGATTTACGTCACGATGATTTTCACAGGTGGCATGGTGTTGCAATACCCTGTGGGTTGGTTGTCTGATCGAATGGATCGACGCCACCTCATCATTGCACTAACCGCGGCAGGTTGTTTTGCTGCAATCTTCGGATCGTTCTTTAGTAATAACTTCCCCGTGTTATTAGCCACCGCTTTAATTCTTGGCGGCACTTCAACGCCGTTGTATTCCTTATTGGTTGCCCACGCAAACGATTATCTACCCACAGAAAAAATGCCAGCAGCCTCTGGCGGCCTAATGTTCTTAAATGGAAGTGGTGCTATGGGCGGCCCTATAATCGCAGGTTTTCTAATGACTAATTTCGGAAACCATTGGTTCTACATCACCATCGCAGTTTTGATGCTAGCCGTATGCATGTACGGGCTTTATCGAATGACTCAACGAGACACGGTAGATATTGATGAACAGGCGCCGATGATGCCAATTACGGCGCGCACCACAGCGGTTATGACGGAAGTGGCCACAGAAATTGCTATTGAACAGGTTGAAGAAGACGCACTGGATGCCGAGGAAGAAGCTGAAGAGATGTACGAACAGCATTATGACTTAGGTGATGAAGAGAACGACGAACCACGTTAGCGTTTTGGGTCTTGGGTCTTGGGTCTTGCGCTAATTATAAAGCTTGATTTTTTAACTGTCGCTTTCTGCGTCGTTTAACAACTCATCATGACGATCTAAATTCTGTTCAAGCATGTTGTAGTACTCACCAGAATAATGTTCTAACGCTGCGCCTTTTTCTTTTTCAAATTCTTTTGGGTTATCAATTTGTGCTGCCACTGAAAAAGCACAAAAGCGCGACGATGCGAACATAAACGCAGCACTGATCATGCTGGGGTCGTGACCATCAAGTTTTTGATTCGCCAAATCAATGAATTGATCGGCCAGCATTAAAAATTCGCGGTTGCGGGCTTCTTCGGTATCGGTATCGTTTTCGCTCATGGGCGTATTGTATCAGCTGGCAATGCGCCTCTCTCGGTACCACGCGAATAAGCCTGTTCCCACTACGATCAATGACCCCAGAACCGTTAACCAGTCAGGTATTTCTGAGAACACTAAAAATCCAAACACGATGGCCCACAACAAGCTGGTGTATCGAAAAGGGGTAACACTGGCAACTTCCCCTACTCGCATGGCTTGAATGATGGATAGATAACCCACGATCAAAAAAGAAGAGGCGCCAAAAATTAATATTACAGACGATACAGAAACAGGCACCCATTGCCCCAGTACTGTGGTGGACGTTAACCCAAACCCCGCTACCAATATGGCCGTTGCTACCGTTACCCAATAACTGTGTACATCAGAAGGTAATACCCGGGTGATGAGATCTCTTGCGGCTGCAAACAAAACCGAAAGCACCACCAATAAGGTTGCGGGCTGAAAACCAGCGAAACCTGGACGAATAATAATGAGAACTCCAACAAAGCCAATCAATATGGCTGCCCAACGCCTCCACCCCACTGGCTCACCCAAGAATACGGCGGCACCAAAGGTTACGGCTAAGGGTAGAGATTGCATGACAGCTGATACATCTGCAAAGGAGATTCGTACCAAAGCAACCAGAAAAGCAATCGTTGCCAGCACTTCCATTAATGCTCGCATGAAAATTAACGGCCATCTTTTTTTATCAGGAACTGCGGGCGTGGTATCGCGAACTTTGACAATCAGTAGCCAAATTAAGAGAAAAGAACAAATAAATAAGCCGCGAATAGCAATAATCTGAAAGACAGGAAGCGTTTGGCCTAGAAACTTTACGAACAAGTCATTTACGGTAAACCCAAACATGGCCAAAACCATGTACAAAATACCTTGCATGTTAGGTGACAGCCGCCCCAGCATTTTACGGATCCAAGTTTATTAATTATTTGAGTATTGAAGCCATGACTAAAAACAACCTTAGCCTAAACCCAGAAAATTCGATGATACGCTCAATTACAGTAGCCGTACTGTTTATAGTATCTATCGGCTTTTCATCCCAAATCGCATTCGCCGATGATTCCAACCCCAAGCCTATTAACTACACTGAGCGATACAAAAAAGCAGAGAAATTGGTGTACAAGGAAAAATATACCGCTGCCATAAAAATTCTAAAAACTATCACCAAAGGTGATTCTGATAATGCCGATGCTTGGAACTTACAAGGGTTTGCACTAAGAAAATCCAATAAACTTGAGCAAGCAGAAGCAGCCTATTTGAACGCGCTAGAAATTGACCCTGAACACAAGGGCGCACTGGAGTATCAAGGCGAGCTATTTATCATGTTGGGAGACATTGATTCTGCTAACGCGAATTTGAAAAAACTAGAAATGCTTTGCCCCGACGGATGCGAGGAGAGAGATCTACTGCAAGCGGCATTGAATAATACTTAACACATAAAAAAGCCCTCACTTAGGTGAGGGCTTTTTTAAATCATTAAACTAACTCTAAGTAAAAGCTGTGTTTAACTATTACCCAGTTACTTAGTTACTTAGTTACTTAGTTACTTAGTTACTTAGTTACTTAGTTACTTACGATATTTTATTCAACCGTTACCGATTTAGCCAAGTTACGCGGCTGATCCACATCTGTGCCCTTAATAATGGCTACATGATACGACAGCAACTGTAGCGGTATGGTGTATACGATCGGCGCTACCACTGGGTCACAAGGTGGCACTTCAAGCACCTTCATGGTCTCATCGCTTTTAAATTTTGCATCTTTATCTGCGAATATGTACATCAAGCTGCCGCGAGCACGTACTTCTTCAACGTTTGACTTTAACTTTTCAACTAAGTCGTTACTAGGTGCCACAACAATTACTGGCATATCGGCATCGATAAGCGCTAGTGGCCCGTGCTTAAGCTCACCAGCTGCATAGGCTTCAGCGTGAATATAGGAAATCTCTTTAAGCTTCAGTGCACCTTCCATCGCGATGGGGTACTGATCACCTCGGCCAAGAAATAAACTAGAACTCTTATCAGCAAAATCTTCAGCCAAGTCTTGAATGGCTTCATCCATGGTAAGCACTTGCTCTAATTTAGCAGGAAGTGCTTGCACCGCTGATGTAATTTGTTGGCTCATGGCATCCGACATACCGCGGTGTTTACCAATTGCTGCAGCCAGTAATAACAAGCCTGTCAATTGAACGGTAAAGGCTTTCGTTGATGCAACACCAATTTCAGCGCCTGCTTTCATTAGGTAAACCATATCGGATTCACGCACTAATGAAGAGCCATCAACGTTACAGATGGTAAGACTACTCATGTAACCTTGCTCTTTCGCTAAGCGAAGAGCGGCTAGCGTATCGGCCGTTTCACCTGACTGAGAAATGGTTACCAGAAGGCTATTCGGGCGAACAAAAGATTCGCGGTAACGATACTCTGAAGCTATCTCAACGTTACAAGATACGCCGCCAAATGATTCAAACCAGTAGCGCGCTGTCATTCCTGCGTGATAACTGGTACCACAGGCAATGATTTGTACATGCTCAATATTGGGTAAAAATTCAGCTGCATTTTCACCAAACGCAGAATCGGGAACGACTGAGCCGTCTAAACGTCCTGCAACTGTGCGTTGAATCGCAACGGGTTGCTCGTACATTTCCTTTTGCATGTAGTGCCTATAATTTCCTTTGCTGCCAGCGTCCTGAGCAAGCGTTGATTCTTCAACCGCTCGTTCAACAGGGTTACCGTCAACATCAACAATGGTTACCGTAGTACGTGTTACTTCGGCAACATCGCCTTCTTCTAAATAGGCAAATCGGCGCGTGACAGGCAAAAGCGCTAACTGATCAGAGGCAATAAAGTTTTCACCAACACCGTAACCAATAACCAATGGGCTACCAGAGCGAGCAACTACCAAACGCTCAGGTTGGGTTAAATCCATAATCACCATGCCGTAAGCACCTTCAAGACGGCTTGATAACTGCTGTACTGCAACAAATAACGACTCTGTCGTCTTCATTGACTCGGCAATGGAATGGGCAATAACTTCTGTATCGGTGTCAGAGGTGAACACATATCCGAGTGCTTTTAGCTCGGTTCTTAGCTCTTCATGGTTCTCGATAATGCCATTGTGAACAACTGCAAAACGATCACTAGATACGTGTGGGTGCGCATTCGCTTCATTGGGTTCACCATGAGTTGCCCAGCGCGTGTGAGCAATACCGGTGCCGCCATCACAACCTTCTATGGCAACTGCATCAACCAGTTCTTTCACTTTACCCACGCGACGAACACGCTTCATCTCGCCTGCTGCGTTGATGGTTGCTAAACCGGCAGAGTCATACCCTCTATATTCCAGGCTTTTTAAGCCCATCAATAGTATGTCAGCTATATCACGTTGCGCTACTGCGCCTACGATTCCACACATGTGCTTAGTTACCCGTTAGTTTTTTTTAGTTGGACGCTGCCAACCTTCAATGGTTGTTTGCTTAGCGCGCGTGATGGTTAATTGCCCATCAGGTGCTTGTTTAGCGATAGTACTACCTGCCCCTATGGTTGCATCAGCACCCACAGTTACTGGAGCGACCAACGCGGTGTTTGAGCCAATAAAAGCACCCGACCCTATGATTGTCTTGTGTTTATTTACACCATCGTAGTTGCAAGTAATGGTACCGGCACCTACGTTGACGTTTTCGGCCAATTCAGCATCGCCAACATAACTTAGATGGTTAACTTTACTGCCATTTCCAATAACCGCTTTCTTAGCTTCAACGAAGTTTCCAATCTTTACATTGTTCGCTAATTCGCAACCTGGACGTAAACGAGCGTAAGGTCCAATGTCGCCATTCTCACCGATCACTGAATCTTCAACCACACTGTTCGCCTGCACGGTAGTTCCATCACCAATAGTGGCATTGATAAATGTGCAATTCGGACCAATCGTGACATTATTGCCAATTTTACAACTGCCAATAAAAACGGCGTTAATATCGATAGAAACATCAGTACCGTGTGCCAAGCTACCACGAATATCTAAACGCGAAGGATCGTGTAAGGTTACGCCACCTTCCATTAGGGCTTGCGCTTGATTGGCTTGATGCACTCGCTCTAACATGGCTAACTGAACACGGCTGTTCACACCATCCGTTTCCCATGCATCTTCAGGGTGTATTGCTTCAACTGTTACGTTGTTCTCAACAGCCAATCCAATTAAATCGGTTAGGTAGTACTCGCCTTGTGCGTTGTCGTTACCAATTTGCTTCAGTAAGCTCAATAACCATTTTCCACGAATGGATATAACACCGCAGTTGCCTTCGTTTATGGCCAGCTGCTCAGGGGTTGCGTCTTTCTGCTCAACAATACCAACGATGGGCCCGGTGTCAGGGTTATCTGCGCGAATAATACGCCCATACCCCGTAGGATCATCCATGCGAAGGGTTAATAGTCCCATTCGCTCATCGCTAACCACATCCAACATGCGTTGATAAGTGGAAGCACGCGTCAAGGGAACATCGCCGTAAGTTAGCAGCACCGTATCATCATCTTGTATGCCTTCAAGGCCTTGCATCACAGCATGGGCAGTTCCTAGCTGTTCAGTTTGCATTGCCCATTGAACATCTTGAGTGATGGTATCTCTTACTAACTCAGCACCATGACCAATGACCACGGTGATACCAGAGGCGTTTAATGAGAGGCCAGTATTGATTACGTGCCCCAACAAAGGTGTACCAGCAAGAGGATGCAACACTTTGGGAAGTTGCGACTTCATGCGAGTGCCTTTACCCGCAGCAAGAATAATGAGTCGAATGGCCATAGCCGCTATCGGTTTCCTAGTAACAAAAGAATCAACATGTGAAGCGTGACACAAATATTGAAAAACACAAACTTAGCTAACCAATAGCTAACATTCCAATGTCAACGATCTATCACCGGTTGACGGCTGCTGTGTTGATACATTGATCGCGGAAATAAAAAAAGGCCGAACAGGTCACCCTGTCCGGCCTTATGCAATAAGGCTTTTGAGACTTATTAGTTCTGACGTAACTTTTTAATCAACGATAACTGAGCCGACGCTTCTGCCAACCTAGCCTGTACTTCAGCGTAGTTAACTTCCGAAGGTGAACCGGTTAGCATCGCTTCAGCCTCTTCCTTAGCTTTCAGCGCCGCCGCTTCATCTATCTCATCACCGCGAAGAGCGGCGTCAGCCAAGATAGTGACGTGATTGGGTTGAACCTCTAAGATTCCGCCAGACACGTAGATATCCACACCTTCTGCATCGCCTACCGTCTTTACATGCACTTCACCTGGCTTAATGCCAGTAATGAATGGTGCGTGCCCAGGAGCAATACCTACTTCACCCATTTGCGCAGACGCTGTGACCATGGTGCCTTCACCAGAGAAGATTTCTTTCTCGGCGCTAACAATGTCAACTTTGAAGGTGGAAGCCATGATTACGCGCTCTTCTTAGCGTTTTCAACCACTTCATCGATAGTGCCTTGCATGTAGAACGCCTGCTCGGGCAGGTGATCGTACTCGCCAGCAACGATACCGTTGAACGCGTGGATGGTGTCTTTTAGCGATACGTACTTACCAGGCGAGCCTGTGAATACTTCTGCTACGAAGAATGGCTGTGATAAGTAACGCTGTACTTTACGAGCGCGGGCTACCACCAACTTATCTTCTTCTGACAATTCGTCCATACCTAGGATGGCGATGATGTCGCGCAGTTCTTTATAACGCTGCAATGTGTTCTGCACGCCACGAGCACAGTCGTAATGTTCTTGCCCAACAACCTGTGGGTCAAGCTGACGAGACGTAGAATCCAGAGGATCCACCGCTGGGTAAATACCCAATTCAGCGATGTTACGAGACAGTACAACCGTTGCATCCAAGTGAGCAAACGTTGTTGCAGGAGATGGATCGGTTAAATCATCCGCAGGTACGTATACCGCTTGAATTGATGTGATTGAACCTGTCTTAGTTGACGTGATTCGCTCTTGTAGAGCACCCATTTCTTGTGCAAGCGTAGGCTGATAACCTACCGCTGAAGGCATACGACCTAACAGTGCTGATACTTCAGTTCCTGCCAGTGTGTATCGGTAGATGTTATCGATGAACATCAGTACGTCACGGCCTTCATCACGGAAGAATTCAGCCATAGTTAGGCCTGTTAGTGCAACACGTAAACGGTTACCTGGAGGCTCATTCATCTGACCGTATACCAGCGCTACTTTGTCTAGTACGTTGGAATCTTTCATTTCGTGATAGAAATCGTTTCCTTCACGAGTACGCTCACCTACACCTGCGAATACCGAGAAACCTGAGTGCTCGGCTGCGATGTTACGGATGAGTTCCATCATGTTTACGGTTTTACCAACTCCAGCACCACCGAATAATCCAACCTTACCGCCTTTTGCAAACGGGCAAAGTAAGTCGATTACTTTGATGCCGGTTTCTAAAAGCTCGGTTGAGCCTGATTGTTCCGCATAGCTAGGCGGCTCACGGTGAATCGGCATACGATCTTGTGTTGCAATGTCGCCTGCTTCATCAATGGGCTGGCCCAATACGTTCATGATGCGGCCTAGAGTTGCCTGGCCAACAGGTACCGAAATCGGTGCGCCCGTGTTGCTGACGTTCATGCCGCGCTTTAAACCTTCAGACGTACCCATCGCGATGGTACGTACCACTCCGTCACCCAACTGGCCCTGAACTTCCAACACAGTCTCTGTGCCTTCTACGTTCAATGCATCGTAGGTTTTGGGTACATCGGTACGTGGAAATTCCACGTCGATAACCGCCCCGATGATTTCGACTACTTGTCCGTTACTCATGTTTACTGTCCCACCAAATATTAATTCGTGACCCTAAACCGCAGCAGCGCCGCCAACGATTTCGGAAATTTCCTGAGTGATTGCCGCTTGACGAGCTTTGTTGTAAACCAATTGCAGTTCACCAATAAGCTCACCTGCGTTGTCCGATGCGCTCTTCATGGCAATCATGCGAGCTGACATCTCACACGCTACGTTCTCCACTACCGATTGATAAATCAGAGATTCGATGTAACGAGTCATCAGGTTGTCGAGCACATCTTCTGCACTCGGTTCGTATAAATAATCCCAAGCGCTTGCACGCTCTTCGCCCAGTTCTGCAACCGCTGGCAGTAATTGAGTTACTCGCGGTGTTTGAGTCATGGTGTTTACAAATTCAGTTTCAACAATGTACAAGCGATCAATTTTGCCTTCATCGTAGGCATCGAGCATGACTCGCATAGCACCAATTAGCGTTGACAGTTCAGGTGCATCACCTAAGTCGGTGACTGAACCAACAACGTTGGCACCCATTCGTGCGAACGCTTGAGTGGCTTTTTTGCCGATGGTAACGACGTCGATTTCGGCGCCCTTCTCATCCCACTCTTTCATTGCACCAACAGCGGCTTTAATAGCGTTGGTGTTTAAGCCACCACACAAACCACGATCGGTTGAAACGATCATAAAACCCACGCGCTTTACATCGGGGCGATCAATTAGGTAGGGGTGCTTGTATTCCACGTTAGCCGCAGCCACGTGCCCAATTACCTGACGCATTTTAGTAGCGTAAGGCCGGTTCGCATTCATGCGATCCTGCGCTTTACGCATCTTAGATGCCGCCACCATTTCCATCGCTTTCGTGATCTTTTGAGTATTTTGAATACTCTTGATCTGCGTGCGTATCTCTTTACCTGAAGCCATAACTCACCTCGTGCTTAGTTAAGTACCGAAGTTACCTAGGCTTACCAAGTGCCAGTGGACTTGAACGATTCGATGCCTTTCTTAAAGGCCGCTTCGATGTTTTCGTTCCAGTCACCGTCCGAATCAACGGAATCCAAGATGTCTTGGTGATTGCTTCGGAAGTGTGCGTGCATCGCTTCTTCAAAATCAACGATTTTGGTGACATCAACGTCGTCTAGGAAACCTTCGTTAGCTGCGTAAAGTGACACACCCATCTCACCGATAGATAAAGGCGCATACTGCTTCTGCTTCATCAGTTCGGTAACACGTTGGCCTCGTTCAAGCTGCTTACGAGTGGTTTCATCAAGATCTGATGCGAACTGTGCGAATGCCGCCAATTCACGATACTGAGCCAGTGCCAAACGAACACCACCACCCAACTTCTTGATGATTTTAGTTTGCGCTGCACCACCTACTCGAGATACGGATAAGCCTGCATTAATCGCAGGACGAATACCTGCGTTAAATAGATCCGTTTCAAGGAAGATCTGACCATCGGTAATTGAGATTACGTTGGTTGGTACGAACGCCGATACATCACCTGCTTGTGTTTCGATGATGGGTAATGCGGTTAATGAACCGGTTTTACCTTTCACAGCACCGTTGGTGAACTTCTCAACGTAGTCAGCGTTTACACGACAAGCACGCTCTAATAAGCGAGAGTGTAAGTAGAAAACATCCCCTGGATAAGCTTCACGACCTGGCGGACGACGTAGCAGTAGTGATACCTGACGGTAAGCCCACGCTTGCTTGGTTAAATCATCATAAATAATCAGTGCGTCTTCACCACGATCTAGGAAGTACTCACCCATTGCGCAACCTGCGTATGGGGCGATGTACTGCATAGCAGCAGAATCAGATGCGCCAGCCGCAACAACAATGGTGTTTTCCATTGCGCCGTGCTCTTCTAATTTTGTTACCACGTTTGCAATGGTTGATTGCTTCTGACCAACCGCCACGTAGATACACTTAATGCCTGTACCTTTCTGGTTGATGATGGCATCAACCGCAACCGCTGTTTTACCTGTTTGACGGTCACCGATGATCAGCTCTCGTTGGCCACGACCAACCGGTACCATCGCATCGATTGCTTTCAAACCTGTTTGAACAGGCTGATCAACCGATTGACGCTCGATTACACCGGGTGCAACACGTTCGATAGGTGACGTTTGTTTCGCATCGATTGGGCCTTTGCCATCGATAGGCTCACCCAAAGAGTTAACCACGCGACCCAGCATTTCAGGCCCTGTAGGTACTTCTAAAATACGACCGGTGCATTGCACCTTGTCGCCTTCTGATAGCTCTTCATAGTTACCCAGTACAACCGCACCAACCGAGTCGCGTTCTAAGTTCAACGCCAACCCATACAGGTTGTCGTTAAACTTCAACATTTCGCCCGACATGGCTTCGGTTAAACCGTGAATACGAACGATACCGTCGTTCAAGCTTACGATGGTGCCTTCGTTTCTAGCGTCAGCAGACGCTTCGAAGTTACCAATCCTCTGTTTAATCAGCTCACTGATTTCTGATGGGTCAAGTTGCATGCATCAATCCTCTATTAATCGGCTCGCCACCATTTTAGTGACGTTGACATTGGCTTAAGTGCGCCACAACTAAGTCACTAGCTTATCGCTAGTGATCAATCGGGCAGCAGTCCTTGCCAGTGTCATTCGATTCGCTTAAGGGCTCTATCCCCTAGCGATTCAAATAAATTATTCGTAAAACGAACCGCGGTTAGTTACTAACCGCGTTCGCCATATTTTCTACACGACCTTTTAAAGAGCCGTCGATGACTAAATCGCCTGCGCGTATAACCGCACCGCCAATTAAATCTTCGTCAACCGTTTCAATCAGTCGCACTTTGCGATTCAGTCGCTTGCCCAAAGCATCAACAATGCTCTGACGCTGCGCATCAGATAATGCAAATGCTGTGGTGACAGATGCGTCAATCTCGCCTTCCTCTTCAGCGCGTAGCACTTCGTAGGTGTCGCGAATGTCGCCCATTGCCGACAAGCGATTGTTCTCCGCTAACAAACGAATGAAGTTTTTCGCTTCATCGTCCATTTGATCATCCACCTTTTCAAGCATCTCTGCTCGCTCTTGGTGAGTGAAGCCTGGAGCTTCCAATCGGCTAGCCATGTCTGGATGAGCAACGAGTGCTGACCAAAATTCTAACCGCCCGGACCAAGCATCAAACTTGGACGAATCACGAGCGATTTCGAATACCGCTTTTGCGTAAGGTCTTGCGATGGTGGAGAAGTCTGCCATGCGCTAAGCCTTCTAAATCTGACCGACGAGGTCGTCTATGACCTTGGCGTGTGAATCAGCGTTGACTTCGCCACCCAAAATCTTACGAGCACCGTCTACAGCGATACTGCCCACTTGCTTACGCAAGTTTTCTCGAGCATTAACCACTTCTTGCTCGATCTCTGCATTCGCAGTAGCTTTAATTCGCTCAGCTTCAGTGCGTGCGGTGTCCTTGGACGCCTCAACAATTTCGTTTGAACGTTTCTGTGCTTGCGCCACGATTTCAGCCGCTTGTGCTTTTGCATCAGTCAACATGGTCTCGATTTCAGCTTCCGCTTCTTCTCGACGTTGTGAACTTTGCTCAGCCGCAGCTAATCCCTCGGCGATTCGCGCTTGACGCTCACGCAAACTGGTGATAATCGGCGGCCAAACAAACTTCATGCAGAACAGGACGAAGATGAAAAACGAAATCGCCTGACCTAACAAAGTTAAATTTATGTTCATAGGCCTATCCTCTTAAGAGCCGGTTGTGCCGGACTTAAAGGTTACCGATGAAGGGGTTGGCGAATACGAAGAACAAGCCAATACCAACCGCGATCATAGGAATCGCATCAAGTAAGCCTGCCACGATGAACATTTTTACTTGAAGCATTGGAGTCATTTCAGGTTGACGCGCAGCGCCTTCTAAGAAGCGACCGCCTAGCAGTGCGAAGCCGATTGCAGTACCTAGAGCAGCTAAGCCGATCATGATAGCGACAGCAATTGCGGTTGAGGATAATACAGTTTCCATTGAGAACTCCAACTAACGGTTTTAGTAATGAATCAATTAAAAAATAAAAGTAAAGATAAAACGTAAAAACTAAATCAATGACTCTCGTGTGCCATCGCCATGTAAACGATGGTGAGCATCATGAATATGAAAGCTTGTAGCGTGATTACCAAGATGTGGAAGATAGCCCAAGGCACCGATAATGCCCACTGAACTGTCCACGGTAATAACGCAATCAAGATAAAGATCAATTCGCCAGCGTACATGTTGCCGAACAGTCGCAGTGCCAGTGAAACAGGCTTTGCTAACAGCGATACGCCTTCAAGCAGAACATTAAAGGGTACGAATGCCCACTTGATAATAACGTTGTCACTGGTAAATGGGTTGAAAGCTAATTCACCTAGGAAGCCACCTAAGCCTTTCATGCGGATGCCGAAGTAAATCATCAAAGCAAATACCGACAATGAGATGCCAAAAGTTACGTTCACATCGGTGCTAGGCACCACTTTCATGTAAGGCACACCAAGGATGTGCTCGAAGAAATAAGGGATGAAATCTACGGGTATGAGATCCATGAAGTTCATCAGGAAGACCCATACGAAGATGGTTAAGGCCAATGGCCCAACAAAGTTACTTTTTACTGACATCGTGTCGTTGACGTTTTCATCAACGAATTCGACGATGGATTCTACAAAATTCTGTAAGCCCCCTGGCACTCCAGAGGTGGCTTTGTCGGCCGCTTTTTTGAAGATCCATAGGAACAAAGCGCCTAGGCCAATTGACCAGAACATGGAATCTAAGTGGATTGCCCAAAAACCCATCTCGGCTGCTTGTTCACTAGAGCGCGCGAGACTAAACCCGTTTTCTGGGTGTAGGCCTACCACAAGGTTTTGTAAGTGATGCTGGATATATCCAGTCGGTGTTAAAGCGCCTTCGCCTGCCATCAGTACTCTACTCGTTTCCGCTTGTTGTCCAGTTGCGCCACGATTAATGGCATCAACCAGTTCATGACCGATACGCCCGCAAACCCTGCGAACACGGCCAATGCATTGATTGGTTTCACATATGCAAATACGAAACCGAACAACACCATCGTCAGTATCATTTTGCCGGAAGCCCCGGCGTACATCGATCGAACAATTTCATTCGCTGAGCGCGCTCCTTTGTGTCGAAATGCCCTCAGAGCAAACCAACACGTGGGAATAAAACACACCAAGCCGCCCAACAAAGCTGATTTCCCAGACAAAGGCCCAAAAATCAAACCCATCCCGCCCATCAGACACACCATCAAGGCTTGCCCTGCCAGCATCCAACGTACTGCTCGCATGCGTTCAGAGCGCCACATCAAATGGTGTCCAATCTGCGGGTTTACCTATATAGGGTCGAATCTGCAATCACGCTAGGCGAATTTGAAGACAGAGTTCTGTCGCCAGTCAAGCCGCGCGGAGTATAACAAGGATTTTGTGCAGGTATAGCGTGATACACAAGGAATCATGCCTAGGCACAAAGCTGTTTCCAGTAGTGAATAATGACTACTTGATGTGGTTCAGTATTCCGTCGAGTTCGTCCATAGAGTGATATTGGATCTCTAACTTGCCAGAGCCCGCCGCTTTGTGTCGGATAGACACCTTGGCACCAAGCTTTTGCGTTAGATGTTTTTCAAGACGATCTATATCTGGATCAGAAACGGTTCCACTTTCTGACTTTGCCGTTTCACCTGCGCGCAAGGCTTTTATTTGTTTCTCAACGGCTCGTACTGTTAAGCCTTGGGCAGCAATTCGCCTTGCAATGGCGGGTTGCTCATCAAATGGCGCCCCCAGAAGCGCTCTGGCATGCCCCATATCGATGTCCCCTACATCCACCAACGCTTTCGCATCATCGTGCAAATCTAATAAGCGCATTAAATTGGTTACCGCGGAACGAGAGCGGCCCACCGAATCAGCCACTTCTTGATGTGACAAACCAAATTCATCGCTTAGTCGGCGCAAAGCTTCAGCCTCTTCTAAAGGATTCAGATCTTTTCGCTGTATATTCTCAATTAGAGAGACGGCCGCCACAGCTCTGTCTTCCAGTTCGCGCACAATGGCGGGGATTTCAGTGAATCCTGCCAGTTGAGCCGCCCGCCAGCGCCTTTCACCTGCGATTAGCTCATATTGACCGGTGCCTTCTGGACGCACCAATATGGGCTGAATTAACCCCTCGCTTTTCAGTGAATCGGCCAGTTCTTGCAGCAGTTCTGGGTCGAAATGACGCCGAGGCTGATAGCTTCCGCGAACAATTTGATCGATGCCAAGCGTTCTTAGCTTATCGCCGGTTGGATTGGTGTTTTCAGTTTCTGCGCTGGCCGGGGTACTGGCCGGGGTACTGGCTTGAGGGCCCGCCTTAGTGCTGGTTTGAGTGTTAGCTTCAATATTGGCCCGCGTATTGTCCTGGGTACTCGCTTTTATTGGAGTAGAAGCAGCCGGATCTAGTCTGGCACTTTGCTTGGACGGCTCGGCAGCGTCTGGTTCAGCCCTTACGGATGTTTCCAAGGCAGCATTGTTTTTCGCAGCCACTGATGCTCGGCGCTCTAGTAATGAGCCTAAACCGCGACCCATGGTTTTTTTCTTACCTGCCACGTTTACGCCTCAACCGGGTTTTTGACGTGATCTGAATCGCTCAGTTGATTAGATTCAACCGGGTTTGATGACTTAGGGTGCTGGCGTTCAATTTCGCCTGCCAAAGCTAAATAAGCCACAGCACCTCGTGAGCTTCTGTCGTATTCAACGATGGATAAGCCATGGCTGGGCGCCTCGGCTAAACGAACGTTGCGTGGCACTATAGTGCGAAAAACTTGATCACCAAAGTGTTCTACCAACTGATTGGAGACTTCAACACCTAAATTATTGCGCCCGTCGTACATGGTGCGCAGTAACCCTTCCACCACTAAATCTGGATTGACGGCGTCTCGCACGCCTTCAATGGTATCGAGTAAAGCAGACAGCCCTTCAAGTGCGTAGTACTCACACTGTATTGGCACTAGCACGCTGTCGGCGGCCACAAAGGCGTTCAAAGTGAGTAAATTTAAAGATGGCGGGCAGTCGATCAGGACGTAATCGTAGGCTTTTCTGCAGATGGCTAAGCTATCTCGAAGCTTGGATTCTCGTTCGTCCATGGCCATTAGTTCAACCTCAGCGGCTGTTAAATCAGCGTTTGAGGGCACAAGATCAACATTGGGTGCAGAGGCGGCTTGTTTTACCGCATCCACACTGACGCCATCCACCAGTACATCCAAAACCGATTGTTCCAGATCGTATTTATCCACGCCTGCACCCATGGTGGCATTGCCCTGCGGGTCTAGATCAATCAATAAGACTTTCTTAGCCAAAGAACCCAGCGCAGCCGCTAGATTCACCGAGGTGGTGGTTTTTCCTACCCCGCCCTTCTGATTGGCGATTGCTATCGTGCGACTCATGCGTTTAGTGTACCGCGAATGCAGACCGCTACATGTCGGGCACCAAATTCTCCTGGCACATCTACCGCTTGCAGAGTTTTCAATTCCCAAGGGTTCGGAAGCGTTTGTGGTAACCGCTCGGCTTGGCCCAACATGATGATGGCTTGACTCTCCTCAACGGCCACACCACTGGCAACCTGCAAAAATTCTTCAGGTGCGGTGAAGGCGCGTGAAGTGATGTTATTAGCAAACACATCAACCGACTCAATTCGATTGTGTATTAACTCGACGTTACTTAACCCAAGCTCCAAAATCACCTGTTGTTGAAAGCGAATTTTTTTGCCGTTTGTTTCAACGGATACAAACGAAAGTTCAGGATAAGCAATCGCTAATGGCAGCACGGGTAAGCCTGCTCCCGAACCCATGTCCAATACATCGAACACATTTGTGTGACGAGCATCACAACTCACATCCCTATTCACATACGTTGCAATGCTTAACGCATCGAGTACGTGTCGAGAAATCGAATCGCTTAATGTGTTCGCCGACACTAAGTTGAAGCGTTGCGTCCACTTAATTAACAACTCATTAAACGCATTCAATTGTGACGCTTGTTTCAAAGTCACCGAAACACCTACGTTTTCCGATAAAAAACGCAGTTCTTCATCAGAGGTATGTGAGGATTTGCTCATGTTGGCTACTCAATTGAACTCTTACAACTATAGCTGTGACATCATCAAAAACATTCAAAGATAAAAACCATGTGCGCGTCGCACAGGAATAACTCATGAACACTAGGACAACCGTACTTCCTTACCTAACCTTGTTCGCGGCTATCTCATTAACCGCTTGCAGTTCAGACTCAAACAATGATCCGTTGAATGATCCAGCCGATCTTCCTCCAGTGAATACAGAAGGACAACCCATCGGCGTTTTCAATCCGGATGCGGCCACGGATGTGTTCGCTTGTGAGGCGCGATATTACACGGAGCTTCGTGGCCTTTACTTAGGTGAATTAACTTACACCTCACCCACTGATTCTGCTGACACTTGTGTTTGGGATGCATCTCTGCAAGTTCGTGGCGCTGATGCTGGCGAAGGCAGCACCAGCGTGTGCAACATAACCGCTACCTACAGCTATACCTTACTCAGTGGCAGCGATGCTTGCGTAGACGGCTCATTAGACAGTGCATTGGATGACCCACTAGCGGCAAGCACGAACCGGCTTGATTGGGAAAACCCCAGCTGGCCTTATGATTTGCCCATGTTGTTAGAAGCTGGATTGGCCGATAACGCAATCATTCCTGCAGGCACCATTGCAGCAGACGCTCGCGAAGTGTTATGGACGTTCGATGGCTTTGATGCCGTTTTCTTGATTGATAACAACGATGCCGATGGAACGGTTACAGGCACATTAGTGAAGCGCTAATTTATGCGCTAACTTTCACCGACGCCTTTTTCAATTGAATCGCTAGCAGCGATAACGCTGCTGGCGTTACACCTGAAATACGCCCCGCTTGGCCCAATGTTGCGGGTTTGTGCTCAACCAGTTTTTGTTTTATCTCATTTGATAAACCACTAACCGAATCAAAATCAAAATTTTCAGGCAAACGAACACTTTGTTGAGTGCGTGTTCGTTCCACATCGGCAAGCTGCCTATCTAAATAGCCTGCGTATTTACCCTGAATTTCCACCTGCTCTATAACGGCTGCATCGTGCTTGGCAAGTTCTGGCGCAATGATGGGCAGAATTTCAGCTAAACGCACTTCAGGCATTTTTAATAAATCCGTGGCATGACGCTCACGCTTTAAGTTCAGACCCGTTAATTTCTCCACCGCGGTAAAGTCATCGCTACCAGGGTGTATAAGCACGCCTTTCAGTGCTTTACCAAGACTGGCTACCGACTCGCGTTTGGCTTCAAATGCCATCCAACGTTCGTCATTCACAAGCCCCATTTCACGGCCCACCTCGGTTAAACGCATATCGGCGTTGTCTTCACGCAGCATCAACCGATATTCTGCACGACTAGTAAACATACGATAAGGCTCTCGGGTACCGCGAGTAATCAGATCGTCGATGAGAACACCAATGTATGCCTCATCGCGTCTTGGCGTCCACGGTGCTTCACCACGGGTTTGTCTTGCCGCATTTAAGCCTGCAACCAATCCTTGCGCGCCCGCTTCTTCATACCCAGTGGTGCCGTTTATTTGCCCCGCAAAATACAGGTTGCCTAATGCTTTTGTTTCTAAAGAAGCCTTCAAACCTCGCGGGTCGAAAAAGTCATACTCGATAGCGTAGCCAGGGCGAGTGATATGAGCCTTTTCAAACCCTGCGATGGACTGCACGTAAGCGATTTGTACATCGAATGGCAAGCTTGTAGAAATACCATTGGGATAAATTTCGTGTGTGGTTAACCCTTCAGGCTCTATAAAGATTTGATGAGACGTCTTATCAGCAAAACGAACCACCTTATCTTCAATGGATGGACAATAACGCGGCCCTACGCCTTCAATTTCGCCTGAAAATAAGGGCGATCGGTGCAACGCTTGCCGAATAATGTCGTGCGTTTTTTCAGATGTGTGCGTGATATGACAATGCACTTGCTGAGGATGATCGCTCTGAGAACCTAAGTAGGAAAAAACAGGGCGCGGGGTGTCCCCTGGTTGCTGCTGAAGATTGGCAAAGTCAATCGTTCGCGCATCTATTCTGGGCGGGGTACCGGTTTTCAACCGCCCAACTTCTAAAGGCAATTCCCGCATACGAGCAGCAAGCGTTGCCGCAGGTGGGTCCCCTGCTCTGCCAGCAGCAGAATTGGCATCGCCCACATGAATTTTTCCAGCAAGGAAGGTACCCACGGTAAGCACCACGGCTTGCGCTCTGAAGCGCACGCCCAATTGAGTTACCGCACCCTTCACCTCTTCGCCTTCTACGATCAGATCATCTACGGCTTGCTGAAAGAGCGTGAGGTTGGGTTGGTTTTCTAATATTTGTCGAATTGATGAGCGATATAAAGAACGATCGGCTTGAGCTCTTGTGGCTCGAACAGCAGGGCCTTTACGTGAATTAAGGGTACGAAAATGAATGCCCGCAGCATCGGCTGCTATTGCCATGGCCCCACCCAAAGCATCAATCTCTTTAACCAGATGCCCTTTGCCAATTCCGCCTATCGCTGGATTGCAGCTCATTTGACCCAAGGTTTCAATGTTATGGGTTAGGAGCAGTGTGGACGCACCGGTGCGAGCAGAGGCCAACGCGGCCTCAGTGCCTGCGTGCCCGCCACCTACAACGATTACATCAAATTGAGTTGGAAAGTCCATCTGGGGATTATATACGGCCCTTTGCATAGAAATTGTGCAAGGTGGAAGAATTTGGCCTTAAGAGGGGCAATAGACTTAGCGCTTTATCCGGTTTCTACGAACAATCGATAATTTTCTACGAATCTGTTTACGTAACTGAACCAAGGGTTCGACGGTGTGCATAAAAGCAATTTTCTGATTAGCTATCGTGCTGGTGTCGATAGGTTTTTCTCGCAGTACAAAATTAGTAAATACCTCTGCTGCATCTTCAACCGGGTTCGTTGCTGCGTATTCACTAACAAACCGGTTTTGGTATTTTTCATAAAATTCAATTAACTGATCTTCATCGGTCTCGATTGCTTTATTTTCATTAATAATATCGGTCCAAAAAGATTGGAAAAAACGATTGATGTGAGAGCTACTGTTCGCACAACCTTCATCTACAAGATAGTTATCGCATTGATCAACTTCTTCTGTGTTGAGTTGACCTTCACCCAAAAACACCACATGCCCAAACTCATGAATAACGGTGTGAATAAATTCTTTATCATCAAGACCTGCATAATCCAGATCATCAAAAGCAATAATCCATTTACCCGTGTTGAATTCATCTGCTTGCACATAGGCTAAGGTTCCATCTTCACCATCGGTATTAATATGAAATTCGGAGAAGGAATTTTTCACCCATTGCAATGGCAAAATTCTTTTGGCATCACTCCATATATCTTGAAATAACGACTCACTATCGGGCTCGTTATTTTCTAACTCTGAAAGTGTTAGGTCGGCTTCGATTGCGTATTGCGCGATAGATTCTGATTCATCATCGTTATTGTAGCCATCGTAATCATCAACATAGAACTCATCAAAATCTCCAAACACTTCGTTTTCAAGATTCTCACATTCTTCATCAGAAAGATCTTCACACTCTACATAGCATCCATCTTCTATTTCATCGTAAAAAGAACCTGCTGGACACCACTCTTCTTCGTCAAAGGTATTTACGCTTGCTAGCGAATTATTTTCAGATGTTAAATCTGATTCTTTATCGCTATTGAGATAGTTACAGCCAGTTAAAACACTGAGTGATAGCGTGACAATAAAGAGTGTTCTTTTCATGGTGATGTTCAACCTACTGTCCATTACTACCCATTACTGTCCATTACTTCCCGATGCAAAATTGACCAAACACTTTGCCTAATAAATCTTCAGTGTCAAAACGACCCGTTACTTCATCTAACGCTTGCCTTGCAATCTTAAGTTCTTCTGCGGCTAGTTCAGGCATATTGCCACTACGAAGTCGGGTTAACGCAGCATCCGTTGCATCACGAGATCGGCTTAGTGCATCTAAATGTCGCCTACGAGCACTGAACACCCCTTCAACTGCTTCGTCTCTGCCTGCTAAAGAGATTAAATGGTTTCGTAAATCTTCCATGCCATCTCCTTGCTTAATCGATACTTTTAATACGGTTTTTGCAGAAGCTTGTGAAGCTATAAGTGTTTCATCAATTGAATGATGATTCGATTCAAGTTTATCTATTTTGTTAATAACGACAGTAACGGGTGCATTAATTGAATGAATGTCACCAAGTTCAGGTAATTCTATTTGTTCAGCATTGACGATTATCAACACATGATCAGCAGAGGCAACCGCTTGCTGAGCTCGTTCAATGCCTTGCTGTTCAACCACATCATCGGTCAGTCGAATTCCAGCGGTATCAATAAGATGTATCGGCATACCGCCTAAGACGATCTCTTCGCGCAGAACATCGCGTGTGGTGCCAGCAATGTCGGTAACGATGGCTCTATCTAAACCCGACAAAGCATTTAATAAACTGGATTTACCCACATTGGCCACCCCAGCAATAACCACAGTGAGGCCATCGGTTAAACGACTGCCTTGACTGGCTCGTGAAAACATCAGATCAAAATCTTCAAGTAGGGTTTTAACGCGATTTTGTAAAGTGGCATCAGCTAGAAAATCTATTTCTTCTTCGCTGAAATCTAAAGCCGCTTCTAACCAAGCACGAAGATTCATTAATTCTTCGCTAATGGCGTTAACAGTTCGAGAAAATTCCCCATCCAATGAACGAACGGCGGCTTGTGCAGCGGCTTGACTGGACGCATCGATTAAATCGGCCACGCTTTCTGCTTGCGCCAAATCCATTTTATCGTTTAGAAAAGCTCGCTCTGTAAATTCACCGGGGCGAGCTGGGCGCGCACCGCATTCAAGCACACGTTGCAAAACCATATCAAGAACTACGGGGCCACCATGGCCTTGCAGTTCAAGTACGTCTTCACCGGTATAAGAATTGGGGCCAGCAAACCGGATGGCTAGGCCTTCATCTATAGCGGTTTGCTTAGCATTAAAGAAAGGGCCGTAATGAGCGTAACGAGGGTTTAACGCCTGCCCTGTAATTTTTTCTGCGATGTTTTGAACATCGGGGCCACTGACTCGAACGATTCCCACACCAGCACGTCCTGCGCCGGTGGCAATCGCTGCGATGGTGTCGTTTGAGATCATCGCTTAAGAGTAAATTAAAACGCAGCTACTCGTCTGTTACTCCGATAACAATGCGTGTGATGTACCACTGTTGAGCAATAGACAAGATGTTGTTCACTACCCAGTAAAGCACCAAACCAGCGGGGAACAACGCAAAGAACACACCGAAAATCAGCGGTAGGAACTGCATAACTTTCGCTTGGATTGGGTCTGTTGGTGCTGGGTTCAATTTCTGCTGGAAGTACATGGCTGCCGCCATTAACACCGGCAAAATGAAGAAAGGATCACGGATAGATAAATCTTCTATCCATAAAATCCAAGGGGCTTGGCGCAGTTCAACACTTTCTAAAAGCGCCCAGTACAGCGCGATAAAAATCGGCATTTGTACCAGCATGGGTAAACACCCACCCAACGGATTAACCTTCTCTTTTTTGTACATCTCCATGGTGGCCTGCCCCATAGCCGCCCTATCATCACCATGTCGCTCTTTCAATGCGGCCATTTTGGGTTGCAGTTTTTTCATCCGAGCCATGGACTTGTACCCAGCTTCAGACAATTTATACAACAACGCCTTAATAACGAATACGGTAAGGATAATGGCCCAACCCCAATTTCCAACAAAGCCGTGGATAAACTTCAGTAATAAGAAGATGGGTTTTGCGATGATGGTTAGAAAGCCAAAATCGACGGTTAGCTCTAAATGCGGGGCAACTTCAGCCATCATGTCTTGAATTTTCGGGCCCGCAAAGGCTTTGGTATGAAAAGCTCCTTGTGCACCGGGGGCAATACTTTGGCTAGATGAAACCAGTCCAATCACATAGTGGTTGTAGTCGGCTGGGTTTTGATTCTCAACAAATAAGCTGTAGGCCGAATTTTTCTCACCAGGGTCTGGAACCCAAGCGGTGGCAAAGTAGTGTTCAATCATCGCAACCCATCCATTGGTGGCATCTTGATTGAAGTTTTCATCTTCAATATCGCCAAAATCTACCTTCTGGTAACGATCTTCATCGTTACTGACCACAGCACCAATGTACGTATTGACGAACTGCTGCTTCTCATCTTTAGTGCCAGGCTTTCTCTTTAGCTGCCGGTATTGATTCACCACATAGGGTTCAGATGATTGATTATCGATTGCATAATCCACATCGATAACGTAACTGTCTTTTCGAAAAGTGTAGGTTTTGGTAACCGTGACCCCATCATCCGACGCCCAAGTAAACGGTACCTTTAATTCTTCAGCATCACCAAGCTCATAGCTTTCTTGCTCAACAGCCATAGGCTCTTTATGCGTAGGCGCTGAGGTGCCCTGACGAGATTGCAGCCCCGATTCAGCAACCAATAAATCCAGTGGCTCGTTGTTGATTAATGCAAAGGGTGTTTCTTGATCTTCAAGCGATACCGAGTAATCCAGAAGATTAACGTTAGTGAGTGTGCCGCCAATAGAACTTAATTGAATATCCAATACATCGGTTTTTACGGAAACGCGCTTCTCACCTTTAGCCACTTCAGCTGACACAGCAGATGTATTGGCAGAACCTGCAGCAATGGGTAAATCACCGACATTGCTTGCAGAACCTCCAACGGCTTGCGAGCCTGCAACAACACCCTGGCCTTCTGCACCAATCGTTTCCACAATGGCAGGTGGCTGGGGAGGATGATACGTCTGCTGCCACGTCAGGTAGATCAAAAAGGTGATCAAACCTAAAGCGGTGTACAGAAACAACCGTTGGTTATCCATAAATCCTTACGACTCTTGATCGTTAGCAACTGGAACAGGATCATACCCGCCCGGCTGCCATGGGTGACATCGACAGATCCGCTTTGCAGCCATTGCACCGCCTTTGCAGGTGCCGTGGTGCTGGATCGCTTGAAGTGCATAGTCCGAGCAGGTGGGATAGTAACGACAACTCGGGGGTAGCATGGGACTGATAAACAGCCGGTACACCTTTATAAGACCAATAAGCGGGTTCATAAAGATCAGGCCGCGGGTTTCGATTTTGACGATTGAGCCAACTGCGCCCAAAGCTCATCTAAAGAATTTCGCAGTTCGCTTTTACTGGCTGATGCCGCTGCGTCTCGATTCATGACAACCACATCAAATCCGGTGAGAATTTCATCGTGAAGACGAAAAGATTCGCGGCAGACTCGCTTGATTCGGTTGCGGGTCACCGCATGCTTAGCGCGTTTTTTCGCAATAGCCATTCCGAGCCTCGACGACCCGTTGTTGTGGCGATGCCCTAGGACAGTCCAGTGACGGTTGGCCACGCGCTTATTACGTTTGAATACCGTGTCGAAGTCACGCGCCGTTAGCAGGCGACGCGACCGGGGAAACGACAAGTGTCATTACGCGCTTAAGCGAGCGCGACCTTTACGACGACGTGCAGCTAACACTGCACGGCCGCCACGAGTGGCTTTACGAGCACGGAAGCCGTGGGTACGAGCACGTTTAATACGGCTAGGCTGAAATGGTCTTTTCATCGGATCGAACTCTGTTATTCGTAATGGCCACATGACAATGCGGCGAACCGCCAATAGTAATACGAATGAGGCAAAACTTCAATAAAACGGCAAGATTTAACCCAACTTTGTTCAACTTCGTTCAAAGTACAAACTTATAAAAAACAGCTAGTTAAGTCTTATTTCGTTTCCCCAGTCAAGGGTCCGGCGACGAATTGTCCAATATCAGGCCATGGTTAAGCTTATAGGTGCTTTCGTTATCGCACCAATTTGCTCAACAATGCGATGAGGTTTTTGACAAAGAAACAGATAAAGATTTCAACCAATCAACCTGTGGATAAATTTGAACGAATTTTCAGCAAACAGGTGGTTAGTTGACTCAAAAGTAAGGTTAATAGCCGCATAACCGGGGTGCTGGGCAAAATTTCTACAACCCCAACTCTTGAATGTTTGCCTGTGGATAAAGTAACCTTTCCGGCCCGGTTGATTACGCAGTAAGCGGCGATAGATGCGACCGAGGTTCCTCGTTTTTTAACGCACGTCGCAATCGGAGCTTTACTTGACCCCAACACTCTGGAATCGGTGCCTCTCTCAATTAGAGAGTGAGCTATCAGAGCAACACCTAAACACGTACATACGCCCGTTACAGGCCTATGAAAACGGCGCTTTGCTGCAAATCATGGCACCCAATCGGTTCGTACTGAACCGAGTACAAAGTAATTACCTTGAGCGCATTTGCGAAATTACGGCCTCTTTATCGAAAGATTCGCCCATAAAAGTGGAATTATTGATTGGTACCGGCTCTTTAAAGCCTGCCACCGCGGGGGTTGCCGCGTTAGCTGACGGTGATGAATTTGACGACACGGCAGCGTACGCAATCTCGCAAAACCAACAAGCAACACCTGTTAATGCAAACCCTGCGGCTTCTTTCGCTGCCCCAGCGGTTTTCTCCAGTAACAATAACAACGCTGGCGAAGTGCACGCATCGGCGCTTAACAAAAAATTCACCTTCGACACCTTAGTGGAAGGTAAATCAAACCAAATGGGGCATGCTGCTGCCATGCAAATTGGGTTAAACCCAGGCGTTGCTTACAATCCTTTTTTGATTTACGGCCAATCTGGATTGGGCAAAACGCATTTAATGCAAGCCATCGGGCACGCCATTCTTAACAATAACCCGTCGGCTCGTGTGTTGTATTTAAATTCAGAGAAATATGTGGTGGATATGGTGGCGGCACTTCAAAACGGCAAAATGGATGCGTTTAAGCGCTATTACCGCAATCTGGACGCCCTACTCATCGATGACATCCAGTTCTTAGCCAATAAAGAACAAAGTCAGGAAGAATTTTTCCACAACTTCAACGCCCTATTCGAAGGCGCCAGCCAGATCGTGCTCACCTGCGATCGTTACCCTAAAGAAGTGCCAGGACTGGCTGATCGTTTGAAAACTCGATTCGGCTGGGGGCTAACGGTTGCGGTAGAACCACCCGAACTAGAAATGCGAATGGCCATATTGAACAGTAAAGCGGCCCAAACAGGTATTGAGCTGCCCACCGATGTGTCCATGTTCATTGCCCAACGCATAGCATCCAATGTTCGCGAGCTTGAAGGTGCGCTAAAGCGAGTTTTAGCTAATGCACAGTTTACCGGGCGCGTTGTGAATATAGATCTTGCTCGTGAAGCGCTCAGCGACCTATTGGCCGTTCAAGCAAAGCTTGTGACCATTGAAAACATACAAAAGACCGTTGCCGAGTACTTCAAAATTCGTCTTGCTGATCTATCTGGCAAGGGGCGATCGCGTTCCATTGCACGCCCGAGACAAATGGCGATGAGCATAGCCAAAGAACTAACCACGAAGAGCTTGCCGGAAATTGGTCAAGCTTTTGGTGGTCGAGATCACACCACCGTGCTGCACGCTTGTCGAAAAATAAATGAATTGAAAGAAACCGATGGTGCTGTAAAAGAAGACTGTGCAAATTTGATCAGAATCTTAACGTCATAAAGCGCACATAGGCATTCAGAACAAGAGTAAAGTGATAGGTATAACCTGTGGATAAGCGGTTAACGGTTCAGGTATAACCTGAGGTGATCAAAGTTATCCACATTTCGTACACAGCTTTAATGGGTGTTATCCGCCCGTTTACAACGGTAGTTATCATTAACGCAACATACTGATTAGTATTATGTTTTTAGGGTTATCCACAGAAACCATCTGCCCTAATAACAACAATAACCATTCTTTCATAAAAAAAATCTTTTCTTTAAGTAGCCATGAAATTCAGCGTTCAACGAGAAAGTTTGCTTACCCCACTGCAACAAATCATAGGTGCAGTGGAAAGGCGACAAACAGAAGCCATTTTTGGCAACATCCTAATTGAGGCATCAGAATCGGTTACCTTAACGGCCACCGATTCTGAAATAGAACTTCAAGCAGTAGCGGATATACATGTTGATCAAGCGGGTAGCGTTACGGTTCCTGCGCGTAAGTTTTACGACATTTGTCGCCACTTACCCGATTCAGCCAGAATTGATGTAAGCGTTGAAGGCGATAAAGCGAAAGTAAAGTCGGGTAAAAGTCGATTTACGCTCACTACCCTGCCCGTAAACCAGTTTCCAAAAACCGACCCTTTGCAAAATGCACAGCTGGTTACCTTAAGTGCAGAAGAATTACAAAAGTCGATTCAATCCACTGCATTTTCTATGGCCCAACAAGACGTTCGGTTTTATTTAAACGGATTGCTTCTTGAAATCAGCGCCAAACGCCTATCGTGTGTAGCCACCGACGGCCATCGTTTGGCTTATTCTCAATGCGAGACCAAAGCTGAACCAGAAAACCCTGTTCGAGCCATTGTTCCTCGTAAAAGTGTGGTGGAATGGCAACGTTTACTCGGTTCTGCCGAACCTGAAGACGAGGTATCGCTTCACGTGACACCTCAACAACTGCAGATATCGCTAAATAACGTTCGATTAACAACGAAGCTGATTGACGGCAGTTTCCCCGATTACAACCGAGTGATTCCAACCGATAGCAACAAAGAAATCGTCATCGATTGCGATACATTGAAGCAGGCCCTCACCCGAGCATCTGTTCTGTCAAACGAGAAATATCGAGGCGTTCGGCTAGCGTTGCAACAAGGTGTGCTCACCATCAGCACCAATAACCCCGAGCAAGAAGAAGCTACCGATGAAGTTGAAGTGGACTACACCGGAGAATCAACTGAAATTGGTTTTAATGTTCAGTATCTGTTGGATGTGCTGGGTGCAGTCGATACAGAGAACGCCGTTATCCGTTTGAAAGACGGTAACAGTAGTGCGTTAATAACGCCTGAACAAGACAGTAATACCCAGTACGTCGTTATGCCCATGCGTTTGTGATTCTTACCCAATTTCAAGTCATCAATTTCCGCAATCTAGGCTCCCTCACCTTCAAACCGGTTGCGGGTTTAAACGCTATTGTGGGCCCCAATGGTGCTGGTAAATCCAGTGTCCTTGAAGCTATCCATACCTTATCGGCAGGTCATTCCTTTCGAACTCGCAAACCCCGCGAGTTGATTTCTCATGAGCACGAAGCTTTCACCGTTTCAGGTTTATTGAAAGATAGACAAGAGCGAGAACATCGATGCGGAATGAAACGATCTCGCGATGGGCAGATTGAGCTTCGAATGAATTTCGAGCCGATCCATAGCATTGCAGAAATCAGTCGCGCCATACCCATTAAAGCGCTAACGCCTGAAAGCCACGAGTTAATACAGGCTGGGCCAACAGTGCGCCGCCAATTTATGGATTGGGGAGCGTTTCACGTGGAACCTGATTTTTATTCTCAATGGAAGCGCTACAAAAGAGCTTTGTCTCAACGAAATCAGGCTTTGCGCGTGGGTGTGCCAGACGCTGAGGTGGTGAGCTGGAACGAGGAATTAGCCCTATCTGGGGCCTGGATAGACGGATGCAGAGAAAATTACCTGGCGCAGCTACAGCCTGCGTTCAAACGGATGTTGGAGCAGCTTTCTAATGATTTCACCGTTGAATTAGGCTACAAGCGCGGATTTTCGATAGAACGCTCGTTGCTTGAAACCCTGGAAAAGAATTTACGCCAGCACCAACGATTTAAAACCACGACCGATGGACCCCATAGAGCAGAAATCACATTAACCGTAGGAGAACATCCTGCAAAGCAAGTGTTGTCCAGAGGCCAGCAAAAGCTTGTGGTTTATGCGTTGCACTTAGCGCAACTTGAGGTTCTCCACCAACAAGGTGATCGACATGCCATTGTGCTTTGTGATGATTTGGCCTCAGAGCTGGATAAAAGCAATGTGGCATTGGTTTTGAGCCTTTTGGCATCGAAACCCACCCAGGTGTTTATAGCCGGAACCGAGCGCCTCGAACAAGCTGAGAATTTTGAAATCCAATCCGGTGGATTGTTACCGGCCATCGGCTAAAGATTAAATTTCTCAAGCAGATATTTAATGCCATCAGATAATGAAAACATCATTGAATCAGATGTTTCATGTGAAACATGGGGTCAATAACGGTATTAGAACTTCTATCTGAAAAGAAAATATTTGACCCATTTGCTCGTCGCATTGATGTTTCACGTGAAACCTCGCGATCATTGTCGATTGGATATTAAACCAAACAGTACACCGTGTTTTTGAGCGCTTGAGTACCAGAGAAAAGGGGATAGGGAACGGCTAACGAACTCTGTTTAAAATCCTCTAACTGGAGACTGTGTAACTAATTGATAAATAAAGGAATAATATATAATTTCTCACCACTGAACGCATCGATTTATTTCGGTGAAATCAGCTAATTTGTCGTATAATCAGAGGGTTACAATCCTTGCAGTGACGGACTATGTCAGACGACAACACCGGCAGCTCAAATCAGAGCTACGATTCCTCGAATATTAAGGTTCTAAAGGGCCTTGATGCGGTTCGTAAGCGCCCTGGTATGTACATCGGTGATACCGATGATGGAACAGGCCTTCACCACATGGTGTTTGAGGTGGTCGATAACTCAATCGATGAAGCCTTGGCAGGCCATTGCAGTGCCGTGAATGTGGTAATCCATCCAGATGAGTCGGTCAGTGTGTCGGATGATGGGCGAGGTATTCCCACCGATATTCACTCAGAAGAGGGTAAGTCGGCCGCAGAAGTCATCATGACGGTGCTGCACGCAGGCGGTAAGTTTGACGACAACTCTTACAAAGTATCTGGCGGGTTGCACGGTGTGGGCGTATCCGTGGTTAATGCGTTAAGTGAATGGTTAAAACTCACCATTCACCGAGATGGTAAACGTCATGAACAAGAATACCGAGACAGTAAGCCCGTTTCGGATTTGTCCGTTGTCGGTGATACCGACCAAACAGGTACCGAGATTCATTTCAGACCCAGTGCCGATACCTTCACCAATATCGAGTTCGTATACGAGATTTTATCCAAACGACTTCGCGAGTTATCGTTTCTAAACAGCGGCGTTCGTATCAATTTATTAGATAAGCGCACTGATAAGAAAGACACGTTCGAATACGAAGGCGGTATCAGCGCTTTTGTTGAGCACTTAAATCGTACGAAAACGGGTGTGCACCAAACCATTCTTCACACACTGGGAATGAAAGACGATGTTGCTGTGGAAGTGGCATTGCAATGGACAGACTCGTACCAAGAAAACATTTACTGTTTTACCAACAACATTCCACAGCGCGATGGTGGCACACACTTAGCCGGTTTTCGCGCTGCGTTAACACGTACATTGAATCAATACATGGAAGCCAATGGCAGTAGTGCGAAAGCCAAGGTCTCCACCACGGGTGACGATGCACGTGAAGGCCTAACGGCCGTTTTATCTGTGAAAGTCCCCGATCCTAAGTTTTCTTCGCAAACAAAAGATAAGTTGGTGTCCTCAGAAGTGAAGAGCTGCGTGGAATCGGTTCTGGGTGAATTCATGAATGACTTCCTTCAGGAAAACCCAACAGAAGCCAGAAACATAACGGCCAAAATAGTCGATGCCGCCCGAGCGCGTGAAGCAGCCCGTAAAGCGCGAGAAATGACTCGACGTAAAGGCGCTTTAGACATCGCAGGCTTACCCGGAAAATTGGCCGATTGCCAAGAGCGCGATCCTGCTAAATCAGAAATCTATTTGGTGGAAGGGGATTCAGCGGGCGGATCTGCCAAACAGGGCAGGGACCGTAGACGCCAAGCCATTCTTCCTTTGCGCGGCAAAATTTTAAACGTTGAAAAAGCTCGCTTCGACAAAATGTTGCAGTCGGTTGAAGTAGGAACATTGATCACCGCGTTAGGTTGCGGTATTGGTCGCGATGAATTTGATCCTGACAAACTGCGTTACCACTACATAGTGATCATGACCGATGCTGATGTTGACGGCTCTCACATTCGAACGCTTTTACTTACGTTCTTCTATCGTCAAATGCCAGAACTGATACGGCGAGGTCACATATACATTGCGCAGCCGCCGCTGTACAAAGTGAAAAAGGGTAAGCAAGAGCGATATGTAAAAGACGATGCTGAATTAAATGCTTACTTGTTACAGCTGGCGTTGGAAAACGCACATCTGGCTGTGAATGAAGGCGCACCCAATATTACGGATACAGCGATGGAGGCTTTAGCTCATGAGTACATGAGAGTAACGCTTGTGTTTAATCGTATGGAACGTAAGCTAAGCCGAGATATCTTGGAGGCAATGATTAACTTTAAACCGTTAAACGTTGAGCAGCTCAGTGATAAATCGGCCGTAACCGCCTATGGTGAAAAACTGCAAGGCATTTTAAATTCTGGCGGATCGCATGCTAGAAAATACGAACTAGAAACTCTGGAAGAAGAGGGGCTTTACGGAATAAAGTTGAACGTTCGTATTCATGGCAACGATCATCATTACCTATTAGAACCTTCGTTCTTTAAAGCGCCAGATTATGCGGCCATTGCCAGCATGGCTGAAAAACTTGACGGCATGATAGGTGAGGGTGCAACCATAGCGCGTGGGGAACGATCACAACCCGTTGAATCGTTCAAAGAGGTGATGGATTGGTTGATCAGTGAATCCAAACGCGGATTAAATATTCAACGCTACAAAGGGCTGGGTGAAATGAACCCAGAACAGTTGTGGGAAACCACCATGGACCCTGAAGCCCGTCGTATGCTTCAAGTTAGCATTGAAGATGCCATGGTTGCCGACGAAGTGTTTGATACGTTAATGGGCGATCAAGTTGAGCCTCGTCGTGATTTTATTGAGCGCAACGCGCTGGAAGTTGCGAACCTAGACGTGTAAATACGGTCTGTTGCATCAGACGCTAAGCGTATTAACTACGATGTTTGAATTACTTCGCCCCTGTGATTAGCGAAAGTATCACTGGGGTAACTGGATAGGTGAGCATGCACGATACCATCACAATCAATCGACCCGCTTTTGATGCGTTTGACGTATCGACAATAGAAACTGAACTGGATGAGCTGCTTAAAACTTGTCGTGAAACGGTAACCCGAATTTCAAAAGAGAATAACCCCTCATGGGCATCGGTTATTTCACCATTGGATGAAGCTCATAATCAACTCGGTTTGTTTTGGTCACCGGTAAGTCATTTGAATTCGGTTAAAAACAGCGCTGAATTACGTGATGTTTACAAGGTGTGTTTACCAAAGCTAAGTGCTTATTACACAGAGCTTGGTCAAAACGAAGCTTTGTACGCGGTTATAAAACAGCTTAAAGACAGTGATGAATTCAATACGCTTAGTGCTGCTCAAAAAACAGTTATTGATAACGAACTGCGTGATTTTGAATTGGGCGGCGTATCGTTATCTGATGATAAGAAAAAACGATTTTCAGATTTAACTCAAGAGCTGTCGCGAATTAAAACTGAATTCAGTGACAACGTTTTAGATGCCACGAACGCATGGGAAAAATTACTCCCCGATGCATCACGTTTAGACGGTTTACCCGATAGTGCTATTGCTGCTGCAAAAGAACGAGCGGAGAAAAAAGGTGAAACCGGGTATTTGCTGAATCTTGAATTCCCCACCGTTCATGCGGTAAGAACTTTTGCGAACGATCGCGAATTACGAAAAGAGATAACCTTAGCCTTCTCCACACGTGCATCTGAGAACGGCCCTCATGCTGGTACTTACGATAACAGCCAACACATGGTTGATATCTTAAATTACCGAGGAGAGAAAGCGAAATTACTGGGTTTTGATTCTTATGCGGATTTATCGGTGGTGACCAAAATGGTTGAGTCACCCGATGAAGTCATGGCATTTTTAAACGACTTGGCGAAAAAAGCAGTTCCACAAGCAAAAAAAGAGCTAAAAGAATTAGAAGAATTTGCATCCACTGCGCTTGATATAAATGACTTACAAGCTTGGGATGTGGCTTACGCCAGCGATAAATTAAAAAAGAAATTGTTTGATTTATCCGATGAGGATTTAAAACCTTACTTTCCGGCAGACAAAGCAGTTCCTGGAATGTTCGCTGTAGTAGGGCGCTTGTTCGGTTTGAGCATTAAGCCAGTTAGCGATGTACCTGTTTATCACGAAGATGTTTCTTGTTACGAAATTCGCGATGGTAGTGGTGCGGTAAGAGGTCAATTTTATTTAGATAATTTTGCCCGTGAAAATAAACGCGGCGGTGCATGGATGGATGTTTGCGCAACACGGCAACGGCTGGGTGAGCAAGTGCAATTGCCCATTGCATACCTTACGTGCAATTTAACCCCACCTGTCGGTAAGGATCCTGCGCTGTTAACGCACAACGAAGTCACCACCTTGTTTCATGAATTTGGTCATGGCTTACACCATATGTTGACTCAGATGGATGCAGCAGGTGTGTCGGGTATTAATGGTGTGGAATGGGATGCTGTGGAATTGCCCAGCCAGTTTTTAGAGAATTGGTGCTGGGAAAGTGAATCGCTTGCGTTAATCAGTGGACATTACGAAACAGGCGAGCCGCTTCCTGCTGAGCTGTTACAGAAACTAAAAGATGCCAGAAATTTTCAATCTGCATCTCAATTAGTTCGGCAATTAGAATTTGCCATGTTTGATATGCGTGTACACGCATCACCAATACCAAGTTCTGCATCAGACATTGCCGATATTCTAGAAGAGGTTCGTGCCGAAGTTTCTGTGATGCCTTATCCGGCAGAGCAGCGCTTCCAACATTCATTCAGTCATATTTTTGCAGGCGGTTATGCCGCAGGTTACTTCAGTTATAAATGGGCTGAAGTGTTGTCTGCAGATGCTTATGCACGTTTTGAAGAGGAAGGTTTATTCAGTGAAGCTGCCGGTGCCGACTTTTTAAACGAAGTGTTATCGGTAGGGGGCTCTCGGCCGGCATTAGAATCTTTTGTAGCATTTCGTGGGCGCAAACCTTCGGTGGATGCTTTATTAAAACAATCTGGTTTGGCAGCGTAGTCACAACGTGAAATATAAAGATCTTCGAGATTTTATCGATCAATTAGAGTCGATGGGAGAGCTAAAGCGTATTCGCGCAGAGGTGGATCCGAACCTTGAAATCACCGAAATTTGCGATCGAACGTTACGAGCTAAAGGCCCTGCGCTGTTATTTGAAAACCCTAAGGGTTCTGATGTGCCCTTATTGGGTAACCTCTTTGGAACGCCTGAACGGGTTGCATTGGGTATGGGTGAATCGAGCGTTGAAGCGCTACGTGAAGTAGGAAAACTTCTGGCATTTTTAAAAGAGCCCGACCCTCCAAAAGGCATTAAAGACGCTTGGCAAACCCTTCCTATATTTAAAAAAGTGTTGGATATGGCGCCGAAAACCGTTAAAAACGCTGAGTGCCAAAAGAACACATGGGATGATGTTGATTTATCCCGTCTTCCTGTGCAAACCTGCTGGCCGGGTGATGCTGGGCCATTGATTACTTGGGGTTTAGTTATTACCAAGGGGCCAAACAAGAAACGCCAGAACATGGGCATATACCGCCAACAAGTGATAGGCCCGAACCGCGTCATTATGCGTTGGCTAAGTCATCGTGGTGGTGCGTTAGATTTTAAAGAATGGCAACAAGAACGCCCGGGCGAGCCTTTCCCCATAGCGGTTGTGTTGGGGGCCGATCCTGCCACCATATTGGGTGCGGTTACACCGGTGCCCGATACCTTAAGTGAACATGCGTTTGCTGGTTTACTGAGAGGGGAAAGAACGAAAGTCACTCAAGCAACCTTATCGGATTTGCAAGTTCCAGCCTCTGCTGAGTATGTACTGGAAGGTTGGTTAAACCCTGAAGACGATGCGCCTGAAGGCCCGTTCGGAGATCACACCGGTTACTACAACGAAGTGGATAGCTTTCCTGTGTTTACGGTGGAAAAAGTAACCCATCGTGATAACCCAATCTATCACTCAACTTATACTGGGCGGCCTCCTGATGAGCCTGCGATATTAGGCGTGGCTCTTAACGAAGTGTTTGTGCCAATACTGCAAAAACAATTTCCAGAAATCGTTGATTTCTATTTACCTC
Organism: uncultured Granulosicoccaceae bacterium; assembly: GCA_938035125.1. Taxonomy (GTDB): domain Bacteria; phylum Pseudomonadota; class Gammaproteobacteria; order Granulosicoccales; family Granulosicoccaceae; genus Granulosicoccus. The sequence goes on along the minus strand of CALHNS010000011.1, from coordinate 5,646 downwards.
CTGAAGGGTGCAGTTATCGAATGGCGGTGGTAAGCATGAAGAAGCAATATCCGGGGCACGCAAAGCGCGTCATGATGGGGGTATGGTCTTTTTTGCGTCAGTTTATGTACACCAAGTTTGTCATTGTTGTCGATGACGATGTGAACACACGTTCTTGGGATGATGTCATTTGGGCGATAACCACACGCGTTGATCCTGCTCGTGACACAACGTTGGTAGAAAACACACCCATAGATTATCTAGATTTTGCATCGCCTGTATCGGGTTTAGGCTCGAAAATGGGTATCGATGCCACCAATAAGCTTCCTGGTGAAACGAATCGAGAATGGGGCGAACCCATCGTTATGGATCAATCGGTGAAAGATCGGGTTGATGAACTGTGGCCTTCACTGGGTATATAAGTCCCTTTGTTGTACCCTTTGTTTTTGCGTTACGTTTAAGGCATTTTTCTGGGGTTGAACTCATGAAGCGTTATAGTCGATGTGCACTAGTAAACTTTATGGTTGGGGTTCTTTGGTGTTTGTCGGTATCAACATTGAGTTTTGCAGATACAAGTACCAGTAACCAGAAAACTCTAAAAAATTCCCCCTTATTTGCATCGGGCAGCACCTTGTATTGGCAACTACAAGGTGCCATTTCTAAACACTATGACGTTGATGTATACGGAATTGATTTAGAAGACAATGAGACAAATGACTTAATAACCTCGTTAAAAAAACACAATAAATTGGTGTTGTGTTATTTCAGTGCAGGCTCCTATGAAGATTGGCGATCAGATAAAAATGAATTTGATAAGCTCAATGATTTAGGCAATCCATTGAATGGTTGGCCCGGTGAGTATCACGTTAATATTCGTTCGCCAAACGTGCGCCGAATAATGAAAGCGAGAATTGATAGAGCGGCAGCTGCTGGATGCGATGCAGTTGAGCCAGATAATACTGATACTTATCAAGCTAATAACGGCTTGGCATTAACGGAAAAAGATCAAGCTGATTACTTAAGGTTTCTTGCTCACTATGCTCATTCTAACGGTTTAAAAATAGCCTTAAAAAACACTATTGAACTCATTGATAGTGAAAACTTTGCAGAGCTTTTTGATTTTGCATTGAATGAATCTTGTTATGCCTACGACGAATGCGATCAGTTATTGCCGTTTATTCATGCTGGCAAAGCGGTATACATTGCCATGTACGAAAAAAATAATAAAAAATCACGATGTGCGGACGCTATAGAGAAAGGGTTTAATTTGGTGTTTTATGGCAGTGACTATGCCTTAGATGGTCGTGTGTATGAAACGTGTTAGTTCGCTATTAGTTTATCTTAAGTAAGTTCTTCAACGCCGCTATTTGTCCATCATCACCAGCAGGCACAGCCACTTTTATTGTTCCTGTAAAACCTGCTTTTCGTGCAGCAGGCACCGCGCGAGTGCTGTTTACAATCAAAGGTTTACTTTTCCATTGGTTATCTATGTGTTCTGAAGAATTTATAAGAACATCCATAGATTCAATGCTGGTTAATGAGAGTATGTCGCATGCGTTTACCGCATCGGTAACCGCTTCGTCAGTGAAAGTTTCGGGTAGGCGTTCATAACAAGGCAGTTCGGTAACAGTCCATTTCAGTAAGCGAAGTTCTTTAGCAAGATAGGCACGACCTCCAACCCCTGTTACTACTAAAGCATGGCGAGCGTTACAGGTTTTTAATTGATTTACCAGGGCTTCGCTATTGAACGGTGTGTCTGGCATTGCCGCCAGTTTGTGGCCTGCCTCTTCTAAAGCTTGTGCTGTGGATGCGCCCATAGCGAAAACAGGGCCATCAGGGGAGTTACTAAAAGGGCTGTGTAATACCGCGTTTTTACTGGTAAAAATCCAGGCAGAATTTTTATCGTGAAAGGATTTTTCCCAAAGCTCGAACGGCACTGTTCGTTCAACGATTTGCAATAGTGGCAAACTACAGGTATTCACACCCAGTGAACGACATAAACTTATAAACCTTTCTTGCTGGTGCTTGGGCCGTGTTACGAGAACGGTTGTCATTAGATGATATCAACAGGGCCTGCTAAAAACGCTTCGGCTTCTGCCAAGATTTCATCGGCACCTTGTGCTTTGAGTAATTCAGCTGCCTTTATTCCTAACGCATTTGCTTCACTGCGATGTCCTGAAATGCTCTCTTCAATTAGCGTTTTACCGTCTATCGAGATTACTCTGGCAACCAGTGAAAGTTCATCATTTTTTAATACAGAAAAGGCTGCCACTGGTGCAGAACAGCCTCCGTTTAATGTTCGGGTGACCGCTCTTTCTGATGTGAGTCTGTCGGCGGCATCGTTATCGTGCAGTGGTGCTAAAAGCTGTTGAAGTTCGTCGTCGTCGCTACGCACTTCTATACCCACAATGCCTTGCCCTGCGGCCGGCAGGCTCATGGGTAGGGGTAGTCTTTCTACGATGCGATTTTCTAGCCCTAAGCGCATCAAACCTGCGCTAGCCAGAATGATGGCATCGTATTCGCCTGCATCTAATTTACTTAAACGTGTTCCAACGTTGCCTCGTAAATTTTTTATTTGAACGTCGGGGCGTGAGGCTAATAACTGTGCACGCCTTCGCACGCTGCAGGTGCCAATAATGGCACCTTGTGGTAGTTCACTAAAGGCTTCGTAGTTGTTGGATACCAATGCATCGGTTGGGTCTTCTCGCTGCATGAAGGTGCACAGCGTTAAGCCTTGTGGTAACACCGCAGCCACGTCTTTCATGGAATGCACGGCTAAATCGGCTCGTTTCTCCATCATGGCAGTTTCCAGTTCTTTGACGAATAGGTCTTTGCCACCAATTTTATATAACGGCTGATCTAGCTTAATATCGCCTTCTGTGGTGATGGGCACCAGCTGCACATCAATGCCGGCGTGTGCAGCTTTTAATTGTGCTTGAACTGTTTCAGCTTGCCATAGCGCTAACGGACTTTTGCGCGTGGCGATACGGACTATTGAACCCATGCTTACCCACCGTGAATTGTAGTTCTCAGTATACTGAACTTTCCATACATCCTAATCAGCGCATCAAAACACATGACTCGGTCACAATCTGAATCAGACACCCAGGCACCTGCGAAATTGTGGGGTGGCCGTTTTGAAGGCAATACCGATGCGTTCGTGGAATCTTTCACAGCATCCGTCACTTTCGATCAACGCATGTATCGCCAAGATATTCAAGGCTCTAAGGCGCACGCCACCATGTTGATGGAAGTAGGGGTCTTAACCGAAGAAGATCACGCTCAAATTCTGGAAGGGTTGAGCGATATAGAAAATACCATTGCTGAAGGACGGTTCGAGTGGTCTGTAGCTCGTGAAGATGTTCATATGAACATCGAAGCTGCCCTAATTGATCGCATTGGAGATGCGGGCAAGCGTTTGCACACGGGGCGTTCACGCAATGATCAGGTGGCCACCGATATTCGTTTGTATGTCCGAGATGCATGCGATGAGATTGCCGCTGAGCAGAAAAGATTGCTTAAGGGGTTAGTGCAATTGGCATCCCAACATACCGACACCATCATGCCGGGTTTCACTCATTTACAGACTGCGCAGCCTGTGACCTTCGGCCACCATGTTATGGCTTGGTTTGAGATGTTGTTAAGAGATTTAGAGCGCTTAGAAGATATCCGTAGGCGAGTAAACAGAATGCCATTGGGCTCAGCAGCGCTTGCTGGCACCAGTTACCCCATTGATCGGTCCATAACAATGAGATTGTTAGGCTTTGATGCTATTGCTGAAAATTCTTTAGATGCGGTTAGTGATAGAGATTTTGCTATTGACTTCACCGCTGCCGCTGCGATTACATTGATGCACTTATCTCGAATTGCTGAAGAGATGGTGTTATGGATGTCGGCACAATTTCAGTTTGTGGATTTACCCGATGCATTTTGTACGGGTTCTTCCATCATGCCGCAAAAGAAAAACCCCGATGTGGCTGAATTGGTAAGAGGTAAAACAGGGCGTGCTAATGGCAATTTAATGGCCTTATTAACGCTTATGAAGGGCCAACCGCTCACTTACAATAAAGACAATCAAGAAGATAAAGAGCCGTTGTTTGATTCCATTGATACATGGATGTTCAGTGCGCGTGCGTTTGCCGATATGTTGCCTGCAATGCACGTTAATAAAGCGGCCATGCGTGAAGCAGCTATCAAAGGGTTTTCAACCGCTACCGATTTAGCTGATTGGTTGGTAAAGCAAGGTATGCCGTTTAGAGATGCACACGAGGTGGTGGGAAAAGCGGTTAAGCACGGTGTGGATAATCAAATTGATTTAGGGGACATGTCGTTAGAGACGTTACAAGGGTTTAGCGATAAAATCAACGCATCGGTATTTGATGTACTTACCCTAGAAGGTTCTGTAAACAGCCGAGATCATATCGGCGGCACCGCTCCCAACCAAGTTAAGCAAGCGGTAGCCAAAGCCGATGGGCGGTTAAACGCTATTTACGCCACTGTGTCTTAAACCAAACACTCATGGCCACAATTTCTTCAGGCATTACACTGTGAGCCATTGGCCAGGTAGACCAATTTACATCGAAGCCTTTACCCAATAAAGCATCACGCGATTCTTTTGCGTATTTAAGTAGAATGACTTCATCGTGGCTACCGTGGGCGAAAAATATCGGTAACGTATTTCTATCATCGCTGTGTTTAGTCATCGCTTCAAACGCGGTATCACCCAGCGGTAGGTAGGTGGAAAGCGCAAGAATTCCAGCCACCCGATGTTTACTGGTAAGCCCTGCGAAAAGAGCAATGGCACCACCTTGAGAGAACCCAGCTAACACGATGTTGGCAGCAGGCACCCCGCGAGAAATTTCCTGCTCAATCAAAGCATCCACAGCGTCAGCAGACGCTTGGGTGCCAGCTAGATCTTGTTCGCGTTCGTCAAAATTCAATGACGTGATGTCATACCAGCCGCGCATGGCCATGCCATTGTTAATGGTAATAGGGCGTACTGGCGCGTGTGGGAAGATGAATCTAACCCCTAGGTTCTCGGGAACATCGAGTTCTGGCACCACTGGCACGAAATCGTCCCCACTGGCGCCCAGCCCGTGCAGCCAGATTACTGAATGGGTGACAGGCGTCGTGGTTTCAAGTTCTATGCATTCAAGATCAGCTGCTGACATGGGCACATACAATAGGTTTTTAGATGGGGCGAGTATACTGTCACTATGCGCTCATTTATCACTTTTCAGCGGTTGCTTGGTTTAATGCCAGCCTTTGTCATGCTCTTTTTTACTGCCCTGGCCACGGGCTGCGGTAACAAGGGGGATTTGTATCTTGACGGTGGTGAGCTGTTTGTTGAAACGACCCCAGTGATTGAAGATGCCTTGGATGAGCTAGAAGTATTGGAAGCTGAAGAAGCAGATGAATCCGATTCTGATGAATCGAAAGACGAGCAAGAAGAAAAAGAAGAATCATGAGTGGATTGGAACGTAAGAATGGCGTTTTGAACGTTGATGGTGTGTCATTGGCCGATCTGGCCCGTAATCACGGTACGCCCTTGTATGTGTACAGCCGAGATGTTCTAGAGAAAAATTGGTTAGCGTTTGACAGCGCCTTTGGTGATTATCCTCACCGGGTTTGTTACGCCGTGAAAGCAAATTCTAATTTAGCGGTGCT
>CALHNS010000010.1 GCA_938035125.1 uncultured Granulosicoccaceae bacterium | reverse complement strand
CGTATTCACCTTGGCTTCCTGCGTTGGGTTGTAATGACACTGCATCGTAACCGGTGCAGGCACATAACCAGCGCTCTACATCGTCAATCATGGCGCGGTAACCCACGGTTTGATCCGCCGGTGCAAAGGGATGCATACGGCTGAATTCAGGCCATAAAATGGGCATCATTTCACTGGCTGCATTTAACTTCATGGTGCAAGAACCCAACGGAATCATGGCACGATCCAGGGCTAAATCTTTATCGGCCATACGACGACAATAGCGCATCATCTCGGTTTCTGAATGGTAGCTGTTGAAGCACATCTGCGATAAGAAATTCATATCACGATCATCAGCTGCATCACGAGTACGCGGCATTACTTTTAAAGCCTTATCGATGTCTTCTTCGCAGCCCATGCCCTTAGCAAAACCGGTAACAATACGTTGCACATCGGCATCACTGATGGTTTCATCAATGCTTACGCCAAGGGTGTTGTCATCGAATACGCGAACATTGAAGTTTTCAGCTAAAAGGGCTTTTTGTATTTTCGCTTCATCACCGTCAGGCACAGTTAAATTCAATGAATCAAACCAGTTGGTGTTATTAACGCTTGCACCCAACGCGCTTAAGCTTGCCGCCAATTGATCGGTTTTCGCGCGCACGCTTGTGGCTATGTTTCGTAAACCCGTTGGCCCGTGATAGCAAGCGTATAAAGTGGCAACAATAGCTAAGAGCGCTTGCGCGGTGCATATATTAGATGTGGCTTTATCGCGTCTAATATGTTGCTCACGCGTTTGTAGCGCTAAGCGATAAGCGGGTTCACCTTTCGTAGTGATTGATTGACCCACCAAACGGCCGGGAATGTTTCGCTTGCACGCATCCGAACACGCCATAAAGGCTGCGTGTGGGCCACCAAAGCCCATAGGCACACCAAAACGCTGTGCGCTACCTACAACAATATCCGCACCCAACTTACCCGGGGCCTCATGGACCATCATGGCTAGGGGGTCAGCAATGACGATAGCTAGCGCTTTATTCGCTTTGGCCGATTCTAAAGCGGGTTGAATGGTTTGCAATTCACCATTGGTGTGCAGGTATTGCGTAACAACGGTGCAAACATCAGCCGCATCGCTTTCTAATCGCGACGCCATATCGGCAACTGTACATAGATGCAATTGGATATTTAAGGGTTCTGCTCGGGTGCGTAAAACAGCAAGCGTTTGCGGGTGACACCCTTCATCAACCAAAACGGTATTCTTTTTACCGCGCGCAAATCGATGCGCTAAGGCGACCGCTTCGGCTGCTGCTGTGGCTTCATCCAATAAAGACGCATTAGCGATAGGCAAACCAGTAAGTTCAGTTATTAACGTTTGGAAGTTAAACAACACTTCCAAACGCCCTTGAGCAATTTCTGGCTGATACGGGGTATAGGCTGTGTACCAACCAGGATTTTCCAGCACACACCGACGAATTACCGACGGGGTATAGCAATCTGAATAACCTTGGCCAAGCAAGGTGCGCACAACTTGGTTTTGTTCTGCCAAGTGTTGTAACGCCTGCAACGCTTCTTGTTCAGTCATAGCGTCGGGGATGTTCATCTTCCCAGTATCTAAAATACTGACAGGAACTACTTCAGAGAGTAGATCGTCTACCGAGCTTAACGACAACGCGTTAAGCATAGTGTTTACATCACCACTTGCAGGTCCAATATGCCGTGCCGGAAAGTCTGAGTTCATTCGTTCTCCACCATCGAGTCGTAGTCTGCTGCAGCCATCATCGAATCAAGATCGTCCTTGTTATCGGGCTGCAAAGTAAAAATCCATCCGTCTTCAAACGGACTGTCGTTAATCAATTCTGGGGAATCCGCTAAGGCTTCATTGATCGCCACTACAGTGCCTGCCACGGGTGCGTAAATATCGGATGCGGCCTTCACCGACTCAACCACGGCAATGGCATCTTCGGCTTTAACGGTTGCGTCCACTTCAGGCACTTCCACAAACACCAAATCACCCAGTTGCTCCTGAGCGTGGTGTGAGATGCCAACCGATACGGTTCCATCATCATTCAATCGAGCCCATTCGTGAGACTCGGCAAATTTCAAATCACCTGGGGTTTCCATAGCGTTCTCCAAACTGTTGTGTATGCATTTATAGGTGGTTAAGTGTTGCGTAAGAACGGTAAACCCACTCGAACAGCCGCCACGGGTTTGTTTCTAATGTCTACCGATAGCCTGCTGTTTTGGTCGTTGATGGCCGGAGCCATCTCTCGTTCAATACGCGCCAGTGCAATGGTACGTTGAAGTGTGGGGCTGTAGGTGCCCGATGTAATCACTCCCACCGATTTTTCTCCAATGGATACGGTTTGCCCTGCCCGTAAAACGCCTCGATCAATTAATTCCACCCCAATTCGTACAAATTTAGAGCCGTTTTGTTTTTGATCTTCCAACACTTTGCGGCCAATAAACGCACGATTTTCATCACGTAAATCTACCGTCCAACCTACCCCACATTCCACCGGTGAATGCTCATCGTCTAAATCGTTACCATACAAACTCATCGCAGCTTCAAGCCGTAATGTGTCTCGCGCACCCAACCCACAAGGACGAACGCCGGCATCTACCAACGCATCCCAGGCCATCGAGGCTTTGTCTTTTGGAACCACTAATTCCACCCCGTCTTCACCGGTATAACCGGTTCGACCAACAAACCCTGAACGAGTTAATACACAACCAAAATTGGGTAACGACGATATATCGAATGCCTCACCAAACACGCGTTCGGATACCCCTTGCACAAGCGCAACAGCGTTTGGCCCTTGCACAGCTAACATGGCAAGCTCGCCTGCGGGCACAGCGTTTAATGATTCAACGTGGTGAGATGCAAACCAAGCCAGCACCTTATCGCGCGTGCCTGCGTTTGAGATCACTCGAAAATGCGTATCGTTAATGCGATAGATGATTAAGTCATCTACAACTCCGCCGCGCTCGTTGCACAAACAGCCGTACAGGGCGGTGTTATCGGTAAGTTTTGCGATATCGTTTGTGCACAGTAAACTTAGCTGCTGAATAGACTGCTCACCCGTAACGTCCATCAATGTCATGTGCGAAACATCGAACATTCCGGCATCGCGTCGAACGGCCTCATGTTCTTCTACTAACGACCCGTAGTGAATGGGCAATGTCCAACCGGCAAAATCAACCAACTTACCGCCAGAGCTGATGTGCTTATCGTAGAAAGGAGTTTTCAGTGAATCAGACATCTCAATCAGGTACCAACAGTTAAGGACAGTGTTCTATCGCCCCCAAAAGGTTCGATAGTCATTACCCCTCTGTCCTGATACCTGAGAGATTCAAGCTGCGGTTATTGCAAGCTCTTTCCCCGTGGGCGGGCTGCGAATTTCACAGCCACTCTCCAGAGATGACGTTGTTTGGTAGTCCGGTTACCTGAGCGTTTCCGGGCAGTTGCGCCTTCGGTGCCAGCGACTAGGCGCTGAACTCTCCCACCAAACATGTGGTCATGAACCCGATAATACCCGTCGACGACGAAAATGCAAGAGAAAACCAATAATTATTATTAAAAACGCTGCAATGCCTATGGGCCAGTTCCCAAAAGCCGCATAAGGCGTTTGGCCGGTCTGTGGCACCACGGTTCGATCCAACACACCGGTTTTGTTGTGCGCGATGCGCCCCTGGACCTGCCCTTTCTCATCAATGAACGAGGACACCCCTGTGTTGGTCGCTCGAACCATAGGACGGGCGAATTCTCTAGCTCGCATGCGCGCTTTTTGTTCGTGTTGATGCGGCGCAAAGCTGTTCCCAAACCACGCATCGTTCGATACGTTAACCAAAACGGTAGCCTCAGGCAGCAACACCCGCATCTCTTCACCAAATACATCTTCATAACAAATAGACACCCCAAGAGGATGCCCATCAATGTTTATCGGTGTAGGCAAAGGCCCTGCGGATAAATCAAAATTTGGAATGGTGACAAACTTTGAAAACCAGCCCAACACAAAACGAAACGGGACGTATTCACCGAACGGAACCAAGTGACGTTTTTTGTAAACGGCCTCTGCGCCTCCCAGCTGCCGCACGGCGTTAAAGTTTCCAGATTCTTCTGCAACGAACACCCCGGATAGCACATCGATGCCGCGGCTTTGCATGCTGGCAGTGAATGGTTCAAGCGCTGCTTTCACGTTCTTGTAATAAGTGGGAATGGCGGTTTCGGGCCACAAGATTAAATCGGTATCGTCTTCGGCGTCTAAAGATAACTGTGTGTACTGTTGCAATGAGTTTTGTAGTCGTTCACGACTGAACTTTAACTCTTGCGGAATGTTGGCCTGAACAATTCGAACCTTCAAGCCTTCACTAACGGGTGTAGAGAAATTAACTTGGGTTAAGCCGATACCCACCGCAGGTACAGCCAGTAAGAACACCACACTACTGATGCGCGTTAATAACGTTTGCGTGGGAACAATGAGCGTGGTTAACAGTACCGACCAAAACACCACAAGAAAACTGATGCCGTACACACCCGTTATCGGTGCAATGCTACCTAAGGGGCCATCAGTTTGGGAGTAACCCACCAGTATCCAAGGAAAACCATCTAAAATTTTACCGCGTAGTAATTCAAAAACAACCCAAAGGCTTGCGAATAACGCGGCATTAAAAACAGTCATTCTTGCTGCTTGTTTGCGGGTTAATCGCCGAAACGCATAGGCGGTAAGCGCTGGGAATAGCGCCATAACCAGTACAAATAAAGCTGTGAGCATAACAGCCACAGGCAATACGGCACCGCCAAACACATGCAGCGAATTGTATACCCAGGAAACTCCGAAACCGAAATAGCCTAAACCAAATAAAAAACCTAAAAACGCAGCTCGACGAGTTGAATGAGGTTGAATGAGCGCATACAAACACCCTATGCACACCGGTGCTAAAAACCACCATTCAAACGGCGCAAACGCCAATGACATTGCCGAACCTGCGAGTAATGCCAATACAGCACACAAGATTGATTGCATGAGAGCCTTTTGGAAACCTTAGCTTTGGCGACTGACGACCATAACGCGAACGCGCCGAGAATCGGCATCCACAATTCGAAACTCACAACCTTCTAATATGGTTGTCTCACCTTCTTTGGGCATGCGGCCAATGTGCTGCATAACCAACCCGCCAATGGTATCAAATTCATCATCGCTGAACGATGTGCCCATCAATTCATTGAAGTCTTCAATTGGGGTCAGTGCCTTAACGCTGTATTGATCATCGGATAAACGCTTAACATGTGCATCTTCTTCAGTGTCATGCTCATCATCAATCTCTCCAACGATCTCTTCTAATACATCCTCTATAGTGACAAGCCCTGCCACGCCACCGTATTCATCTAACACGATTGCCATATGGTTTCGTTTCGCCCTAAATTCTTTTAGAAGCACGTTCAATCGTTTGGTTTCAGGGGTTACGGTGGCAGGTCGTAAAATGGCCGCCATATCAAATTCTGTTGCGCTGTTTACATCACTGGAGTACTTCAATAGATCCTTTGCCAGTAGCACCCCAATCACATTATCTTTATCTTCATCAATTACCGGAAAACGTGAGTGCCCTGACTCTGTGATAACCGGTAACACCTCTTCTAAATTGGCATCGTGGTCAACAACCACCATTTGCGCTCGCGGAATCATGATATCTCTGACGCGCATTTCCACCACTTGGAATGCGCCTTCCACCATTTGAAGAGTGTCTTCATCGAAGAGCTCTCTGGCTTGCGCATCGCGCAGTAATTCAAGTAACTCTTCTTGGTCGCGAGGCTCACCGCCCATGGCATGAACAATACGATCCATGAAAGATCGACTGCCACCGTTTGATTCTGTTTTATCGTCACTCATTAGCTTTGAAACGACAGTTGGTAAGGATTAGGAATGGACAGATCGGATAACAGCTGAATCTCCAAGGCTTCCATACGGCTCGCCTCTTCTTCAACTTCGTGATCGTACCCGGCAAGGTGCAACACACTGTGCACCAACATATGAGCAAAGTGATGCTCTGTAGATTTTTCTTGCGCAAGCGCTTCTTGTAAAATCACCGCATGACACACAACAATATCGCCCAACGCTTGAAAACCAAGCTCACCCTCATTACCTGCTAGTTGCGGCATATCCGATGGGAAACTTAATACGTTAGTAGGCTGATTTTTAGAGCGGTATTCGCTATTAAGTGATTGAATAGTACTTTCATCAACCACCGCAACAGACACTTCATAGTGCGTGTCTTTTTTGTCGAAGATTGGGATACCCAGAATGGCGTGTTCAGTCCAGGCGGTAATTTTTTCAAAATGCGGGACAGTGGCTTTATCAACCGCATCGTCGATAGAAATGGAAACAGTAAAGCGCGTGGATGAGTGCCTCGACGGAGGTTCTGCATCATCGCGACTGTGCTCTGCCGCACTCACGATTGCTCACCCGCTTTTTGCTTACGCATTGCTTCTTGTTCTTCTTCAAATTTCTCAGCTTTTGCATAGGCGGCAACCACTCGTTGCACCATCGGGTGGCGCACCACATCATTAGCTTGAAATTCACAAAAACCCACACCGTCAACGCCTTTAAGCACTCCCTGTACGTGCTTTAATCCCGACAGTTGGTGCTTAGGTAAATCTACTTGAGTCACATCACCTGTCACAATGGCGCGCGAGCCAAAACCAATTCGGGTTAGGAACATCTTCATCTGTTCTACGGTAGTGTTTTGTGCCTCATCCATAATGACGCATGAATGATTCAACGTACGGCCACGCATGTAAGCTAAAGGTGCAATTTCTATTACGTTACGCTCCACAAGCTTTGCTACGCGTTCAAACCCTAAAAATTCATACAACGCATCGTATATTGGGCGCAGATAAGGATCCACTTTTTGCATCATATCCCCAGGCAAAAAGCCCAACCGTTCACCCGCTTCCACAGCCGGTCGAACCAACACCAAGCGTCGCACTTCTTCTGCCTCTAAGGCTTCTACCGCACAGGCTACTGCTAAGAAGGTTTTGCCCGTTCCGGCAGGACCAATACCAAAAGTTAGATCGCGAGATTTAATGCTTTGTACATACTCAATCTGTCTTTCACCTCGGCATTGAATCACCGCACGGCGAGTTTTAATGGTGCTGCGTTTCTTCGCCGCATCATCGGTGGATTCTGTTAACGATTCCAGCTCAGCTTCCTGCATATATAAGTGCACTCTTTCAGGCTCAAGATTTTCAGATTCGGTGGCTGCGTATAAATGCGCAATCAGTCGCTTAGCGTTCGATACTTGATTCACCACATCGCCAGTAATCATAAAGCGATCACCACGATGGCTAATATCAACCGCAAGCCGCTGCTCGATTTGCTTTAAGTGCTCATCAAACTGACCACACAAGTTCGCCAGCCGGTCGTTATCGGCAGGTTCAACACGAAACGCTAATTCAGCCACAGGCAACTACACCAGATTCAGCGCGCGCTTGGAATTCACCTCGTAGCGAATTTGGGCGTGCTTCTGTGATTAGCACATCAGCAAAACCACCAATTAACGAAGCATCACCTGGAAAATTCACCACACGATTATTCTCAGTTCGACCGCTCATTTGTTCAGGATCTTTTCTAGACGGGCGATCCACTAATACGCGCTGCACGGTGCCGATCATCGCGCTACTGATAGCAGCAGCCTGTTCGGTAATCGTTGCTTGCAATCGGTGCAAACGAGCTTTCTTCACATCCATGGGCGTATCGTCAGTTAAATTCGAGGCCGGTGTGCCAGGGCGGGCGCTATAAATAAAACTGTAGGAATGATCAAAGCCCATATCGGTAATTAATTTCATGGTGTCTTCGAAATCTTTTTCCGTCTCGCCGGGAAAACCGACAATGAAGTCAGACGACAATGTTAAGCCAGGGCGGGCTGCCATAATTTTTCGAATTTTAGATTTATATTCTAATGCTGTATGGCCGCGTTTCATTGCCGCTAAAATTCGATCAGAACCTGTTTGCACGGGTAAGTGCAGGAAACTCACCAGCTCCGGTACGGTTCGATACGCATCAATTAACGCCTCATTAAATTCAACCGGGTGAGAGGTGGTGAATCGAATGCGATCGATGCCGTCAACAGCGGCAACGTAATGAATCAGCAGCGCAAGATCAGCGATACCGCCATCGTGCATTGGCCCGCGATAAGCATTTACGTTTTGCCCTAATAAATGTATCTCTCTTACGCCTTGCTCTGATAAGGCAACCACTTCAGCTAATACATCATCCAGCGGGCGAGAAATTTCCTCGCCGCGAGTGTACGGCACCACGCAAAAGCTACAGTACTTACTGCACCCTTCTATGATGGATACATAGGCACTGGGGCCATCGGCTTTTGGTTGCGGCAAACGATCAAACTTTTCGATTTCTGGGAAGCTGATATCAACAACCGGCTTATTGTTCGATATGGAATCGTCCACCATGGCTGGCAAGCGGTGCAACGTTTGCGGCCCAAACACCACATCAACAAACGGTGCTCGTTGGTGAATGGCCTCCCCTTCTTGACTGGCCACGCAGCCGCCGACGCCAATCACCACATCTTTGCGCGCATCTTTTAAGGGCTTCCATCGGCCCAGCTCTGAGAATACTTTCTCTTGAGCCTTTTCGCGGATGGAGCAGGTGTTGAGCAACAGAATATCGGCATCAGCCGGATTGTTTGTGGCTTCGACCGGGCCGTGTTCGCCAAGCACATCCAGCATTTTCGCCGAATCGTACTCGTTCATCTGACAGCCGTGGGTCTTAATAAAAACTTTTCGTGTCATGGGTGTGCCGGTTGGGCACCTCAATTGCCTACCTGGTTATACCGGCAGGATACCGTTTTTAGAGCACCAATTGATCAGATTGACACATATTAAGACCAAATATTCGCAGGTTATGGGTTTATAGGAGACGATTTGGGGCTAAACACTCTCTTAGTATTAAATATTAAGGTGTCAGCTTTGTTGATTTCATTTTTAATCTATATATTTCAGATAGTTACAAGTTTAATCAATTTTTAAAACTATTGCTCTGCAGATGATCTAGCGATAAAACTGATCAATTTCTATGAGCATTAATAGTTTAATAGCAAATTCTTTTTGTGATCTTATGATCAAATACACCTATAAAAGCAATAATCGGCATAAGATTTGATATTTAATACCGATACCGTGACATTACTAAGCTATTAAATCATTGAATAACCCTACTACACCTATTAAAGCACTAAACGAACGACGGCTCGACGCCGTCCGCCGCCGTCTTGACGGCGCGTCCTTGGCTGAAGTTAGCCATGCCGTGGGCTTGAGTGTGCCAACGGTCGTTGCAGCGGTTAAAGCCTATGAGTCTGACGGCTGGGATGGAGTCGCTGTAAAACCTCGCGGGCGTCCTGCTGCCTCTTCTGCTGTATCCAAACAACAGCTGGCTGAATTACGCAGCGAATTAATACAACACGTTGCCGTCACCAACGCAGTAATCGAATCTGAGCACTTATGGACTACCGCACGCGTTCACGAGTGGTTGATTGAAAAGGGCGTAAAACTTAGTGCAGCCACGGCTGGTCGCCATGCTAGAGCTTGGGGCTTAGCACCCGCCTCACCCGCGCCTAATGAGAAACCTGCTGCGGGCACTGAACGACAGAGATTTATAACGATAGCCAAACGCGAAAAACGTCGTTTGGTGTGGATAAGCAGCCACACACTAACAAGCGGCGAAGCATCGAACATTTTGTTATGCGCACACACCGCACGCGGGCTTTGCCTTTGGACGTTACTTTCCGAAATTGACGAAACGCGTTTTCTGGCCTTTTTAACAGCCGTGGAAGCATACGTTAAAACCCCGCTTGCCCCGATGGTGCAGTTAAGCCGCGCTATAGAAAAATCATGGGTTACCCAGTGGGAAAACCGAACAAACCACACCGTCTTGTTACTGCCTGCGGTAGTGAACACAACGACATCCAATTCAACCTTAACTTCAACGGCTAGTTCAACTATGACAGCTAACACAACATCAACGCAGGCAAGCGGTAGCCCCTTGCCAGCACTCAGTACGCTAACCCATCTTCAACGCTTAGAAGCCGAAAGCATTCACATCATGCGTGAAGTGGTGGCCGAAGCTGAAAACCCCGTCATGCTTTACTCCATCGGTAAAGACAGCGCGGTGATGCTTCACTTAGCGGTAAAAGCGTTTTACCCCGCACCACCACCCTTTCCTTTACTGCACGTTGACACCACGTGGAAGTTTCAGGAAATGTATAAGTTTCGCGATCAAATCGCAAAAGAACTGGGCTTTGAATTGTTAGTGCACCAGAACGAAGAGGGCATAAAGCAAGGGGTTAGCCCGTTTACGCACGGCTCTGAGCTGCATACCGACATATTAAAAACACAAGGCTTAAAACAAGCTTTAGATAAATACGAATTTGATGTGGCTTTTGGTGGTGCACGACGTGATGAAGAAAAATCTCGTGCCAAAGAGCGCGTATTCAGCTTTCGAACATCAGCCCATCGATGGGAACCTAAAAGCCAGCGCCCCGAACTGTGGAATTTATACAACGCTAAAAAACGCAAAGGCGAATCCATTCGAGTGTTCCCGCTATCGAACTGGACGGAATTGGATATATGGCAGTACATTCACCAGCAATCCATTCCTATTGTGCCTTTGTATTTTTCAGACGAGCGCCCCATTGTTGAGCGTGATGGTCAGATGATTATGGTGGACGATGACCGTATGCCATTACTCGAAGGTGAAACACCTGAAATGAAGCGCGTACGTTTTCGAACACTAGGGTGTTACCCACTGACAGGCGCTGTTGAATCTAACGCCACCACACTCACCGACATCATTCAAGAAATGCTTTTGGCCACCACATCAGAACGTCAAGGTCGTTTAATTGATCACGACACTTCCGCATCGATGGAGAAGAAGAAGCAAGAGGGTTACTTCTAATGAACCAGCCAAATCAAGATCTAATCGCTAGCGATATTAACGCCTACCTTAGCCAGCATGAAAATAAAAGCCTGCTGCGCTTTATCACCTGCGGTAGCGTAGATGATGGAAAAAGTACCTTAATTGGCCGCCTACTTTATGAAAGTAAAGTGCTGTTCGAAGATCAATTAGATGCTGTCGCCTCTGACTCTAAAAAATGGGGCACGCAAGGCAAAGAGATGGATTTTGCCTTACTGGTTGATGGCCTAGCGGCAGAACGTGAGCAAGGCATTACGATTGATGTGGCTTACCGATTCTTCGCCACTGACAATCGTAAGTTTATCGTTGCCGACACGCCAGGGCACGAACAATACACTCGTAACATGGTAACCGGTGCATCCACCTGCGATGCTGCCGTTATATTGTGTGATGCTCGCCAAGGGGTGTTAACACAGACTAAACGCCACAGTTACTTACTGTCACTGCTGGGCATTCGCAACGTGGTATTAGCGGTCAATAAAATGGATTTAATGAAATACGATGAATCCGTTTACACAGAAATCGTGGAAAGCTATCAAGAATTTGCTAAAGAGATAGGCTTAGACAACGTAACGCCGATTCCGATGTCGGCCTTATGTGGTGATAATATTTTAGCGCGCAGCCCAGAGATGCCTTGGTATCACGGGCCAACATTGTTATCGTACTTAGAAACCGCAGAAGTTAACGATGAATTTCGTCGTAACGCACCGTTTCGACTGCCCGTACAGTGGGTGAATCGCCCTAACTTAGATTTTCGCGGCTTCGCAGGATCAATTGCCAGTGGAACCGTAAAACCCGGCGACACTGTGCGAGTACAACCCTCGGGTAAAACCAGTACGGTTGCAAGGATTGTGACTCACGATGGTGATTTATCTGAAGCCATTGCAGGGCAAAGTGTCACCCTCACCTTAGAAGATGAAATCGATGTATCGCGTGGCGACATTATTTCAACCACTGAGGAGCCTGCAAGCACAGCCGATCAATTTGAATCTACCATTGTGTGGATGCACGATGAGCCAATGCACGCAGGCCGCCCTTACTGGTTAAAAATCGGCACCAAAACCGTATCGGTTACCATCACCGACATTAAGCACGAAGTCAACGTCAACACCTTAGAGCAAACCGCTGCTAAGCAATTGGAATTAAACGCCATTGGCGTGTGTAACATCAACACCGATCAACCTATTGCGTTCGATACCTTTGATGAAAATCAAGAAACCGGTAGCTTTATTTTAATTGATCGTGTGGGCAACCATACCGTTGGTGCAGGTATGTTGCACTTCGCACTTCGCCGCTCAGAAAACATTCACATGCAAGCCACCGATGTGAACAAGGCACGTCGTGCCGAACTGAAAGGCCAAAAACCTGCAGTTGTTTGGTTTACTGGTTTGTCTGGTGCGGGTAAATCTACCGTTGCTAACATTGTTGAGAAAAAATTGGCGGCTGCAGGCCACCACACCTACTTACTTGACGGTGACAACGTGCGTCATGGCTTGAATAAAGATTTAGGCTTTACAGATTCAGATCGTGTGGAAAATATCCGCCGTATCGGTGAAGTGGCGGGCTTAATGGTTGATGCAGGAATGATCGTTCTTACCGCCTTCATCTCTCCTTTTCGCTCTGAACGCGCACTGGCACGCAGCATAGTGGGTGAAGGTGAATTCATTGAGGTGTTTGTAGAAACCCCATTGGCAATAGCAGAAGAGCGCGACCCTAAAGGGTTATATAAGAAAGCTCGCCGTGGTGAATTGAAAAACTTCACCGGAATAGATTCACCATACGAACCACCTGAGAATGCAGAAATTTTAGTAGATACCGGCACCTTATCAGCAGAGCAAGCTGCCGAACGCGTTATCGCAGAAATGCGAAAACGAGGTTTACTAGAAGGTTAATATTGAAACCAAAGCCAGCGTTTAACAAACGCTGGCTTTTTTTATTCTCAACTTGAATTGGGTCTTGTCGTTGTTTCATCTGAATCGACATCACCTGTTCTAGGTCTTGTCTCACTGTCGTACCATGTTTTACACAAGCGCTTAGAATATAAAGCACCGGGTATAAGAATCAGCATAAATTGCCACAATAATTGCCCTGTGGAATACCACTGTAGTTTTCGCGCAGAAGTAATAATTTTCTTATCGCTAATGATTTGAAATCGATAGCCGTGCTTTTTTCCCCACCGCTTTAATTTACGTGTTAACAGAATTTCTTCTCCAGCATAAACTTTTGCATCAAATCCACCGATGGCCTCAAACGCATCGCGTCGGCAAAAAATAAAACTTCCTGCAGCCAATTGAAAACGTTTTGATACGGCATTCCATAAATTAAGCACCCGCAGGGCAGAGCCATTCGCGGGTTGATCAAGTTCTAATATCACCCCACCGCCAACCACTTGGTTACTTGCCAAGGCATCAAGAGACGTTTGCAATAAATCTTCAGTAAGGTACGTATCAGCGTCTAAAAACACAAGAACGTCGTCAGTGGCAATGGATGCCCCTCGGTTTCTTGCCCTAGCGATTTGATTGATCGGCTCAAACACCACCGTGGCACCCGCTGCACGCGCAATAGCAGCCGTATTGTCTGTTGAGTTGTTGTCTACCACCACCAAGTTACCGTGATAAGAACAAGCCGATATAGCAGACTTTGCGCGCTCTAAGGTTTCTGGTAAGAAAGCTTCCTCATTCCACGCAGGGATTATCAGTGTGAATCGCATAGACCCGCTATTATAGGATGATCGGCTTTGAACAGTCAGTCGTCATCATGTTGGATAGGTATGCGCACTTTACATCACCGAAAAAAACGAGTAGCTCTGACATTGTTGTTGGCAAGTTCAACCCTACTGGCAGGCTGCGGGCCATTGTCAGATTTACTGCTTGACTGCGTGGATGATGATGGCCCAATTCTACGCCCACGGGTTATTCCTAACCCTGTGTTGAATCAAACTTACGATGTAACCATCACCGCCTCTATTGAAAACGAACCCTTTGACGATTCCTTTAACTACGATCTTCGCGTATCACGAACACTGCCAGAAGGCCTTATAGCCGATGTGTTCGAACGGCAGGTAAGAATCTCAGGTGCTGCAACCGAATTAGGTGACTTTACAATCGATGTAGGCGTTACGGTAAACGATCCAGGCTTCAATAGCCTTACGTTTAATAATTCGCTTAACAATACCCAATCGAGCAACACAACATCCAGTAACTTGTGCCGAACTACGGCGCAGCGATCGTATGCGATATCCATACAGCCAGATGCTTAGTGCGTACTAATTAAGCGCACCATTTATATATCGTCAATAAATATTTCTGCTACTAAGCAGGATCGTTAGACGACTTCATCAAAGGCCACATACAAACAATGCCAGCAACAGGCCCCAGCGCCATCACGATAAATATACCTGGCCAGGATATAAAATCAGCCACTATTGGGGTTAATTGAACGGTTGCGATAGTGAGTAAAAAACCCAACGCGGTTTGCAGTGTCAATAAACTTCCCGCTCTTTCTGGAGGCGCAAGGTCTGCCACTAACGCAGAAAATTGAGCAGAGTCGGGAATGATGAATAAGCCCCAAAGCACAAATACACTAAACACTAGCACCACCGGCCCTTCAAAAACGAGTGCGCTTGCCATGGCAAAAGTGCCGCTTAACATCATCACCAAAATGGTTAATTTGGCTTTCCCAATTTTATCGGCCACCTTGCCTGCTATGGGGCAAAGCAACGCGCCACCGCCAATGGCAACAAACGCTGTGAGCTTTGCAAGTTGGCTGGCATCATCAGCCCCCATTTGAGCTTGATAAGAGACAGCGGCCGCTACACCCAACCAACTCCACATGGCGTACAGCTCCCACATATGACCAAAGTAGCCACCAAATGCGCGACGAATATCGAGATTTGTCCACGCTTCGGTTATTGCAGAAGGATCAAAGCTTGCCGCTGACGCATGGTTCGGCCCCAGCTTGGTGGTTAGCACGAGTAGTCCGCCCAACACAGAGAACACTGATGCGGCAATTACAGTGGTTTGCCACTGCGCTCCACCCAACCAGGCCAATAAGTGCGGTGAAGAAGAACCTAAGGTAAGCCCCCCTACCAACAAACCCACCAACAGGCCTCGATCGTTGGTGCCCCACCCCACCATGATTTTCATGCCTACAGGATAAACTCCTGCCAAGGCAACGCCTGTAAGAAACCTTAGAAGAATGGTTAAAGCGCTACCCGGTGGCAACACCACCAACAAACCATTAAACAATGCCCCCAAAAGCGCTGCACCACACAAAACATAGCGAGGGTCGAGCCGATCAGCAATGCCGCTTATGGCTACGAACAGAGCACCCACAACAAAGCCTGCAGGAACGGCAGAACTTAACCATGCCCCTAAAGATGGACCGACAAACCCTGTGGATTGTAAGTCATTCAATATGGCGGCCGAAACAAACCAAAGCCCCATCGCGAAGACTTCGGCCAATACCAATAATATGATGGTGCGTTGTTTGATGCTAATCACGACTGATAGAGACCCTACTGTGTACGTGAAGTTCTTGCGACCCTTAACTAAAGATCCTATAAATTTAAGAACCCACAAAAAAACCCAACGCCTGACAAAGACGCTGGGCTTTCTATTCTGGCATGTACTGAATCAGACCATGCCAAAAAATCACGCCAAATTAGTAGCGGTAGTGATCAGGCTTGTAAGGGCCGTCTTTCTCAATACCTAGGTAAGCTGATTGGTCGTCACTTAGCTCAGTTAAGTTTGCACCGATTTTCTTCAAGTGTAATCGCGCCACTTTTTCATCCAAATCTTTAGGCAACACGTGCACATCTACTGAATACTTGCCAGGGTTGTTGAACAATTCAATTTGAGCCAACACTTGGTTAGTGAAAGAGGCGCTCATTACAAAGCTAGGATGGCCAGTTGCACAACCTAGATTAACTAAACGGCCTTCAGCTAACAACGTTACTCGCTTGCCATCAGGGAACTCAACCTGATCAACTTGAGGCTTGATGTTGTCCCACTTAAAATTACGCAGTGCTTCCACCTGAATTTCATTATCGAAGTGGCCGATGTTGCACACAATGGCTTCGTTCTTCATATCTTTCATGTGATCAAGCGTGATTACGTCAACGTTACCCGTTGCCGTAACGAAGATATCGCCTTGGTCGGCAACATCATCCATTTGAACAACGCGGAAACCTTCCATTGCCGCTTGCAATGCATTGATAGGGTCAACTTCTGTAACCATAACCGTTGCACCCATGCCGCGGAACGCTTGAGCACAACCCTTGCCCACATCGCCGTAACCTAAAACAACCGCCGTTTTACCGGCGATCATGACATCGGTTGCGCGCTTGATACCATCAAGTAGTGATTCACGACAGCCGTATAAATTATCAAATTTTGATTTAGTCACCGAATCGTTAATGTTGATAGCCGGCACTTTTAATTCGCCGTTCTTAGCCATCTCAACCAAACGATGCACGCCCGTGGTGGTTTCTTCTGACAACCCTTTAACTTCTTTTAGAAGCTCGGGGTATTCCTTATGCATCATGACGGTTAAATCTCCACCGTCATCCAAAATCATATTCGGCACCCAACCATCTGGGCCTTTAATGGTTTGGTGAATACACCAATCAAATTCTTCCTCGCTTTCACCCTTCCAAGCAAACACAGGAATTTCAGCAGCAGCGATTGCTGCAGCCGCTTGGTCTTGTGTTGAGAAGATGTTGCATGAAGACCAACGCACCTCGGCGCCTAAAGCCGTCAGGGTTTCAATTAGTACAGCCGTTTGAATGGTCATGTGCAAACAACCGGCAATACGTGCACCTTTCAACGGTTGTTGGCCTGCGTACTCTTCACGCAGTGCCATTAAACCCGGCATTTCGTGTTCGGCGATGGTGATCTCTTTACGACCCCATTCGGCAAGGCTTGAATCAGCTACTTTGTAATCGGAAAAACTCATGTGTGTTTACTCTGAATTAAATTTTAAATTTGGTTAACGCAAAAAATTAGCTAAGACCGGCAGCTTGTCGAATCGCGTCTGCTTTATCGGTTTTTTCCCAACTGAATTCAGCGTTTTCACGACCAAAGTGGCCATAAGCGGCCGTTTGTTGGTAAATGGGGCGAACTAAATCGAGCATCGTGACGATGCCATAAGGGCGTAAGTCGAACACATCACTTACGATGGCTTCAATTTTTCGATCATCAATTTTCCCTGTGCCAAAGGTATCGATAGTGATCGAGGTTGGCTTTGCCACACCGATGGCATAGGACACTTGAATTTCGCAGCGATCAGCAAGGCCTGCTGCAACGATATTTTTAGCAACATAACGACCTGCGTAAGCTGCTGAACGATCCACCTTTGACGGATCTTTACCTGAGAATGCGCCGCCACCATGGCGCGCCATACCACCGTAAGTATCCACAATGATTTTACGACCAGTTAAACCGCAATCACCCACAGGGCCACCAATAACGAACTTACCGGTTGGATTGATGTGTACATTTTCACTGGGGCAAGCCTCTAACCATTCTTTAGGCAGCACTGGCTTTAAGATATGTTCAATGACTGCTTCACGTAAATCTTTTAATTCAATATCAGGATCATGCTGCGTTGACAGTACAACCGCATCTAGGCCCACAGGTTTCCCATCTTGGTACTTAAGCGTTACCTGACTTTTAGCATCGGGGCGTAACCAAGCCAAGGTGCCGTCGCGACGTACTTTGGATTGTTGTTCAACCAAACGATGAGAGTAAGTGATCGGTGCTGGCATCAGTACATCGGTTTCGTTAGTGGCATAACCAAACATCAAACCTTGGTCGCCCGCACCCTGCTCTTCAGGGGAGGTTCTATCCACACCCATAGCGATTTCAGGCGACTGTTTGCCAATGCCATTGAGAACCGCACAAGTTTCGCCATCGAAACCGACATCGGAATTGGTGTAGCCAATGTCCTTAACCGTTTCGCGAACCAAATGTTCTAAATCGACCCACGCGGTGGTGGTGATTTCGCCCGCCACAACTACCAGGCCCGTTTTAACCAAAGTTTCACAGGCAACGCGTGCTTTGGTGTCTTGCTTAAGGATGGCATCCAAAACCGCATCGGAGATTTGGTCGGCCATCTTGTCCGGGTGCCCCTCGGACACAGATTCGGAAGTAAAAATGTAATCTGAAGACATGTAACGGTCTCTTAAAAGTCGGTGTAATCGAACGCGGCGCAAATTCAGCGCCAACTGATCGTTTATTGTACCGTAAACACATAAAGAATTCTTTATATGTTTATACGAATATCATTAAACCTTGATCTAATAGACAATTTCACAGGCACAAAAAAAGCCCACCGATAGTTACCGGCAGGCTTTTTCAAAAGACCCTACCTGAGGGTCTTATGCGGTTTCGTCCGAAATACGCTTTCGGAACAAAAGCGATTTAGAACGGAATATCGTCATCAAATTCGGCCGCTTCTGCCACCGGTTCTCTCGGCTGCTGGGGTTGCTGCTGCCCGCCGCGATTATTTGCGCCCGTCGCCCCCATGGACGATGACATGCCGCCACCCATGCCGCTGCCTTGGCCTTGACCCTCGCCACGTGCACCTAATAGCTGAAGGTTATTGGCAACGATTGAGGTTGAATACCGATCTTCACCGGTTTTTTTATCTTGGTATTTATCGGTGCGCAGTGAACCCTCGATATACACCTGAGAGCCTTTGCGACAATATTCACCTGCAATTTCGCCCAAACGGCTGAATAGCGTTACGCGATGCCATTCGGTGCGTTCTTGACGTTCGCCGGTTTTCTTATCGGTCCAAGATTCAGACGTTGCAATACTGATGTTGGTGACCGCACTTCCGCTGGCGGAATACCGAACATCGGGGTCTGCGCCTAAGTTGCCCACCAAAATGACTTTGTTGACACCTCGTGCCATGGTTATCTCCTAAAAAATAAAGCACTCGATCCGTGAGTGATTCGGGGCGGCCACCTGATGCGCCGCCAGAGGCTATTTTACCCGATAACTGGGCGCCAATGATCGTAAAAATAGTGCCGAGCCCAACCTCATGCACTAAGTCAGCACCCGCAGATGCAGGCTTTATGCGCTACCGGCACCTAGGCTCACTGGAGGGACATAGACGGATTTATCCACTTTTAAGTAGGCCACACCTTCGGCTTCCACAAAGCCAACTTCTGCCACCCCTGGTAACGCTTCAAGCGCTTTCAACGTCTTAGGCACATCCCTAACTTCAGCATCCGTTAACCGGTAGCGTCGCATGAACAATTTATCTGGGCTGGCAAAATCTTTAAGGCCGTATAGCCACAACGCACACATCAATGCTAGGGCAATGAAAACGGCTGAGGCTCCAAACGCGCCATACAGCCAACCGCCGCCTGCACCGCCAACAAATCCCCCCATAAATTGACTACTGGAATACACCCCCATGGCGCTACCCTTAGCATCAGCTGGTGCAATGCGGGACACCAACGAAGGAAATAACGATTCAAGCACGGTGAGAAAACTAAAAAACAAGAACACACCAATGAACAACGTAGTGGCGGTGGTGGGTGCTAGCCAGAAAAAGAGATTGGTGACTAAAAGCCCTGCCACACACGCAAGCAATATCGGGCGAAGATAATTTTTCTCAGCCCCCATCATCATGGGAATTAACACCAAAGCCGCCATGCCCATCGCAGGTAGGTACACGCGCCAATGAGATTCTGCGCTTAAGCCCACATCGCGAAGCAGCAAGGGAACCGCTAAAAACGTGGCTGTGATAATCGCGTGCAGAACAAAAATACTGCCATCCAAACGCAATAGTTGCGGGTTTTTTAATAACCTAGCCATACCCTTTGCGGTGGCCCCGGTTTCCGCTCGGTGTACGGTTTCCTCTGGATCTGGAACCACGGTGTGCAGCAACACCAAGCCAATCACCGCTGTGGCAGCTGTTAACCAAAACAACGCACTAATGGAAAACCACGTGATAAGTAATGGCCCCAGCATGAGCGCTAAAACGAAAGCAAAGCCAATGCTTGCACCCAACAAGGCCATAATTTTGGTGCGCTGATCATCTCGGGTAAGATCAGCTGCCAATGCCATGAGCACAGCCGATATAGCCCCAGCACCTTGCAGGGCACGGCCAATTATCACCCAATAAATCGATTCTGCTGTGGCTGCGATGATGCTGCCCAATAGCAGCAACACAAGGCCGATTGAAATCATCAGCTTGCGACCAAACCGGTCACTTAGCATGCCAAACGGCACTTGCAAAACCGCTTGAAAAATCCCGTAGACGCCGATGGCAAGACCCACCATAAACGGCGTACTGTGCGCGTACTCACCAGCAAATAAGCTGAATACGGGCAGCACGATGAATAGGCCCAGCATGCGAAAAATATAGATCGCAGCCAGCGAGCCTGCTGCGCGACGTTCACTTGGTAACATTGACTGCGATAGAGAAGAACTGACCATAAGCGCCCAAGGCGAAATTGACCTAGGTATATTACATGGCTAATGCCGTCTGGACTCATTATGGACACCATCAAAATTCGCGGTGCAAGAACGCACAACTTAAAGAACGTGGATACCGACATCCCACGCGATAAGTTGGTGGTGATCACAGGGCTTTCTGGCTCAGGAAAATCTTCGCTGGCGTTCGATACCCTCTTCGCCGAGGGGCAGCGTCGCTACGTCGAATCTTTATCGGCTTACGCCCGCCAGTTCCTATCGGTGATGGACAAACCCGATGTGGATTTGATCGATGGTTTGTCACCTGCCATTTCTATAGAGCAAAAATCCACCTCGCATAACCCGCGTTCTACCGTGGGCACCATTACAGAAATTCACGACTACTTACGTTTGTTGTTTGCTCGTGCAGGCACCCCAACCTGCCCGGAGCACAACGAACCGTTAGAAGCCCAAACCATCAGCCAAATGGTGGACACCATTACCGCCCAACCCGAAGGGACTGGCTTTGCATTACTTGCACCTGTCGTCGATGGGAAAAAAGGTGATCACGCCAAACTCATCGAGCAGATTCGAGCGCAAGGCTATCTTAGAATTCGCTTGAACGGCGACATCGTAGAGCTTGATGAAGACATCACATTATCAGCTCGTAAAAAGCACTCTATAGATGTGGTTATTGATCGATTTAAGATTCGAGCAGATTTGGCTTTGCGATTGGCTGAATCTTTAGAAACAACCCTTGCAATGTCTGATGGCACAGCGGTTCTTGCTGCATTGAAAGAAGATGCTGACGACATCATTTTTTCTAGCCGTTATGCTTGCCGATTTTGCGGCTATTCGGTGCCACCGCTTGAGCCGCGTTCCTTTTCATTTAATAGCCCGCACGGTGCTTGCACCGACTGCGATGGGCTGGGGGTTAGTCAGTTTTTTGATCCTGATCGAATCGTTACCAACCCCGATGCCCCTGTTGCAGACGGCGCTATTCGAAGCTGGGATAAAAAGAACCCGTTCTTTTATCAAATGATGAAAAGCATTGCAAAACATTATCAGTTTGATTTAAAAACAACGTTTAACGACTTAAGCAAAAAACACCAAAACGTTTTACTGCATGGAAGTGGCGATGAGCAAATCACGTTCACTTACAAAAGCGATAAAGATAAAAACACGCGTAAGCGCGTACACACGTTTGAAGGGGTCATTCCAAACTTACAGCGCCGCTATAAAGACACCGAATCGAACGCGGTACGCGATGAATTAGCAAAGCTTTTGGCGCAGCGCCGATGCACCACCTGCAACGGCACACGCTTAAACGTTGCTGCAAGGCATGTGTTTTTAGATGGCAAAAGCTTACCTGCGATCGCAGCTTGCTCAATCCAAGAAGCCCGTGAACTCATCAACGGATTAATGCTTACTGGGCAACGAAAAGAAATTGCCGAAAAGGTGCTAACTGAAATTCTGCAACGCATCGATTTTTTAATTAACGTGGGGTTAGATTATTTATCACTTGATCGCGGCGCAGACACATTATCAGGCGGTGAAGCGCAGCGTATTCGACTGGCCAGCCAAATCGGTGCAGGCTTAATGGGGGTTATGTATGTTTTAGATGAACCTTCTATCGGGTTACATCAACGCGATAACGACAAACTATTAGGCACTTTGCGTTACTTACGCGATTTAGGCAACACCGTTATCGTGGTTGAACACGATGAAGATGCGATTCGCACTGCCGATCATGTGATTGACATTGGGCCAGGTGCCGGACGCCACGGTGGTGAAATTGTGGCATCAGGCACACCGAAAGCCATCATGAAATCAAAAGCATCCCTTACCGGGCAATATTTGTCAGGTAAAAAAGCAATCGACATCCCTACCCGCATAGATGCCGGTAAACAATGGATAGGCATCAATGGCGCGCAAGGTAATAACTTGCAATCGGTTAATACTAAAATTCCAGTGGGCTTACTCACCTGCATAACTGGGGTATCAGGTTCTGGAAAATCTACGTTAATAAACAATACGCTTTACAAGTTCGCTGCAAACACCATCAATAAATCAAAACACGATGTTGCACCAGTTAAAAGTATTACTGGGCTAAAGGTGTTCGATAAAATTGTGGATATTGATCAAAGCGCCATTGGACGAACACCTCGTAGTAATCCTGCCACCTACTCTGGGTTATTTTCAGGCATACGAGATTTGTTTGCCGGCACCCGTGAGGCACGTTCGCGTGGCTATAAAGCGGGTCGGTTCAGTTTTAACGTTAAAGGCGGGCGATGCGAAGCTTGCCAAGGCGATGGACTGATAAAGGTGGAAATGCACTTTTTGCCCGATGTTTACGTACCGTGCGATGTGTGTGAAGCTAAACGCTACAATCGGGAAACCCTAGAAATTCGATATAAAGGTAAAAACATACACGACATCCTAAGCATGACAGTGGAAGATGCTGATGAATTTTTCTCAGCCATTCCCGCATTAAGTAGAAAATTATCCACACTCATGGATGTAGGCTTGTCTTATATAACCCTAGGTCAGAACGCAACCACGTTATCTGGCGGGGAAGCACAAAGAATCAAGCTTGCCCGTGAATTATCCAAACGCGATACAGGCAACACGCTGTACATCTTAGATGAACCCACAACAGGTCTTCATTTTGAAGACGTTAAAGCGTTGTTAGCGGTATTACTCAGGCTAAGAGATGCAGGCAACACCATCGTGGTGATTGAACATAATCTTGATGTGATTAAATGCGCTGACTACCTAGTAGATTTAGGGCCTGAAGGTGGGGCTGGTGGTGGCACCATCGTAGCCAGTGGCACACCCGAAGCGGTTGCAAAAATAAAAGCATCACACACCGGGCATTACTTAAAACGAATGCTGTAGTGTGATATTTTTGCTACGTCGCCATGCCGCCTACGTTTAACTGTCGAGCCACGTGCACGCATTCAGTGCGAGTTCTTACGTTTAATTCACGAAACAAACCCGCAATGTGAAACTTCACAGTACTTTGACTGATCCCTAATAATTCTGCGATTTGTTTATTCGTTTTGCCACTTTCAATAAGTTCTAATATTTCTTGTTGACGCGACGATAAGGCGGGCGCATTAGTCTTACTCGGTGGCACCGTTGCACGGCGCGCTTGGGTTCCAATGCTCGAACGCATTCGGTTCCATAAATCATCAGGCAAGTACAAATCACCGCGCAACACTAATTCAACGGCATCAAGCATCGTTTCAGGCGCTGTGCTTTTCGGGATATACCCTCGCGCGCCAGCTTTCATCGCCCGCTCCACTTCGCGGGCATGTTCTGTAGCGGATACGATGATAAGAGGCGTAATGATGTCGCGTGCTTTCAGCGCTAACAATAAATCAATACCACCCACAGACGGCATTTCTATATCAGCTAAGATGAGATCGTAGCCTTCTGAATGTTCAATCTCACTGAGCGCTTGCATGCCGTTATATATTTCTTTGACTTGCACGGGGCGCTTTAATAATCTCAGCACAGATGACATACCGGCTGCGAACAGTCGGTGGTCATCAACTATGAGAATTTTAACGGGTGTATCCAATGCGATATCCTCTACAACGAGGCGACAAAATAGCAGCACGCACTGAAATCAAACTACTGTACTTACGGCCAGCTGCTAGGCTGATACGACAGTTTATCGCGGTTTATACAACGTTCAGTACACGTTTTACTACGCTAACAAAACAAACCTGAAGTAGCTCACAAAACCGCTTAGCAAAACTTAAATAAAAGCTAATTAAGACATCATTCGGTTTTTAAACTCAAGGACTCACACCCGCGGTATCTTGGCCTCGCCCTCGAGCCAATAAATCACGAACGGCACTTTGCACCGGCTTACCTTGATGTAGCACTTGGAAAATTTGTTCAACAATTGGCATTGACACATGCAAAGCCGATGCTTTCTCATATACCGCTTGTGCCGCTGGCACCCCTTCTACCACTTGTTGAATTTCCTTAGCCGCTTCATCAACCGTTGCTCCAGAGGCTAATGCCATACCCATACGACGATTTCTGGATAAATTATCGGTGCACGTTAACACCAAATCGCCCATGCCAGCTAACCCCATAAAGGTTTCTTGCTGAGCCCCCATAGCCATACCTAAACGAGTGAGTTCACGCAGCCCACGATTTATTAAGGCAACACGAGCATTAGCGCCAAAGCCTAACCCATCCGACATTCCTGCACCTATCGCTAACACGTTTTTTACCGCGCCACCCACTTCCACACCGATGATATCGGTTGAGGAATACGCCATAAAACGTTCGCTGGCTAGGCGATCGCACAACAAGCTACCAAATACGTCATTTGATGCGGCAACGGTTATCGCCGTCGGCAAATCTAAACCCACTTCTTTGGCGAATGTAGGCCCTGATAACACAGCGTAATTCTGGTGATTTGGTAGCACTTCGTGCAACACCTGATGCGGCAATAACCCCGTGGACATCTCAAGACCTTTCGTGGCCCAGCACAATCCGGCTTGCGTTATGTCTATGGGTGAATCCTCTTTAAGTTTCTGTAAAACCGGACGAAATCCATGGCTTGGCACTGAAATTAACACCATCCCAGCATCACTTAATGCACGGTGCCAATCAGGTTCTGCGCTTAGTGTTGATGGGAAAGCTGCATCGGGTAAATACCGTCGATTAATTCGTTCATCTCGCATCTGCGCAAGTGCAGTAGAATCTCGCCCCCAGAGCGTTACGTTTGACCCTGCACGGGCTAACTGTATAGCCAGCGCAGTTCCCCAAGACCCGGCACCTATAACCGCAATGGATTCCTTGCTGTTCATCATATGCTCACTCATAACATGGCATCCGCTGCCGCCCCAGTTTGCACAGCCCATTGGCGAGCATAGTACCCGTTTAAACTTAATAGCTCGGTGTGAGTGCCTTGCTCAACTAAAGCTCCGTTATCCAACACAGCAATATGATCGGCTTGCACGATGGTGGATAAACGATGAGCCACAACAATAACGGTACGTTCTTTAGAAATAACGGCAAGCGATTTTTGAATCGCCGCTTCGGTTTCATTGTCTACAGCGCTGGTGGCTTCATCCAATATCAGCACAGCCGGTTGTTTCAACAAAGCACGTGCTAATGATATTCGCTGTCTTTGACCACCGGAGAGCTTTACACCACGTTCGCCTACCAACGTTTTATACCCACTGGGCAACCCTTCTATAAACGTTGCCGCTTCTGCAGCAACAGCTGCCTTACTCACATCCTCTATTGTGGCGTTCGGATTACCGTAAGCAATATTCTCTTCAACACTTCCATCGAATAAAAAAACATCTTGGCTAACCAGCCCAATATTTTTACGCAATGTGTTTAACGACAACTCATCAATGGGCACACCGTCAATGGTTATGCGCCCTTGGTCTACCGGATAAAAGCGTAATAATAGTTTCAGTAGTGTTGATTTTCCAGAACCGGTTGCTCCCACTAAGGCTAAGGTTTTACCCGCAGCAACCGATAGGCTTACATCCTGCACACCGATATCGGTGCCTTTATAGGTAAAGCTTATGTGTTCGAATTGAACATCGCCTTGCACGGTTGCACCCAGTTCAGTACTGCCTGTATCACGCACTTCGGTTTCATTGGTTATAAGCGCTAATAGCCTGCGAGTGCTTGCCATCGCCCGTTCGTACAAGTCGGCCGTTTCCGCAAGTCGTGTAAGTGGCCACAGTAAACGTTGGGTTAAAAACACCAACATGCCGTAAGCCCCTGCGTTTAATTCTCCATTTAGCACCTGCAGACCGCCCATAACGAACGTCACCAAAAAGCCTGCTAGCACCGCCATACGAATCAATGGAAGGAATGCAGAACTGATTTTTATCGCCGCTCGATTGGCGCCAACATAGCGCTCACTGGCTTTGCGTAAACTGGCCGCTTCTCGGTGTTCAGCGGTAAAAGATTTGATGGTAGCGATACCACCGATGTTGTTGCTTAGACGTCTTGCCAAGCCCCCCACTTGTTCTCGAACTTCGGCATACAACGGAGAGGCTCGCCGCATGAAATAAAACGCCCCCCAAATAATAACGGGAATGGGCAAAATGGCAAATATAGCGATATCGGGTGCGATGTAGAAAAACACCCCACCCACTAAACCCACGCTTATAAACACCTGCAGAAAATCATTGGCACCGCCATCTAAGAATCGTTCAAGCTGATTAACATCGTCGTTTAAAATTGAAACCAGCTCACCAGAGCTTCGACTTTCAAAAAAACTCATGCCTTGCAATTGAACGGTTTCGTAAGCGTCTTGACGGATATCAGCTTGAAAATCTTGAGCTAAGTTTCGCCAAAGAATCATGTACAAGAAATGAAACACCGATTCAAGCACCCACACCAATAAGGTGACAAAAGCCAACGCTAGTATTTGGCTTTTTGGTGTAGTGAATCCCAAGCTAGATACAAAACTGGTTTCTTGATTAATCACAACATCCAGCGCGATCCCGATCAATATCTCGGGCATAACGTCGAATACACAATTTAGGAAAGAGCAAAGTGCTGCCAATAAAATTCGGGCTCGGTACCCTTTGGCGTAACGTAGCAATGCGATAAGAGCTGAAAAGCTGGACGCGCTGGAAGGCTTCTTAACAGGCTGTTCTATGAGTTTAGCTGCCATAAGATAAACCTAATGAGTAAGTATTTCAGCGCATAAAAAACGCCCAGACCGCGTAAGCGATACTGGGCGATTCAACCTTATCAGGGTTGGCTACAGAACGCATGGTGTCATGCGCTTCTGTGTGTTTATTGTGTGGTTACACTTCTTCAGGGCGATCCACAAATTCGATAATAGCCATCGGCGCATTATCACCTGGGCGGTTACCGATTTTTAAAATACGTGTATAACCCCCTGGGCGCTCAGAGTAGCGAGGGCCAAGGTCTGTAAACAATTTTCCCACAGCAGCCTTGTCACGCAAACGATCGAATGCCAAACGACGCTTAGAAACACTGTCATCTTTACTCAGTGTTACCAATGGTTCAACAACTCGGCGTAGCTCTTTCGCTTTAGGCAAAGTGGTTTTGATGGCTTCGTGCTCAACCAACGATGCCGCCATGTTGCGGAACATAGCGTGCCGATGGCTGCTGTTGCGATTAAGTTTACGTCCGCTTTTACGGTGTCTCATGGTCTTGGGTGCCTAGTGTTTCTTTGAGTTACTTGCCTAGCTCTCGCTGCTTTTGCAGCTCAGGCGGTGGCCAGTTTTCCAATCGCATGCCTAACGACAACGCTTGTTGCGCCAGTACATCTTTGATTTCGGTGAGCGACTTCTTACCTAAGTTAGGAGTCTTTAAAAGTTCTACCTCGGTGCGCTGAATCAAATCACCAATGTAGTAAATGTTTTCTGCTTTCAAACAGTTCGCAGAGCGTACTGTTAATTCCAGATCATCGACTGGACGCAATAAAATGGGGTCGATATCAGAGGCCTGCTCTTCTTCAGGCTGCTGAGACTCTGCTTTTAAGTCAACAAATACTGACAACTGTTCTTGCAGAATCGTGGCCGCCTTGCGGATAGCCTCTTCTGGATCAATGGTGCCGTTTGTTTCTAAATCCACCACAAGCTTATCTAAGTCAGTTCGCTGTTCTACTCGCGCAGACTCTACGTTGTAAGCCACTTTGTGTACTGGGCTAAACGATGCATCAATTTGTAAAGAACCGATTGGACGGCTTTCGCCCTCCTCTAATTTACGCTGAGTGCTGGGCTCATACCCACGACCTACGCGAGCTCGAAGCGTCATATTCAAATCAATGTTACCCGTTAAGGTACAAATAACGTGATCTGGGTTAACCACTTCAATGTCGTGATCTAGAGAGATGTCACCGGCGGTAACCACACAAGGGCCCTGCTTAACCAACTTTAAAGTGGCTTCGTCCTTGGCGTGCATAACCAGTGAAACACCCTTAAGGTTCAACAAGATGTCCAAAATATCTTCCTGAATACCTTCCATTGTGGTGTATTCGTGCAGCACACCTTCGATTTCGGCTTCATAAATTGCCGCGCCGGGCATAGAAGACAAAAGAATGCGGCGTAAGGCGTTGCCTAACGTGTGTCCGAAACCTCGCTCGAGTGGCTCGAGTGTGACTTTGGCATGGTTAGCACTGGTTGCTGAAACATCGACGATGCGTGGCTTCAGAAATTCGGTTTGCATGGCATTCAACCTATTGATACCCCTGAAATACAAAGATCAGCCACACCCAAACGATGTGCTGATATCACGCCCAAGGCGCGCAAGATGTGCCTTCACAACGAAGACACACCCGAGTTGTTTAATGCGTTACTTCGAGTACAGTTCCACAACCAGAGATTCATTTATCTCTGCAGGCAGATCAGCACGATCAGGATGTGCTTTGAACACGCCCTCAAACTTCTTGGCATCGACTTGAATCCAGCCAGGAACGCCTCGCTGTTCTGCCAATTGCATGGCATCAGAGATACGAGCTTGCTTGCGAGCTTTCTCGCGAATACTCACAGTTTGGTTCGGTTGGACTTGGAAAGACGCAACGTTCACAACCACACCATCAACCATGACTGACTTGTGAGAAACCAACTGACGAGCTTCGGCGCGTGTTGATCCAAAACCCATGCGGTAAACCACGTTATCTAAACGACCCTCTAAAAGGCTTAGTAGGTTTTCACCGGTACTGCCTTTTTTAGACGCTGCAGCTTTGTAGTAATTACGGAATTGCTTTTCTAGCACACCATACATGCGGCGTAGTTTTTGCTTTTCACGTAACTGCAGTGCGTAGTCAGACGGGCGACCACGCTTCGCACCCTGCATGCCTGGAGGAGTTTCCAAATTACACTTGGATTCCAACGGACGCAGACCTGATTTCAAATAGAGGTCGGTACCTTCACGACGACTTAATTTGCACTTCGGACCAATATAACGAGCCACTAGTTCTTCACTCCCACAAATTCTTTAAACGCGACGCTTCTTAGGCGGACGACAACCGTTGTGTGGAATCGGCGTAACATCGATGATGCCGCTGATCTTGAACCCAAGGTTGTTTAACGATCGAACCGCCGAATCACGACCAGGACCAGGGCCCTTCACATGAACGTCGATATTTTTTA
The DNA here is from genome assembly GCA_938035125.1 of uncultured Granulosicoccaceae bacterium. Classification (GTDB taxonomy): domain Bacteria; phylum Pseudomonadota; class Gammaproteobacteria; order Granulosicoccales; family Granulosicoccaceae; genus Granulosicoccus. The sequence goes on along the minus strand of CALHNS010000010.1, from coordinate 12,478 downwards.
AGCCGTATTCTTTTGCTGCTTCACCCGCTCTTTCCGCTGCAACCTGAGCTGCGAACGGCGTGCTCTTTCGAGAGCCACGGAAGCCTGAACCACCAGCCGTTGCCCATGACAACGCATTGCCTTGGCGGTCAGTGATCATCACAATCGTATTATTGAACGATGCGTGGATGTGCGCGATGCCGTCAGTGACGGTGCGGCGAACTTTTTTCTTGGTTTGAGCCATGATATTTTCTTCTTAGCGCTTAAGCGGACGACGTGGCCCTTTACGGGTACGAGCGTTCGTTTTTGTGCGTTGCCCACGCAGCGGTAAACCGCGACGGTGACGAATGCCTCGGTAACAGCCGAGATCCATCAATCGTTTGATGTTCATTGACACATCACGTCGAAGGTCACCTTCAACGACAAATTTGCCTACTTCAGTACGCAAATTTTCAATTTCAGACTCGGATAAGTCGCGCACCTTCACATCGGATTTCACATTTGCCGCTTCGCAAATTGCGTAGGCGCGTGTGCGGCCAACGCCGTAAATGGATGTAAGTGCTACCCAGACGTGTTTCTGAACTGGGATGTTTATGCCGGCAATACGGGCCATGCTGTATTCCTCTAACCTTGCCGCTGCTTATGACGTGGATCGGTGTTGCAAATGACGCGAACTACGCCCTTGCGCTTAACCACTTTACAGTTACGACAAATCTTTTTGACTGATGCTCTAACTTTCATCGGTGTCTCCGCCTAACGTGCGCACTAACGAGCGCCGTTTTTGGCTCCTTTCATGTTGCCCTTTTTCAAGAGGCCGTCGTACTGCTGGCTCATCATGTGGGCTTGGGACTGAGCTACAAAATCCATTACCACAACCACGATAATCAACAGGGAAGTTCCACCAAAATAGAACGGTACCTGCCACAGCAGAATTAAAAATTCCGGCAACAAACATACGAGCGTGATGTACAACGCGCCGTATAGCGTTAGCCGGGTTAGCACACCATCAATGTAGCGCGCTGTTTGTTCACCAGGACGGATTCCAGGGATAAAAGCCCCTTGCCGCTTTAAGTTATCTGCAGTTTCTTTTGCGTTAAATACCAACGCTGTGTAGAAAAAACAGAAGAAGATAATCGCAGATGCGTACAGCAGGATATAAACCGGCTGGCCAGGCTGCAATGTGGACACCAAGGTGTTCAACCAAGAACTGGTATTACTGGTTGCAACATCACCCAAAGTGGCCGGAAACAAAATAATGCTTGATGCGAAAATGGGCGGTATAACCCCTGCCATATTCAGCTTCAAAGGTAAATGGCTAGACTGGGCCGCGTACATTCGACGTCCCTGCTGGCGTTTCGCATAGTTTACGGTGATTCTGCGTTGCCCGCGTTCCACAAATACAACAAAAGCTGTGACGGCAATGACCATTGCGAACAGGATGATGACTGTGAATGCATTGAGTTCGCCCTGTCGAGCTAGCTCTAAAGTGCCACCGATAGCGGCTGGCAGACCGGCCACGATTCCTGCAAAGATCAGGATAGAGATCCCGTTACCGATTCCTCGCTCGGTGATCTGCTCACCTAACCACATCAGAAACATAGTTCCTGTTACCAAGGTCACCGCAGCGGTGAGTACAAATCCTGGCCCTGATAGAAAAACCACACTCTGACCGCCAGCGCCCTGATTCTGTAGAGCCACCGTAATACCAATGGCTTGGATACTGGCCAACAGTAACGTGCCGTAGCGCGTGTACTTGGTGATAATTCTACGGCCGCTTTCGCCTTCTTTACGAAGCTGTTCTAGCTGCGGAATGACGTGCGTCATTAACTGCATGATGATGGATGCAGAGATATAGGGCATTACACCCAAAGCGAAAATGGACATACGGCTTAACGCGCCACCACCAAACATGTTCAACATGCCTAGGATGCCACCGCTGTTGTTTTCGAAAATTTGTGCCATCACGCGAGGATCAACCCCAGGAATGGTGATGTGCGAGCCGATTCGAAAAATGGCTATTGCCGCAAGCACGAACAACAGACGCGAGCGAAGTTCAGAACTACCCCCTAATCCTGCTGCTACATTTGATGCGTTTTTAGCTGCCATATATCTGCCTTAGTTACTTGAACTTACTCAGAAATGCTGCCACCGGCAGCTTCGATCGCGGCCCGAGCGCCTTTCGTTACTCGGCAGCCTGACACTTTCACGGCACCTGATACTTCGCCAGCTAAAATAATTTTCACTGTTTTGGTTTGCAGCGGCACGATGCCCGCTTTAGTCAAACTCTCGATAGTGACATCGCCTTCAACCGCTGAAAGTTCATGCAAGCGAACTTCGGCATAGTGGCGAGCCATACGCGAGGTAAAACCAAATTTAGGCAATCGACGTTGGATGGGCATCTGGCCACCCTCAAAGCCGACCTTATGGTAACCACCTGAACGAGCCTTTTGACCTTTATGGCCACGGCCGCAGGTTTTACCTAACCCAGAACCAATACCACGGCCTACGCGACGTGCGTCACGGCGCTGACCTGGTGCAGGTTTTAATGTATTCAGACTCATGACTATGACCTTTAGTCTTCGATTCGCAGCATGTAATTGATCTTATTGATCATGCCACGATTCTCAGGTGTATCTTTCACTTCAACCGTTTGGTGCATACGACGTAAGCCCAAACCACGAACGCACGCTTTATGGTTCTTTAAGCGGCCGTGGAAACTACGCACCAGCGTAACTTTTACTGTTTTATCACTCATGCATCACCCGTGATATCAGCCACCGACTTCCCTCGCTTTGCAGCAACAGATTCAGGGCTTTGCATTTCGGACAATCCGTTCACCGTGGCGCGAACCACGTTGATTGGGTTGTTGGTACCGATAATTTTTGCCAAAACGTTACGTACACCAACCGCTTCAAACACAGCGCGCATGGCGCCGCCTGCGATGATGCCCGTACCTTCAGAAGCAGGTTGCATGTAAACACGTGCAGCTCCGTGACGACCTTTCAATGCGTATTGCAAAGTGCCATCAGTAAGCGCCACTTGCTTCATGTTGCGGCGAGCTTTTTCCATCGCTTTCTGGATCGCTAGCGGTACTTCTCTAGCTTTACCGTATCCGATACCTACTCGGCCATTACCATCGCCCACAACGGTTAATGCTGTGAAGCCAAACTGGCGACCACCTTTCACTACTTTCGCTACGCGATTGATGGTGACAAGCTTCTCAATGTAGCCGTCGCTGCTTTGGTTGTAATCTTGTTGAGCCATGTGCTGTCCTAGAACTTCAGCCCGCTTTCGCGTGCTGCATCAGCCAGTGCTTTCACACGGCCATGAAACTTAAAACCGGAACGATCAAACGCTACACTTTCAACGCCTGCCGCTTTGGCTTTCTCGGCAATGGCTTTACCCACTGCTTCCGCTGCGGATACGTTGCCACCATTAGCGAAGCTGCTGCGCATGTCTTTGCTAACCGTAGATGCCGCAGCAACCACTTTTAGTGTATCGCCATCGATTACCTGCGCATAAATATGACGCGGGGTACGGTGGATCGTTAAACGTGGTACGCGTAACTCGCGAATTTTCGCTCGAGTCCGCTTGGCACGACGCAAACGACTGTTCTTCTTTTCCATAGGGATTCTGACCGGTTATTTCTTTTTGGCTTCTTTCATCGCTACGTATTCACCAACGTAACGAACGCCTTTGCCTTTGTACGGCTCAGGTGGACGATAGCTACGAATATCAGCCGCCACTTGACCCACAATTTGTTTATTCGAACCACTCACCACAATTTCTGTTTGGCTTGGTGTTTCAACTTTTACACCCTGCGGAACTTGATGAACCACCGGGTGAGAAAAACCTAACGATAAATTGACCGCTTGGCCTTGCGCTTGAGCACGATAACCAACACCGCGAAGCTCAAGCTTTTTCTCAAAACCGGTGCTTACACCGATTACTAAGTTATTAACCAAAGCTCGCATAGTGCCTGCCATTGCAACGGCCGACTTTGCTTCGCTGTTGGTCTTAACGCCCAACACACCATCTTCCATGGCGAGTGAAACGTCGCTGTGCAAAGTCATGGTTTCGTTGCCTTTCGGCCCCTTAGCGCTGACTTCTTGGCCATTGATGTTGACATCAACACCTTTTGGCACTTCAATTGGATTTTTTGCTACGCGTGACATAACTGTTCTCAGTATTGATTGATTATTGCGCCATTAGCAAACGGTGCAAATAACCTCACCGCCTTCGCGCATGGCTTTCGCCTTTGCACCCGTCATAACGCCTTTGGACGTGCTGACAATAGCGATACCTAAACCACCCAACACCTGCGGGATGTCCTCAGAACCTGAGTAACGGCGCAGACCGGGACGGCTTACCCGATTAATTTTGTCGATAACTGGCTTGCCATTGAAATACTTCAATGTAACCGACAACGTCGGCTTGCCAGATTCTGTGCTTTCGCCAAAATCGATAATGTAGCCTTCATCTTTCAATACAGCCGCAATAGCCTTCTTGGCTTTTGATGCAGGCATTGATACAGCCACTTTTTGCGCCTGCTGCCCATTACGGATGCGAGTCAGCATATCGGCGATTGGATCGGACATACTCATATTGCTTCTCCTACCAACTGGCCTTAACAAGACCTGGCACATCACCACGCATCGCAGCTTCGCGAAGCTTTGTGCGACTTAAACCGAACTTACGGTAAACACCGTGGGGTCGGCCAGTAATGCGACAACGGTTACGACCACGAGAAGGTGAAGAATCGCGTGGCAATTTTTGCAACGCAACTACTGCTTCCATCTTCTCGTCGTAGCTTGATTCTTCTGAAGCAATAATTGCCTTCAGTGCTTTTCGCTTCGCCTGCATACGCGAAGCCAGAATAGTGCGCTTCTTCTCGCGCGCAATCATGGATTTCTTAGCCATAGTTCTACGCTTCTACCAGTTACGTGCGGAACGGAAAGTTGAACTTCTTCAGAAGCGATAAGGCTTCTGCGTCAGTTTGGGCAGACGTGGTGATCGTAATATTCATGCCACGCATTGCATCGATTTTGTCGTAATCAATTTCAGGGAAAATGATTTGCTCTTTAATCCCTAAGCTGTAGTTGCCACGTCCGTCGAATGCCTTCGGGCTAATGCCACGAAAATCTCGAATTCGAGGAATGGCGACCGTTACTAAGCGATCAAGGAATTCATACATTCGAGCGCGGCGCAACGTCACCTTAGTTCCGATGGGGTAACCATCGCGAATTTTAAAACCCGCAATTGATTTTCTTGCCACCGTAACCACAGGCTTTTGACCAGAGATAGCACCGAGTTCCGCTGTTGCGTTCTCCATGACTTTCTTGTCGCCTACAGCCTCACCCAAACCGATGTTCAGAGTGATCTTCTCGATTCGAGGCACTTGCATTGCGCTCTTATACGAGAACTCTTCCATCATTGCTGGAGCGATTTTCTCGCGATATTCAGTTGATAATCTAGCCATGATCTCAATCCACCGACGATTCGTCGGAACGGAAAAAACGCTCTTTTTTACCCGCACTATTGATACGGAAGCCTACTCGACCACCCTTCTTCGTGGCTGAGTTAAAAAGCGCAATGTTTGAAATGTGCAACGATGCTTCTCGTTCCTGGATGCCACCGGGATCGCCCACTTGTGGGTTACCTTTGGCGTGCTTCTTAACCAGGTTAATGCCGTCAACAATAACGCGGTTGTCTAGAACTTGAGAAACGGTTCCGCGACGCCCTTTGTCTTTGCCGGCGAGTACGATGACATCGTCGCCTTGTTTGATACGGTTCATGTTCGTGTGTCTCTACAGCACTTCGGGAGCAAGCGATACGATCTTCATAAACTTCTCATTTCGAAGTTCCCGTGTTACCGGGCCAAAGATACGCGTACCAACAGGCTCATGCTTCGCATTCAAAATTACTGCAGCGTTCGCATCGAAACGAATGGACGAACCATCAGCTCGGCGAATGCCCTTGCGAGTGCGCACAACCACTGCGTTGTACACCTCACCTTTCTTTACTTTGCCACGTGGAATGGCGTCTTTGACGCTCACTTTAATCACATCACCCACGCGTGCATATCGTCGGTGCGAACCACCTAGCACTTTGATACACATGACGCTTTTGGCGCCGCTGTTATCCGCTACGTTCAGAACGGTCTGCATTTGAATCATCGGAACGCTACTCTTTTGCTCTTATCAATAAAGGCTTAGCTAAAGTCCTGAAGGACTATTCGCTAGCTGCCTCTAATACCTTGTCGAGCGTCCACGATTTCGTTTTCGAAAGCGGGCGACACTCTTTAATTTGTACAACATCACCAATATTCAATGCATTGTCTGCATCATGAACGTGGTATTTCTTACTACGACGCACGTATTTACCGTACATCGGATGCTTTACTTTACGCTCAACCACTACGGTGGCTGTTTGTTCCATCTTGTTGCTTAACACACGACCAATAACGGTGCGTTGCAGCTTGCTAGTCTCTGCACTCATGCTTATGCACCTGCCGCTGATTTCTGAGTAATGATGGTTTTAATCCGTGCAATTTGTCGCCGAACTCGTTTGTAGTTGTGAGGCTTCACATCTTGACCTGTGCCTTGCGACATACGTAAGTTGAAACGCTCTCGATACAAAGCGGTTAGCTCAGTTTCAAGTTCGGTTACCGACTTTTCTCTTAATTCTGAAGTATCCATTACGCTGCCGTCCTTACAACAAAGGTGGTACGAATCGGAAGTTTTGCAGCCGCTAAGGCAAACGCTTCACGAGCGATTTCCTCAGAAACACCTTCCATTTCATACAACATCTTGCCTGGCTGGATCTTGGCTACCCAATATTCCACGTTACCTTTACCTTTACCCATTCGAACTTCAATAGGCTTCTTAGTAACTGGCGTGTCTGGGAAAATTCGAATCCAGATTTTTCCGCCACGCTTAATGTGACGAGTCATAGCTCGGCGAGCGGCTTCGATTTGACGAGCCGTTAAGCGACCGGTATCGGTGGCTTTTAACCCGTATTCACCAAAGCTAACTTTGTTGCCGTTCTGCGCAAGACCGCGGTTACGGCCCTTGTGCTGCTTTCTAAATTTTGTACGTTTCGGTTGAAGCATGTCGAGTCTCTATTACGATTACTTCTGAGCCGCTTGGGCATTGCCCTTCGCGCGCTTAGCTTCTAAATCAAACACTTCGCCGTGGCAGATCCACACTTTGATACCAATAATACCGTAGGTGGTTTTTGCTTCAGCTGTGCCGTAGTCGATGTCTGCTCGTAAGGTGTGCAAAGGTACACGACCATCGTGATACCACTCGCGCCGGGCGATTTCTGCACCATTCAAACGACCAGATACTGCGATTTTCACACCCTGCGCACCTAAGCGCATCGTGTTAGTGAGTACGCGCTTCATTGCACGACGGAACATCACTCGTCGTTCAAGTTGCTGCGCAACACTTTCTGCAACTAACTGCGCATCTAATTCAGGCTTACGAATCTCAGCGATGTTAATTTTCACATTGTTGATGTTCAAACTCATCATCGGCGCGATTGCACGACGTAAACGTTCTACATCTTCGCCTTTCTTACCGATAACGATACCGGGGCGAGCCGAATGAATCGTGATGATGGCCGCCTTCGCTGGCCGATCAATGTGAATACGAGCCACCGATGCATGAGCCAGTTCTTTTTTCAAGAACTCACGCACTTTGATGTCGTCGTTTAAATAGTTTGCGTAGTCTTCGCTGCCCGCATACCAAGTGCTGTTCCAGTCACTTGAGATACCAAGACGAATACCAATTGGATGTACTTTTTGACCCATAACCTGCCCCTACGAATCCGAAACCGTCACAGTGATGTGACTGGTGCGCTTCAGGATGCGGTTAGCGCGTCCTTTTGCCCGGGCCCGTAAACGTTTCATTGTTGGACCTTCGTTAACTTGAACTGCAGACACTTTCAATTCATCGATGTCTGCGCCTTCGTTGTGTTCTGCATTGGCAATGGCACTGTCTACCAATTTCTTAAACATAACGCCGGCTTTCTTCTCACTAAATGTGAGTATTTCCAAAGCGCCTTCAACGGGCAGACCGCGAATTTGGTCAGCAACCAAACGAGCTTTCTGCGGCGAGATGCGTGCGTAACGCAATGTGCTGTTGACTTGCATGAGCCTTATCTCGATTTCTTGTCAGCCACGTGACCTTTATAGGTACGTGTGGCAGCAAATTCGCCCAACTTATGACCCACCATGTTCTCAGAAACAAGAACTGGCACGTGTACACGACCGTTGTGTACCGCCAAAGTCAAACCCACCATATCCGGTAGGATCATTGAACGACGCGACCAAGTTTTGATTGGACGCTTGTTATTAGATTCGCGAGCCTCTTCCACTTTTTTGATTAAGTGGTGATCGACAAACGGGCCTTTTTTCAGTGAACGTGGCATGAATGATTACCTCGCCTTATTTCTTGTTTCGACGACGCACAATCATGCGATCGGTACGTTTGTTCTTTCGAGTCTTATGACCCTTAGTCGGTGTACCCCAAGGGCTAACCGGATGACGACCACCTGAAGTACGACCTTCACCACCACCGTGTGGGTGATCAACTGGGTTCATCGCCACACCTCGAACGGTAGGACGAACACCGCGCCAGCGAGTAGCACCGGCTTTACCAAGCTTACGAAGAGCGTGCTCACCATTACTGACTTCGCCTAACGTGGCTCTGCAGTCGGCTAGTACACGACGCATTTCGCCAGAGCGCATACGTAGTGTGGCGTACATACCTTCACGTGCAACAACTTGAACGGCTGCACCGGCACTTCGCGCCATTTGCGCACCGCGACCTGGCTTCAGTTCAATGCAATGCACTGTAGAACCTACCGGGATGTTGTTTAATGGAAGCGTGTTGCCAGCTTTAATCGGCGCTTCACGTCCCGTCATGACAGGATCACCAGCTTTCATGCCCTTGGGGGCAATCATGTAGCGACGCTCACCGTCTGCATACTTAAGCAGTGCGATGTTTGCCGTGCGATTCGGATCGTATTCAATACGCTCAACAACGGATGGAATACCGTCTTTGTTGCGTTTGAAATCGATAACACGATAACGACGCTTGTGACCACCACCAATGTGACGCTGAGTAATGCGACCGTGGTTATTACGACCACCGCGCTTATGCAGCTTCTCAACTAATGGTTCGTAAGGACCTTCTTTAGAAAGCTCTTTATTAACCACTCGGACTTGAAAACGCTGCCCGGGTGATGTTGGTTTCGATTTAACGAGAGCCATGATTATGATTCCAACCCGACGTAGTCGATGTCTTGGCCTTCTGCTAATTTAACGATGGCCTTTTTCCAATCTGAACGCTTGCCTTCAACTTGGCCGAATCGCTTGGATTTACCATTTACGTTGACGACGTGCACGCTACGCACTTCCACACCGAAAAGCTTTTCAACCGCTTTGCGGATTTCTAGCTTGCTAGCATCGGTTGCCACTTTGAACGTGTGGCGCCCACGCATTTCTGCGTCCATCGCTGTTTTCTCAGAGATGTGCGGTGCTAACAGCACTTGATAGAGACGTTGATCGTTCATGCGAAGCGTTTCTCCAATTGCGAGATCGCAGCCGGTGTAGCAAGAATGCTTGGGTAGCGAACCAGGCTTACCGGATCGACGATTTCAGCGTCAAGCATTTCCACATTAGGCAGATTGCGAACCGCCATAAAGGCGTTGTCTGAACCGTCGTCAACCAACAATAGTGCTTTATCAACACCGTGGCTTTCCACTTTCTCGCGCATTAAGCGAGTTTTTGGCTCAGGAATTTCTAAATCATCAACCAGTTGCAAACGACCGTCAGCCGCTGCTTGAGACAATATGGATCGCATGGCAGCGCGATACATTTTCTTGTTTACTTTTTGCGAGTAATCGCGCGGCTTAGCGGCGAACGTTACACCACCACCCGTCCAGATCGGGCTTCGAGAAGTACCGGCACGAGCTCGGCCCGTACCCTTCTGGCGCCAAGGCTTAGCCCCACCACCACTGACTTCTGAACGCGTCTTCTGCGCTGCATTACCTGAACGCTTAGCCGCTAGGTAGGCCGTAACAATCTGGTGCACCAGACCTTCGTTGTATTTTGCGCCAAACACAGCATCTGAGACAGATACCGAGGCACCACTATTAGTCTTTAGATCCATGATCAGCTCTTCGCTCGCTTAACCTTAACCGCTGGCTTGATCAACACATCACTTCCTTTAGGGCCTGGAACCGGACCACGAATCAGAATGACATCGCGATCTTCATCGATTCGAACCACAACCAAGTTCTGAGTGGTTACCCGCTCATTACCCATATGGCCCGCCATTTTCTTACCTTTAAATACGCGACCTGGGGTTTGGTTTTGACCAATAGAGCCCGGCGCACGGTGAGCTAGCGAGTTACCGTGTGTTGCATCTTGTGTTTGGAAATTGTGTCGCTTGACACCACCGGCAAAACCTTTACCGATACTAGTGCCTGTTACATCGACTTTCTGACCGGCTTCGAACATGCTGATGGTGATCTCACCACCAACTTCCAGATCTTCGCCCTCGCCTTCAGCCAAACGGAATTCCCACAGACCTCGGCCTGCAGCAACACCAGATTTAGCGAAGTGACCCGCTTGCGCTTTAGACAAAGCTGCAGCTTTTTTATCACCTAATGTGATTTGCACAGATTCGTAACCGTCAGATTCTGCGGTTTTACGAGCCGTGATTCGATTCTTTTCCACGTGAACGACGGTAACGGGCGTTGAAACACCGGACTCGTCGAACACGCGTGTCATGCCGATTTTTCGGCCGACGACACCTAATGCCATGATTATCTCCAAAACTTATTGACCGTATCCGCCTGCCGTGGCAGGGCAGGAGACGCGTCTATAAGCGCAATACCGACGACCCGTCCCGTGTGTGCTGGCAGGACAGGAAACGCTGCCAACCGCGGGGGGATCCAGTATCAAAAGTTTTTGATTCCTGTACACCAAAACACAGCGCGGAAGAACCAAACGCTGTGAGTGGAAGCCGCAAAGTATAACAGGCAAAAAGCTGTACGGTTACGTTTCGTTAAAAGAAATACCCAAAGAGGCACTCTTGTGCCTAGTAGTCATGACATAACGTATAGCTTTACTGGCCATTTGACCCATAAAAGTGTGCGCCAGTGGGGAGTCTGGAAAGCCCAGCCCCCTAACCTCACCTAAGATGCGGCTCACTCGCTTTTTCTAGCGCACAAGCTGCGCTATTATCGCGAAAATTCGGTTTTTGCCGATGTCTACTTTTCACTAAATTTTAGGCGAAATCACGTGTCTCAAGATCAGTCTACAGAATTGAACAGCGCCAATACGAACTTATCGGGCGACGAACTGGACCAAGTGCGCGAGCTTTTGTTCGGCGGCACGATACGAGAAATCGAGCGCCAACGCGAAGCCCTTCAAAAAGATGTAAATGTCAGCTTCGAAGAAGCCGATCAGATGACTAACCGCCGTCTAGATGATGTGATGCGCCGGCTGGACACACTTCATCAAGAAATTTCTCGTGATCGCGAAGATCGAAAAAATTTAGGCTCTGTTGAGACTCAGCGGATTGAATCGACCCTCGTAAGATTAGCCAGCGAGCAAAACGTATCCCTTGCCAACGAAACTCAACGGATTGATCAGCACATCGCCGCTGAAACCGCTCGAATCGATCAACACATTGCCGCAGAAACTGCTCGAATTGATGAGCTTATTGCAACTGAAACCGCTCGAATTGACGAAGCCTTGGATAGAGAAACTAAGAGAATAGATGAAGCGTTAAGCGAACTTAAACGTCAGGTTGAGACCGACAAACTGCAGCATGTTGATGCCTTGCGCCGAAGCGTGGCCACAGAGCGAAACCGCTTATCGCAAAGCTTGCGATTACTGGCCGAAGGCGTTACCAAAGATTCAGAGGAATAAAAAAAGCGCCTGAAATAAGGCGCTTTTTTCGTACTTAAATTGGCGAGAGAGCCTTGCCGATTATGGCCAAGCCCTCGTTCCGAATGCAGATTTAGCTTAGCTTGATCTGAACATCCACACCGGCTGCAAGATCCAGCTTCATCAACGCATCAACCGTCTTTTCAGTGGGATCAACGATATCCATCAAACGCTTGTGAGTACGAATTTCGTACTGGTCACGAGCGTCCTTGTTTACGTGCGGTGAAGTCAAAATCGTGAAACGCTCTTTCTTCGTAGGCAATGGGATCGGTCCGAGAACACGGGCCCCAGTGCGTTTAGCGGTTTCAAGAATTTCTTTCGCCGAACGATCAATCAAACGGTGATCGAATGCTTTAAGACGAATGCGAATAGTTTGGCTGGATGACATAGTGATTTACTCGTGAATCTTCGCAACAACACCCGCACCTACGGTACGGCCGCCCTCACGAATCGCAAAGCGCAGTCCTTCTTCCATCGCGATTGGGTTGATCAGCTCGACCTGGATCTTCACGTTATCGCCTGGCATTACCATCT
>CALHNS010000009.1 GCA_938035125.1 uncultured Granulosicoccaceae bacterium | reverse complement strand
TTGTTGTTGTTGTTGTTGTTGTTTCAGGACCGGATTAGGATTTCACTGCGAAGGGGGGAACGCTAGACATACGTAGGAATAGCACTTGTTTGGTTGAAGGAGGTAAGAGGGCACTTCGCGGCAGCAGTAATTCAGACGGTCCCCGGCGTGCGTCGCCCTGCCTTGTCATACGCCGCCGCAGACCGGCCCGGTTGGCGCAGCGTCAAGTGATAGCACAGACATGCCCGGGCTTGTTGTGCTGGCGAAGACGTCTCTCTTCCTGCGCTTGTCGCGGCGAACCCGGGGACACACGCCTCGGACACCGCCCACCACCTATCGCCAACCGCGAACCCTGACCCCGACCCTCAACGCATCCGTCACCCCCTCTGCCCTCCTCCGCCACTGCCGTTCTCAAATACCCTGCTCCTCTCTCCCTTCTCTGCGCTTCTGCTTCTGCTTCTGCTTCTGCTTCGCGAGCTAGGCGCGCTTTTTTCTCTTTTTTAGGTTCACGGGGTGGGCCCATGTACTTACCGTAGTAAGAGCATCCTACAAATAGAATGATGGAAAATAGGGTCATTGCTGCGCCTAAAATAGATTTCAAACCCACTTGGTTAAACCAAACATCCACGCCCCCCATAAAATAAGCCAATGATAAAAAGATAACCCATTGATGCGTGCGCCGTCTGCCGTGCAGTAGGCCTCGAAGGGGAATTAGCAATGGGCCTGCAAGTAGGATTAAAACCATGCTGCGTGGGAATGATTCAGGCGGTGCTAACCAAGTAAACCAGTTTACGATCAGTAGCAGCAGCCCGAAATAACCAATCAGTGACAGCCAACGATAAAACGTAATTTTTGAGGTCATTAGCTTGCCTTGAAGGTGGCAGAGGTTACTAGTGCAGATGCAATGCCTGCCACTCTTGCCCCCAATTGTTTGCACAGTGAGTTTTCATTTTCATCCAGTGGGTTTTTCCCTCCTTCACCGGCGTAATGGCTTGCGCCATAGGGGGTGCCTCCGCTTTGCGTTCGCATCAGTTCAGGGGACGTGTACGGTAAGCCAACGATTATCATGCCGTGATGCATAAGCGGTATGTGCGCACTGAGTAACGTAGCTTCCTGCCCTCCATGAATGCTGCCGGTACTGGTGAAAACGGCTGCGGGTTTGCCCACCAACGTGCCTGCCAACCAATCGGTGGTGGTGGAATCTAAAAAGTGTTTTATAGAAGCTGAGAAATTTCCAAAATGGGTGGGCCCGCCCAATATCAGACCATCAATGTTTTTCAAATCAGACATCTCAATATAGGGTGCACCAGTTTCAGGCACGGGTTGATCCACACTTTCTATGGTGGGCGATACTTTGGGTACGCGTCGAACGATTGATTCAGCGTTAGTCACTGATTCAACGCCTGCTGCAATGGCTTTGGCCATGATGTGGCTGTTGCCGCCGTTCGTGTCGTAGATGATCAATATGCGTGTTGTCATGGGTGTGCAGTGTGTCACAGGCCGATGTTTCATTCATCGGGTTCTTTATGGATGCCCGATATGGTCGATAAGAACCGTATCGTTACGTGGATGATGCCCCAGTGCTAACTGAAAATGCGAGCCGATTCGCAAACCCTGCCACCGGCAAACTCGAATTAGAAGCCATTTTAGATGGTCTTTTGATCGACGGACACATTGAAGAATCGAACAGTCAGCTGTTGCGACAGGTGGCGTCCGGTAATCACGGTTCCAAATCTCAGGGGCCACTTGAGCGAATTGCCGCCAGTAATTGGATGCATGCGCGTGATGAAAAGCAGAAAATCGATTTGGATTTTCTGTCCAAGTGGCTAGCGGAGAAGGTGGGTATCCCATGGCATCGGGTAGATCCATTGAAGGTGGACGTGCCAGAAATAACCGCCGTTGCCTCTTTGGCTTACGCGCAGCGCTTTAATGTGTTGTGTGTAGATGTGAAAGATGATTTCGTGACCTTTGCAACGGCCGAACCCTTCTCGGTTGAATGGCAAACAGAATTGCAGCAGGTTTTGAAAAAAGAGATACGTCTTGTCATCATGAATCCGAATGACATTCGTCGATATCTCATTGAATTTTATTCTGTCTCTAAATCTGTTACCAGCGCAAACGATGCGCATAAAAATGAAAGTTCGAACGCGGTACAAAACTTAGAGCAGTTGATGGAACTGGGCCAAGGTGGAAACCTTGAAGCCAACGATAGCCATGTGGTGAGCATTGTCGATTGGTTGCTGCAATATGCCTATGAGCAACGCGCCAGTGATATTCACATTGAACCCAGGCGTGAAATTGGTGGGGTGCGTTTTCGAATTGATGGCGTGATGCAGCAAGTGTACGAAATGCCCTCAGCGGTTATGACGGCGGTAACCAGTCGATTAAAAATCCTTGGCCGTATGGATGTGGCTGAAAAACGTCGCCCGCAGGATGGGCGATTAAAAACGCGCAACGCAGAAGGCAAAGAAGTTGAGCTGCGTATTTCAACCATGCCAACCGCTTTTGGCGAAAAAATGGTTATGCGTATCTTTAACCCTGAGGTGTTGTTAAAAGATCAGTCTGCGTTAGGTTTTGATGAACACGAAAGCGGTTTATGGAATCGAATGCTGCAGCAGCCTAACGGCATATTACTGGTAACAGGCCCTACAGGTTCTGGTAAAACCACGACCCTATACAGCAGCTTAAAAACACTGGCCACACCCGATGTGAACGTGTGCACCATAGAAGACCCTATCGAATTGGTGATGCCTGCGTTCAATCAAATGCAGGTGCAACACAATATTGACTTAGATTTTGCCGCAGGCGTTCGAACCTTGTTGCGACAAGATCCAGACATCATCATGGTGGGTGAGATACGCGATTTAGAAACGGCACAAATGGCTGTGCAAGCAGCGTTAACTGGTCACCTTGTGTTATCCACATTGCACACAAACGATGCGCCATCGGCGATTTCTCGATTGATGGAATTGGGTGTGCCGTACTATTTAATTCGTTCCACCGTTATCGGTGTGGTAGCTCAGCGTTTGGTGCGTTCGTTTTGCCCCCATTGCTCTACCACCACCACGATGGAAGAAGAGAAATGGAAAGAACTCATGGCACCGTGGAAAACCAAAGCGCCTGAAACTATCCAAAAGGCGGTTGGTTGCGAACAATGCCGTGAAACAGGCTTTCTGGGTCGGGCTGGTATTTACGAAATATTAGAAATGACGCCCACCTTACAACAACACATTCAGCCCAATGCCCCCATTGAAGAGCTGCGCACACAAGCTTACAAAGAGGGCATGCGTCCGTTGCGTGTGAGTGGGCTGACGAAAGTGGCACAAGGCCGAACGTCGGTGGACGAGATAGTGAAGGTAACGCCTGCGCCCATGTTGGGTGGTTAAACGGGCCGATGAACTCGCAGCCGTTATAGGGCTCAAACGGTAGGTATTCACAATCAATAGCGATTACCGTATAAACACTGTTAATTGCTGATTTAAGAGAAAACCGACATGCGAAACCCTCTAACCCAACGTCGTGCCTTTCTTGCCGCTACCAGTGCGTTTTTTGCAAGCGGCGCTTCAGGTCTTTTCAGCCCCAGTTATGCTCAAGGCCTTGTCGCAACACCGACGATGCGTGGGGGTTCGAACAATTATCGGCCTGGTGCGCCTATTGTCGATCGAATTGGTGGGGGCGGTTTCACCATGACAGGCACTGTGCGTTTAGCCGGTGAAGGCACGCCGCTAGAAGGGCAGCGCATTCAAATTTGGGCGCACACCACAGAAGGCCATGAGCGCGACGAGCGCAGTCACGGTGCTACCTTAACCGATGCTAACGGCGTGTTTACCATGGATATGCCGCAAATTGTTCCAGCGTTTGGTCAAGCGCATGGGCACTTAGCGTATGACAGCGAAGAATTTAAAACCGTTTTCTTGCGCCCTATCATGGCCAGTTCAAAAGATACCGCGTTGCACGTTGATTTTGTTTTAGAACCGGCGTAAACCTGAGTAATCTTTTTATAGAGTTCAACACGGCATGAGTGTGGTGGTATCCGTATTCATTTGGCTGGCGGTAGCTGCTGCCATGATTGTTCCCGTGTTTGCGGCCAGCTTAAGCCCGCTGCTTCAATGGCGCACCCCTATCTATATTGCGGCAGGATTTGCAGGCATTGGGGCCTTGTGTTTGATGTTGTTACAACCACTCATGGCAGCAACGCTACTGCCAGGGTTATCGGCAATGCGCTCACGAAAACTGCATCGGTTTGTGGGCGGTGCACTTGCTGGCTTAGTGGTTGTGCATGTGGTGGGGCTTTGGATAACCAGCCCTCCGGATGTTATTGATGCACTGCTGTTTGCATCCCCAACGCCATTCTCTGTTTGGGGAGTTGTTGCTATGTGGTGTGTGTTCGCATCGGCTGTGCTTGCTGCATTACGTTCTAAATTTCGATTGCGAATGCACGTTTGGAAAAACATTCACAAAGTGCTGGCTGCTGTAACCGTTGTTGGAACCGTGGTTCATGCCTTAAAAATAGAAGGCGCAATGCAGAGCGCAACGAAAGTTATGCTCTGCGTTTTGGTTTTGGCAGTCAGTGCGTGGGTATTAACCGGCATGAGCGCTCGCGTTCAAGAGCATTTTCGCAAGCGTCAATAAAGTAATGTACCGCTTATGTGTTAATTCGCGCCACAACGTCTGCGTAGTCAATCACTTCAGATTCTTCTGCTCGGCGATTGCGATATTCAAGTTTATTGTCAGGTAATAACTTATCGCTAACCACCACACGATGGGGAATACCAATGAGTTCCATGTCAGCAAACATCACACCGGGGCGAAGTGGCCTGTCATCGAGTAATACATCAAAGCCTTGTTCTTGAAGTTCTTGATACAATTTTTCTGATGCCGCTTTAACCGCGTCCGATTTTGCTGCATTGATGGGCACGATTACCACTTCAAATGGCGCGATGCTGCGTGTCCATTGAATGCCGTTGTTATCATGGTTTTGTTCAATCGCTGCGGCCACAACGCGTGTAATGCCAATGCCGTAACAACCCATGTGCAGTGTTTGGTTTTTACCTGATTCGTCAGGTACCGAAGCTTTTAATGCCTCACTGTAAGTGGTGCCTAATTCAAATATATGGCCCACTTCAACACCGCGCACGATGGTTAAGTTACCTTGGCCATCAGGTGAGGGATCGCCTTCAATAGCGTTGCGTAAATCCGCCACTTCAGGATCGGGTAAGTCGCGCGCCCAGTTAACACCTGTGATGTGTTTATTATTTTCGTTAGCACCGACCACGAAGTCACTCATATTGGCAGCGTCTTGGTCGGCAATTACTGGAATGCTTAATCCGATAGGGCCAATAGAGCCTGCATCGCAATTCGCTACATCGCGAATGCTCTTCGCATCGGCAAACGTTAAAGGTGATTGAACCAGTGGATGTTTTTCAGCCTTAATGTCGTTGAGCTCATGATCGCCTCTTATCACTAGAGCAACAACTTTCGGCCCATCCACAGCGCTGCCATCTTCTTGGGTGTTCATGCCAACACCATTGACTAATAAGGTTTTTGCACACTGAGAAGCGTTCGCCCCTGTTGCTTTACAGAGTTCATCAATAGTGTGAACCCCTGGGGTATCAATCACTGTCTGCTCTGCTGTGGCATCCGCACGAGTAGTGGTGCAAACAACGGCTGCTTTTTCCACATTCGCAGCGTAGTCACTTACCGTGGATGTGGCTAAGCCATCTTCACCGCTATTGGCTAGCACATGAAATTCAGTACTCTTTGCACCGCCGATGCTGCCGCTATCGGCATCTACTGGGCGATAATCTAAACCGATGCGATCGAACACGGCGCAATAGGCTGTGTGCATATCATCAAAGGTTTGGCTCAGTGATGCACCATCAATATGAAAAGAGTAGGCATCCTTCATAATGAATTCACGCGAACGCATTACCCCAAAACGCGGGCGAATTTCATCGCGGAATTTGGTTTGAATTTGATAAAGATTGATGGGTAGCTGTTTGTAGCTGCGCAATTCTTTTCGAGCGATATCGGTAATCACTTCCTCGTGGGTAGGGCCTACGCAGAATTCTCGATCGTGTCGATCGTGCAAACGCAGCAGTTCAGGGCCATATTTCTCCCAGCGGCCAGACTCTTGCCACAGTTCGGCTGGTTGAACGGCGGGCAGTAGGCATTCTAAAGCGCCGGCGCGATTCATTTCCTCGCGCACAATGTGTTCCACCTTTCTCACCACGCGAAGCCCCAGCGGCATCCAGCTGTACAAACCGGAAGCCAGGCGGCGAATCAGCCCTGCGCGCAGCATCAGCTGATGGCTGATGATTTCTGCATCGGCTGGGGTTTCTTTGGTAGTGGCAATATGAAACTGGCTGGCTCGCATGGCCTTAATCTTTTGTCGTTAAATGGGAGATGTGACGAGTATAGCCAGATTGGTGCCGTCACTTGCGTCCACAGTGGTTAGAATGGTGGTCATGTCTGACAGACGACTCCAAGTATTTCATACCGTTGCGCAGGTTTTAAATTTCACCCGCGCCGCTGAAATGCTGCACATGACTCAGCCGGCCGTTACTCATCAAATCCGGCAGCTAGAAGCGGATTTCAACACGCGCTTGTTCGATCGTGTGAACAATAAAATCTCGTTAACGCCTGCTGGTGAGCAAGTGCTAGATTATGCCTCGCGTATTTTGTCGCTCTATGACGACATGCACGAGTCGGTAAAACTCATGACAGGAGATCGCAGTGGTCTTCTTAGCTTAGGTGCGAGCACCACCATCGCTGAATACATGTTGCCAGAGCTTTTGGGAGGCTTTCGGCACGAATTTCCCGATGTACATGTGCGATTACGGGTGGCGAACACCGATGCCATCGTTGCTTTGGTGGCCGATAGCTCTATCGATTTGGGCATCGTGGAAGGTGAAGTTCACAATCAAAACCTGCTGGTGGAAGATTGCCAAATGGATGAGTTGGTGGTGATCATGCCTTGCGATCATGAGTTAGCGCAGCAGCAACACATTGAGCCCAAAGACTTAACTCGGTACCCCTTTGTACAGCGTGAAGACGGCTCGGGTACTCGAAGCGTTACCGCCACCTATTTACAAAACCATGGGCTGAACGAAGAACAGCTGCAGAATTCATTTGAATTGGGCAGCACTGAGGCCATAAAAGGTGCGGTACAGGCTGGTTTGGGTGTCTCGATTGTCTCGGTTGCGACAGTAAAGAAAGAAGTTGAGCTGGGGTTGTTGGTCATGAGGCCGTTAATTCCTGCTTTACATAGGCCATTCTATTTTGTTCGCCAGCGTCAGCAATTTCGGTTGCGCCTGATGGATGAATTGTTTGATTTTGCTCGGCGCTACTGCGCGCAAGGCTAAATGTAGCCCCAATAGTTAGGCTGTTGCGTCAAAGTGATGGCGACATCAGTGCCATTTAAGCTGAGCATTCAATGGCATAATAAGGTCCCTAATAGCACCGGCTTTAAAATCGACGCATTGCGTTGATACTCCCATGTTCGATCTGATTCGCGATTGGTACCACCGAAACTTCTCCGACCCTCAGGCCGTTATCCTTGCGTTTCTGTTGTTGTCGATGTTCGGCCTTATTTTATTGTTTGGCGACATCATGGCGCCTGCAATCGTGGCCTTAGTGCTGGCCTATCTGCTCGAAGGGGTGGTGGGCATTATGCAGCGAGCAGGCATGCCTCGTACCCCGTCGGTCGTGGTGGTGCTGCTGATGTTTATCGCGCTTTCACTGATACTCATGTTTGGTGTGGTACCGGTGTTATCTCAGCAAATTACCCAAGTTATCCGAGCTTTGCCCAGCATGATTGTGCAAGGGCAAGAGCAATTGTTGAAACTGCCGGACAAATACCCTGAGGTGTTTACGGTTCAGCAAATCAATGAGCTTATCGGCACCCTTCGCGCAGAGCTGGGTCAAGCCACGCAAGATTTCTTAGAATTCTCATTTGCTCAAGTGGGCACCTTAGTCGCCATTGGTGTGTACGCCGTATTGGTGCCCTTGATGGTGTTTTTTACTTTGAAAGACAAAGATAAATTACTGGCATGGGCTTTGGGATTCATGCCGCGCCGAAGTGAATTGTCGTTCCAAGTGTGGCGCGAAGTGGATCAGAAAATAGCCAACTACATACGCGGTAAATTTGTTGAAATCGTGATTGTTTGGCTAGCCACCTATGTGGTATTCGCCCTGTCAGGGCTGGATTATTCATTGTTACTGAGCTTTTTGGTAGGGATGTCGGTAATCGTGCCGTACATTGGCGCCGTGGTGGTCACGGTTCCTATCGCGATCATTGCCTACTTCCAATGGGGGCTAACGGCGCAATTTTGGTGGCTTCTGCTGTACTACCAAATCATTCAAATTCTTGATGGAAACGCTCTGGTGCCCTTGTTGTTCTCAGAAGCCGTCAATCTGCACCCTTTGGCCATAATTCTTTCGGTGCTGTTTTTTGGTGGGCTGTTTGGTCTTTGGGGGGTATTTTTCGCCATTCCCTTGGCCACACTGGTGCAGACGGTCATGAAGGTGTGGCCGCGGCACGATCAGCGATTTGCGGTTAATGAGCGTAAAAACGCTCCGGCCAATGCCTCAACGGAATAAGCGCTACAGGGTGGGTTGGTTGTATCATCTACCTTCCAAGTTTTTAGAGATGCCCTAATGTTCCATCAAGGCAGTATGGTCGCCCTTGCTACTCCACTGAATACCGATGGCTTGGTAGACAAACCGGCGCTGGCCGATTTGGTGGAATGGCATATTGAGCAGGGCACCGATGCCATCGTGGCGGTGGGCACCACAGGCGAATCGGCCACACTCGCGGTGCCTGAGCACACAGCCGTTATTGAGCAAGTGGTGCAGTTGGTCAATAAGCGAATTCCTGTCATTGCTGGAACGGGCGCCAACTCAACCGCAGAAGCCATTGAATTGACAACGCACGCAGCGGACGCCGGTGCCGATGCCTGTTTGTTGGTTACCCCTTATTACAATAAGCCCACACAAGAGGGGCTGTTTCAGCATTTCAGTGCCTTGGCAAAAGCGGTCTCCATTCCTCAAATTCTCTACAACGTGCCAGGTCGAACCGCATTAGACATGACGCCTGCCACCACAGCGCGCCTTTCTAAGGTGGGAAATATTGTTGGGATAAAAGAGGCTTATGGCAGCGTTGATAGAATTAAAGAGCTACTAGACGTCGTAGATAGCGATTTCATGATTGTTACCGGCGATGACGCTACCGCGCTTGAAAGCATGTTGGCAGGCTGTCATGGCGATATATCAGTAACGGCGAACGTTGCCCCTAAGGCGATGTCGGACATGTGCCGGGCAGCAATTGCCGGTGATCGAGCAGCCGCAACTGAAATCAACGCCCCTATAGAAGATTTACACAGTGTGCTCTTTTTAGAATCCAATCCCATTCCGGTGAAATGGGCGTTGCACACCATGGGCCGATGCGGCCCAACATTACGGCTGCCTTTAACCTCACTGTCTAGCGACTATCATCAACAGGTGAAGTCCGCATTGATTAAGGCTGGCGCGCTGCCAGCGTAAAGCGTTTTTTGGAGATCGTCATGTATCGCGTGTTTGCGACTGTGTTGTTGGGATTGAGCGTAGCGGCTTGCCAAACGGGCTACCGAGTGAATAGCCCCGAAGGTCTGTATTCAAAAAACGCCACTCAGGCGCGTAATTTACAAGTTCCGCCAGATCTAACCAGTGTGGCTGAAGGCGAGCAATTTGTGCTGCCTGGTACCAGTGGCGGGGCAATTACCCGAAACACTTTGCTGCCTGAATCAGCCGCTGTGCGATTTGTACGTCAGGCGGGTGAGAATTATCTCGAGATTCAAAAAACACCCGAAGAGGTTTGGCCGCAGTTGCAGGAGTTTTTATCCGGTGAGCGTTTACCCATTGCAAAGGCTGAGCCCTTAACCGGTGTGATGAGCAGTCAGTGGCGAGAACTGGGTGGGCAAGGTGCGCGCGGTGCTTTGAAGAATTTACTGGGCACCGATGCAACGGTTATGCGCGTAGCATTTCGTGTGGAACGAGGCGCTGGCAACAGCACGCGTTTGTTTTCACGCCAACAAGTGGCCGCTAACGCCGATGTACAAATTAGTACCGACGATGTTTGGCCGCCTTCCAGTCATGATCCTGAAAACACCAGTGAGCTGATGATCCGGTTAATGGTGTTTTTCGGTGTGCAAGAGCAACGCGCCCGCGGCATTTTAAAAGACGATTCTGCTGCAGCCCTTTTACAAGATGCCACACTAGAATCTACCGCGTCCGACACTTGGTTAGTGGTGTACCGAGGTTATCAACCGGCTTTTCGTGCTGTGGATAATGCGCTAAAAGCGATAGCTGCTGAAGGCGTAGAGTCAGATGGCAATATTGGTCGACTAAACGCCGTGATTGATGGTGTGGCGGTATCGTTTCGAATATCTGCGGTGAATGTCAGTGCGGCAAGAGTTACCGTGAACGCCGCAGAGCCTTTAACGCGCGAACAACAGCAAGCTCTTTTAGGCAGTTTGCGTGATCAATTGGTCTAAGCCATTGAGTGGCAGTACCTTTGTTCCAACCGCTGTAAGCAATAAGTCAATGAAAATTGATAGTGGTTGTTTTATCGCTGTCGCGGCAGTGCGTAACGTTTGTGTTGGCGAATGTTAGAGGTTGCCTCTTTAGGTAGTGGCAGTACGGGTAACGCAACCCTTGTTCGTTCCGCTAAAACCACGGTATTGATCGATTGCGGATTCACTCTTAAAGAAACGTTGAAGCGGATGGCCTCCCTTGGCGTGGCTCCTTCGGATTTATCCGCTGTGTTGATATCCCACGAACACGGCGATCATGTGAAAGGCATCGGGCCTTTGTCTCGTAAGTTCGGTGTTCCCATCTACTTAACTCACGGAACCTTCAGGCGGTTAAAAGATGATCGCTTATTGTCTTATGAGCTTTTTCATGCGCATGCACCTTTTACACTGGGGGATTTAGAAATTGACCCATTCCCCACCCCGCACGATGCGGCTGAATCCTGCCAGTTCGTTGTACGAAAAGACAAGGTAAGTTTTGTTGTGGCAACGGATATGGGTGTGTGCCCGCCATTTGTATTAAGTAAGCTAGCAGGAGTAAACGGGATGCTCATCGAATGTAATTACGATGATGATATGTTGAGAAACGGGCCTTACCCACCCAGCTTGCAGCATCGCATACGAGGGAACTTTGGCCATCTTGGCAATCTTCAGGCAGGCCCTGTAGTTCGTGCTGTTGACCACCCAGCACTTGAGTGTATTTTGTTAGGGCACTTAAGTGAAAAAAATAATACCGAACAATGCGCGCTTGATGCTGTGCTTGCCAGTGTGTCAACAAACCCTGAACGGGTGGAAGTGTTAAAGCCACATACGGCTAGTCGATGGTATGCCATTACGGGTAAAGCGGTTGCCGGAGATGCTGAAGCAACCGTTTGAAGGACTGTTTTGAAAAGACGACTTAATGAGCTTATAGTGGTTATAGATTGCACTTTAACTTTGATTGCACTTTAACGACTCAATACAGGCCAGTTGAGCACGAATGCACATGAATGAGCAAGACAAAGCATTGCTGATTAATGAATTAAGCCAAATCATACTTAAGGCTGTTCCGACAGCCGATACGCTGGAAAAATACGGCGGTGTTCTGTTCACTTTAAACCCTGAACAAAAAGAAGGACAGTTTTGTGGGTTGTTTTCATACGAAAATCACGTGCAGGTTGTATTCAGCCAGGGGGCTAAGTTAACTGATCCTGAAAAAATGCTACAAGGTAAGGGCAAGGTTCGGCGGCATGTAAATTTTGTTAGTGTTTACGATATCGATAAACCTTATTTAACTGAGCTACTTATTGCGGCTGCTGATTTATCACGTGTTTAAGCTGGTTTTAATGGCAATGGCAACAACGTTTTTATTTGGGGAAAATGCAGTGGCTGGCGGATTTGCAAAAGATGGGGCAGTGCAAGATCAAATCGATGATTCGTTAAATGATGCCGTAAGTCGCATACGCAACCAATTGCCACAAGGCGATAGCTTAACCCATTGCATTGAGTGCGACGCAGAAATTCCTGAAAAGCGAAGGCATGCCGTACCTGGCGTGCAATTGTGCATCGTTTGCCAAGAAACTGCCGATGCTAAGCAATCAGCCAACGTAGGTTACAACCGCCGTGGAAGTAAAGACAGCCAGCTGCGATAACTTAATCTGCCACCAGAAAGTATACGATTTTGATATCGCCTTTACAGTGGCAGAGTTTGTTGTTATAAATTTCAATAACTATTTGATTAACGTTAGATTTTTTGTGCCACGAGAAAATCAGGCGCAAACACCACTTTACATAGAATAATCTCAATGAACATAAAATCAATTAACGGCTTCACACAAGCTTTGGCCAATTTAATGCGTTCAGCACGTTCAGCGCGATCTTCAGTTTATGTAGGCGCTGCGGCTGTATTGTTAAGTGCCATTATGCCAACTCAGGTTCAAGCCATAGATGGCAAAAAAGTCACCATGACAGGTGAGATGATTGATACTTGGTGCTATGTTTCGCAAATTATGGGTTCTTCGGCAGCCGTGACTGGCACAGCGCATCACGTATGCGCGGTTTGGTGTGCCGCTGGGGGTATTCCCGTTGGTTTGCTGAATAAGGAGGACAACAAAGTGTATATGGTGTTGTCTTTTGAAGGCGACGATACCAGCGTAGCTAATGATAAAGTTCTTGATCTGCAAAGCAGAGAGCTCACCATCACAGGAACGGTGTTTGAGTTAGATGGGCTTAATTACGTAAACATCGATGAAGTGGTTACTGACCATGGCATTGTGAATCTATCCCACGAGAAATTCGGCATAGTGCCTGGGGATGCTCGCCCGTAGCGCTCGAAAAGGTTAAAGAGCGTTGTGTTCGCACGCAAAATTGATCCGGTAATGGTTGAACCAATCGTGGTTGAATCGATCCCGCCGTCATCTAAATATCGTTTTAGTTAGTGGAGTCAGTACAGTGAATTATGCAAACGTTATGGTCAAGAAAACATGGCATGTAGTTATGGCAGCGTTGTGCGTTGGGTTAACAGGTTGTGCAGCTGGTCCTGGTGGGATCGACAATTGGCCAGTTACCAATGCTGAGAAAAATGGATTTGTAGGTACTGTTGTGGATGTGCAGTGTGAGCTTACCGGAAATTGTGCCGATAACTGCGGTGAAGGCA
The DNA here is from genome assembly GCA_938035125.1 of uncultured Granulosicoccaceae bacterium. Taxonomy (GTDB): domain Bacteria; phylum Pseudomonadota; class Gammaproteobacteria; order Granulosicoccales; family Granulosicoccaceae; genus Granulosicoccus. Next base: position 139,382 of record CALHNS010000009.1, on the reverse strand, counting down.
AGCGGCAGTTAGCCGTAAAAACTGAAGAATTTGGAACCGTATTAGCTGCAAAGAATCTTAATTTTTACTCAGGTGCTGTGGATGAGTTATGGCCGTTTTGTGCAGAAACAGTTGAAGTTAACGGGTTGTTTACCGAACATCAAGGCGTTAAGTTTTTTCAAGTGCAAAATGTTCGTCAGCCCGGAGGCAAATGGCTGAAAGCGACTCGCTATTTGCAAGCTTGGTCAGAACGAACTGGCCAGCCTTTGTCTGTGGCGAGTCGGTGGTATGACAATGACGATAGAGTGAAAACCATACTTGAGCGCGATGGCAGGTTAGGTTTAGGTGTAGAAGCCGATCAAGAATATTTTCAATAATCGGTTGTTGTATCTTCAATTGAAACTAAAGCGAATGGTTCGATATTCATCTAAATTTAATCTGTGGTTAGCGGCCATGGTCATTCTCATCGGCAACGGATTGAATGTTGTTCATGCGCACGATGGTGAAAACCACGACGATTCAGGTGTGTCTGTTGAAGTGGCTACCACCAATAACGTATTGCCAGCAGAAATAGCCAGTATTGGTGGTCCGTTCTCGCTAACTAATCATTTAGGGCAACCCGTAACCGATCAAACTTATGCTGGAAAACACATGTTAGTGTTTTTCGGATACAGCAATTGCCAAATCATGTGTTCTATATCGTTAAAGCGCATTGCGGATGCACTAACCATTTTAGAAAACGATATCGATAAACCATTAGAAAAAATTAACCCACTAGTGATAACAGTAGATCCTGCTAACGATACGCCTGAGGTTTTGAAAAATAGTCTAGCGGGTTATCACGCGGCTTTGATAGGCCTAACGGGTACTTTGGATGAATTGAAGCCGGTTTACAAAGCCTATAAACAAAAACCTTCCGTACTAGATTTTGAGCTAGCTGAAAGTGCTGTGGTATCTCATCAGTCTTATTTTTATTTGATGGGTCCTGATGGCAAACTTCAGACATTTTTTCCACCAGTATTGAATGCTGAAAGCGTGGCCACATTAATCAAGCGATACGTTTCAGGTTAAGCCGTTCTTTCATTTATTCTGCGAATGTGTTTGACTAAGGACTTCCGAAGAACCCTTACGCAGGTATAAACATGCCATTTAAGATACGCAACGTAGCACTTGGATCGCTTTTAATCTGTTCAGTGGGTGCGAACGCGCAAGAGGTTGCAGACGGTTTTGCACCTGAAATCGCAACAAGTATTTCATCAGCGCCAATGGTAGTAGCAGAAAACTTTATGGTCGCTGCAGCCAACCCTTATGCCGCTGAAGCCGGGCTTCGTGTTCTATCTAATGGGGGTAACGCTATAGATGCAATGGTGGCAACCCAGCTCATCTTAGGTTTAGTGGAACCGCAGTCTTCTGGATTAGGTGGCGGCGCCTTTCTCGTGTATTACAACGCTAAAGATAAGGCCTTGACCACATACGATGGTCGTGAAACCGCACCGATGGCAGCGACACCGTTGTTATTTCAAGATGACAATGGCGAGAAGTTAAAATTTTGGGATGCTGTTGTGGGTGGCCGATCAGTGGGCACGCCTGGTACGCTGAAATTAATGTACGAGACGCACAAGTTGCACGGTAGTATGAGCTGGGATGCTTTAGTGCAACCTGCTATTGATCTTGCAAACAGTGGGTTTGAAGTGTCAGCTCGTATGCACGAATCAATTAGCAATGATATTGAACGATTGTCCGTTCACCCAGATACAAAAGCGTATTTCTTCGGTGATGATGGCAATCCGCATCCTGTGGGTTATCTACTGAAAAACCCTGAATACGCTGAAACACTAACGAAGGTAGCAAAAGGTGGTGCCGATGCTTTTTATACAGGACCTATCGCACAAGGCATAGTCGATAAAGTGCAAAGCGCTGGTAATCCAGGCGTTTTGGCCATGGCCGATCTGGCCAACTACAACATTAAAGAGCGAGAGCCCGTGTGCGTAAACTACCGTGAGCATGATGTGTGCGGTATGGGTCCACCTTCCTCTGGCGCCTTAACGGTTGGGCAAATTCTTGGAACACTAAATTCGTATGATTTAAAAGCATTGGGGCCAACGTCTGTTGAAAGCTGGCGTTTAATTGGTGATGCCTCGCGGTTAGCGTTTGCCGATCGTGGGCGTTACATGGCCGACAGTGATTTTGTGCCCATGCCGACAGAAGGTTTAGTAGCGAAGTCTTACTTAGCTGAACGAGCAGCATTATTAGAAGGTGATAAAGCACTTGAAGAAGTGGCCGCGGGTTCTCCTGAATGGGATCACGCTATGCTTCTGGCTGATGATGAAAGTATTGAATTTAAATCCACAAGCCATTTTTCTATTGTTGATGCCGATGGCAATGCGGTATCGATCACCACCACCATAGAAAATGGTTTTGGTTCGCGTTTAATGAGCGGAGGTTTTCTGTTAAACAACGAATTAACCGATTTCTCATTCGCCACCCATAAAGAAGGCATACCCATCGCAAACCGAGTTGAACCCGGTAAACGCCCGCGATCCTCCATGGCACCCACCATTGTGATGAAAGACGGTAAGCCTTATATGGTGGTAGGTTCACCTGGTGGTAGCCGTATCATTGGTTACGTAGCACAAGCCATCATCGCCCATCTAGATTGGGGTATGAACGCACAAGATGCACTCAGCATGCCTCATGCCGTTAATCGGTTCGGTACTTATGATTTAGAAGAAGGCACCGGCTCTGAAAGCTTGCAAGCCGAGTTAGAAGCCATCGGTTATGAAGTAAACCTTCGAAGCCTAACCTCAGGCTTGCACGCCATTATTATTGATGATGGAAAGCTGATGGGTGGAGCCGACCCAAGGCGCGAAGGAGTAGCACTAGGGCGGTAAACCTCCCGTTCAAGCCCAAGCTCTCTAACACTCAGACACTTAACGCGAGTCAAATCCAAAACTGGGGCGCCATGAACCCATCCATGGGGGCTTCGCAGCCGCATCCTTGCGGCTGAGACCCAGTCTTGGATTAGACTCACGTTAAGTTTCGGCCCCTAAGTATTTGCATCGCGCTAAGTTTCGGCCCCAGCATTAAAGGTGTTTATTAAACCTTTCGCCAAACCGATAACTCCGCCACCGTATGTTGATGCTTGCGGCGAGTTTCTCGAATTACAAATGGCACATCAATGGGCTTTTGATGTTGCTCAAATTCAGGCAGCAATGCCTGCCCAATACCCTCTAGGGTAGTAAAGTTTTCCCCCGTATTGGCTTTAAAACCACCTAGCCATTTGTCTTTCTCTGTAAAAGACTCCAGCCAAGTGTATGGGGATGTAATTACCAAAAAGCCACCAGGATTAATACGCCCCTTAATCAGTTCCAGAAATTGCTTTGGGTCGTACAGTCTGTCGATGAGATTGCCAGCGAATACAAGATCGTAACCGTTAAATTTTTCAGGTAAGTTGCACGCATCGCCTTGCATGAAATTGACTTTGTTTTTCACATCTTCATACCCGAATTGGGCTAGCGATATTTCTTTAAAGGAGACAATGTCGCCTTCATCTTGAATCGCGTATCGCTGCAGGCCTGAGCTTTGTAGTTCGGTAGGGGCTTGAATAAGGCGAGCTGAAAAATCTAACGCATCGACATGATCAAAGTGTTTGGCCAATTCAAAGCTAGATCGGCCTGTAGCACAGCCTAAGTCTAACGCTTTGCCCGTTGCCCCACCTTTTGCAGCATTCATACTGTGTTGAATGCAAGCCACTGGGAAATTGGGAACATTAAAATATTCTTCGCCATAGTGAAATTCAATGTACTGCGACACCATGTCGTCCATTTCATAAAGATTCATTTTGATCTCGGGTAAGGGGTTGGCTTCAACGTAGCGCATGCCTGAATGTTGATAAAAATGACGTCTGAAGGCATAGCGAGAATCTTTAATGGCGTAATTACCCGTAGAGATCCAACAACCTCCTTTGATAATGTTGTGTTTACCATCGAAAGTGGGTGTAGAAAAGTCATCATAAGCTGGGTGCACTTCGTAGCCAGCCAGCGCATCAATAGGTGATTCTGTCCATTGCCATACGTTACCAATGATGTCAAAAAAGCCGCCTTTGCATTCATGTCTATTCACCGGACAAGACGACATGTCGTATTCTAAATTTATGTTGCCAGGTGCATTGTTCCAAAAGGGTTGGTCGGTATCCACTAATTTTCGTAAGTGATACCACTCCGCCTCGGATGGTAAACGAATGGATTTACCCGTGACCTCAGATTTCCATTCACAAAATGCCTTTGATTCTAAGTAGGTTAAATCTACTGGCCAATCCCACGGCATATCAATTTCTTCTAGCATGGTGCGATACTTATACTGTTCGCCATCGCGTTGCCAGAATACCGGCATGGTGGCTTTTCGGTATTGCACCCACCCCCAACCTTCTTCAGTCCAGTAACGTTGCGTGGTGTAACCACCCGCATCCATAAATTCTTTATATTCGGCATTACTGACTAAGTATTTACTGGCTTTAAAGTCGTCCACTTGATGGGTTTGTTTGCCGTATTCCAAATCCCACCCATACAGTGGGTCATCTTTTGACTTGCCAATAACCACTGAGCCACCTTCTACTGACAAGAGCTCGTTTGTTGGCGCTTTGCCGGTAGTCTGGCAAATATTGCCCCATAGTTTGTTCGGTTGAACATACGCCAGCGGCAGTTCTCGAATAAGAACAGATGAAGTCTCAAGATGAATACGCTCATGTTCTATGCCCATCATTACGATCCATAAAGGATCATCCCATTGGATGGGCAACGTAATATCGCAAATGCGAATAAAGTTATCCACTAACTCACGTGTCTTATCACGATATGCCTTCACAGTTGCAGGCGAAGGCCAGTCGTAACTTTTATCGTTTAAATCATCCCAAGACATCTCGTCAACACCAATAGCCAGAGACGACTCCAAATCGGCATCAATTCGATGATCAATCAAATTGGCTACGTTCAGCTTGTTAACAAAGAAAACTGCCGTGTGGCCATAATAGAAAATTAAGGGATGACGGAGAGGGCTAGCCCGTTGGTAATAAGATTCATCGCTTGAAAGACATTCGAACAAACTCTCATACAATGAAAAAGTTTGATGGAAATAGTGCAAAATTTCTTCGCGTTTTAATTCTGCATCACTACCATCAAGCAGAGTCGTTTTAGTAACTAACGCCGCAGGCGCATTCTTAATATTCTTGTTTTTTAACTCTTGTGAATCTTCATTAACAGAATTGCTAGGTGTCGAAGTGTTGTTCATTTTTGCTTTTGCAAGAATCTTTATTTTTTGGAAAAAAATCAGATATCCATAAAAGCGTTAAGTTCATAAATAACAGCGATGAAAAAACCTTCGCTAATTTCACAAAAGCATGAAAACAAAAACACGTATTTTTGCTATCAAGGGCCAACTACCCAATAGCTTTAATCAAGCAAAATATTTTTCGAATACACCTCCAACACAAAAAACCAGACACTTAGCGCAATGCAAATCCAAAACTGGGTCTCAGCCGCAAGGATGCGGCTGCGAAGCCCCCATGGATGGGTTCACGGCGCCCCAGTTTTGGATTTGCATTGCACTAAGTGTCGGCCCGCGCAAGGATGCGGCTGCGAAGCCCCCATGGACGGGTTCACAGCACCCCAGTTTTGGAATTGCATTGCGCTATGTGTCGGCCCCAACGACGATGCCGGCTGCAATGTCAGCCTATTGAGCCAAAACCTGCTGAACCTGATCAGTAACCCCAGCCAAATCCAACCCAGCCCGAGCCAACAATTCTTCCCGTGATCCGTGCTCTATGTAATCATCGGTTAACCCAATAATGGATACGGGAAAGCTGCAATGCTCACCGGCGATGTATTCAACAATACCTGCGCCTGCGCCACCGGCAATAGCGTTCTCTTCTATCGTTATAAAACGCTTGTGCGTTTTAACGAGTTCATCTAACAAGTTATTATCTAGTGGTTTAACAAAACGCATATTAACCACTGTCATGTTCAGCGCCTCGCCCACTTCCATCGCAACATCAACCATAGAGCCGAATGCTAAAAGGGCTGTGCCAGTTCCTGTGCGACGCAGCTCAGCTTTGCCAATGGGAAGTTCTGTCATTTCCATATCAACGTCAACACCTGGGCCATGGCCACGAGGGTATCGAACCGAGGATGGTGAATCCATACACGTTGCTGTGTACAACATCTGGCGACATTCATTTTCATCTGCCGGTGCCATGATGGTCATATTAGGAATGCAGCGAAGGAAACTAAAATCATAAGCTCCTGCGTGTGTGGGCCCGTCTGGGCCAACTAAACCTGCACGATCGATAGCAAACACAACCGGTAGATTTTGCACAGCAACGTCGTGGATTAATTGATCGTATGCGCGTTGCAGGAAAGTGGAATAAATGGCTACTACGGGTTTTTGGCCACCACAAGCTAGGCCTGCGGCAAGCGTTACCGCATGTTGTTCAGCAATTCCCACATCAAAATAACGATCAGGGAAACGCTGTTCAAATTCCACCATGCCAGAACCTTCACGCATGGCAGGCGTTATCCCCACGATGCGCTTATCGTTTTCAGCCATGTCGCACAACCAATTTCCAAATACTTTGGTGTAGGTGGGGCGATTACTGCCACTCCCTTGTTTTAAGCTTTTGCCGGTTGCAGGATCAAAAGGGGTAACTGCATGCAACGCTAGTGGATCTTCTTCAGCAAACTTATAGCCGTATCCTTTTTTGGTTACCACATGCAAAAACAAGGGGCCAGATAAGTTTTTCATGTTTTGCATGACGGCTACTAAACCTTCAACATCATGCCCATCAACTGGGCCGTAATAGTTAAACCCCAATTCTTCAAACATGGACGATGGAACGACCATGCCTTTTACTTGTTCTTCTGTGCGTTTGGCAAATTCAAACAGCGGTGGGGTTTTACTCAACACTTTTTTACTGCCTTCACGTGCCCCTGAAACGATAGGCCCAGTAAGTAAACGTGCAAGATAACGATTCATCGCACCCACATTAGGTGAGATAGACATATCGTTATCGTTTAACACAACCAACATGTCGGTTCTTAATCCGCCAGCGTGATTCAATGCTTCATAAGCTAAGCCTGCGGTGAGCGCGCCATCACCAATAACAGCAATGGCTTTTCGCGTTGCAATGCCAGGATTGATCTTGGCTTCTTGCTGGGCGGCAATGGCCATACCCAATGCCGCGCTAACCGAAGTGCTGGAATGGCCAACACCAAACGTATCGTATTCACTTTCTTCGCGTTTTGGAAACGGGGCTAAGCCATCGGCCATTCGCATGGTGTTCATACGATTTTTGCGGCCCGTTAAAATTTTATGACCGTAGGTTTGATGGCCTACATCCCATACGAGTTTGTCGTAAGGGGTGTTGAAAACATAATGCAAAGCGACGGTTAGTTCGATGGTGCCAAGGCTAGAGCCAAAATGCCCACCGGTACGCGCTACCGATTCTATTAAGAATTGGCGCAGTTCTTTGCTCACTTCAGGCAGTTCGCCAATCTCCAGTTTGCGTAAATCTGCTGGGTTGTCGATCTGGCTTAGCAGCGGAAATTGGCTGGCTATATCCATTGGTAACTCAATGGCCACGCTTGGTAATGTAGTTGGCCACTTGCCGCAGTTCATCGAACTGTGGACCCAGGCCTTCTAATTCAGACAAAGCACACTGATGCATTTCTGCTGCATGCTCACGAGCGCCGTCCAGCCCTAATAGTGCAGGGTACGTTGGCTTGTTCAGCGCAATATCAGCGCCTTGCTGCTTGCCCAGTGTATCGGTGTCAGCCACCACATCCAAGATATCATCGACAATTTGGAAACAAAGACCTATGGCGGAGGCGAAACGATCAAGTCGTGCCATTAATTCGTCAGTTGGTGAATCGGCGGCTAAGCCTGCCATGGCAACGCTGGCACGAATTAAAGCACCGGTTTTATGTCGGTGCATGTTTTCCAATTGCTCGATGGTCAGTGATTCGTTTACAGACTCTAAGTCAATTGCCTGACCAACGGCCATTCCTGCTGACCCACTGGCATCGCCGAGCACTTTCACCATGCGCAGTTTGTCATCGGTGGTGATGACGGCATCTTCATTGTTCGCAAGAATAGTAAACGCTAAAGCTTGCAAGGCATCGCCAGCTAAGATCGCGGTAGCTTCGTTAAATTTGATGTGGCATGTGGGCTGGCCGCGTCGTAAATCATCGTCGTCCATGGCGGGTAAGTCGTCGTGGACTAAAGAATAGGCATGTAGCATTTCAACGGATGCCGCGGGCACATCTAATCGTTCTAACGGCACACCTAAGGCTTGGCCGGTAACGTAGGTTAGGCTGGGCCTAACGCGTTTACCGCCCACCGTGACGGCGTAACGCATGGCTGCAGGCAACTGAGTGTTGCTGCTGTTTACCGGTGGCAGTAAATCGAGCAGAACACGATCTACACGATTCTGGTAATTCTTAAGCAGTTGGTCAGTTGGCGTCATCGTCAGCGTCCAGGTCAGCCAATACATCCTTGCCGTCGGATTGCTGCATTAACACTTGCACTTTTTGTTCGGCCGCTTTCAGGCTGGTTTGGCAATGCCTAGCTAAACTTACGCCGCGTTCGAATTGAGCCAAAGATTCTTCTAAGGATTGTTCGCCAGATTCCATATCGATGACCAAGTTTTCAAGCTCAGCCAGGGCGTCTTCAAAGCCCATGGATTTTGGAATAGATTTAGATTTCTGCGCCACGCGAGTTACAGCCTATTTACCGAGGTGTCAGTCTAACAAATCAAGCGCTTGGTGAAGGCGGTAAACACCATCCACACGCAGCCCTTTGATGGGCCGTTTTGGAGCGTTAGCCACGGGCACAATGGCTCGTTTGAAGCCGTGTTTTTTTGCTTCGGCAAGTCGTTCTTCGCCATTGGCCACAGGTCGTACCTCACCGGCTAGGCCAATTTCCCCAAAAACGATCAGATCGCTGGGCAGCGGGCGGTTTCGAAAAGAGGACAAAGCGGAAAGTAACACGGGTAAGTCAGCCGCGGTTTCTGAGATTCGAACACCGCCCACCACATTGATGTAAACGTCCTGATCGAACATAGCGATGCCTGCATGACGGTGCATAACCGCAAGGAGCATGGCCAATCGGTTTTGTTCTAAACCCAAAGCTACGCGCCTAGGTGCTCCTGAATGGCTGGTATCAACCAAGGCCTGTGCTTCCACCAGTAGCGGCCGCGTGCCTTCTCGAGTAACCATGATGACACTGCCGCTAACAGGCTCAGGGTGTCTTGATAAAAAGATGGCAGAAGGGTTGGGAACCGCTTTCAAACCCTGTTCGCCCATAGCGAAAACGCCTAATTCATTGACGGCCCCAAATCGGTTTTTTACCGCACGTATAACGCGATATCGGCTACCAGGATCACCTTCAAAATACAACACCGTGTCTACCATGTGCTCAAGCACGCGAGGCCCTGCCAAAGCCCCTTCTTTGGTGACGTGTCCCACCACAAATACAGCCACCCCGGCTTGTTTGGCATAACGAACCAAACGAGCGGAGCTCTCGCGCACTTGGGCCACAGCCCCCGGGGCTGAATTTAAAGTTTCTGTGTGCATCGTTTGAATGGAATCCACCACGATGACTAATGGCTGTTCCTTTTGCGCATGCGCGATGATGGCTTCAACTCGGGTTTCCGCCAGCAATCGTAAATTTTCTGTGGGCAGTTCTAAGCGGCGTGCCCGCAGTGCCACCTGCTGTAATGATTCTTCACCGGTTACATAAAGCGTTCTATGAGTGGTGGATAAATTCGCTAAACATTGCACCAAAATGGTGGATTTTCCAATGCCTGGATCACCGCCTAATAACGTTACCGAGCCTGAAACTAGTCCGCCGCCGAGCACTCGATCCAATTCTGATAAACCCGTGCCAATGCGCGCTTGCGATTCAAGAGAAACATCATCGGCGTTGGTGATGCCACTGGCGCCAGCGTAGTTAGCAAAGCGATCACTTTTTGCTGAAGTGGGTGCAGCAACACTTTCTTCCAGTGTGTTCCATTCTTCACAATCAGCGCATTGGCCGTTCCATTTAGTGAAGGATGCACCGCAAGCACTGCACACATAAGCCGTCTTTGCTTTGGCCACTTAAGAAGACTCAGCTTCGTCGTCGATCGTTTCCACTTTGGGGTCGATGCGCACACGGCGTACAAAATTCTCTTCCACCTCCAGCACCGTCATCGGATGCCCATTGAAAGTGAATACAGCGCCTTGGGGTGGGAAATTTTCAAAGTGTTCCAACACAATTCCGTTCAGTGTTTTAGGCCCATCAGCGGATAAATCCCATTCCAAGGCTTTGTTCAATGCTCTTATTTGCGCGCTTCCTTCTGCGATAAAACTGCCATCGCCTTGAGCTTGAACCTCTTCTGGTCCGTGGTAGGGGTCGGTGTCAAATTCGCCTACGATTTCTTCAACGATATCTTCGATGGTGATAAGCCCTTGGATGTCACCGTACTCATCCACCACTAAGCCGATGCGCCGCTTTTCTCGCTGAAAATTAAGTAATTGCACCGTAAGCGTGGTGCCTTCTGGAATGAAGTACGGCTCGCGAATATTTTTTTCTAAGGTTTCGCGGGTGTAATCACCAGTGTGCAGAGAGTCGAACATTTTGCGTAAGTAAATGAAGCCTTGTACTTCATCGATGTTCTCTTTGAACACCAACATTCGGCTGTGTCGGCTTTCACTAATTTGTTGTTTAACTTCGTCCCAGCTGTCTTCGATATCCAGGCCCGTTATTTCGTTTCTAGGCACCATGATGTCGTTAACCGACACTGTGGATAGATCCAAAATGTTCACTAACATGTCACGGTTTCGCGGCGGAATCATGCCGGTAGTTTCATTGAGAACGGTGCGCAATTCATCGCTACTAAGCGCTTCAACTTCAGTGGATTCTTTGTCCACTTTAAACAGCTTTAAGATTTGACCACTCATCCAATTGGTGGCTAGCACCAAGGGGTAAACCGCTTTCATCAAGGGCTGATAAACCGCTGAGGCAAGGTATGCGATTTGTTCCGTGCGTAAGGTGGCAAGCGTTTTAGGGGTGACTTCTGCAAACACTAAAATTACTAAAGTTAATAAACCGGTTGCCACGGCTATGCCTGCTTCACCCATTAACCGCAGTGCAATAACGGTGGCGATAGCAGAAGCTAAGATGTTGACAAAATTATTGCCAAGCAAGATTAGGCTGATCAAACGATCGGGGCGCTCGAGCAATTTTGCGGTGCGAATGGCACCGCGATGACCTTGTTTGGCTTGATGTCGTAGCCGGTATCGGTTTAACGACATCAACGCAGTTTCGGAGCCGGAAAAAAAGCCAGACAACAAAATCAGTCCGACTAATAAAATCACTAGCACGCCGATGGGCACAGTGTTCAAGTTGTGCAGTTACTCAAATTGACAATGGAGTTGTGCTCATCATAGCCTAGCCACGGCTTAGTTGCGGTTTAGAACGATTTCAAGAACGAACTTACTGCCAAAATAGGCAAGAATTAGCACCGCGAAACCGATCAAAGTCCAAAATACGGCCCGTTTGCCGCGCCAGCCCCAGCGCCATCGTGCGAACAGTAATAGCCCAAATATTAGCCACGCCAATACCGATAAAACGCTTTTGTGCACCAGGTGCTGAGCGAAAAGGTCTTCTAGATAGAAAAAACCGGTGGCTAGAGATAATGACAGGGTGGCAAAGCCTGCAAACAACAGGGTGAATAACAGTCTTTCGGTGGAATCTAGCGCAGGCAGTGAACGCAATATTCCGCCAGGCTTGTGGTGCTGCAATTTTTCGCGTTGCACCCACACCAAAATGGCTTGCACGGCCGCAAGTGCTAGAAACGCATAAGCGACGAGCGATAACAGCACGTGCAACTGAATATTCAGTGGCAGTGCCGTGCTAGGTGTTTGGGTGGCGGCGCTCAGAAGCAGCAATAGGGCTGAAATAGGGTATACCGCCAGGCCCATATAATGCGCTTGTTGGCGTAAGCAAATGATCAGCAGCAGCGTCACAATAAATAAAGCAGCCACGTTCATCGAGACCAGAATGGGCAGTTGAAGATTTTGCGGTAGGCCGGTTTGATGCAATGCCACAAAGGTGTGAAAAACAGCGGCAGAGGCGGCAAGAATTAGGGTGCTGCGGCCTTTAGATGGTGATTTGCCCTCACTGGCTTCGCTATTTGTGCGTGTGAGGCTCAATAGCAATACCACGGCTGCGCCCACATAAAGGACGGCGGCAACAATGGCGAGTATGTTGGGGTTGGTCACGAACAGATATACTCGACGCCAAAAGTGAACAAGAGCTAGGACGACCCTTACAGATGTTTGAGTCATTAAGTGAACGGCTAGGCCGAACGGTCAAGCAGCTGCGCGGGCAAGGCCGGCTGTCCGAAGACAATATCAAAGATACCATGCGCGAAGTTCGTATGGCTCTTCTGGAAGCGGACGTTGCGCTACCGGTGGTGAAAACCTTCACCGACAATGTGCGCACCAAGGCGCTAGGTCAGGAAGTGGTGGGCAGTTTGTCCCCTGGGCAAGCCCTAATCAAAGTGGTGAACGATGAACTAACGTCGTTAATGGGGGAAACCACCCAGTCGCTGAATTTGGCCACCCAGCCGCCTGCGGTTGTTTTGATGGCAGGCCTGCAGGGTGCGGGTAAAACCACCACAGTGGGCAAACTTGCCAAGCTACTTAAAGAGCGCGACAAGAAAAAGGTCATGGTGGTGAGCTGTGATGTTTATCGTCCTGCAGCCATAAAGCAGCTGCAAACCGTTGCAGAGTCGGTGGACGTTTTGTTCCACCCCAGTACGGCGATCGATACGGTTAACGGTATCGCCAAAAGCGCCTTAGAGGCTGCAAAACTTCAAATGGTGGACGTGCTGCTGGTGGATACCGCGGGCCGCTTAGCCATTGATGAAGAAATGATGGGGGAAATTAAATCGCTGCATCAGGTGGTAAACCCCATCGAGACGCTGTTTGTTGTGGACAGCATGACAGGGCAAGATGCGGCCAACACGGCCAAAGCCTTTGGTGATGCCTTGCCGCTCACAGGGGTCGTGCTGACCAAAACAGATGGCGATGCGCGAGGGGGGGCTGCGCTGTCGGTTCGAATGGTGACTGGCAAGCCGATTAAATTCATTGGTTCGGGTGAAAAGCTGGATGCCCTAGAGCCCTTTCACCCCGATAGAGTGGCCTCGCGCATATTGGGCATGGGGGATGTGGTCAGTTTGGTGGAGGAAGTTACCGCCAAAGTCGATCACGGCAAGGCAGAAAAACTTGCCAAAAAGATCAAGCGCGGCAAAAATTTCGATTTAACCGATATGCGTGATCAATTAGAGCAAATGGCGAATATGGGTGGCATGGCAGCCCTTATCGACAAATTGCCAGGCGCGGCCGATTTGCCGGACTCGGTAAAACAGAAAGCGAACGATAAAGAATTTGTTCGTATGATCGCGCTCATCAATTCCATGACGCCGCAGGAGCGTAAGCATCCTGCCATCATCAAGGGTTCTCGGCGCAAGCGAATCGCCGCGGGCAGCGGTTGTCAGGTGCAAGATGTGAATAAATTGCTGAAACAGCATCTGCAAATGTCCAAAATGATGAAAAAAATGAAAGGCGGCGGCATGGCGAAGATGATGCGCGGCATGCAGGGTAAGTTACCCCCTGGAATGATGTAGCGTGATGTAGCGGCACAAGCCCTTTTTGGGTGTCCTTTTTTTACCCAATCCGATACAATTGGGAGTTACCTTCGAGCACACATCTTTTGGATGTTGGCCGATTATCCGTTTTTTGTGGACTACTGCACTATGGTTACCATTCGTCTGTCTCGTGGCGGCGCTAAAAAAGCTCCGTTCTATCACGTGGTTGCAACTGACAGCCGCAACCGTCGTGACGGTCGCTACCTTGAGCGCCTGGGTTACTACAACCCAATGGCTCGCGGTGAAGCGATTGGCACAAACATCGATTTATCTCGCGTTGACTACTGGATAGGCAATGGCGCTCAAATGAGCGATCGAGTAAAGCACATCGTAAAAACTTACCGCAAAGCTCAAGCTAGCGCTGCGGCGTAAGATCGAGCGGGCGGCAAATTCTCTTGTCGGACGACACCCAATGGGTGTTGCTCGGACGCGTCATTGGGGTTCATGGCGTCCGGGGCTGGATTAAGATCCATTCCGACACTCAACCGCGTGAAAACATTCTCACCTACCCTCGATGGTGGATGAAGAAGCGCAGCGGTTGGGAGGAAGTTAAGGTAGTTCAGTCCCAGCACACCCCAAAAAATGTGTTGGCATTGTTGGAAGGGTTAGACGATCGAGATGAAGCGGAGCAGCTCCGTGGAACTGAAATCGCCATACCTAGAGATAGTTTGCCAGCAACGGATGCAGGCGAGTACTACTGGACGGATCTAGTCGGTTGTGAGGTGTTCAATACCGACGGCCAGCGGTTTGGAAAAGCTACTCGGTTGTTTGAGACGGGTGCCAACGACGTGTTGGAAATCCGTGATGAACGGCCGCTTGGTGAGGGTGAGAAATATCCCAACGGGCCCAATATTTTGGTGCCTTGGGTGCGCCCAGATGTTGTGGTTGATGTGGACGTACAGGCTAAGAAGATTGTGGTTGATTGGGACCCAGACTTTTAATGCAATTTGGTGTGGTCACATTGTTCCCCGAAAGCTTGGAAGCTTTTGTGGCAACAGGCGTTGTCGGAAGGGCCCTATCGGATGGCACAATATCTTTAGATACTGAGTCGCCTAGGCAGCATGCAACCGACAAGCATCGAACGGTGGACGATCGACCGTTCGGCGGTGGGCCTGGCATGGTGATGACACCTCAGCCAACCATCGATGCGGTAAACGCGTTGAAGGCTCGAATGCCTGCGGCCAAGGTGGTGTATTTAACACCCCAAGGCGCGGTGTTTAACCAAGCAACGGCGAAGCGTTACTGTCTTCTGCAATCAGTCATTATGCTGTGCGGAAGATACGAAGGCATTGACGAACGAATTATTGAGTCGTGCGTTGATGAAGAATTATCGCTGGGTGATTTTGTGCTCAGTGGCGGTGAGATAGCAGCGGCAGCTGTTATCGATTCGGTATCGCGCATGGTGCCCGGTGTGTTGGGCCACCCAGAATCAGCGGAGCAGGATTCGTTCGCTGAAACCGGATGGCTTGATTGCCCGCATTACACGCGGCCAACAGATTTTAACGGGATGGCGGTGCCGCCTGTTTTAACGTCTGGTGACCATAAAGCCATCGCTTTATGGCGTCGGCAACAAGCTTTAAAGAGAACGCGTTTGCGGCGGCCAGAGCTGATTGATGAATCGGCTTTAACCGATGCGGACAAAATATTTTTGAACACCATAGATTCGTAAACTATCGAATCATGACCAACGTAAGTACAGGTACAGACATGAGCAACATCATCGACGAAATTAATGCCGAGCAAATGGGTAAGGAAATACCCAAGTTTGGCCCGGGCGACACCGTCGTTGTTCAGGTAAAAGTAAAGGAAGGCACACGCGAGCGTTTGCAGGCTTTTGAAGGTGTGGTAATCGCCAAGCGAAACCGTGGTCTTCATTCTGCGTTCACAGTTCGCAAGATTTCACACGGTGAAGGCGTTGAGCGTGTTTTTCAAACCTATAGCCCGTTAGTAGACAGCATTGAAGTGAAGCGCCGCGGCGATGTGCGTCGTGCCAAGCTGTATTACCTTCGTGGCCTAACCGGACGTGCAGCGCGAATCAAAGAAAAGCTTTAATTGCTTTTCGATAGGCACTCGCCCAGGTGTTGCCGCCAGACATAACTGTGCCAGACTTAAACTGAGCAAGATTGTTTAATTAACGTTAGATGGAAACCATGTCTGAAGAGATGAAGTTTGAAGCAGAAGTCAGCCAACTTCTGCAGTTAATGATTCATTCGCTGTATAGCAACCCAGAAATTTTTCTTCGTGAGCTTATTTCTAATAGCTCAGATGCCTGCGATAAGCTTCGATTCGAAGCGGTATCCGATGCAAGCCTCTTAGAATCCGATTCCGACCTGTCCATCCAGGTCGGCTTCGATACTGAAGCCGGCACCATAACCGTATCGGATAACGGTATTGGCATGAGCCGGGAAGAGGTGGTGCAGAACATCGGCACCATCGCCAAATCAGGTACCAAGCAATTCTTAGAATCCCTAACGGGCGATCAAAAAACCGATTCGGCCTTAATTGGTCAATTTGGTGTGGGCTTCTACTCTGCCTTCGTTATCGCCGATAAAGTGGATTTACAAACCCGTCGCGCTGGTGCGAATGCCGATGAGGCGGTGTTGTGGTCATCTGATGGCACTGGTGGTTATTCGCTAGATTCTGTTAGCCAAGAAAAGCGCGGCACCACCGTTACTTTGCACGTTAAAGATGAACATAAAAACTATGTTGATCACTGGCAACTGCATTCCATAGTTAAAAAGTATTCTGATCACGTAACGTTCCCTATCATGATGCTTGAGCAGCTGCCACCACCTCCAGAACCTGAAGAAGGGGAAGAGCCTGAGGCACCCAAAGAGCCTCAGTTGCAACAAGTTAATGCCGCTTCTGCGCTATGGACTCGTTCGAAAAGTGATATCAGCGATGAGGACTACCAGTCGTTCTACAAACAAGTGTGTAACGACTATGAAGACCCGATAGCGTGGAGCCATAATCGGGTTGAAGGTAATTACGAATACACCTCGTTATTGTATTTACCTAAGCGTGCACCGTTTGATTTGTACGAATCAATGACGCCAAAAAATGGCATCAAATTGTTTGTGCAACGCGTATTCATCATGGACGAGGCTGAAAAATTAATGCCGCGTTATTTGCGTTTTGTGCGTGGGCTTGTTGATAGTAACGATTTGCCGCTGAACGTATCGCGCGAAATTCTTCAAGACAACAAAATTATTGCCAGCATTCGCCGAGGTTCCACCAAGAAAGTGTTGGGTATGCTTAACGACTTGGCGGAGAAGAAGCCGGAAGAATACAAAGATTTCTGGACGCAGTTTGGTAACTGCTTAAAAGAGGCGCCAGGTGAAGATCCTGGTAATAAAGAGGAAGTGGCCAAGCTGTATCGGTTTGATACCACGCACACATCATCAGAAGGTGAGCTCACTGGCTTAGATGATTACTTGGCCCGAATGCAAACAGGTCAAGACAAAATTTACTACATCACCGCCGACAGCTACTCGGCGGCAAGTAATAGCCCGCACTTGGAGATATTCCGCGATAAAGGCATCGAAGTGTTGTTAATGCACGATCGTGTCGATGAGTGGATGATGAATTACTTCAACGAATACGACGGAAAGTCATTTGTATCCATCGCTAAAGGCGATCTGGATTTAGACGGTGTAGGAATGGCCTCTGATGACAGTGAGAAAAAGGCTGAGAAAGAAAAGCAAGCGGCTGAAGCTGAGCCTCTTATTAAGCGTATTAAAGCTGTGCTGGAAGAAGACACCAGTGATGTGCGCGCGTCCACGCGATTAACCTCATCGCCTGCTTGTGTGGTGATGGGCGAGCATGATATGGCGCTGCATATGCAGCAACTGCTTAAGCAGGCTGGCCATGAAATGCCTGAGACTAAGCCTGTGTTAGAGGTAAATCCAACGCACCCCATTCTTGGCTTACTCGACCGAGAGCAAGATGAAGATAAATTTGCCAATTGGTCTCGTTTGCTACTCGATCAAGCCATGTTGGCTGAAGGTGGGCAATTGGCCGATGGCGCTGGCTTTGTTAAACGTATGAATGAAATGTTTATGGCAATGCAAGACTGATTTATTAGTCCTTCGCAATTGACGCTTGGGTTGTGTAATCTACCTGCTAAACTTCAGCCATTGCCGCTACAACGAATACTTGTTATCTGGAAGGTTTTGAACCGACTCATGAAATTACTTAAGCAACGCCTACTCTGTAGCGCCGCGGGCACAGCAGCGCTGCTGCTTGCCTTAAGCCCCTCAGCCTACGCTGCCGGTGACGCCGCCGCGGGTGAGAAAAAAGCTCATACCTGTTTGGGATGTCACGGGGTGGAACACTACGTGAACACCTACCCAACCTATAAAGTACCGCGCGTGGCTGGGCAGCATGAAGCTTACTTAGTGGCTGCTTTGCAAGCTTATCGCAGTAAGGCGCGATCACACCCTACTATGCAAGCGAACGCAGGCAATTTGTCTGATCAAGATATCGCCGACATTTCGGCATACTTTGCCGGTAAGGGGAAATAACTTGAACACTGTGAAACACACCGTTGTCGCGCTTTTTAGTCTGATGGCTGTCGCAAGCTCATTTGTGGCTATGGCGGGTGATGCTAAAAATGGCGAAAAATTAACCACAGAAAAAGGTTGCGTGGGTTGTCATGCAGCCGATGGTAATTCGGTTATTCCAACTAACCCCATTCTTGCTGGCCAATATGAAGATTACTTGGTTCAAGCCTTGAAGCAATACCAGTCAGGTGATCGCCAGAATGCCATTATGTCTGGGTTTGCTGCGGGCTTAACCGATAAGGAAATCGCCGATTTAGCCGCTTGGTTTTCATCCAATGACAGCAAGTTGCAATACGTTAAGTAACAGGCAACACTGATGAGCACTCGGTGTTTTTCAAGGTTTTTGTTGGCTGTCTCTTGCAGCCTGCAGCACCAAGTGCTCAATATTTTTCGGCATCTGCACGTGGAAACCTCGTTCTTCGAGGTTTTTACGCACTTCGTCAATGTTTTCATGCCCCAGCGAAGTACGCGTTGCTAAGTCAACCGACATGGCAAGTTCGGGCTCACCCAATTGGCGTAGCACCGGTTCGGGGAGCTGGCTTAAGCCGTCTTCATCGGCTAAATAAACATACAAACCGTCTTTTTTTGAACTGCGGTACACATAGCACTGCATGGGCAGATTTTTCCTCAAATTCGCTGAGAATTCGCGCGAACAACGTGCGTTACGCGTCAGAGGCAGTATACTGTGAGTTACCAGCGTGGGGCCAAACGTGAGCCACGAAAACTCCGTGGAACTGGCCGATAAAGTAAGAATCGATAAGTGGCTGTGGGCCGCTCGTTTTTTTAAAACACGCAGCATGGCCACTGGGGCCATTAATAAGAATCGTGTTCAGGTAGATGGCCAATCGGTAAAGCCGTCACGACAAATTCAAATTGGCGACACACTCACCATTGAGAAACCGCCGTACAAATTTCGGATTGAGGTAACTGCCTTGTCCGATAAACGCCGTTCAGCAAGCGAAGCGCAACGGCTGTATTTGGAAAGTGAAGAGAGTCAAACCAAGCGAGAATTGCAACGACTTGAAGCGCGAGCAGACAGACAAGCCCGATTGGGATTGGCAGGAGAAGGTCGGCCAACCAAGAAGCAGCGTCGCCAAATACAATCCTTTAAGGAACAAAGTAATAATGCAAAGACCAGCGATGAATAACTCATGGTAATACCCGTGAATTCCGAACCCGTAGTGGAAGTGCTAGGAACTGACGACCACGACATGAGTCAGGACATGATCAGCAACAATGCCTTGAAGGTATTGAATCGGTTGATTGATGGTGGCTTCGATGCGTATTTAGTTGGTGGCGGTGTTCGTGATGCATTAGTGGGGCAAAGGCCCAAAGATTTCGATGTGGCCACCGATGCAAGCCCTGAAGAAGTGCGTGAATTGTTTAAAAATTCTCGCATTATTGGGCGCAGATTTCGTTTGGTGCACGTGCTGTTCGGGCGTGATGTTATTGAGGTCGCCACTTTCCGTGCTGGGCACGATAAAGGCGATGGTGGTGAAGTGGGTGATGGTGGTCAAATCGTTCGCGATAATGTATTTGGCACGGTGGAAGAAGATGCCATTCGGCGTGATTTCTCCGTTAACGCTCTGTATTACAACATTGCTAACGATTCCATTACCGATTATTGCGGCGGCTTGAACGACATGCGAGACGGATTGTTTCGCTTAATCGGAGATCCCC
Organism: uncultured Granulosicoccaceae bacterium; assembly: GCA_938035125.1. Taxonomy (GTDB): domain Bacteria; phylum Pseudomonadota; class Gammaproteobacteria; order Granulosicoccales; family Granulosicoccaceae; genus Granulosicoccus. Next base: position 119,417 of record CALHNS010000009.1, on the reverse strand, counting down.
AAACCCGCTGTGAAGAAGATCCCGTTCGGGTACTACGCGCGGCGCGTTTAAGTGCAAAACTGGGGTTCGATATTCATATCGATACGCTTATTGCCATGGAAAAAACGCGGCATAAGCTCAGCGAAGTGCCTGCAGCTCGCATGTTCGAAGAAATGCTAAAACTGTTTCAAGGCGGCTACGCAGAAAGAAGTTTTAACGCGATTCGTGAACATGGATTGTTGCCCTATTTATTTCCCTTACTCGATCCGCGACTTGAAAACGATACCGTCGGTTTAGAAGAGCTTCTTAGCACAGCGCTTAAGAATACCGATGCGCGAGTGGCTGCCAATAAGCCTATTACACCTTATTATTTATTGAGCTTTATGCTGTGGCCTGATGTTGAGCAACGCGCTCGCATGCACGTTGCTGATGGCATGAGTGTGGCAGAGGCCATTGGTATGGCAGCCGACTCTGTAACCGCCGAACAAGTTCGCATCATTGCTATTCCACGCCGTTTTTCAGAGCCTATGCGTGAGGTGTGGTCGATGCAATTGTTATTAGAATATGGCGATGTAGCCGACGTCGATGAACTCATACAAAACCGACGTTTTCGCGCTTCATACGATTTCTTATTGTTGCGCTCAACGATCGATGATCGATTGCAACCCTTAGCGGAATGGTGGACTGAGATTCAGCGTTCGCATAATGAAGTTCGCGAAGAGCTGCTTGCCAATAAACCGGTGGTAGAAGGCTTCTGGGGGGAATCTCCCGAGCAATTAACCAACATAGTGGTGCCGGTGCCTCCTAGTAACGATCGAAAAAATTCTCGTAATAGAAATCGCAAACCTCGTCAACGTGGGCCTCGTCAGCAAAACGCTAATACGAACGCAGAATCTAACGAGAACACTGTGGATGATTCTAGCGAACCTAAAAGTAACAACAAGCCGAATCCAAATCGTAATCAGCGAAACAACCCGCGCGGTGATGCTGACGATAGTCGCGGCAACAGCCGCCAACATTCCAATCGCTCGCACAATAACAGCGATGATGTGGGCAATCGACAAAGCCAGCGGCCCGCTCGTCCGCAACGGCAGGCCAAGCACGAAAATTGGGATGAAGATAATCGCGGTAATCGTGCTCTGCCAGAAGAGGTAGAAGAGAGCACCAGCATTTACGATGATATCCAACCTGAAGATAATTCCAATCGTGATGCTTCTGAGTTATTTGGTAGTTCGAATCAGAACAGGCAACGCGGTGGCAGGCGGCGCCCTGCTGGTGGCGGCAACAACGGGCAAAACCGTCAACGCAATAGTCGTGGCCAAGGTCAACCCAGCGGTCAAGCCAACAGTCAACAGCGGCGTAAAAAACGCAGTGCTCGCCGTCGACCTGATGGGCAAGGTAATCATCAGTCAAATAATCAAGGCAACAATGCGAACCATAACGCCAACAGCGAAGGCCAATCGCAGGGCGTGCGCCGAAAAAAAACCAGTGCTAATAAAGGCGGTGGTCAAGGTATGAACGGTCAGCGTCGGCGTCGTTCACGCAATCGTCGTCCGCCAAACGATGGTGCTAGCGGTGGCAATGAAGCTTGACCACAAGTTTCACCAAAACGTATGTGGCGCTGGGCAGTAACTTAGGAAATTGTCACGAGCATTTGGATGCAGCCATCACCAGCTTGCGTGCAATTCATGCCATTAAAAATTTGGTGGAATCTCCGCGCTACCTCACTGACCCTATGGGTCCGCCAGATCAGCCCGACTATTTGAATTCAGTGTGTGAATTTGATACCCAATTAAGCGCCCACTCATTACTCGATGAATTGCAATCCATTGAAATTGAGCGCGGACGCCTAAGACCAACCGATGCAGCATCCATTGCATCACTTCGATGGCAGGCAAGAACGCTAGACTTAGACATACTTTTATTTGGTGATTCTGTTATCGCGGATGAGCGATTAACTGTGCCTCATGCAGAAATTCGTTCCCGATCATTTGTATTACAGCCATTGTTTGATCTAAACCCTGCTCTGAGCATTCAGGGTGCAGGAGCTGTGGCAGAATTACTAGCAGCGGCGAACAAGCTGGGTATACGACCTGCTTAATCGTAAGCATTAGAGAATTGGCCAATGAAATATAAATACATCGCTGTTGAAGGGCCTATCGGTGTAGGTAAAACCACGCTGGCAAAAAAATTAAGCGTCGCTGTGGGTGGGCGATTTTTACCCGATGCAGAAGCCACAAACCCTTATCTAAAATCGTTTTACCAAAACCCAGAACGAGTGGCCTTTCATACTCAAATGCATTTTCTTGTGTCGCGAATTGAGGCCATGAGTGCATTGCCTGCTATAGATAATGAGCGCCCATTGGTGGCCGATTATGTTCTCGATAAGGATCGTTTGTTCGCTGAATTAACACTGGATGAAACCGAATGGCAGATGTACAACACACTGTTTGACCGAGCAACACAGCATTTTCCTAAGCCTGACTTAGTGGTGTATCTGCAAGCGCCGTTAGAACGCCTTGTGCAGCGAATCGAGCGCCGCGGTATTAAACACGAACAACGTATCGACAGTCGATACTTGCAGCGTCTTATCGAAATTTACGAGCGTTTTTTTCACCAATACGATGATTCGCCTTTGTTGATCGTTAATGCTGCCGACATTAATTTGGCAGACAGTCCTGCTGATTTCGAAATGCTCGTAGAGCGCATCCAATCAGTCGAGGGAGGGCGCCATTACGTGAACCCGATAACATCAGAAACTACGTAAAAAGGCTTATTCCCACCGATATCAAAGACTTATCTTAGTTTTTGAGCCCTGTGTAGGCAATCAGTCCTGTATCAAATGCTTACGAATTGGTATTATTAGAGACTAAGCACCAAATCGGGGATAGTACGCTCTCGAACGGTAAAAATAAGTTAGTTCAGGAGTGGTTCATGTCAGATCGACCCGCGCTGCGAATTGCATTGCTTGAAGATGATCCAGAGCAATCGGCTAAAGTCAGTGGATGGATTGAAGATCGTGGTTATTTATGCGGAGTGTATTCTTCCGCAGAAGAATTTCAACGAGCTTTTCGTAAATCCAGCTACGACGTCATTATCTTAGATTGGATGCTCACTACGGGCAGCTCAGGTTTGGAAGTGCTTAACTGGGTGCGAAAAACACTCACTAGCGATATCCCAATCATTTTTGTTACATCGCGTGTTGCTGAAGAGGACATCGTTACAGCGCTTCAAGCCGGTGCGGATGATTACTTATCGAAGCCTGTTCGTCAGCATGAACTATTAGCTCGTCTGTATGCGCTGGCTCGACGCGCGCAACCAGAATCAGAAGTGCTAGATTGCCCTCCTTATGTGTTCAACACGGCAAATCGCGAAGTGCGCTTAAATGATGAACCCATTAAGCTTACCGAAAAAGAATACGAACTCGCGTTGTTCTTGTTTAGAAATCGGGGGCGAGTATTGTCGCGTCAGCATCTGCTCACCTCAGTTTGGGGAACCTCGGCGGAACTTAATACAAGAACCGTTGATACCCATGCCAGCCGCTTGCGCAAAAAGCTAAATCTATTAGCCACTGAGCGTTGGAAGCTGACCTCCATTTACCAGCATGGCTACCGACTGGAAGAGCACACAACCCCTGGTTGATCGAACCACGAGGCGGCGACACGGCGTTACGCTGCTGTCGCTGGGTGCCTTCCTATTAGCGCTATTTTTATTAACAGCGCTATTATTGTGGAGTGAAAGCACGTTAAAGCTTGATAGGCTTTTGCACGATGCTTGGGTACGCGTTAATCAGCGCGACACGCCTAAAGATTTAGTGATCGTCGGTATCGATCCTCAAAGCTTGCAGGATCATGGCCGCTGGCCATGGTCAAGAGCCTTACAAGCCCAGTTATTCGAGAACTTAGGAAAGACTGAAGCTAAAGGCTTCGTGATCGATCTTCTCTATACCGAACAGTCGCCAAACCGCGAAGACGATGTTCGTTTGGGTGATGCGATAAAAAATCTTCCCAAAACGGTATTGCCCGTGCTGACTGAAAGCCGGGTGATTGGCTCAGGTCGTTCCGGTGATGTGGAAAGGTTGCCCGTACCTCAGTTGTTACGTCATGTGCAAAATCTAGGGCAAATTCAGATGCCGATAGACGATGACGGGATCGTTCGGCGTGTGTTCTTGATGGCAGGTTTTAATGTTCCTCATTGGCCTACGCTATCGTTAGCAGCTCATCAGGCCTTTGCTGAAGAATCTGAGCAATTTGATCTTGAACAACTACCGGGTGTTCGCTCGGAATTAGAGCTTGATCAAGATTTATGGTTGCAAGATTTTGAAGTCATGATCCCGTTCTACGGGCCGCGGAATGCTTTTACTACGGTATCGGCGGGGCAGGTGTTAAGCGGGAATGTGCCTGCTGATATGTTTAAAGATAAAGTGGTGTTTGTTGGTATGACTTCCGCCGGGCTGGAAGATGTAGTGCCAACACCAGTATCGGCTTTAGATCAACCCATACCGGGTGTTGAAATTCACGCCAATTTATTCGCTGCGTTGCGAGATGGCAGCATCGTAACTCGCATTGATAGTCGTTGGAATTTGGTGGTGGCGTTGGGAATGTTGCCGTTATTAATGTGGACCTATTCTCGCGCAGGGCCAGAATGGTCATTGGCGGCAGCGATTGGTGTTGCGTGCACACCGATTGCATTAAGCTTTGTGTTGTACCAAGGCTTTAATCTTTGGTTCCCGCCTTTGGTGGCTTCGGTTCCCATACTGGTCAGTTATCTGGCTTGGAGTGGCAACCGATTACGCTTTGTAAATCAGTTTCTCGCCACACAAAGTAATAAAATTGACTTACAACAACCACCGCGTGAGCGTTATGCAAACGAGGACTTAACTCGATTTTTTATAAACGCTACCATGCATTTACCAATTCAAGGGTGGCGTTTTACCAATAAATCACAAAGCCACGTTGGGGGTGAAGCCCCACCCAGTAAGCAATCTGGTTTAACCGATGCATGGGTGCGCAATGGTGATATATACGGTCGTAAATTTCCCACTGATGATCGCTTAGAAGTGCTGGTTAGCGTAAAAGATCCATTAATTGCTGGTGAAATCACGCGCTATATCGATCGATTGGATCGAGTGCGACGGCGAGTTAAACCATCTATTTGGCATGGCTCCATTGAGCAGTTGCAAGACAACGCGCTTAAATTAGGTGAGCAAATGGATTGGCTTAGAGCCGTTAAGTCATTCTCTGACAGTATTTTAGAAGGCAGCCCTGCAGGGTTTGTGGTTTGGAATGTGGTGGGTGAGCCCATTCGTTTAAATGAATTGCTAGTGCAATTGTTACCCAACGTTGGAAAGCGTCCGCTCATGCGGGAGTTCATTGAAAAATCGGGGGTGGACTTATCCGATGAGAATATCAGTGAGCATTTTGAAAACCTAATGCAGCGCGGAAAGCCTTGGCAATTTACGGTTCACCATGATGAAAAAGAACTACTGGTTGGGCTAAGTGCTGTGGGGCGATCATTGTCTGAGCGTTTGATATGCGCAACCGTCATTGATGTGAGTGAAATACGAACCGCAGAAAGAGCGCGAGCGGAGATGATGGATTATTTATCGCACGACCTACGTTCACCGTTAGTGTCCAGTCTCTATTTATTGGATGAAGAAAATGTTGATGATCTTACGGCTGAAGATTTAAACAGCGCGCGCAAAAACATTCAATCTTCATTGTCGATGATGGAAAATCTACTGCACATGTCGCGTGCGGATACGGTTAGCGTGGAATCGTTTAAAGAGGTTCTGCTGGATAATGTCATTGATAACGTTACAAGTCGCTACATTCCACAAGCCAAATCACGAAATATCGATCTGCATGTTTCTGTTTGTGATGATGAACTATGGTTGTTTGGCGATGCGGGGCTACTCGATCGAGCGATAGGAAATTTACTCAATAACGCCATAAAATATTCCAATGAAGGAGGAGATGTTTGGTTAGACGTTGTCGTTACTGAACAGGCTGGTGATGCGGAAGGTCTGGTTGCGGGCAGAGAAGTTATTGTCAAGGTGCGAGATGATGGTGTGGGAATTGATCCTGCCATTATCGATTCACTGTTTACACGATTCAAACGTGACCCCAGTGTGGCCGATCGATTTCGAGGCATCGGATTAGGCCTGGCGTTGGTAGCCAGAGTTGCTCGCCAGCATGGTGGCAGCGTTACCGCACACAGCGGCGGGAAAGGGGCTGAGTTTATTTTTCGGTTGCCACTGGATCAGGAAGTGCAAGGCTAATTTTAACCTCGGACCTCAGCTTTTAACCTCAGACCTCAGTCCCTAAATCACAACCCTCTTATCCGGCGTTGTCCACATCAACACTGCCATCATCGTGGCCAATGATTAATAAATCGGCACTGCGTAAGGCAAAGATACCCACCGTCACCACCCCAGGAATGGCGTTTATGGTCTGCTCTAGCGCTTTAGGTTCGTTAATTTCAAACCCATGACAATCAAGAATTACGTTGTTGTTGTCGTTAATTGCACCTTCTCGGTATTCAGGATCACAACCTAATTTCACAAGCTCTCTGGCGACAAAACTTCTGGCCATTGGAATGACTTCAATAGGTAGTGGAAACGTGCCCAATGTTTCTACACGTTTTGTGTTGTCGGCTATGCATATGAATTGATTGCTGGCACCTGCAACAATCTTTTCGCGAGTAAGTGATCCGCCACCACCCTTTATTAGTTCTAATTGAGCATTGGCTTCATCCGCTCCATCAATGTACAAATCGAGTGGGCCTGTGCTGTTTAAATCTAGCACCTCAATACCAACCGATTTCAAGCGCATTTCCGTGGCTACAGAACTTGCCACAGCCCCTTGCAGTTTGATGCCTGATGCTCCTAGTGCATCAACGAAACAATCAGCCGTGCTGCCAGAGCCCACGCCAAGAATTGAGCCATCAATAACGTGATTCAGTGCCGCCTTTGCGGCTGCGACTTTTGCGGTGTTCATTGTGGTGTTACAGTACGTTGTCAGTTAAATGGGTGCGCCACTGAAGCGCCAGTATGAACACTCTACACCAAGATTACATACCAAAAATTCTTGCCGCACGAGTTTATGAAGTGAGCGAGGAAACCGCGCTAGATAGAGCGCCGAAACTGAGCGAACGGTTGGGGAATACGGTGTTGCTCAAGCGAGAAGACGAGCAGCCCATTTTCTCGTTCAAATGCCGGGGAGCTTACAACCGAATTCATCATTTGCTGCAAGAGCAATCGGTAAAGGGGGTTATCGCAGCATCTGCTGGAAATCATGCACAGGGTGTAGCGCTTACGGCGCAAGCGTTGGGCATTGCTGCCACGATTGTTATGCCAACACCCACACCGTCCATCAAAGTGGATGCGGTTCGCCGTTTAGGCGCAAAGACAGTTTTGCACGGTGACGATTTTGATACCGCGCTTGCGCACGCCCTAGAGTTAGAACAGATAACCGGTTTTTCTTTTATTCACCCCTTCGATCATCCCGATACCATCGCAGGCCAAGCCACGGTGGGTGTAGAGATAAATCGCCAACATCCTGATCCTATCGATGCGGTGTTTGTGCCAGTGGGGGGCGGTGGCATTGCGTCCGGTATCGCGCTCTACCTTAAATATTTACGCCCTGAAATCAAAATTTACGGTGTTGAGCCAGTAGATGCTGCCAGCATGAAAAAAGCCTTAGAGGCTGATGAGCGTGTGGTTCTAGATACTGTGGGATTGTTTGCCGACGGTGTGGCGGTAAAGCAGGCTGGCGAGGAAACCTTTCGCATCTGTCGCGAGCTGCTTGATGGTGTAATTGAGATAACGGTAGATGAGATGTCCACCGCGATAAAAGATATTTTTAACGAAACGCGCACATTAACAGAACCTGCAGGCGCCTTAGGTGTGGCGGGATTAAAAAAATATGTGGAAAACACTCAGGCTAAAAATCAAACCTTAGTGGCGGTGAATACCGGTGCCAATATCAACTTTGATAGGCTTCGCCACATTGCAGAACGTGCAGAAATTGGTGACAGCCGTGAGGCTTTGTTTGGTGTTCGAATCCCAGAGGAGCCGGGAAGTTTTTTAAAATTTTGCCAAGTATTGGGCCGTAGAAGTATCACAGAATTTAACTATCGATATTCTGATAAACAATCGGCTGTAGTGTTTGCAGGCGTTGAAGTTGAGCAAGGATCCAATGAGCGCAAAGAGATTGCACAGAACTTAATTCAAGCAGGTTTCGAGGTGCTGGATATGACGCACAACGATACAGCGAAATTACACATTCGCCATATGATTGGAGGCCATGCATCATTAGACGATGAGCAAGTGCACCGATTACGTTTCCCAGAGCGCCCAGGGGCATTACTGAATTTTCTAACCGGGTTGGGCCAGCAATGGAACATCTCAATGTTTCACTATCGAAGCCACGGAGCGGCCTACGGCAGAGTGCTCATTGGAATTCAAGTACCCAAAAACGAAGAAGCAGAACTTGCAACCTTCATTAATAGCATGGGTTTTCCTGCAGAACACGAATCGGACAACGAAGCTTTGGAGTGGTTTTTACGTTAATAAGCGCGTTATTAAAAGCCTTTGGCTACTCCAGTAGGCCAGGCAGTGTGAGTGATATAGCTGGCACAAAAGTGATTAGCATCAGTGCCACAAAAATCGCTAGATAAAAAGGCCATATGGTGCGTATTGCAGATTCCATAGGCAGCTTACCCACCGCGCAACCCACAAACAAGCAAGAACCTACTGGTGGGGTACAAAGCCCTAAGCCTAAATTCACTAATAAAATCATGCCGAATTGCAAAGGGTCAATGCCTAGCGTATTCATGATGGGTAAAAAGATAGGCGTACAAATCAATATGAGTGCAGCCATATCCATGATCATGCCAAGCAGTAGCAATACCACGTTAATCATTAACAAAATAAAGATCGGGTTATCGGTTAGCCCGGTTAAAAATTCGATGGTTAGATTGGGCACACGAAAGAAAGTAAGCATGTAGGCAAAAGCGCCTGCACACGCTATGAGAATCATGACCATGGATGTTGTGCGTACCGATTGCACTACAGCCGTTTTGAAATTTGACCAAGTGATGCTGCGGTAAACCAATGTGGTTACAAGAAAAGCGTAAAGCGCGCCGAAGGCACCCGATTCGGTTGCTGTGAATACGCCGGATAACACGCCGCCTACAATGATCACAGCTGTTAATAACCCTGGAATGGCGCTAACAAAACTTAAAAGGAATACAGTCCAGCCAGGAAATTTCTCTGATCCGTAGCCTCTTTTAACGGCAATGACGTACGCGGCAACCGCTAAGCACATACACATCAAAATACCGGGTACAACCCCTGCCAAGAAGAGTTTTGAAATGGATACCGCACCGCCGGTTGCCAGAGCAAAAATGATCATATTGTGGCTGGGCGGAATAATGATTCCAGCAATGGAGGAGGTAACGGTTACGTTAACGGCGTAGTCGGCATCGTATCCTTTGTCTTTCATTACCGGAACGAGTATGGAGCCTAAGGCTGAGATATCAGCAATGGCCGACCCAGAAATTCCGCCAAACAGCATGGATGAAAATACATTAACGATTCCTAACCCGCCGCGCACAGCACCAACCGCATTTTGTGCAAAACGTACTAAGCGAATTGCGATGCCGCCATGAAACATCAATTCCCCGGCGAAGATAAAAAACGGAATGGCCATCAGTGAATACACATTGATGCCAGCAACGATTCGCTGAAAAACAATTAGCAGCGGCAAGCCTTCGTGCCAAAACGCTGCAAGCGCTGCAATACCTAAGGCGAAAGCAACGGGTAATCCAATAACGACGCACAACGCAAATACGCCAAGCAGTAAAGCCAGTCCCATTGTCTGTTATTCCCCGATGGTGTCTTTGCGTGTGTCTTTACCACACAAAACGTGAATGAGGTGACCGACAGAAAATAGAAAGACCAGTGCACCGCAAATCGTTAGTGGCATAGATCGCAGCCCTTCAGGAACTCGAATTAACGGGATTTGGCTGTTCATTTTGAAAAGAGTTAGTTCAAGGCCATACCAAAACATCAGGCAGCCAAATACTGCCATGAGCAAATCGGTAACCACAACAAACACCGTGCGAACAGGCGTTGGTACTTTGGTGCGAAACAATACGACCGAGAGATGTGTGTCTTGTCGCACGCCAACCGCGGCGCCAAGAAAAGCGATGACCATAATTAATAGATGAGAGACTTGTTCAACCCAAGTTGGCGTGTCGTTTAATACGTAACGACCAAACACAAGCCATGCAAACATTACTGTCATGGCAACCAGTGCGGTGCCAGAGATGATTAAACAGATACGGGATAAAACGTCAAACAGTCCGTTCATGTGCCGTAAGAACCCTGAGGGTTCAGTGGTCTCTTGCATCGTGGGTTCGCTTGTTTACTGAATACAAAGAAAATGAAACGTGCGAAGCCCCCAAGATTTTTGGGGGCTTCGAATTTATCTTACAACAAGAAATTTATTCAGTTTCTTGAGCCATTTTCACGAGCGCTGCCATATCTGGGTTTGCACCTAGATAGTCGTCATACACCTTAACCATCGCTGCTTGGAAAGGCCCTTTGTCAGCAATTTCGTTAACAGTGATGCCTGCGGCTTCAACGTCTTTTCGTGCTTGTTCAGATTGAACAGCCCACAACTCACGTTGATAAACAGCTGCTTCTTCAGCTGCTCCACGAACGGCTGCTTGAAGCTCTTCCGAAAGCGCATTAAATTTCGATGTATTCACACAGATACACTCAGGAATGATGAGGTGCTCGCTTAGTGAATAATGCGTTGTTACTTCAAAATGACCAACGTTCTTGAATGATGGGAAGTTGTTTTCAGCACCGTCTACAACACCGGTTTTTAAGGCTTGCTGAACTTCAGCAAACGCCATCGGAGAAGGGTTGCCGCCCATGGCTGAAATCATTGACGTGTATAAGTCATTATTCATTACACGGATTTTTAACCCTTCTACATCTTCAGGTGAGTTAATAGGCTTTTGGCTGTAGAACGATCGCGCACCGGCATCAACCCAGGCTAGTGGCAGGATGTCAGCATCGGCCATTGCTTTGGCGATAACGTCGCCAGCTTCACCTTCTAGTACGCGAAACATGTGCGGAACGCTTTTGAAGATGAACGGCAAAGAAACTAAGTTAGCTTCTTTTACAATAGGGCCGATAGGACCTAGGTTGAAGTTTCCAATTTCAATGGCACCCAATCGAACCTGCTCCAGTGCGTCGGGCTGTGAACCCAGCACGCCACCGTGGAAAACTTGCACGTTCACTTCACCGCCTGTGGCTTCAGTTACCAGCTCTGAAAAGCGATCCATTGCCGCTGTGTTCGGATGGCCTTCGTTGTGGATGTTCCACGCTCTCCAGTCTTCAGCGACGGCTGTGCCAGCAAGCAATAAGCAACCTGTGACTGAGCCAAGAAGCGTTGCGGAAAATTTCTTAATCATTGTGATCTCCAGTGGTGTTTTTAAATACTGCTAAAAAAATAATGCAGAAGCCAATAAAATACTAGTATGGTAGTAATGTCAAGAAGATTTTTTGATCGGGTAGCGGGTGAGTGGCCGGGCGAAACATGTGAATTTCTCGTGCTGAAATAATGTTCTACACGTTCAAGTACCGTAAAGGCTTTATTCTTATGGGGTCGATAAGCTGCGACCAATAGAATAGGGTCTCTTAGAAAGAGAGCGGCAAGACTTCAATTTGCGAAATATGTAGAGAATTAGATTTTGGAACTCAGAGCCAACGACGTTCGGCGAACCACCACAGACGATGTGTTCGATCAGTTGTACGACGAGCTGGTCTCGCTAAAGCTTTTGCCAGGTACAAAGTTGTCTGAGGCAGAAGTTGCGAAACGATTTGGTGTATCGAGACAGCCAATACGTGAAGCGTTTAGTCGGTTAGAGGGGATGGATTTACTGCTTATTCGGCCTCAACGGGCCACGGAGGTGCGCGGTTTTTCTATCGAACGTATTAATCATTCTCGCTTTGTGCGTTTAGCAATTGAGTGCGAAGTGCTTTATCGAGCCTGCGCTGTTTGGGACGATAGTAAAGCGAACACATTGCAACGGCATTTGGATGAGCAGCGAGAGGCAATCGATGCGGGAAAAATCGATGTTTTCCATGCACTCGATTCTGATTTTCATGAATCCATCTGCACCTTAAGTGGTCATCCACAAGCGGCTGAAAACATAAGCGAAAGTAAAAGGGAATTAGATCGTTTGTGTTATTTGTCGTTAGGTCGTGAAGATGAAGTGGTCACTCTATATGAAGATCATGTAGCTATTGCAAAAGCACTTCAAGCAAAGCAATTAAATGATGTACTGGCTGCAACGCGGCTTCATTTAAGCAGGCTGGATACCCAGATTAATCAAATTTTAGCGCTGAACGCTGAATATTTTGAATAGCATCTAAAGCGCTACGAGCTAACAATAATATCGGGTCTTACATCCCACCAATCTTCAAATACATTGTTAGTTCGTTGCAGTTCATGTGCAACACCAATTAACCAGGGTGGGCCATTCTTTTCTCGCCGTGCAGAAAACGTTTTATCGTAAAACCCACCGCCCATGCCCATCCGATTTCCCTGCGAATCGAACGCAACTAAAGGCACCAAAATGGCATCCAGCTTATCAGCAGATACCCAGTGTTCTCTGGGCACATCGGGTTCAATGATGCCGAATCGATTTTTATTATAAGGCGTATGTTCTGACCAACGTGCGAACTGTAAGGTTTCCCCATCCAACATGGGCACATAGGTTTCAATACCCTTACCTCTTAGGCTGTCCATGATGGGGCTTACATCAATTTCACCTTGAAACGCAAGATAGCCAGCGACTCGTTTTAAAGGCGATTGGTTTTCAAATGTATGCAGGGTGTCTAGTACTTTTGGCTGCAAGGCTGCAGCTGCATCAGCTAACTGTTCAACGCTTAACGCACGTCTTGCCGCGCGCATTTGTTTTCGCAAAGTTTCGCGTTCGTGGTTTGAGTGGTTCGCTTCCATAGTAGTGAGTGTATCAACCACGAGTGCCGTCTCAAGTGTGCTACCTTGAACCAAGTGGCTCAAGTGGGATCAGCCGGAACCGTATCAGGCTTTCCGCCGTAGCGGACGTGCACAACAACAGTGACCGAGCCGTTCCCGGGGTGCGAAAATAGGCTCAAGGGATATACCCAGCAAGATAACAAACACCGCAGATGATACGTTTATGAGCGTAGCACGCGAATGCTATTGGAAGGGTGACGTATTTAAAACGTTCACCAGAACGATTAGGCTGGTTCTGTATTTTCTTTAAGTAAATCTTCTAGCTTTGAATTCATAGCTACCAAGCGATCGGTGACTTCAGAGTTATCACCTGATTTTTTCGAGCGCGATTTCATCAGTTCCGCAGCCGTATTAATGGCCGCTACTATCGCGATTTTTTCAATGCTGGAGGTGCTGTTGCGGGCCTTTAGATCGGCCATGGCTCGATCGATATATTCAGCGGCCTTAGACAGCTCATCTTCTTCGCCCACTTTGCAGGCTAGTTGAACTTCTTTATCTAAAATACGCAGTTTTACTGGGCGGCTTTCAGCCGAGCGGGAAATGGACGATAGTGTGCGTTTGCTCACGATGTTGCCTCTAATGACTTCAAGCGAATAATCATTTGTTCAACCTTGGTTCGCGCCAGCTCATTTTTTTCAACAAGGCGAGACCTTTCTTCAACCAAACTAACTTGCTGCTCTCGCAGTGATCGGTTTTCCAATTGAAGGCGTTGGCACAAAGAGGCCAATTCGTTCAGTTGGTCTTCTAGATGCTCGATTTCTTCGTTTATGTCGGAAGGGCTCATAGCGTGCGTCTGCGGTGGCTCTGCCCCCATTGTATACTTCTGCACCGTGGTACTGGCAAGGTAAACGCACCGGTTGTGACAAAAAACTATAATCAACGATCGGACGTGCTGTCCAGATTATCCGTGCCTGTATCGGTTTCCGAAGCTCACGGTATTGCTGTGGGGCTGTTGTGCGGCCAAGCCACCGGTCTTGCCAAGAGCCGTTGGCTTACCGAATTGCTCGATGCGGCTGATATGAAAGCCGAATCTGTGCAGCAAAGCGCGGCCGAAATTCGCGAACTGGATGCTTGGTTCGATGAAACTGTTGCATCTTTGAACGATTCTGATTTGGGGTTCTCACCTGAAGTGCCGGCAGATTCGACAAATTTGTCTGAGCGATCCATTAGTTTGATCGATTTTTGTTCAGGATTTAATTACGGGCTGGGTTTGTCATCAGGTGGTCGAGACACGGCGTCTTTGCCTAGTGATACTCGTGAAGTTATTGCTGATTTTCAATCCATCCAAAATTTAGATCTAGACGAATTGGATGATTCGGACGATGAGGCGTGGCAGGAATTGTTTGAGTTTCTTCGCGTTGGGGTATTGCTGATTCACGAGGAGTTGCAACCGGTAGCGGGTGGCAATACAAAACAAGTGCACTAATAACCATGCTGAATAAAACCGAAATCAATGAATTCAGGCGCAGGCGTCGTGTGCTCATGCGAAGCATGGACGACAATGCGATCGCGCTTATTCCTGCTGCACCTGTGGCAGTACGAAGTAGAGATACCGATTATCCGTATCGCCCAGACAGTAATTTTCTCTATTTATCAGGCTTTGAAGAACCCGAGGCGTTGTTAGTTCTTATACCCGGTCGTAAAGCGGGTGAGTATTTAATGTTCTGCCGCGATCGTGATGTTGAAAAAGAAACGTGGCACGGTCGCCGTTTAGGCGTTGACCGAGCGCCAGCTGCATTGGGTGCCGATGATTCTTTCCCAATAGACGATGTGGATGAAATTTTGCCAGGGCTACTGGAAGGCAGGCAGCACGTTTATCACACCTTAGGTAAAAACCAAACGTTTGATGCGCAACTATTAGGTTGGTTAAAAAAATCTCGTATGGCGCGCCGCAGCTCAGATGATCCTGATGCGTTTATCTCATTAGATTATCACTTGCACGACATGCGGGTGTTGAAATCTCGCGCAGAACAAAAACATCTAAAAAACGCTGCAAAACTCAGTGCTAAAGGACATGTGGCGGCCATGAAAACGTGCGCGCCGGGCATGATGGAATATGAACTCGAAGCGGCGTTAATTCATGCCTATAAACGGGAAGGTGGTGAACATGCCTTCGAGCCGATAGTAGGTGGTGGAGAGAATGGATGCATTTTGCATTACACAGAAAATAATCAAAAATTGAACGATGGCGACTTGGTACTGATTGATTCTGGGGCTGAAGTGCAAGGGTATGCAGGGGATATCTCACGCACCTTTCCTGTTAACGGTCAATTCAGTGAGGCGCAAAAAGAATTGTATAACATTGTGCTGGAAGCAAATCTTGCTGGCATCGATGCTTGTAAGCCCGGTAACCACTGGCAAGATCCTCACGATGCTGCCGTAAAAGTGTTAACGAAGGGTTTAAAAAACGTCGGTATTTTGAAGGGCAGCTTGGCATCATTAATAAAGAAGGAGGCGTATAAGCCTTTTTACATGCACAAAACAGGGCATTGGTTGGGGCTTGATGTGCATGATGTAGGTGACTACAAAATCGATGGTGAATGGCGTTTATTAGAATCGGGTATGTGCTTAACCATTGAGCCGGGTTTGTACATTGGCAATGTACGAGGTGTGCCTAAGCACTATCGCAACATTGGCATTCGCATCGAAGACGATGTGCTCATTACCGCAACCGGTTGTGAAGTCATTACAGGGGATGTACCTAAAACCTGTGATGAAATTGAAGCCTTGATGGCGGGTGCGTAAAGCGGTTATGACCCGCACCGACCTTACGGTAATTGGGGCAGGCCTTGCAGGATTGCCCATTGCTATAGCCTGCGCTCAAGCTGGATGGCAGGTAACCTTAGTTGATCAACACAAATCCATTGATGCGCTACCTACCGACCCGCTTGATCAGCGATGCACGGCCATCAGTAGTGCAAGTGTGGGTTTATTAAGCCGCTGGGGTATATGGCCAGCCATTGAAGCGAATGCGCAAAGTATTCAGCAAGTGCATATCAGTCAAAAAGGTTACTTGGGCAGTGTTCGTTTGCAAGCAAACGACGTAGGTGTGAAAGCTTTAGGGTATGTCATAGAAAACAGACAATGGGCCGCTGCCCTATCTACAGTCGTAGGCAATCACGAAAAAATTCGATGGCTACGTGGTGAAACGGTTGATAGTGTTCGTGATGATAACGATGGCACCGTGGCGGTGACACTTGCCTCTGGACAACGAATTGATTCCTCATTGCTGATTGCCGCTGATGGCGTGAATTCCAGGGTGCGAGATTTGGTTGGTGTTGGGGATACGCATTATGACTATAAGCAAAGCGCCTTAATGACCACACTGCAGTTGGCAAAACCGCATGAGTCTATGGCTTTTGAGCGCTTTACAGCCCAAGGTCCTTTAGCTTTTTTACCGCGCCCAAACAACATGATGAGTGTAGTTTGGTGTTTGCCTAAATCGGATGCACAGCATTGGACTGGTGCTGATGATTCCTTGGTTGTTGATCAACTTCAAGCTCTGTTTGGTTTTAAGTTAGGGCGCTTCCAATCGATTGGGCCCAAAGTTGTCGTACCGCTTATTCGACGTGAAGCCATTAACCAAGTGGGTACGCGCACAGTGCTTTTAGGCAACGCAGCCAGGTTGTTACACCCAGTGGCTGGCCAAGGCTTTAATCTAGTGCTTCGAGATTTAACGGCATTGCTGGATTTGATGGGTGCAAAAACCGATGATGCTGCAATAGATCCTGGCAGTAACTCGCTCTTGTCAGAATTTGTTGCAACGCGTGCGCGCGATCAAAAAGAGGTGGTATTTCTTACTGACACGCTTGCCCAAGGATTTTTAGGTGAAGCCAGTATGCCTGCGCACTTGCGAGGTTTGGCGTTAATGGGTCTTGATTCGATCGGTCCAATGCGTAAGCACTTTGCTGGTCGTATGATGGGATACACCGGTTGAATCGCTTTGCGTTTTTCGCCTTGGCAGCGGTTGTAGGCGCTGTGGTGGGTCTTCTAATTTTAGCGCTCATACAACTTATCTTGTGGGTACAACTGATCGGGTTTGGCGAGGCCTCTGAAACACGTTATGCAGAAATTGTGGCGGCGCAACCAGCGTGGCGAATCATCTTAGTACCCGCAATTGGTGGTTTGCTTGTTGGGCTGTTATTTACTCAAGTGCCAGGTAAGCGTTATCACGGTATCGCCGATGTGATGGAAGCCTGCGCGTTGAACAGCGCACGTATGCCCACCCGTATTGATATTTTTGCAGCCTTAGCCGCTGCAGTATCGCTTGGCTCGGGTGCTCCATTAGGGCGTGAAGGTCCTGCAGTGCACATCGGTGCGTCCATGTCGGCATGGCTTGCCGAGAGATTGCATCTTGATCGCAGTCAATCGCTTGCTTTATTAGGTTGTGGTGCGGCTGCGGCGGTTACTATGTCTTTTAACGCACCCGTTGCCGCAGTCATTTTTGCGTTAGAAGTTATCGTGGGTTATTACACCTTGCGAGTGTTCGCACCCATTGTGGTTGCTTGTGTGGCGGCGGTGGTGGTTCGGCATCTGGTATTGGGTAAAGAGGTTTATTTTGAGTTACCCAACTATGAATTAGCCGCCTTTTGGGAGTTGCCATTATTTGCGTTAGTGGGTGTGCTTGGTGCTGGCATTGTGTATCTCGTTATCGGTGTGGCACACAGCACTAAATTGGGCTGGGAACGAGTGGTTGTGCCGTATTGGTTGCGGCCCATGTTTGCAGGCATCGTATTTGGTGTGGTGGCATTAGAGCTTCCGATGGTGCTCAGCATTGGTTTTGAAGCAACCGATCTTGCGTTACGTGGTGATATCTCGGCTAATTTAGTGCTGCCCTTATTGGTGGCAAAATTATTATTAGTGGGTATAGCTATTGGCAGCGGCTGTGCCGGTGGTGTGTTTGCGCCAGCGGTTTTCCTTGGTGCCTTACTAGGAGCAGGCTGTTGGACACTGTTGCAGTGGCTGGGTTTGGATGCGGCCTCATTTTTACCGAACACCGGATCCCAGCAAGGGGTTTACGCTTTGGTGGGAACGGCCGCTGTGGCCTCAGCGATGTTAGGTGCACCTATTTCAACGGTTTTAATTGTTTTTGAAATGACGGGTGACTACGACATTACCGTGGCCGTTATGGTCGCTGCTGCCGTATCGAGTACTGTGATGCAATCGGGTCCGTGGGGGTCGTTTTTTCGTTGGCAATTGGCCAATCGTTCGGTCAATATAACCACCGGGCGAGATATATCGTTGTTAATGACTCATCAAGTTGCCACATTGGTCACGGATCGGTATTCCATTGCGAAAGTGACGGACGAACCGTTGGCGTTACAGGCACAATTGGGGCGGGAACGCAAACGTATCGCTGTTCTTGTTGATGATGAAGGTCGTTTTGCGGGCAGTGTTAGTTTGGCTGCGCTGCTTGCGCATTGGCATGCTCAGGATGTAATAACAGAAGATGAGCACGCATCCACAGATAACCTTGATGAAAAAATTCAAAATGATGCGCAGCTATTGACATGCATGGCACCTAAAGAAGTCGCAGTGGGCCAAGCAACCAATATTGTGAATGCACTGAATTTGATGGCCGATCAAGAGCTCGATTATTTACCCGTTGTGGATGACATGACCAGCGATGCTCCAGTCATTCAGGGCGTATTATTAAAAAGTGATTTATTGGCTGCGCACTACGATGTAGTAAAGCAGGCACGACAAGATGAATTTGGTATCACCTAAGTTAGGTGCATAACACATAGAGAGGACACACCATGGCAGGACCTAAACATTTCGGGTTCGATACCTTAGCACTGCATGCCGGACAGCAACCAGATGCGCAAACCGGTGCCAGAGCCACACCGATTTATCAAAGCACATCGTTTGTATTCGATGATGCCGATCAAGCATCCAGCTTATTTGATGTAGCGCGTGCAGGTCATGTGTATTCAAGAATTTCTAATCCAACCGTTGCTGTGCTTGAAGAGCGTGTGGCAGCCTTAGAGGGTGGTGTGGGTGCGGTGTGCACAGCCAGTGGAATGGCGGCGATTCATTTAGGATTAACCACCCTATGTAATGCAGGCGATCACATCGTTGCCTCACGCAGTTTATACGGCGGCACCCATAATTTACTAAGTTATACCTTGCCGCGCTTTGGAATCGAAACTACTTTTGTCGACCCGAGAAAACCGGCAGAATTCGCAAGCGCCATTCGGCCAGAAACACGGGTGGTATTTGCAGAAACCGTTGGCAACCCGCGATGTGAAGTGTTGGATATACCTCGCGTATCCGATGTGGCGCATAAGGCCAATCTGCCTTTGTTTCTCGATGCCACCTTATCAACACCGCAATTGCAAAAGCCTTTGAGCCAAGGGGCTGACTTAGTCGTGCATTCTCTTACTAAGTTTATGGGCGGTCATGGTGTTGCTGTGGGTGGTTGTTTAGTAGACGGTGGGCGCTTTGATTGGGAAGCATCGGGTCTCTATCCTCAATTCACAGAGCCTTACGCAGGCTTTCATGGTATGGATTTCGTAGACGAATTCGGCCCCGCTGCGTTCGTGATGCGAGCACGTAAAGAAGGCTTAAGAGATTTTGGTGCCGCTATGTCTCCTGCTAATGCTTTTTATTTATTGCAAGGCTTAGAGACGTTGAGTTTGCGCATGGAACGTCACGTCAGTAACACCCACACCTTAGTTGAATTTCTTTCGAATCACGACCAAGTGGACATCGTTCACCATGCTGCGGTACCGTCTCACCCCGATCACGAATTAGCCAAAACTTTGCTGCCAAATGGAACCGGTGCAGTTTTTAGTTTTGAAATAAAAGGTGGACGAGCGGCAGGGGCTGCGTTCATTGATGCCCTACGATTGTTTTCGCATTTGGCCAATGTGGGTGATGCAAAATCGTTAGTCATACATCCTGCAAGTACCACTCACTCACGGATGGATGAGGCCGCTTTACTTGAATCGGGCATAGCGCCTGGATTAATTAGGTTGTCGGTTGGCTTAGAGCAAGCTGATGATCTTATTGCCGATTTATCTTCTGCTTTAAAAAGTGCGGCGCGTGCTATGAAGGTGGCCTCATGATCGTATCTTTTAACAATGAATCGGTTTTCATCAGTACTGGTGGTGTGGAATGGAAAAGCGGTCAGCCCACTATGGTGCTAGTGCATGGTGCGGGTTTGAACCGAACGGTTTGGACGTTATTCACACGCTATTTTGCGCGCCGTGGCTATAACGTGATAACACCCGATCTGCCTGGACACGGTAATTCTTCGGGCAGCGTTAAAACCTCAATTGAAGCCATGGCGAAGTGGTTAAACGCACTGCTTGAACACTGTGCAGAA
Organism: uncultured Granulosicoccaceae bacterium; assembly: GCA_938035125.1. GTDB lineage: Bacteria > Pseudomonadota > Gammaproteobacteria > Granulosicoccales > Granulosicoccaceae > Granulosicoccus. Next base: position 99,026 of record CALHNS010000009.1, on the reverse strand, counting down.
CAACATTCAGAATTATCGCTTGAAGATGTGCGTATGGCAGGTCACAGCATGGGGTCATTGGTTGCCTTGCAAGCTGTTGGTGATGAACCCATACGATACTCAGCGGTTGCTTTGATGGGTACGGCATACCCGATGGTGGTGGGCCCGCCACTATTAAATGCAGCCAAAGCCAATGATCATGCCGCTATCGATATGATTACCTTGTTTGGTCACAGTGAATCGTCTCGGTTAGGTCACAACCCCATCGCAGGCATCAGCGTGATGAATGTGGGTGAAGCGCTGTTGGAAAGTGCCGCCCCTGGGGTTTTGCATAATGATCTAGCGGCCTGTAATAACTACGCAGAAGGTGAGCAAGCAGCGTCGGCCGCGGGTGCTAGCTCGGTTACGCTCATCCTCGGTGTTGATGATCGAATGACGATGCCAAAAGGTGGGCGAGCACTGGCTGCGCTCATTGCAAACAGTCGAACGATTGAGCTGCCTAACTGTGGGCATATGATGTTAGGTGAGCAACCTGAAGCCTGTTTGCAGGCGATGCTCGCTGCGTTTTAAATTCGTCATGTATTGCGTAATAACCCGGCGGTAGTTGATGTCGAGTTATTTTTCAACCTAACCAATGCGATAAATACCGTACGTCTAAAAGATAAAAACTGCTTTGATTTTGTTGTTTTCCTGCTACTTTCAATACAGGTGCAAACTCGCAGTTCGAAAAGTTGGCACCGTCTCTATTAGTCACGGCGATGCCGATTTCATGACCAATCAGTCGTTTTCATTATTGAATCCAAGCAGTGACGCGGTTGCCAGTGTTTGGAGTAATCCTTGGTTGCCAGGCGGGTTGTTGCTTGGTGCGATGTTCATTGGCGCAGTGTGGAGTTGGCGCAGGCACGTAGGAGCAGTGCGCGAACAAGGTGCGTTGCAACGCACGCTTGATTCTCTGCCCGATGCGGTTGCTTTGTATAACCCCAAAGGACAACTAACCGCGATTAACCGTAAGCTTTTAAAAATGCTTCCGCTTGATGTTGGTGCATCTGCCATGGCGGAGAGCACCAGCAGTGATCTCTACGCTCAGCTCTCGCCAGATAATTTGGCGGTTGAGAAAGCGCGAAACCGCGCCCGTGAAGCTATTGAAGATCCTGATTCCACTATCGCCTTTGAGCTTCCAAGTTACGGTCGCGACTCTTTAATGGTGAAAGAAAAAGCCACTGAAGACGGTGGTGTCGCCATTACGGTGCACGGTGCACAGCGCCATGGTGTGGCGCACATGAACGATCCGTTAACCGCATTGCCCAATCGAGCGCACTTACTCAGCTGTATTGCTAAGCGTTGCAGTCGAACGCGTGATCAATTGGCGTTGGTGATTGTGGATTTACGCGGGTTTCGTCAGATTAACGATTCTTACGGTAATCCAGTGGGTGATGAGTTACTGAAACAAACAGCAATTCAGTTGCAACACTGTATGCCTAGCGATTCGTTGATCGCTCGCACCGCAGGTGATGAATTTGCAGCCCTTATAGAATTTGACAACGACCGCGCAGCCATTGAGCGCCGAGTATCGACGTTTCTTGCCACGTTACGTTGTGGTGTGAATGTGGGTACGCTTAATTTACCTGTTCGTGCCTGTGTGGGCATTGCCTATGCACCTGAACACGGCAACACGGTAACCTCATTGCTTAAGTGCGCAGACAGCGCGTGTTCGCATGCAAAGCGGCGCGGCCATAACAGTTATATGGTGTACAGCAGTGATCATCAAAAGGCTGCTAAGCGCCGTCATCAATTGGAAATGGGCTTACTGCAAGCGGTTCGAAAGAAAGAATTATCTTTACAGTACCAGCCGCAAATCGATGTGCAAACTCGAATGACCTGCGGCATGGAAGCGCTGCTGCGTTGGAACAGTGGAGAGCTGGGCAGTGTATCGCCAGGTGAATTCATTGAAGTGGCTGAGCAAACTGGCATCATCACCCGCTTAGGCACTTGGGTATTGCGACAAGCCATCGATGATTATCAACGTTTGGCACAGTTTGGTATGTCGCCTGCTACCTTGTCAGTGAACTTATCACGCAAACAGTTCGATTCAACCACCATGATTTCTGACATCGAGCGTTTATTAGATGAAACAGGTTTCGACCCATCACGTTTGTGTTTAGAGATAACTGAGACGGCATTGTTTAACGATTCAACACAGCTTCGTACCATGTTGAATAAGTTAACCAGTATGGGTATGAAGTTGGCCATCGATGATTTTGGTGTGGGTTATTCATCATTACTGGAATTACGTGATTTCCCCATCAGCGAAGTAAAAATTGATCGAGCGTTCGTTATGGATGTCACCACCAATCGCAACAGCCAAGAGATCATTCGAGCCATCGTTAACATTGCTGACAGTATCGGTGCGCACGTGGTGGCTGAAGGTATCGAAACTAAAGAGCAATTTGATAAAATTGCCGAATTAGGTTGCGACCGTGCGCAAGGTTATTATTTGTGTATGCCAATGGAAGCCACCACCTTCCCAGACGTCATGCTATCGGCTTAATTGCTGAAAGTTTATATAAACGGCATATCCAATTGCTCTGGACGCTCATCATCTGACGGGCATAGCCCGCTGAATGACACACCTAATAGTCGTACCTGTGGTGGGCCTTTTACAGGTCGTTGTGCCAAACATCGATCGAGCAAGAACGGTAAGGTACGCAGAGCAGAATGTTGGTTGAATACGCCGTGAGTTAGTTTATGAGCACGGGTTAGTGTGGTGAAATCAGCGTAGCGAAGTTTTACGTTCAAGGTGTGAGAACTTAAGTGCCGTTCATCTAATTTCGTTATTAAACGATTGGATAAATCTTGCAATACAACCAGCATCTCGTCTCGATGGATTAAGTTTTCACCGAAGGTTCGTTCACTGCCCATAGATTTACGAGTGCGTTCTACTCGTACTGGCCGATGATCAATACCACGAGCAATGTTGAAGTAATAATCAGCCGATTTACCGAATTCTTTTTGCAGCTCAATCAGTGACCATTTGCGTAAGTCTTGTCCTGTTTCAATGCCAAGAGAATGCATTCGATTTTCGGTGGCTTGGCCAACACCGTGGAAGCGTTTGACGGGTAAAGTTTGTACAAACGCTTCACCTTCGTTCGGCAATATGCAGCGGCAGCCATTGGGCTTATCAATGTCTGAGGCAATTTTTGCTAAAAACTTGTTGTAAGACACACCTGCCGATGCCACTAATTTTGTGCGTTGCAAAATCACTCGGCGAATGTCTTGGGCAATTCTTAGCGCAGAGCCTTCGAATAAGTCGCTGCCAGTTACATCCAAGTAGGCTTCGTCTAGCGACAAGGGCTCAATCTGGTCCGTGTATTCGCGGAAAATTTGCTGCACCTCTTCAGATACCGCTTGATAGGCTTCAAATCGAGGCCGGATGAATATTGCGTCAGGGCAAAGCCGATAGGCTGTGGCACTGGGCATAGCGGAATGAACACCGAATTTTCGGGCCTCATAACTGCAAGCGGCAACCACCCCGCGCCCTTGCGGTTTCCCACCCACAACAACAGCTAAACCACGAAGTTCGGGGTTGTCGCGTTGCTCAACGGATGCGTAAAAAGCATCCATGTCGATATGTATGATTTTTCGAAACATCTGCATTTACAAAAGTCTACGCAAATAACTAACCGTCAAGTTCATGTCATCGCGTTAATGCTTTAGAATATGCAAACCGTAGGAAGCTCACTTAGGAAATGCTGCAAAGTGAGTTACGGTTTATAAAGAGGACTTTAGCTTTGCCGCGAAAACTGGACGTCGAACTCAAAGGTGGAATGTACACCTTTATGTCGCTCAAACTTTATACAGGTGATATCGACACAATTGACCAGCGCATAGCGGATAAGGTTCTGCAAGCGCCCGGTTTCTTTAAAGATACTCCGGTGGTTGTTGACTTTACCGATCTTGATGCTGCCGATAACTCACTGGATACGGCTGCCATATTAGAGCGTATCAAAGCGCATCATTTGGTGCCAATTGTTGCCAGTGTGGTGGATAAAAGTGGCGAAGTTGCTCAACAATTGACCTTGCCGTTGATTGAAGGCGTAGCAAGGCGTTCCAAAACGTCTGCTGAGAACGATTCGGCGAAGCAGAACGATGAGAGTAGCGATGCTGCCAACCGCAGTAATACAGATGCCTCATTGACAAATAGTGGCAGCAGTAACGAGAATGCCGGTGGTGAAAGCGCCAAAGAGGATTCTGACGATAACTCTGATGATAATGTTGAGGCTGCGGCAGGTGCCGTTGATAGCCCCGACGTTGAGCTAGATGCAGAGCTTGAGCCATTATCTGCGCAAGAAGTACAGTATATTGTTAAACAGCCGCAGCTCTTAAGGCGGCCAGTACGTTCAGGGCAACAAGTGTATGCTCGCGATACCGATCTCATTATAATGGGTCAGGTTGGGCCGGGGGCAGAGGTAATTGCGGATAACCACATTCATGTATACGGGCCACTTAGGGGCCGGGCATTGTGTGGGGTGTCGGGCAATACAGAAGCAAGAATTTTTTGTCAGTCGCTAGAAGCTGAATTGGTTTCAGTGGCTGGGAATTACCGAGTACTGGAATCAATACCGGAAGATTTACGTGGCAAACCTGCGCAAATCTGGCTTGATGATGAAAGGCTCAACATAGAGCCGCTTTAAAAAGTTGGTAAGACATTTTTTTTGGGAGTTGAGAGCTTGACCAAAACAATCGTTGTGACGTCGGGCAAAGGCGGCGTAGGAAAAACGACCACCAGTGCCTCTATCGCTACGGGCCTTGCGCAACGAGGCTTCAAAACCGTGGTGATCGATTTTGATGTGGGCCTTAGAAACCTAGATCTGATCATGGGTTGCGAGCGTCGCGTGGTTTACGACCTGGTGAACTTGGTGAATCAGGAAAGTAGCCTGCACCAAACGCTCATTAAAGATAAGCGCATTGACAATCTATACATTCTCCCAGCTTCTCAAACTCGCGATAAAGATGCCTTAACCATCGAGGGCATCGCGCGGGTTATTCATAAGTTAAAAAAGAGTGATTTTGACTACATCATCTGCGATTCCCCTGCGGGCATCGAAAAAGGTGCCAAAATGGCGCTGTATTTTGCCGATGAAGCCATCATCACTACCAACCCTGAAGTGTCCTCTGTTAGAGATTCGGACCGAATCTTAGGCATTTTGCAAAGTGAATCTAAGCGGGCAAAAATGAACGAATCGCCGGTTAAAGAGCACTTGCTGATCACGCGATATAACCCCGGTCGTGTTAAAGAAGGGCAGATGCTCAGTGTTGATGACATTGTTGATCTACTGGCTATACCGCTGCTGGGGATCATTCCAGAATCGCAAACCGTATTGGAATCATCAAACGCTGGTAAGCCCGTCATCCTCGATGACGAAAGTGAAGCGGGTCAAGCCTATGGCGATGCGATCGATAGATTGATGGGTGAAAATAAACCGCATCGATTTATGGAACAAAGTAAGAAAGGATTCTTCAAGCGACTGTTTGGGTAGAAGAACATGGGATTTTTCAAATTTTTTCGCAGTCGAGGCGATGACCTTTCAGCCAAGGTTGCAAAAGATCGACTCCAAGTATTAATCGCGCACGAACGAACCAATCGCAACGCACCGGACTACTTACCGATGCTGAAACGCGATTTATTGAACGTGATTAAAAAGTATGTGTCCGTTGGGGATGATCAAGTTTCTGTGCAGCTCGATTCTCAAGATGAATTCGACATACTGGAACTGAATATAACTTTGCCTGAAGATTCAGGATCGCCCAATCCGTCATCCAGTGCGGCAGCGCGAAGAAAGAAAACAGAATCTAGCGCCTAGTTTTTGTTTTCATCCCTATGAAAAAGCTCGGTATGCGAGCTGAAAGGCCCGCAAGTCGGGCCTTTTTCTTGGGCTTACAACTTAGGCGTTTCCCCTGAGTTAGCGTTTAGTTTTAAGGGTGCTGGAATGGTATTTCACTTGGCCTGAAAAACCACAGATGCATTAGCGTGTGGCAGAAAAACCACTGGCATAAAAAAGTTTGAGATTTTTGGTTAAAAACTAGCCGATCCGCCAAAGTGTTCTACACTAATGCATGTTGACTAAAAGACACGTCTGCCTGTGAATAGCGAAAATGTCATTTGTTGTTGCATTTTTCACACACAGTGGATAAAGTTGTCTTGGTCAACACATATCTTTTGTTAGACACATTCTAAATACAACAGCAAATATCTGAATCGGAGAGAACTATGCAATTCAGAAGAACAGCAGTAGCGGTAGCAATCGCAGGTATTGCTGCAGCATCCCCACAGATTGCTTCCGCGGACACCGTCCTGTCTGGAGCAATTGGTATTCAAATTGGTGCCGATGACCGAGACATTCCTCTTGATGAGGATGAGATGGAGTTACCAGAAGGTTCGGAAAGCGAAAATACCACCAGCGATCCTGTTTTGGGTTTCGATGACGGTGTATTCGGTGTCGTTGCTACTCACACTATGAACAGTGGTTTGAGTGCTTTCGGTAGCGTTCGTTTCGACAGCACTGGCTTTTCTGGTGCAGATGTAACCAGTGACAACATCTATCTTGGCGTTAAAGGTGGTTTTGGTGAATTACGTGTCGGTGAAGTTCCGGTTGCAGCTGAGTATGGTCAGGTTGCTAACGATATCTTTGACGGCTTTGATGGCATCGACACAGGTGTTTCTTACACTGGTGGTTTCGGTCCTGTAACAATTGGTGCGAACTGGTCTCCTGCACGTAACGACGATGTAATCGGCATCGGCGCACGTTTCAACATCGGTGGTTTCTCAGTTGGTGTTGGTGGTCAGGATCGTGACGAATTGGTTAGTTTCTCTGCTGGTGCATCCTTTGGTTTTGCTGGCGCATCAGTTGCCGTGCATTTTGTTGATGTGGAAACTGATGACGGTGCCGACAACACCAACATTGTGGGTATCAACGTTGGCTACGGTATTGCCGGTGCATCGGTTTCGGTTACTCACATGATCCAAACGTTAGACGGTGGTGATGGTGCAGAAGATACCGCTACTCGATTGGATGTTGGTTATGGCTTAGGCGGCGGTTTAAACGCTTCTGTACGTCTTAACTTCAACGCTCCTGAAGATGGTGAAGATACTTCTGACTGGCGTTTTCTGTTAAGCAAATCTTTCTAAGACTGCTTAGCAAACACATCAGTGTGAAAAAGCCCCGGAGCGAAAGCTTCGGGGCTTTTTTAATGCAGTAAGAAAAGTTGATGCAAGAAAGTGGGTAATTTTTTACTTAGTGATTGATGAAGCTAATTGAACACCAACCCGCGCAGCTCAATGTTTAAGAGCCACCTAAGCAAGGCGGTGAATCAGGAACCAATTCCCCCTTAGCCACCCATTCATCACACGTATGAGTGTGCATACTTAAGGCATGAACAGAGCCTTCTAGGTAAGGCTTTAACAGCGCATTCACTTCACGATGTCGTTGAATCAATCGCATGCCGTCAAATGAATCCGCCACAACCACTAACTTGAAATGAGATTCAGAGCCAGGTGGTACGTTGTGGTTGTTGCTTTCATTGATTACTTGTAAATGGCTGGGCGCAAGGCCTGCTACTAAGGTGTCATGAATTTGTTGTTGTATTGGTCCGCTCATGCGTCTTCTTTCTCTGCAGCTGGAACATCGGCTAAGCGATCACTGATTCTTTTTTGTTTGCCCGTCAATAGCACGTCGTAAATGGCGGCATAGGCAAGTAAAGCACGCACGTATCGGCGAGTTTCAGAAAAAGGGATCGCATCAACCCAGACATCACCTGGCATGGCAGCATCCGGTAACCAAGATCTTACTCGGTGAGGGCCTGCGTTATAGCCTGCTGCAGCCAAAATTTCGCGATCATCGAACTGATCGAGCACGTAACGGAAATAGAAAGTTCCCATCTCGATATTGGTTTCAGGATCGTTTAAGTCACCTCGCCAATTTTTCTCTCCCATGCGCCTTGCAACATCAGCAGCCGTTGCGGGCATCAGCTGCATAAGCCCTGATGCACCTACAGGAGATTTCGCATCCGCCATAAAACCACTTTCTCGTCGCATTAAACCCAACACTAACGAAGGATCCAACTCGTTTTCGGTGGTGTGTGTTTTCACTAAATCTTCAAACACCACGGGAAAGCGCACCTCTATAGCCCGACGGAATTCTTTGGCGCGACCGGCGGTTGCAATGGCTCGATCGACCATATTCCAATGACCAGCTAGCTGGACCGCAGCAGCCACTTGATTGTCTGGCGCATCGGATAATATCGAATTCCATTCTCGGCGAGACTCCCAAGTTACCCCGGTATGGTGATACTCCCGCGCACGAATGGCATCTGGGCGGGCGGCCAGTGCCTCAACCTCTGCCGCTACGTAGGGAATGGGTTCATTGCGTATGGAGTAGTTTTGGTTTAATCGATCGGCCGATAAAAAACCGTGATACGACTGCAATTCAGCCAATGTTTGATAAATCTCATTGGCCTTGTCGGTGTGACCTGCGATTTCTAAAGCGCGAGCTTCCCAATAGGCCCAATGATCTTCCTGTTGCTCTTCTTTTGGCAGCCTGCGAATGTTTTTTATGACGTTCAGCCAATTTTGATCGAATAAGGCTGCGCGTATCCGCCATTCTTTAAGTTCTAAATCTTCATCTCGCCCCGGCACGCTCATTAAAAACTCATAGGCTTCGGGTAATCGCCTGTAGGCTGCGCGAAACGCGAGCAAACGATGCGTGTCGTAATGTCGATCGGCGTAAAACGTAAATCGTTCGTTGTTGGCCTGCCAATGTTCCATCGCAGCAACCGTGTCAGTTTTTGACCAAGCCAGAATTAAATCGACAAAGCGGCGCCGATTAATTTGCGTATCGTCTTTTAAAGCAGGATGGTTTAAAAAAGCTTCAGGCTCTTCTAAAGCATCCAGCCAATTGTTCACTTGCTTGCGTTCATAGCTTGCCAAATACCCCAACATGTCTTTAGCGTATTTCGGCTTATCTTCTTCAAAGGCTAAGAATATGCGCTCCCAAATCGCTTTCACTGGGGGGGTATGTTCGGCTTCTATCGCATCTAGTACCGGTTGGCAGCGTTCGTGGTGTTGTTTGGGTTGAATCCAAAACTCAATAACTTCATCGGTGAAGCCGCTGATATTGCCCAATTCATAGTTCGCCCGTAAATGGCTGCATTTCAGGCTGGCAGCTAGCGTGGATTGGCTAACTGCTAGAAATAATGTCCATTGCTCGGTTTCAGCTAAGCGCGATTGCAGTGTGCGGGTGAGTTTCCGGGTTAGCGCTTTATCCTTAAATTTCGTTTCAAACGCATTGAGCTTACCAACGGATTGTTTAGTTGGCTTTTCGTTGCGAAATTCATGAGACAGCCCCTCATATTCCAGATAGCCATACAGGGGGTAGTCGCTTAACGTGGCCTTGTATTGCTCAAAAGCCTCAACATCGGCTTCAGCTAATGCGCTTCGGGCTTTTATGAAACGCTCTCTGGCTGCAAGCGTTACAGGGTCTACAGTCAGTAAGGGGTTAGATTCAAGAGAATTTTCAGAGGCGGCCGCGGATGCGTGCACGCTAGTGGCCAAAAGCGCAATCGCGGCCAGCCGAAGGCCTGCCGCAGGCAAAGTGGTTATGCTCATCAATCGGTTTCTCAATCCCATTTTTTTCACCTCAAGGTCATAGGCCTTCGCCTGAGCATGTTGGTAAAAAAAAGATACACTTATAGTTATACGAAAGAGACTAGTACAACGCCTTGGAAATGCCAGCACTAAATTCTGACAGCCCAGAAAAACCGTTCCTGAATGTTTCAGGTTACCGATTTGTAGCGCTGGAAAACTTAGATACTCTGCAACTGGATATGTTGACCGCATTAAAAGAGGCAGGTTGCATGGGCACCATACTGATTGCTGAAGAAGGGATCAATGTGGCCCTCTCCGCATCAGAAGAAGCCATTGCTCAGGCAAAAGCTTTTTTTGAAAGTGATGAGCGTCTTGCGGGCTTGTGGTTGAAAGAAAGTTGGTCTGAAATTCAAGCCTTTACTAAGATGAAAGTGCGAATTCGGCCTGAAATCATTACCTTCGACGGTGGCAAAACACAAGGCTCTGAAGGCCGCCAGAAAGCGCCGTCCATCACCCCTGAAACGCTAAAAACCTGGTTGGATGAGGGGCGAGATTTTGTGTTGTTGGATACACGAAACGATTACGAAATTAGATCGGGCACGTTTTCAAACGCCATCGATATTGATTTGGTTAATTTTCGAGATTTTCCCAGTATTGCGAAAAACGCCGTTGCCTCTGGCAAGCTGCCGACCGATAAGCCAGTGGTCACATTTTGTACAGGCGGTATTCGCTGCGAGAAAGCCGCCCCTTATTTAACCGATGCGGGTGTAAAAGAGGTGTATCAAATAGACGGCGGCATCCTAAATTGGTTTGAACAATACGGTGCAGAGCATTGGGATGGTAATTGTTTCGTATTTGATGATCGGCACGTGATTACCCCAGAATTAACCGAAACCCATGCGTGGTTATGCCGAAAGTGCAACACAGCGCGCGCACAAGGTGAGGATTGCTCCTGTCAGTCTGGTGAAAATTCAGCGGCTGAAATAGTGTAAGTTTTTCCCTGCTTCAGTTTTTTGTAGTTGCCAAAAATTTCGGTAAACGAGCGCTTCATATAGCTTCGTAACCCGTTTATCGTTACCACAACGATTTTCCCACCTGGCTTCATGCGCTGCTTGGCATCGTTAAAGGCGAGCGTATAAAGCTCGTTGCCCGTTTTAGCAGGAAGATTGGATACCACCAACGAAAAAGCGGGTTCGGTGGGTACGCCCATCAGAGCGTTACTTAAATAAGCCTTCGCATTGTTTACCTTATTGGCTGCTGCATTTTTATTGGCGTAGTCAATGGCCACAAAATCTTTATCAATCAACTGAACGGAACCTTGAGGTGCCGCTTTGGCTATCGCAAGCCCTAACGGGCCATACCCGCAACCAAAATCCAGTGCTACCTCGTCCGAAGCCACATTAAGATGTTCAAGCAGCATCAGCGTGCCTTCATCGATGCCGCGCGGTGAAAACAAACCCCATGTGGTACTAAATTGCATTGAATGACCCAATAACTGGGTATCGATATGCAGGTCTTGACGCAATTTTTCTAAATAAGGGTCGGGAGTTATTGCAGGCATTTCGCCAGATTCTCAAGCTGTGAAGTGCCAAGCTTAGCGTTTTATGGGGAATCGGGCGGCAGTCACATGCAAGTCTTTGGAATATTGGGTACTCTTCGGGTCATTCTTCACGCTTTTTAAATAGGTAGTTCACATGCGTCTGATTTTGCTCGGAGGCCCGGGTGCGGGTAAGGGCACGCAAGCAGCGTTTCTCACCAACCGCTTCAATATTCCCCAGATCTCAACCGGGGATATGTTGCGTGCTGCTGTTAAAGCAGGCACCGAACTTGGCAAAGCAGCTAAGACAGTAATGGATCGAGGGGACTTAGTGTCCGATGACATCATCATTGGATTGGTGAAAGAGCGAATCAAAGAATCGGATTGCGAGAACGGCTTTTTATTCGATGGGTTTCCTCGAACCATCGCACAAGCCGATGCAATGAAAGAGGCCGGGGTGCCGATTGATGCCGTTATCGAAATTGATGTTGATCATGGTGAAATTATCAAACGCATGAGTGGGCGACGTATTCATGAGCCATCTGGGCGTACCTACCATATTGTGTACAACCCACCCAAAGTGGCGGATAAAGACGATGAAACCGGCGAAGATCTGATTCAGCGCGAAGATGATCAAGAGGCCACGGTGAAAAAGCGCCTTGATGTATACGAAGAACAAACAGCCCCATTGAAGCACTACTACGCCAGTTGGGCTGAAAAAGGCGGTAGTGGTGCACCGAACTACGTCAAAGTTGACGGCATTGGTGACGTGGCGGATATAAGTGATCGAATTTTGGCTGGATTAGGTTAGTTCAAGCACGGCCGCCGCGAAGGTTACGTGGTGGCCTGTCTCCTAGGGCTCACCCTTTAAAAAAAGTGGTGTTCCGTGTATGTTGGTAGGGTGATATATCTACAAAACAGATCACTTGGAGACTAAAAATATGACTCGCAACGCCTTATCCACCAAGCGCTCCTTAGCGCTTGGCCTAGCATTTAGCCTATCCACATTTGCGTCCGCACAAGCTGCGGTGCCAGAAAGTGAAGAGCCTATTAAATTGGCGATGAACGAATGGACGGGCCAACATATCTCAACCCATGTTGCCGGTGAGATTTTAAAACAAATGGGCTACAACGTTGAATACGTAACCGCTGGCTACTATCCCCAAATGCAAGCTTTGGAAGACAACACGGTGTCGGCCACATTAGAAATTTGGAGTTCTAACATTGGTGAGCATTACGATAATGCCTTGGCCAGTGGCAACGTCATTGAAGTGGGTGACTTAGGTTTAGAGCCTGCTGAAACATGGTTTTTCAACGATGCAGCGAAAGAGAAATGCCCAGGCCTACCTTCCTATGAGGCGTTGAAAGATTGCACCGAAGTGTTTGCAAATGCAGAAACGTTTCCCCAAGGGCGATTGGTTGATTACCCTGCCGATTGGGGTACAACTAACGTCGATCGTTTAAAGGCGTTTGGTTTAGATTACACCTCGGCACCAGCTGGCAGTGAAGGCGCTTTGGTTGCAGAAATTCAAGGCGCTGAAACGCGTGGCGAACCGCTACTGGTTATGTTCTGGTCTCCGCACTGGGTTCACGCGGTGGTTGATTTAACCCCGGTTGAATTGCCTGCTTATGAAGACGGTTGCTACGAAGATGCTTCTGTGGGTATGAACCCTAATGCCACCTATGATTGTGATTGGCAACGTGGTTATATCAAAAAGATGGCTTGGAAAGGCATGGGCGATACGTGGCCTGCAGCTGCAAAATTCCTAGAGAACTACACACTTACTAACGCCGATCAAATCCCGATGATGAACGCGATTGATCAAGACGGTGAAAAGTTAGAAGATGTGGTTGCAGCTTGGGTTGCTGAAAATGAAACAACCTGGATGCCTTGGGTAGAGGCTGCAAAGCAATAAACAAGCGCGTATGCGTTTTGTACTGTGAGTAAACTCATTTGAGTACGACCAACACCACGGGTGACAGCAAGGATGCTATCACCGGTTCGGATGTGAAAATTTCTTGCCGATCGGTTTGGAAAGTATACGGCGACAATGCCGATGCTAAATTTCAGGCTCTTTCAAAACATCACACCAACGCAAACCCACTTCGGCAATCACTGATTGATGAAGGATTAATCGTGGCCGCAGCGGATGTAAGTTTTGATGTGCGTGCCGGTGAGATTTTTATCATCATGGGGTTATCAGGGTCGGGTAAATCCACTATGGTTCGCTGCTTATCCCGATTGGTGGAACCCACCAGCGGTGAAGTGTTATTGGATGGCGAGGATTTACTTAGCGCCAATGACAAAGAACTAATAAAGATTCGTCGTCATCGAATGGGGATGGTGTTTCAAAATTTTGGATTGATGCCGCATCTTACGGTTTTGGAAAACATCGGTTTCCCGCTGAAGTTACAAGGCAGATCGTCGCAAGATCGGCAAGCAAGAGCGAAAGAGGTGATAAAGCTTGTGGGTTTGGCTGGGCGAGAAGACAGTTTTCCGCGTGAGCTTTCTGGGGGGCAGCAGCAGCGTGTAGGCATTGCTAGAAGTTTGGCTGTGGAGCCTGATGTTTGGTTATTAGATGAACCGTTCAGCGCACTTGATCCGCTTATTCGCAGGCAAATGCAGGATGAATTTCTACGCCTGCAATCGTTATTGAATAAAACCATTGTGTTTATTACCCACGACTTCTTAGAAGCTTTACGCTTAGCCGATCGCATCGCTATCATGAAAGATGGTCAGCTAGTGCAAGTAGGCACACCAACAGAATTAGTATTAAACCCTGTGAACGACTACGTGGCTGAATTTACCAAAGACGTCCCTCGTGATCGAGTGATCACGGTAGGCGAGCTTGCAATTGATGCGGCCAATGAAAACTTGTCTAAGCAATTGCCTGAAGGTACACCAACTATCAACGGCGGTACCACACTCGATAGTGTGATGCCGCTGTTTGAATCGCACCCTCACGGTGTCAGCGTTGAGCATAAGGGAGAAAACTTAGGGGTGGTGACCCCTGCCATGGTTATCAAAGCTTTAGCTCAGCAACAACAACCAGCATGAGCAGTAATACCGCATCAAGGTACAGCTTTTGGATTTGGCCGCCTCTATTAGCGGTCTGCGCTTTAATGATTTGGTTTGCACCTTCAGTGTCTTGGTTGCGCACGCCTCCAGCAAGTTGGTCATTACCGGTTGTTGATATCACCAATCAGGTAACGGATGTGTTTGTGGGTTTTGCTAAACCTTTCTTTAGAGCGATAGGTGAATTGTTCGCCTATCCAATGGAAGCCTTACAAAGTTTATTGCAATGGTTACCTTGGCCGGCAACGGTTGCTATTTTTACAGCCTTTGCGTGGGTGGCTGCCGGTTGGAAGTTATCCCTATTCACAGTTTTTGCACTTATGTACATGGTGGTTACTGGCTATTGGGCTCCCAGCATGAACACGCTGGGAACGGTGTTGATATCGGTTCCGCTAGCATTAGCTATAGGATTTGGTTTAGCCGTAATTACCTATTCTTCGCCCAAAGTGAATCGTATTGTTCAGCCGATGCTGGACTTTATGCAAACTGTGCCCACGTTTGCCTATCTTATCCCCATCATGCTGCTGTTTGGTTTTGGCCCTGTGGTGGGGGTTATTGCCAGTGCCATTTATGCCTGCCCCCCGATGGTGAGAAATATGATTGTGGGTTTGCAGCAAGTGCCTGCCGACATCATAGAGTCGGGCCGCATGTCAGGGGCAACGCCTGCGCAATTGTTCTGGCAAGTGCGAGTGCCTAATGCCATGTCCACCATCATGGTGGGGGTGAATCAAGCCACCATGGCAGCACTTAGCATGGTCATTATTGCTGCCATCATAGGTAGCTCTGCTGACATTGGGTGGGAAGTATTAAACCAGATGCGCAAAGCACGCTTTGGTGAAAGTTTAATTGCTGGTTTGGTTATTGCGCTGTTTGCGATGGTATTAGATCGAATCAGTTTGGGTTTTTCAGATCGCAGTCGAGCCGTTGCCCGTCAACATGCTTCTGTGTTAGTGCGATCGGCGCCTTGGGCGATTGCCCTAAGTGTGGTGGTTTTATGTGTGGCGTTTGCTCCACAAATAACGTGGTTTTCAGTTTGGCCTGAGGGGTGGGTTTTCTACCCAGCCGACTCTATTAACGCTGCGTTGCAATACGTCACTAAAGAATACGCAGACTTTATGAAAGGCATAAAAAATTCTGCATTGTTTTATTTTTTATTACCCATACGCATCGGTTTTGTTAAAGCCATATCACCGTTTTCATGGGGGTTTGCATTAGAACCTTGGATGATGCACGCCTATGCTCTGGGTGCGGGTGTGTTGTCGTTGTTGGGTGCCTGGCGGTTTAGTTGGCGTATAGCCGTTGGCGTAATTATCATCGCAACCATCTTGTGGTTTGGCATGACAGGAATCCCTTGGGCGGTATTCATTTTGGTGGTCAGCACCTTAGCTTGGCAAGTAGCCGGAGTGCGCGTTGGGCTTATGTCCTTATTTGCTTGGTTATTTATGGTGGTCACCGGTATTTGGGATCAAGCGATGGTGTCCGTGGCTATGTGTTTAGCTGCTGTGCTGGTTTGTTTGCTGTTGGGTGGCGCTTTAGGGGTATGGGCTAGCCGCAGTGATCGTGTGTCGTCCTTTATACGCCCCATTAATGACACCCTGCAATCCATGCCATTGTTTGTCATTTTAATTCCCTTTCTTATGTTCTTTCAAATTGGCGAATTCACCTCATTTCTAGCCATCATTGCTTACGCCATTGTGCCGTGCATTCGTTACACCGAACATGGGCTGCGAAATGTTCCTGAAACAACGGTTGAAGCTGCCGTGGCGATGGGTAGCACGCCTCGACAATTACTTTGGAACGTGAAATTACCTTTGGCTTTACCACAGATTATGTTGGGTTTGAATCAATGTGTGATGTTTGCTTTAGCCATGTTGGTGATCACCGCGTTAGTGGGCAGCAAAGGCTTGGGGCAATCGGTTTATATCGCCTTAAGCAATTCAAACGCAGGTCAAGGTTTGGTGGCAGGCTTTGGAATGGCGTTTATCGCTATAGTGGCCGATCGAATATTGCAGGGTTGGAGCCTCACTCGACAGAAAGAATTGGGTTTGGTTTAGCTAGGTTTTACACACCAATTAAGTTGAGCGTTGCGGTAATTATAAAAACCTTAGAATTTTATAGCCCCATAAAAAGTAAAAGCCAGGCTGATTCGGAAAATCAGCCTGGCTAGTCAGTTGCAGTTGAATAAATTTATCGGGTAATCGTTGTTAGGTCTATTACTCGATCAATGTCTTGATTCGCCTTAGCGGTTGTAATGGCATCTGCTTTCTCATCATGACCAACAAAATAGCCCGTTAAGGTTGCGGTATTATCGTTAACAAAAACAGTCACGTTGCTACCAGAACTAATCACTGATCTGATTTCTTCGGCAACATCGCCGTTTGTTACATTCGCTAGTGCCGGGCCTGCCATCAGTGCAGATAAAGTGATGGCGGCTACTGTTGCTTTTACTAATGTTTTCATAATAGTTTCTCTAAGTTGTAAAAAAAGGTTGATAAAAAAATAGGTACTACTGGTTAATTGTCAGCACGCTGTACTGCGTCGTGATGTGATTAGTATCGGTACCTAAGTTTTCATAAGCTTTCCTTAGAAAATACTTTTTTGTATTAATTAGCTTTAACTGAGTCGGTTGTATAACGGCTTGCGATTGTCTGTGCCAGCTGCGCAGCTTCTCGTAAATGATACGGAGCTTTTTCAGCGTGAAATCGTGCTTTAAACGATAGATGGTCTGGTGTCCAGCTATAACGCAGTTGGTTCAAGGTGCCTTTTTTTAATTCCTCTGCAACCATCGTATGCGGTAAACAAGCAACGCCTAACCCTTCTAAAGTCATTCGCAGGCATGCCCCTAAGCTTGTTGATGGCACTAGGTAAGTTTTCGGTTCACTAGCAAAGTGTGTTTCTAATTGTTGGTAGGGTGTGGTTTCTCGAGCATGGGTAAGAATTGGGTATTGGCACAATGATGACTGGTTGGGTGCTGATTCAGTGATCTCTAATGCCGGAGAGGCTACCCAAACCATGGTGTAACGGCCTAAATCCAATTCGCCAGTTGATTGCTGATTGAAGGGGCTACTTTGCAGCGCCAAATCAATGGTGTGATTGAATAAACCTATGGTTAAATTTGTGGATAGATCGACGGTTAGCTCCACTTTGATATTAGGGAATTGCGATCTGAGCGCGCCAAGGTATTCACTTAACCAAGAATGAACAATCATCTCGGTAACACCCAATCTGAGGGTGCCTTCAAATAGACCGGAAGCATTGGCGGTTGCAATGAAATCATCCAGGCCATTGAGCACGGCACGTGCTTTAACTAACAAAAGCACCCCAGTTTGAGTTAGCCGAACCGACCCTGCGTCTCTTTCCATGAGCGTTTGGCCCAGTTGTTCTTCTAGGCGCGCAATGCGGGTGGATATATTGGGTTGGGTGGTTTTTAGCACAGCCGCGGCTTTACGAAAACTGGCTAAATCGGCCACCTGTACAAATGCCTCAAGTTGCTTAATGTTGATGCTGGCCATGGTGTGTTTTCGCTAAAGTCACGAGTAGGCTAGGATAAGATATATTTATCAAAGCGATACAATAATATAATTAGAAATAATCATCTGGGTGCCGTATCCTACTCGATTCAGGTAGGAGAAACCGGCATGGCAATGACTGAAGCTCGCATGGGCGTAGATATCGGTGGCACCTTCACCGATGTGGTTTTGGAGTTGTCAGGTCAGCAATTCTCCACCAAGGTTCTCACCACCTACGCAGCGCCTGAAGACGCCATCATCGAAGGCTTGCATAAAGTGTGTGCAGACGCAGGGGTTCAGCCTTCCATAATTGGGCAAATCATTCATGGAACCACGCTTGCCACGAATGCATTAATTGAGAAGCGTGGGGCGAAAACAGCGTTTATCACCACCCAAGGTTTTCGTGATGTCATTGAAATGCGAACCGAGAGTCGCTTCGAGCAATACGATTTAAATCTGACATTACCGCCACCGTTGTTGCCGCGTAATCGTCGATATGTATTGAAAGAACGTATGGATGCAGCCGGTGGCGTGCTTATTCCCTTAAGTGTTAAGGATATTGAGCAATTGGCTGATGAGCTGGCTATGGGCAACTACGACAGTATTGCCGTTGGTTTGTTACACGCCTACGTTAACGATACGCACGAGCGCATGATCGCTGAGGTACTAGCGAAAAAACTTCCAAATGTGATGGTGTCATTATCGTCTGAAGTATCACCACAAATGCGTGAGTATGAGCGGTTCAATACCACTATCGCCAATGCTTACATCAAACCGTTAATGAAGTCTTATTTAGGGCGGCTGAAAGATCGTTTAGTGTCAGAAGGTGCAAACTGCCCTGTGTTTATGATGCACTCAGGTGGCGGCATCATGTCATTAGAAAACGCGGCAGAATTTCCAGTAAGGCTGGTTGAATCGGGGCCTGCTGGTGGGGCTATTTTCGCAGCCGATATTGCAGCCAAGCATGGCTTAGATAAGGTGCTAAGTTTTGATATGGGTGGCACCACCGCAAAGATTTGTTTAATTAAAAACGAAACACCAAAAACCGCGCGAGTGTTTGAAGTAGCAAGAACCTATCGTTTTAAGAAAGGTTCTGGTATGCCCATCTCCATACCCGTAATCGACATGGTAGAAATCGGTGCCGGTGGTGGTTCACTGGCACACGTTGATTCGTTAAATCAGATTCGGGTGGGGCCTGAGAGCGCAGGGTCTGAACCTGGCCCTGCTTGTTACGGAAGAGATGGAAAACGCCCTGCGGTAACCGATGCCGATTTGGTGCTTGGAAAACTTGATCCTGATAACTTTGCAGGCGGCTCCATTCAGCTTCACCCTGAAAAATCCAAAGAAAGCTTACAAGCTGAACTAGGATCAAAATTAGGTATGGATGAAACCGAGGCGGCTTGGGGCTTGGCCGAAGTGGTGGATGAAAACATGGCGAATGCAGCGCGGGTGCACGCGGTTGAAAATGGTGAAGATTTAAGTGAATACACCATGATCGCATTTGGTGGTGCAGCGCCTTTGCATGCAGCAAGGTTGTGCGACAAGCTTGGCGTTACTCGATGCTTAGTGCCTAAAGGCGCAGGAGTGGGTTCTGCGATTGGTTTTTTACGTGCGCCGTTTAGTTTTGAAGAGAACCGTTCGGTGTACATGCGCTTATCCAATTTTGATGCAAGCGCTGTTAAAAAACTATTCACTGATATGGAAAAAGAAGCAACCCGCTTTGTTCGACAATGCGATGCCAACGCTAAAATCCTGGCTGACCATAAAGTGTATATGCGTTATTCCGGGCAAGGTTGGGAAATACCGGT
Source organism: uncultured Granulosicoccaceae bacterium (assembly GCA_938035125.1). Taxonomy (GTDB): domain Bacteria; phylum Pseudomonadota; class Gammaproteobacteria; order Granulosicoccales; family Granulosicoccaceae; genus Granulosicoccus. The sequence continues at coordinate 79,477 of CALHNS010000009.1, read as the reverse complement.
TGATTTAACTGAGCAACAAGTCGCTCATCCTGATGCAGAAACCTATTTTGAATTATTCAAAAATGAGTACGAAAACTTATTCGGACGAGCGGTTGAAGGAATGGAAGTTGAAGTGACGGTATGGTCGGTAAACGCGTATACGCAAGTACAAAGAGCAGCATCTGTTGATGGGCCTAATACCATCACCGATATCACAGCCCCGCAGTCTAGAAACTTATTTGATCCGGGTTTAGGGAAATCGGTTACCGCAACCATAATAGAGCGCGATACCTTAGAGGCTGGTCACTGCGTGCAAGGTCCATGTGTTGTGGTTGAGTCAGAAACCGCCATTGTTGTGCACGACAATCGCGATGTGGTTAACCACATCGACGGTACGCTAGAGATTCGCGAGAAAACGGGTGCTGCTAAGTCGGTAACCTCAACAGAAGCAGGGCAAATCGCACATCAAGTGATGTGGAACCGATTAATTTCCGTGGTTGAAGAGCAAGCGCAAGCATTAGTTCGCACAGCGTTTTCAACGTCAGTTCGTGAGGCGGGGGATTTGTCTGCTGGTGTCTACAATGACGAAGGCAAAATGCTGGCTCAAGCGGTTACTGGCACACCGGGGCATGTGAATGCCATGGCCGATGCGGTGGGGCATTTCATTCGTCGTATTGGTGCTGATAATTTACTTGAAGGTGATGTGTACATTACGAATGATCCTTGGGAGGGTACAGGGCATAAGCATGACATCACCGTGGTAACACCATCGTTTTATAACCATCAATTGATTGGTTTCTTCGCTTGCACCGCACACGTAACCGATATTGGTGGCCGCGGGTTTGGCGCTGATGCCAATGATATTCATGAAGAGGGTTTGTACATACCCATCATGAAATTTGTTGAAGAAGGAACGGTTGATTCAACCCTTGTCAACATTATTCGCGGTAATGTACGTGAGCCTGATCAGTTAGTGGGTGATATTTACGCATTGGCCACGTGTAACGAAATAGGCCACCGCCGCTTAATTGAGATGATGAAAGAATTTGGTTTACCAAGCTTACACAGTATCTCTGATTTTATTTTAACAAGCTCTAGAAAGGCAACGCTTGAGCGAATTAATGCGCTAAAACCAGGCTCTGCTGAAGGCGCTATGCGTATTGATGGCTATTCAAACCCTGTTGATTTAAAAGTTAAATTAACGATTGAGAAGGATGCCATCATCAGTGATTGGGAAGGCACCAGTGGTTTGGATAAAAAAGGCATCAATGTGCCATTGGTGTACACCAAAGCCTATGCCTGTTATGCGTTGAAGTGTGCTATTGCACCTGATATTCCAAATAATGCCGCATCACTAGAGCCGTTTAAAATTACCGCGCCTGAAAATTCTATTGTTAATGCACTCCCGCCTGCACCGGTAGCCTTACGTCACGTTATCGGCCATATGGTGCCTGATACCGTTTACAACGCGTTAGATAAATTACTTCCAGGTATTGCGCCGGCTGAAGGGGCAGGGTGTTTGTGTAACTTTCAAGTATCGCTTCGTCCTAGAACCGATGAGCCAGCACCAAATGATGCTGTGCGCCGTGAGGTGCTTACGTTCAATTCTGGAGGTTCTGGTGCACGGCCTACGCTTGACGGCATGAGTGCAACCGCTTTTCCATCGGGTGTGATGACCATGCCCGTTGAAGCAACCGAGCAAGTGGGCCCGGTCATTATTTGGCGTAAAGAATTGCGTCCTGATTCAGGAGGGGCGGGGGAATTTCGTGGTGGGCTTGGGCAGTTTATGGACGTGGGTGCAAGAGAAGGTCATGAATTTGATATCTCTGCGATGTTTGATCGAGTCGATCATCCGGCGTTAGGGCGACACGGCGGGCAAGCTGGTGGAACAACCGTTGTTGCCCGTAGTGATGGTGAAGCCATGCAAGGTAAAGGCAAACAATTTATACCCCATGGGGTTAGAGTTGAAATGGCGTTTCCTGGTGGTGGCGGGTATGGAAACCCATCGAACCGACATGCTGCTTCGGTGCGGCAAGATATAGCTCAGGGCTACATCACCCCTGAGCACGCTAGCGAACACTACAATATTTCAGCTGCGGAAGCGGCTAACATCATTGAACAATCAAAAGTTGGAGACAGCTAATGGCCATAGGCGACATGCACGCTACACCCAAGCAATCCTCATACGATATCGTTATTGTTGGTGGGGCCATTATGGGTTCATCCACCGCTTGGTTCCTAACCGACAATGATGATTTTAACGGCTCTGTCCTGGTGGTGGAAAAAGATCCTAGCTATGAATTTTGTTCAACGGCTCATACGAATTCGTGCATGCGCCAACAATTCAGTACTGAATTAAACGTTCGCATATCGCAGTTTGCTGCCGACTTTGTTAAAAACATTCGTAGCTATATGGGCAATGATGAACGCGTGCCCGAGTTAGGCATCCGATCCTTTGGCTATATGTACTTAGCCGACAATGAACCCTTTGCTGATGTGTTAAGAGCGAGTCAAGAGGTTCAATTGGGTGCAGGAGCAGCAACACAGCTGATGACGCCAGAGGAAATCAAAAAACATTACCCGTTCTACAATGTCGACGATATTGTTTTAGGTTCTATCAATTTGGTGGACGAAGGCTATTGGGATGGTGCAGCCGTTTTTGAATGGTGGCGCCGACAAGCTCGTGAGCGTGGTGTTGAATATGTATCGAATGAAGTGGTTGATATCAGCACTAATGCGAACGGTACGCGTGCAGAAAGCATCACATTGAAGTCGGGGGAGGTGATTTCTTGCGGGCAATTTCTAAATGCTTCTGGCCCACGCGCAGCTGTGACCGCGAAAATGGCAGGCATTGATGTGCCTGTTGAGCCTCGTAAGCGTTATTCATGGATATTTAAAGCAGAACATCCATTAGACCAAGATTTGCCGTTAACTATCGATCCATCTGGCGTGCACTGTCGTGAAAATGGTGGTGGCACTTATCAATGTGGTGGCCATTCTGATATCGATCCAGCGGTGCCCTTTGATGATTTTGCTATGGATCAATCTTTATGGGAAAACCATGTTTGGCCAGTGCTTGCCACTCGCATTCCGCAGTTTGAATCGATCAAACTGACCAATGAATGGGGTGGTCACTATGCGATGAACACCTTTGATCATAATGCCATCATGGGGCCTCACACACAGCTTGAAAATTTTATATTTTTAAACGGTTTTTCAGGTCATGGGTTGCAGCAATCGCCTGCTATGGGGCGTGGCACGGCTGAATATTTAACTTACGGTGAATACCGAACGCTTGATATGTCACCGTTTAACTATGAGCGAATTGTAAATAACAATCCAATCATTGAAAAAGCGATTATTTAACATGCAATTGGCTCCCAACGCATTTACAAAAGCATTAGCAAAAAGTGAAAAACAGATTGGTCTGTGGATTACGCTTTGCAATAATTTTGTTGCAGAAGTTACCGCACCAACCGGTTATGACTGGGTACTGATTGACATGGAGCATAGCCCTAACGACTATTTTAGTGTGTTGGGGCAAATGCAGGTGTATGCATCCACTCGCACCACAGCCATTGTGCGTGTTGAATGGAATGATGCTGTTGCTGTTAAACGACTACTAGACTTAGGCGCCCCAGGGCTTCTATTTCCCATGATTCAAAACGTTGAAGAAGCCAAACGTGCGGTGGCAGCAACGCGTTACCCTCCCAATGGTATTCGTGGTGTGGCTGGGGGTTCACGCGCTACTAAATTTGGGCGTATTAGTAACTATGTTTCCCACATTGAAAACGAAACGACGGTTCTTTTGCAATTAGAAACGCAGGCTGCAGTGGAACAAGCTGAAGCTATTGCCGATGTTGAAGGTATTCATGGCATCTTTTTTGGCCCAGGTGATATCGCTGCCGACATGGGTAAAGTCGGAAAGCCAATGGATCCTGAAGTGTGGGAATTAATAAAACCTGCGGCAAAAAAATTAATGGCTAAAGGCATGCCCGTGGGCACCTTGGTGCTTGATCCTGTTTTTGCCACTGAGCTACTGAACGAAGGGTTTACTTTCGTGGCGTGTGGCACCGATTCTTCGTTACTGGCGAAGGCGTCTGATCAGTTGTTTGCACAAGTTAAAAACGGCTTAGCGTAAGCAACGAATAAAGAGTTGAATGTAATGAAAAAATTAGTACTAACAGGTGCCGTTGGGCGATTGGGTTCTTATTTACGAGAGCCATTGTCTAAAATGTGCGATGAATTGGTTTCTTCCGATATTTTAGATGCCCCTGCCTCACTGCATGCTAATGAAACCTATGTAAAAGCTGACCTTGCTGATTTGGATGCCATGGTTGAGTTATTGAAAGAGGCTGACATGGTGGTGCACTTCGGTGCTATTGGCGATGAAGCTCCTTTTGAAACTTTACTAGGCCCAAATTTTATTGGTGCTTATAATATTTGGGAGGCAGCTTATCGAAACAAACTGCGCCGAGTGGTATACGCCTCATCCATACACGCTGTGGGAATGCATAAGAAAACCGATTTTATTGGTATTGATGCACCGCATAAACCCGATACGTTTTATGGCCTAGCGAAATGTTTTGCAGAAGATTTAGCCAGCATGTATTGGGATAAGCGAGGCATTGAATCGGTGTGTATGCGCATCTTATCGTGCGCGCAAGTAACTAATCCCCGAGCTGTTGGCACTTGGTTGTCGTACGATGATTTAATTCAATTAGTGCAGCAATCTATTCGCACACCCATCACCGGTTTTTCTGTTGTGTACGGTGTATCGAATAATGATCGAGCACCGGTGGATAACTCAAAAGCGCAACATTTAGGTTATCGACCGAAAGACAACGCCGAGCAATTTGCTGATGCCATGTTTACAGAAGCAGGCCCGCTTGATCCGCAAGATGCTGGGAATACCCATCATGGTGGCCCGTTTGCATCTGTTGAGCTGGGTAACAGCGGCGTCGCCGCCCTTAATTTAAATACAGACGACGTTGCTAAAAGTTAGTGTCGGTATGCGTTGCTATGTGTTGTTATCTGAGCTATCCCAGCTATCCGATGATAAGCAGCGCCAAATAAGGGGTTAAGTTAAACACAATAAACAGCAGCTTAAATAATCCTAAAAAGCAATACATCACAATGGTGTATTGTTCCCTTGGGAATGGAAACCATTTGGTCTGCAGTTTATAAACCGTGTCAGGCATTATTAGGATCGCAATCCCCCAAGTTAGTAGCAATGATCCATTGATCAAGGTGCACCACTTAAAGAATTCAGTGAGTGTTTCGATGGTCATTACATTAAACCGTGTGCTTTACAAAAGCACCCATCGTTGCCGCTAATGCGGATAACCCGGTGCCGATAGGCCAATCAACGGCTGTCATTTTTATTGGCCAATCGCGAAGCGTGGCGTAGTTGGTCATGTTGTAGGTTCCGTAGGCAATAAATCCAACCACGGCTCCCAAAAAGGCACTGTTGGCCACGGTGGTTAAGCCATCCTCTGGGCGAACGGCCAAAATCACTAAACCCACGGCGAACAACAGATAAAACGCCAATGCCGGAACCGCCTTTACCTTTTTGCGCATGAGCGAACCAAGCTGTGTTGCGTAATATTTCTTAGCAATAAGCCCTAGCCAAAATGCATCAAACACTAAAATGGTGGCTATAACCGCTGCGTAAATAAGAAACCAACTCATTATTTATCCCATGTGGGTGCGAACGGCACAAGGGTATCATTCACGATGCGATACCCTGTATTTGTTAAGGCGCTAATTTGTTGCATTTCGTCTGCACTGAGTTCAAAACTCAATACATCAAAGTTGGCGGCTTGGTTTGCACGCTTTGTTGACATCGGATTAATAGACACCCCTTGTTGAATGATCCATCGAAGAACCACTTGCGCAGCGGTTACCTCATGCGTTTGGGCAATATCATTGAATAAAGCGTACTCAAACACTTTGCCTCTGGCCACTGAACAATAGGAAGCTAAAGGAATGCCGGTTTCAATGGCTGTTTTTTGAAGCGTTTGTTGGTTTAATAACGGGTGAAATTCCACTTGGTTCACCACAAGCTCTTCAGAGCAGTGTTCTTTGGCAATGCGCATTTGTTTGGTGTTGTAGTTACTGATGCCAATATGCTTTGCAAGGCCTTGTTGTTTAGCTTGTTGAAGCCAATCAAGGCTAGGGCGCACATCGTCATCCCCTGGTGGCCAATGCACCAACAGTACATCTAGGGTAGATATTTTTAGCTCTGATAAAGATTTCTCCACCGATGGGATAAAAGCAGATTCACTGAATTCAGACGTTGGCACTTTGCTGGTGATAAACAGCTCGCTGCGTGCAAGGCCGCATTGAGATAGAACGTTACCAATGTTCTTTTCATTGGCGTACATTTGAGCTGTGTCGATGGCTCGATAACCCACATCAAGTGCGGATTCAAGCGCATCTTCAATTTGTTGATCTTTTAAAGGGAAGGTGCCAAATGCTCGTTCGTGTCCGGTTTTGAAATACACGGTTAAGTCCTGTCGTCAAAGTGAGATCTGCAAGCGCGGATTCATTTTAAGCCAGCGATGACCTGCTGCGTATCACTAGCAATCCAATGCAATAAATCAGATGCAGAAGGAGGCGTTGATGCTGAATGGTGTTTCCCCATGAGGCGTGCTGCGAGTGCGGCCGATTGGCCTGACCACAACGAAGAATAATCGGCTTTGGCTGTTTTTTCTGCGGCAGCCTTTAACGGAGCTAGTGCGGTTGCAGCTGTAGGGAACGCAGGCACATCGCAGCTCATAGGGCCTTGGGTTTTTATAACGTGATTCACAGCACTTCGAGCAGGCTTACCTGAAAACACATTGGTTAAAACGGTATTCTCAGCGCTGCCGTTGAGTAACGCATCGCGGTGCATTGCTGTAATCGTTGCCTCTTGCGACAACAAAAAGGCTGTGCCTATTTGCACAGCGGATGCACCTAACGCAATCGCTGCCGCTACCGAACGCCCATCACCGATGCCACCTGCTGCAATAACAGGTACCGATACGGTATCAACGATTTGCGGCACTAAGGAAAAGGTACCCACTTGATGAGCGATGAGTTGGATGTCATCGTCAATGACTTCGGTGCCATCGATGGGGTTTAAGAACAAGCCACGATGGCCTCCAGCCTCGAAACCTTGTGCAATGATGGCATCTACGCCATGCTCTTCTAACCATTTGGCTTCGGCTACTGTTGTGGCAGAGCTCCACACTTGGCAACCCACAGCTTTTACTCGATTAACCAATTCTGCTTTGGGCAACCCAAAATGAAAACTCACCACCGAGGGTGGGTATTGTTCAATCAGTTGGCAAGTGGTGTCGTTGAAAGGTGAACGTACTGCTGATGGTGCCGATTCGGCGGGGTCTAAGTTCCACTGTTTGTATTCATCACTTAAGGCGTTCTGCCAATGTGACTGGGCTGTGGGCGAATCGTCTTTTTCATGATGGGTAAAGAAATTAACGTTAAAGGGTGCGTTTGATGTCGCTTTCAACGTTTTTAGGTGTGCCTCAATCTCGGTTGGATTGAGTGTGGCGCAAGGCAAGGAGCCTAATCCGCCTGCAGCGTAAATGGCCTGTGCTAAGGCTACGCTGCCTGCACCTGCCATGGGCGCTTGAACAATAGGGATATCTATGCCAAGCGCATCCTTAATGGATGAGCTTGGCCAGATAGAATGACTCACGTGCGTTCAGTAACCTGCACAGCGTGATAGCCAAATTGAGTTTTGATTGGGCCTTGAACATCGTTAACTTCACCTTCGAAACAGGCGGTTTCGAATTCTGCCACCATTTGGCCACGGCCAAACGTACCCAATTCACCGCCACTGTTACCTGACGGGCAGCTTGAGTGTTCTTTGGCTAACGCAGCGAAGTCTGCGCCACCTTTGATTTCGTCGATCAGTGACTGACATTTCTCTTCGCTATCGACCAGAATGTGGCGGGCAGTAGCTTGACTCATGATTTTGGTTTCCAGATGCCAAACGCATCTTGTGGGGGTGGAGGAGGGGTTGATGCCGCAGGTGCTTGATGCTGACGACTGACATCGTCCACAACGTGTTGCATGAAAGCACCCAGTTCATCAACCAAACTTTTTTTACGTTCTGTTGGCATATCTTGTTGGCCTAAAAGAAAACCAACGACAGCACAAAGATACTGCGAAGTAACGCCTGGGTCATCGGCCTTGTCATCGTGTTTTTTAACGATGGCGGTAAGCTCATTGACTAACTCGTGTGAAAGCTTGAGTTCGCTCATGCGTGGGTGGTGTCCTGCTGTTGTGAGTAGGCCATTGAACTGTGTTCTGAAACCGCCTCTTCTAGTTCGTTCCAGCGCGAATCGGGTGCTCTAATGTCAGACAATTCACTGTGCATTTTTACTTTGTTGCATATCGGGCAACTGTGCCATTCGGTGGTGACTCGCCCGGCGGTCTCCGCCTTATCGAGAATCATCGGGCTTTTGCATCCGTGACATTTCATGCTGCTACCTCTAGATTAAACTGTGAACGGCGTCTAACCGCATTTAGAATCGCCGCAATTCATGCAGGTTTGACAACCGTCACGCACCACTACCGATTTCTGGTTACATTTTACGCACATTGTAGCGTTTGCCATCCAAGCTTGTTCGCCATCAGCGCCACCCGTTGAAGACTCAGCCTCGGCCTGCAATTCGGCCTTCTTCTCTTCAATTAGCTTCTTCTGATGCTCATCTAATTCCGTTTTTTGAATCATACCGATGATCGTCAGATGACGCTCAATGATTTCGCCAATTTCTGCGATGATTGACGGCATATAAGAGCCTTTATTCCAATAGCCGCCACGCGGATCAAAAACCGATCGGAGTTCTTCAACTAAAAATGTGACGTCGCCACCTTTTCGAAATACCGCTGACATGATTCGAGTTAATGCCACAATCCATTGATGGTGATCAAGGTTTTTTGAATTGATAAACACCTCGAACGGGCGACGCAGTTCGTGCTCGGTGCCTTCGTTCAAAATGATGTCGTTGATGGTGATGTACATCGCATGCGGAGACACATGCTCCGGCACCTTGAGCTTGTAAGTTGAACCCACCAACATCTCAGGACGCTTGAGCGTCTCGTGCATTTGGATGACATCAGCTTTCGCTGCAACGGGTGCATCGGCTTGGACATCGGGAGTGTTGACCGCGTAGCCAACAATTTTCTTATTGATTTTCATAGGTTTTACACTTTTTAAATGGCGTTGGTTTTGGATTAAGCCTGCAATGCGCTTTGAATCAAAACTTGCCGTAATAACCTTCCTTCAATGCATCGTATAAGTTGGCCGCAGTATGGGTTTCACCGTCGTACTCAATTTCTTCATTCCCTTTGACCTTAACAATCGAGCCATCGTCTAAGGTGAACTGGTATTCGGTGTTCTCCAAATCTTTTTCTTGCACCAAAACGCCTTGAAAATTTTCTGGATTGAATCGGAATGTGGTGCAGCCCTTTAGGCCTTGCTCGTAAGCCATCATGTATATGTCTTTGAAATCATCAAAGGCATAATCGGTGGGCACATTGGCTGTTTTAGAAATGGATGAATCAATCCATTTCTGAGCCGCAGCCTGAACAGACACATGTTGTGCAGGCGAGATAGCGTCCGCTGCCACAAAGTAATCTGGTAATTGGTTCGCAGGCTCTTCTGCATACGGCATGGCGTTCTCATTCACCAGTTCGCGGTAAGCCAGTAATTCAAACGAATGCACATCTACTTTTTCTTTTGTTTTTCGACCTTCACGAATCACATTGCGTGAATAGTGGTGCGCAAAACTTGGCTCAATGCCATTACTTGCGTTATTCGCAAGCGATAAAGAAATGGTGCCTGTGGGGGCGATGGATGTGTGGTGAGTAAAACGTGCACCACTTTCTGCTAAGGCATCAACCAATTCTGGGTCAACTTCAGCCACACGTTGCATGTAACGACTGTAGCGTGCATGCAATACGCGGCCAGCAATTTTATCGCCCACTTTAAACCCATCTTTACGCATTTCAGGGCGCTTTCGTAACATCTCGCCAGTCACTTCGAACACCTCATTCATGATGGGAGCTGGCCCTTTCTCACGAGCAAGATCTAAAGCGGTGCGCCATCCTGCCATGGCCAATTCGCGGGTCACGGTTTCAGTAAATTCTAGTGAGTCCTCACTGCCGTATTGCATTTTCATTAACGCAAGCGTTGAACCCAAACCTAAGTAACCCATGCCATGTCGGCGCTTACGCATAATTTCTTGTTGTTGGCGCTCTAGCGGTAGACCGTTAATTTCCACCACGTTATCTAACATGCGAGTGAAAACTTGTACGGTTTCGCGAAAATTGTCCCAATCAAAGCGAGCTTTGTCGGTGAAAGGGTCTAAAACGAAACGCGTTAAATTAATTGAACCCAGTAAGCACGCGCCATAAGGCGGTAGGGGCTGTTCACCGCAAGGGTTTGTGGCGCGAATCGATTCATCAAACCAGTTGTTGTTCATCTCGTTCACCTTGTCAATTAAGATGAACCCAGGTTCTGCAAAATCGTATGTGGAGGCCATGATTAGATCCCACAATCTGCGTGCTGGTAACGTCTTATAAATACGGCAAGCCACAAGACCTTCGTCGTTTACCACGACTTCGTTTTGTGTTGGCCAATCGCGCCACACCACTTCATCAGGGTTGTCAGTTTGGATCTCCCCGTTATCCAGTTCTTTTTGGCGAATGGGGAACGCTAACTGCCAAGGCTCATCCGCTTTCACTGCTTGAATGAAATCTTCGGTAATAAGCAATGAAAGATTGAATTGGCGAAGTCGTCCGTCTTCTCGCTTGGCTTTGATAAATTCCAATACATCGGGATGGCGCACATCGAAAGTGCCCATTTGCGCTCCACGACGGCCACCAGCAGAGGATACGGTGAAGCACATTTTGTCGAAGATATCCATAAACGACAGCGGGCCAGAGGTGTAAGCGCCTGCACCAGAAACATAGGCACCGCGAGGGCGTAGGGTGGAGAAATCGTAGCCGATACCGCAACCGGCTTTTAAGGTGAGGCCAGCTTCATGCACCTTGCCTAAGATGTCGTCCATTGAGTCGCTGATAGTGCCTGAGACGGTGCAATTAATGGTGGAGGTTGCCGGTTTGTGCTCGCGAGCGCCTGCGTTTGAGGTGATTCGCCCTGCCGGTATAGCGCCTTGCTTCAATGCCCATACAAAACGTTCGTACCAGTACTCACGTTTATCGGCTTTTTCTACATCAGCGAGTGCTTTGGCCACCCGATCTAGCGTTTCATCGATGGATCCGTCCACCGGCTCACCGTCTTTGGTTTTTAGACGGTATTTTTTGTCCCAGATGTCTAGAGAGGTCTCTTGCAAGGCAATTTTTGCCAAAGCAGAAGGCTTGGTTTGTGGGGGTCGCGCGGGTTGATTAAGTACATCCATTGTCTTCATGTTTGGATAGAGTCCCCGGTTCGAAGCCATGCGCGCACAAGGAGGTAGGCAGCACTTGGATTCGGTATGTATAAATGTAGTGTTGTTTTGCCCCAGATCAATGGGTCAGCACCTCATAGTGTGGTTGATGTCTCTTCAAACCACAATATGTAGTGTAGATGCTCAATTTCAGTTTGGCCAAAGAGATTACTAACCGTTGCTTTTCCGTGCGGTTACTGCTTTGCCCTGTTCCTACGCTAAAACTGTGATCCGGCGCGCAAGTGTACTGCCGTAAAATGCTACGCGCAATGGCCTAAAACCACCACATCTCGTAACTGATCGAATCCTAAGCACTACATGTAGTGTTTTTATACTGATTTCGCCACGGTCGATAATGGGATAAGTTGTGGATAACTTGGGTGCAACTGTGAATAAGTTACTGAAACCCCCAAAGCAAGGGGTTTGATGAGCATCGAAGAATGGGGAGGTCTGTGGATAAATTTGGTGCAAATTTGATATGTGATGAATGGTCGTAACTCAACCTCTATTATCCATCGAATACTGTGCAGCAATTCACGTACTTAGGCCGTATCCGGTCCGGAATGAGAAAAGACTGATCGAAAATTAGCCAATTCACTGGAAAAGTTTTGCCGCTAATCGAATATGTCGAGCGGCTTGTTAAACCACTAGCAAGGCAGCTCGCAGGGGCGCATCCGCTCAGCCAGTTGCGCTCAGGCTGGCGGGGCAGGCAGCGTTATAGCAAAGCCGTTGCCAAGCCCAGGAATGCCAAAAGGCCCACGACATCGGTGACAGTGGTGAGCGCTACGCCACCAGCCAGCGCAGGGTCAATGCCGAATCGTTTCATTACGATGGGCAGCATCATGCCAGCCAAAGCTGCCATGAGCAGGTTGATCATTAAGGCAGCGCCCAGAATCAGACCAATATTGAGATCATTGAACCACCACGTAATCAGCACACAGACGATTGCAGCCCACGCTAATCCGTTCAGTAAGCCCACCCCAAGTTCTCGTATGAGCAATTCGCGTTGATTACGTCTGTTTATCTGACCTAAGGCTTGAGCTCGAATCACAAGGGTTAAGGTTTGGCTGCCTGCAATGCCGCCCATACTAGGTGCCACACTCATCAGTACAGCAAGGGTTACCACGCGATCTAGAGTCGTTTCAAATTGTGCGATAACCCAAGATGCGAGTAGCGCTGTGAGCAGGTTAACGCCCAGCCAAATTGCTCGCCGCCTGGCACTTCGAACAATGGGGGCGAAGGTGTCGGCCTCTTGATTTAAGCCAGCCATACTCATCACCGATTGTTCGGCTTCATCGCGAATCACATCCACCACATCATCGATCGTGACGCGGCCCAGCAGGTAGTTGTTTTCATCTACCACTGGGGCTGACACCAAATCATAATCTTCGAACTGCCGTGCAACTTCTGTTGCTGAGGCCATAACAGGGATTGGGTCACGGTCGAACCTGGCAACATCATTAACTAAGGTGTCGAGGGGGTTGGTAACCAATCGGCGCATAGGCAGCTCGCCGCGATAATGACCGAACCGATCTACCACCCAAAGCCTATCGGTATGTCGCGGCATATCGCCTCGGCTGCGCAGATAACGCAGTACCACCTCTAAGCTAACATCGTCTCGAACCGTAATGGTGTCAAGATTCATTAAGCCACCGGCGCAGTCTTCGGGGTATTCTAAAAGCTGCTCTAAACGCTCTCTGTCTTGGCGGTCCATGCCAACGAGCACATCGTGAGTTAATTTTTCAGATAGGCCTTGAATGAAGTCGGCCATGTCATCAATGTCCAGATGCTCCGTTGCTGCTCTGAGTTCATTGATGTCCATATCTTGAACCAATTGATCACGGACTTCATCGTGCACTTCAAGCAGCACGTCGCCATCGATCTCAGGGTCAACTAAGTCCCACAACACCAAACGTTTATTGGGCGGTAAGGATTCCAGTGCATCGGCAATTTCAGCAGGATGCATCGCCTGCATGACGGCACGGGCTGAGTTCAACGATCCTGTTGAAATCGATTCTGCAAGTGCCGTGAAGGGTTGTTCGTCTGTTGACTCTGCGGACGTCAAAATTTGTTCTTTCGTTGACGCGGCTTATTCTTGGCTTTGCGACTTGCTTTGCCAGCGGTTTTTTCAGCTGGCTTGTTCATCAAACCCAGCAGATGTTGTTGTGCATCTGCATCAGCGGCTTGTATGAGTCGCTGCGCTAAGGGCCTAAGCCGACTTATTTTCGATTGAATGAGCTCTTGCTTAACCGCTAACAATAATTTTGGCGGCATACTAAATTCGGTTAATCCAAGGCCTAATAAGACGCGCACATAAGTGGGGTCACCGGCCATTTCTCCGCACAAGGTGACAGGAATATTAGCTTCTTTGCCCGCCTTTATTATCATCTCGATAAGTTGCAACATCGCAGGATGTATAGGGTCGTATAGATAATGCACTTGATCATCGATACGATCTATAGCCAAGGTGTACTGAATTAAATCGTTGGTACCGATAGATAAAAAATCCAATTCGTTCGCAAAGGCTCGTACTGCAATGGCTGCGGCGGGAATTTCAATCATGCCGCCAATTGGAATGTCAGGATCATAAGCTAAGCCTTCTTCATCTAAGGCAACTTTCACCTCTTCAATCAGTGCTTTTACTTGGGCAAGTTCGGCAAGGTTAGTTAACATCGGAATCAGTAGCCGCACAGGCCCTTTGGCTGAGGTGCGCAATATGGCTCGAAGCTGCGGCACAAATAAAGATAAGTCAGCCAGGGCTAAACGAATTCCTCGCAAACCCATTGCTGGGTTGTGTGCCAGGGGCCCAGCATTTGATTGTGAATCGGTTAATTTATCAGCGCCTAAATCGACCGTGCGAATGGTGAGTGGTGCACCTTTTAACGTTCGAAGAATTTTTGTGTATTCTTTGTAGTGATCCTGCTCACTAGGCGCACTGGTTCGGTTCATGTATAAAAATTCGGTGCGGTATAAACCGACACCGGCTGCGTTCACGCGTTTTAATGCTTTGACATCGTCGTCCATTTCGATGTTGGCCCACAGTTGTAGCGGGGTGCCATCTAAGGTTACGCTGTCTTTATCTATAAGGCTAGAGAGTTCTCTGGCAGCCTTTCGCGCCTCTTTTTGGCGTAACTTTATATCAACTAAATGTTCGTCAGTGGGTTCTGCAACCAGTAAACCTGAATTCCCATTCAAGGTAACGGTTTCGCCGTTTCTTAAATATTTTCGAACACTGTGCAAACCAACAACAGCGGGTATGCCAAGACTTCTCGCCAAAATCGCTGTGTGCGATAGCTGACCTCCTTGCTCGGTTACAAAACCTGCCACTCCATGATTTTGCATAATGATCGTATCGGCAGGGGTTAAATCGTCAGCCACCACAATTCGGCCTTTCCAAGCTTCAGGGTCGGTGAAAGGATCTGCGCCACCTGAAAGTGCTTGTAAAATTAAAGCGATAACTTGATTAACATCATCAACGCGGGTGGCAATGTAGGTGTCGTCCATTGCTTCAAAGACCGACACCAGAGCTTGTTGTTGTTGTTTTAAAGCTGCTTCTGCATTGAGTTGTTCAGCTTTTATAATATCGATGGGTGTTTGCGATAACGCTTTATCATCAAGCATGAGTAAATGCGAATCGATAAACGCGCTAACGTCCGATGGGGCGTCTTTGGGAATAGAATCTTTGGTTGCGCGTAATTGCGTTCTTGCCGTTTTAAGCGCTTTTTTGAGCCTACGAACTTCTTCAGCAAGTTCTTTTTTTTCTAAGGTTCGGGCTTCAACATCCAATCCATCACGACGAAGCACGTGAATCTCGCCAATGGCCAGACCTCGTGATACGCCAATTCCGGAGAACATTAAGCTCATTCTTTAGGGTGTCTCTTCATTCGTCTTCGTCGAATCGACGATCAATTAATTCGCACAGTGCATTTAAAGCAGATTCTGCATCGTCACCATCGGCGTGCAGCGTCACCTTAGATCCGCAGCTTGCGGCTAACATCATAACGCCCATGATGCTCTTACAGCTTACGCTTTGATCATCTTTTTCAATGTTCAGCTCACAGGTAAATTCTGAAGCTAGCTTTACCAGTTTAGACGCTGCTCGTGCGTGCAGCCCCAATTTGTTAATGATTTCGATATCACGACTCAACATCATGAGGTTTTTTATTAACTAGTGAGGTTGCGATGACGAACAGAGACGTGTTCGTTTGATTTGCCGATGTTTTTTGCCAGTCGTTCAGTAAGGTACACCGAGCGATGGCGACCCCCTGTGCAGCCAATGGATACGGTGAGATAGGCTCGATTCTCGGCATTAAAATGAGGAATCCAGTGGGTTAAAAAAGCATTGATGTGTTTGTACATATCGTTAACCGTTGGTTGGGCCTCAAGATATTCAATAATCTCAGGGTCTTTGCCGCTTAAGTGACGAATTTCTGGTTGCCAGTACGGGTTAGGAAGGCAACGCACATCAAACATAAAGTCGCTACTGATCGGCATGCCGTGTTTAAACCCGAACGACTGAATCACCACCAATAATTTACTTTCTGCGGTGGCGTGTTCATGATGGCGAACAATACCGCGCAGTTCGTGTAGGTTTAAAGACGTGGTGTCGATCACTTTGTCAGCCGAGGCTTTCACCTCCTCCAATAAGCGCGCTTCGGTATCTATGGCTGTAGCCAGAGGTGAATCATCAGTGCTTAACGGGTGGCGGCGGCGAGTTTCACTGAAGCGTTGGCTTAAGGTGCGACGGTCTGTGTCTAAGAACAAAACACGGGTGTGTACATCGTCACGCGCACGCAAGGACTTCAGTAGGTTCAATAAGCCGCTGGCGTTAGCTTGCTCACTACGCATATCTACACCAATGGCCAGTTTGTCGTATTTTCGGCTGTTGGTTGCGACTAAACGATCAATAACATCTGTCAGTAAATCAGAAGGTAAGTTATCAATGCAGTGATATCCATCGTCTTCAAGGGTGTGCAAAGCCACAGACTTACCCGATCCGGACATGCCTGTGACTATGAGTAGTTGTGTCATGGGGTCACCCTTTGCATGCCAGTGATTGGCTGCATTCTTTGCTATGCCGCGTTTAGCGGTCGAATGGCTTCTTGGAAAAGTTCTTTTTGTGTGGAAGCATTTCTAAGTGCATTCCGGTAATTAGGGTTACTAAATCGCATGGCAAGCCCACGAAGAATTTGCAAATGAGTATCACTGCAGTCTTCAGGAACCAAAAGCCCCACGATTAAATCCACTTTTTGCTCATCTTGTGCATCAAAATCTACACCGTTCTCTAATGAAATTAAAACGGCTGCTGGCTCAACTAAAGAGGGCATTCGTGCATGAGGTAATGCCACCCCATCACCTACGCCGGTGCTTCCCAAGCGCTCTCGATTGATTAACGCATCCAGCACGTGCATGTCGGAGAGCTCTTCGTCGTCGAATGCGTCCATCATGAGTTCAGCCACTTTTTCCAGCGTGCGCTTTTTACTGCCAAGATCGCAATCGCACTCGACGCGGTTCAAGGTCAATAGGGCAGGTAGATCCAGTGCGCTTCGATCTGAATTCGACGTGGACGCTTTTGATGAATCTTCTGCTGATTGTGTTTGGCTTGTAGTCAATACTGTAAGGGCCGTCCGGACGGAACACGCGCGAGCCAGCAAGTTGTGATGATGGGGTTATTGTGCGCCTTCTTTCGCCTACTGGAAAGTAGAACTCAGGTGGCTCAAGACACAAAATGAATCATTTAGACATAGAAATTTTTGTGCCACAGCGTTGCAAATTCCTAAAATTACTGGATTTTAGAGTGTCTGTCGGTGCTGAGCGAGCTGCATTGAGTAGGGGCAAAGCCTGCTGGAGTGGGGCTTTACGCAGATAGTGCGAGGGTAGATAAAGGCGAGTTTGTTCGAAAAGGAGGTTGATGCGATATGGCCCAGCTGGAGCTGCTAGGCCACACCGCCAAGGTTGAATTTCACAAATGACTTGCTGTTAAAGCAAGGGTTTTAGACCACTAGATCAATTTTCTCCCGCTTGTGATGACTCTTGGTTTTCTCTTTGTGTCGTATGAGTTGCCTGTCCAGTTTATCTATCAAAAGATCGATGGACGCATACATGTCGGGTCGGGTGGTATCAGCGTAGAGTTTTTGCCCAGCCACATGAACCGTGGCCTCAGCTTTTTGTCGCGATTTTTCAACCGATAAGATGACATGTATGTTGAATAAATTTTCGGAGTGTCGTTGTAATCGACCGAGTTTGTCGTTGACGTAATTGCGCATGGATTGTGTGACTTCGACGTGATGTCCCGTTACGGTCAGGTTCATGTGCTTCTCCTAGAGATTTTTAAATGAATGGAAAACAAATGAGGGGGTTGCTTGCGCAACCTGGAGGGGGAGGGGATACCGATGCCTATGTCAAATGAACCACAGGCGAATGCCGTGGTTGCTAGACGGGTGGATTGGCGGATCGGTGTAAACATTATGCGATCAAGCGTTCCTTATACTTTTAAGAGGTGTTGCCGCAAATTTTTCTAAAGCGGCAACATGTCTTGTTTGTTTATAAAATTTTATTTACTCAGTATTTCTTTTATTACTCTATTTATCGGACTCTGCAAATACTAAATTAATTGGCTTATTCACAATCTGCATCATTTCTGATGCTTTTTCAAGTGCGCAATCGGTGTCAATTTCTCAATTCAAGCGCTTACGTTCATTTGATGGATCAATTCCCATACTTTCACGGTATTTTGCGACAGTTCTACGCGCCACTTGTATACCGTCAGAAACGAGCCGACTAGCAATTTTGCTATCGCTCAAGGGTTTTGTACGATCTTCTTCATTAATGAACTTTTTAATCATGGCGCGAATGGCCGTGGCTGAGCATTCGCCACCGTTTGCCGTGGATACGTGGCTTGAAAAGAAGTACTTGAATTCAAAAATGCCACGCGGTGTGTGTATGTACTTATGGGTAGTAACACGAGAGATGGTGGATTCGTGCAGTTCCAGCTGTTCTGCAATATCGCGTAAAACCAGCGGTTTCATTGCTACATCGCCGTGTTCAAGAAAACTTCTTTGACGCTCAACAATAGCGGTTGCTACCCGTAACAGTGTCTCGTTTCGGCTTTGTAGGCTTTTTATGAACCATCTCGCTTCTTGTAAATGATTGCGTAAGAAATTGTTATCTTCACTTTTATCAGCACGTTTCACCATACCGGCGTACATGCTGTTAATACCAAGTTTCGGTGCAATGTCAGGGTTCAGTTCAACGCGCCAAACACCTTTCACTTTTTTAACAAACACATCGGGCACAATGTATTCGTCATGATCGTTCACGATTTGGCGACCAGGATGCGGATCAACTTGTTTTTGTATTAACGCTATGGCTTCCATTAAATCGGGTTCTGTCACTTTAAGTTGACGGCGCATTCGGGCGTAATCGTTTACGGCTAGTAAATTTAATTGATCGAGCACGATTCGTTTTGCGATCTCAACGATGTTACTGTCAGGCATTTGTGACAATTGAATGAGCATGCATTCTTTGGCGTCTCGTGCGCCACAACCTGCAGGTTCTAATAGCTGTACACGGTGTAATACCGCTTCAACTTCTGAGCGATCGAAAAACATCGATTCATCGTGAATGTCTTTGTTAAGCCCTTCAAGCAATGAATCTACGGTGTCGGTTAAGTACCCTTTATCGTTAATGGCATCGATTACCGTTTCTGCGGTGTACTGATCTCGCTCAGACATATTTGAAAAACGCACCTGCTCCATTAAGTGATCTTGGATACTGGTGGTGTCGGCGTTATGGAATTCAGTAAAGTCACGGTGTTCACCGCCTTCTGCGCCACCCACCATGGGCGTTGGCTGAGCGGAATCGTAGATGTCGTCCCAAGCGCTATCCACCGGTAAATCTTCGGGCATGATGTCGTCTTGATTATTACTCGGCGCATCAAATTCAGTCACGATGGTGTCGTCTAACCCTGGTTCGCGCTCTATTTCAGGGGGGGTATCAACATCGGCGTTAGGGGTATCCTCTTGTTCGTCGGCGCGTTTGGCTTCTCGCGCTTCTACGCTTTCGGCCGCATCGGCGCCATTAGCCGCCTCTCCCTCTTCATCGTTAACTTCCAGCATGGGATTGCTTTCAAGAGCGCTTTGTATTTCTGTCTGCAGCTCTAAGGTGGAGAGTTGCAGCAGCTTTATGGCTTGTTGCAGTTGGGGAGTCATGGCCAATGACTGGCCCATCTTCATTTGCAAAGCCTGTTTCATAACTAAATCCTGGCGCGGTACAAAAGTACAGTGAACGAATCGCTTTGGTTAAGGATTAATCAAAGCAGTAGGGTTGAGTATGGCTGACAGTGATAGCTTTACAACCAGCAGAAATTGGGCCGCAAGCGGGCCTAATGCATGACTATATTGTCACGCAGCCATAAATCGCCAAATAAATGACGATAGATACGGGGTTTTTATAACACCAAGTGTTGTGTTGCCAGCGTTAAGTGCAGGCACAAAGGATCTGCGAGTTAGATTTTGAAATCGTCGCCGAGGTATACCCGTTTCACTTCATCGTTATCAAGCACAGAATCTGGGCTGCCTTCGGCAATGAGTGTGCCTCGGCCTAAGATATACGCTCTATCGCAAATGCCAAGCGTTTCTCGCACATTGTGATCGGTGATCAGTACGCCAATATTGCGCTTTTTAAGGTGTTCTATGATGCGTTGAATGTCAATGATTGAGATAGGGTCAACGCCTGCAAAAGGTTCATCCAATAAAATAAAACCTGGCTCAGCAGCCAGTGCTCTTGCAATTTCAACCCGGCGCCGTTCGCCGCCAGACAAAGCTACTCCCAAGCTGTCACGAATGTGGCCGATTTGAAGTTCTTCTAATAATTGTTCCAGCTGATCGCGTTGGTCAGATTTACTAAGCTCTTTTCGCGTCTCTAAAATTGCGGTGATGTTTTGCGCAACGCTGAGTTGACGAAACACCGAAGCTTCTTGTGGCAAGTAACCTACGCCAGCACGAGCACGTGCGTGCATTGGGTATTCTGTAATGTCTTTCCCGTCGAGTAAAATGGATCCTTGATCGGGCTTTACTAAGCCCACCACCATATAGAAACAAGTAGTCTTGCCGGCTCCGTTGGGGCCTAATAAACCGACGACATCGCCGCTGGCAACCGATAACGATACGCCTTCAAGGATTTTTCTTTTTTTATACGCCTTGTGCAGTTCAACTGCTTGCAATTCACGGCGAACAACCGGTTCGCTCATTGTTCAGGTTCTGGAGGTTGAATCCGAATGCTCACGCGGCCCTGATCACCCCCATCGGCCTTAACCGTTTGTGCGCGAGAGTTAAACACAATTCGGCTACTGTTCAGTTCTTGTCGAGGCTGTTTTAAGCGGGCGTTACCCGATAAAACCAGCGTGCCATCGGCTGCGTTGTAGTCGATAGCATTGGCTTCACCCACAATAGTTTCATTTAAATCATTCTGTTGTTCAAAGCGAATAGGGTTGCCGTCGCCTTCAATCCTTGCCAAGCGATTGTCCTTTAAATGAATCGCAATTTCTTGGGCTTTGATTTTCATGCTGCCTTGAACAATTTCTACGTTTCCAACAAGCCGTTGAATCCCTTTTTTGTCATCGTATTCGGAGCGATCCGCACTGACATCGATGGGTTGAGTCTCGTCACCTGTTTTCGCATGAGAAAAGGTGCCTACAGCCAGTGCCAATACAACGCTTAGTAACGTGTGCTTATTCAGAATCAGGTGTTGCAGCATCATAATGACCTTTAACTTTGGATAAAAAAATCAACTTGCCTTCATCGATGCGAGACTCCAACCCAACCGAACTCATCTGCCAGCCATCAGCAATAACTTCAATGGGAAGATCGGTGCTCACTTCATTCGTATCGGTTCGAACCGACAGCTGATCGGTGCGAATGCTTAAATCATGTTCGCCTTCGATAGCGCGTTCAAGCTGTACGCTACCTTCCAGCGTAAAGGTGTCGGGGCTTCTGCGCAATTCACCGCGCGCTGAAGTGATATCCCATCGAATGCCTTCGCGCAGTAGTATGACAGTAGGGGCTAAGATTTCGGAGCGATCATCGTCAGGATAATGCAACAAATTCTTTCCGCTGACGCGATATTCCAAATTTCCACTCATATCAAATTTGCGAGTGGTGAAATCTTCTAAGTAATAATCTGATTGGGTTTGTTGCATGTTGATGGTTTCTTCAACCTGCACAGAATCAGGCTCATCTTCAACCCAGTTTTGTGCAAACACCACCAGCAAAATCAGCGGAATCACGGGCCAATAGCGATAAAACCAGCGCACTACACCACCCCAGATTGAAGCAGTTGATGCATGGTAACCACACCCACCAATTGTTCATCATCGACAACCGGTAACGAGGTGATTTTTCGTTCTTGCATGGCATTTACGGCATCGAACGCAAGGGTATTACTGGTGGTAGTCGCAGGATCGGTCGTCATCACATCGTTAACGACAGCGGTTTGAACATCGGCACCTCGATCGATCGCACGTCGTAAATCACCGTCGGTAAAAACTCCTAGCAGTTTGTTTTGTTCGCACACAGCCACCATGCCTAAGCCCTTAGCACTCATTTCTAGTAAGGCTTGAGTGAGTTTTTCACCAGGGACCACAGTGGGTAAATTTACGCCACTGGCCATGACTTTACTTACTCGCACGAGTAAACGCCTGCCCAATCGCCCGCCAGGATGAGATCGAGCAAAATCTTGTTTATCAAAGCCGCGTGCACCCAATAAGGCAATGGCTAGGGCATCGCCAAGAGCAAGCGTTGCGGTTGTGCTGGCGGTGGGGGCAAGCCCTAATGGGCAGGCTTCACGCTCAACGCTAACATCCAAAGCAACGGTTGCCGCTTCAACCAAAGGCGAATTTGGATTGCCGCTCATACTAATGAGAGGGCAGCCTAAATGTTTAAGCCCAGGCAGTAGAGCCAGCAGTTCGCCAGAAGAGCCCGATTGGGAGATCGCTATGACCACATCGCCTGAGCGCAGCATGCCCAAATCACCGTGCATCGCTTCGGCGGCATGTAGGAAAAAAGACGGGGTGCCCGTGCTTGCCAAAGTGGCCGCGATTTTATGGCCGATGTGCCCTGATTTTCCCACGCCGCAAACCACAACTCGGCCCTTGGTTGCCAGCAGTAGGCGACAGGCTTCAACAAACTCTGCGCCCAATCGAGATTCCAATGATTGGACCGCTTGCGCCTCGATGCGTAAAACATCTAAGGCAAGTTCTGTCCACTGGGATGGGTCGGTAAGAGGCTCTGTATTCACAGCGTAGACTCTACACGGCTTAGAACGAACACAGTGGGTTCAGTCCAACTCATCGAGTTCATCGAGTTCATCGAGTTCATCGAGTTCATCGAGTTCATCGAGTTCATCGAGTTCATCGAGTTCATCGAGTTCATCGAGTTCATCGAGCTCATCGAGCTCATCCAGCTCATCGAGCTCATCGAGCTCGTCATCGCCTCGCGATGCTGGTTTAGCGGTTCGAGGGCGAACATCCTTCTTGCCATCCCACGTTGCGTTTCGGTGGCGTTGAATCCAGAAATCGCGTGTGGTTTGGTAAGGGTCAAGAGCCACTTGATCGAGTAAGCGGCTGGCGTCCAGAAATTGGGCACGAAGGCTAACCACGTCCAGAATGGTTAAACCGAATTGGGCATCGCTGCTGGCGATTCGAGAGCGAGTGGGGCTGCTGATTAATGTCGAATCGGTAACCAACCCTGCCGTAGATCGAAAATTATTAGGCCCAAAAAGTGGTAGCACGACATAGGGGCCTTCGCCGAACCCCCAAACTCCGAACGTTTGCCCAAACGATTCATTATGTTTTGGTAATCCCATCGGGGTGCCCCAGTCGATCAACCCACCCAACCCGATGGTGCTGTTCACTAATAGGCGACTGGCATCGCTGGCTGCTTGTTTAAATTTCAATTGCAACAAATCGTTCGCCAAAACGGTAATGTCGCCCAGATTACTGAAAAAATTTCTAACCCCGGTTTGGATAGGGCGAGGGGTTACTTTCAAATATCCTTGAGCAACGGGCTTTAGTATTGCTCGATCAATCGTGTTGTTGAAGGCATACACCTTTCGGTTGACTGGTTCTAAAGGATCGTAAATGGGGCCATTAGAAGGATTAGTGGCGCAAGCAGTCGAAATCAGCAGCATGAACAACAAAAGTAGAGTGCGCGGCATCATGATGATCAGAAAATAATGGGTTTAAGTATCTAAGTAGTGTAGTGATTTGGCACAAGAACGCTTACCTGATCTGATGCAGTTCGGTACATGTTGATACATCCATCTGCTATTGATAGGGGATTGGACTGCTACAATAAACCTTCAGTTTACAATCCATAAACGTCGGATAGAGTCCTTTAGTTTGTCAGACCAAAACACCACGCTGGTCAAAATTCGCGACTTACATTTCAGCCGTGGGTCCAAAACCATCTTTAGTGGATTAAATGCGGATATTCCGCAAGGTGGTATCACCACCATTCTGGGCCCCAGTGGCACGGGGAAAACCACCTTATTGAAGCTCATTGGTGGTCAGTTGAAACCCAGCGCTGGCGGCATCGAAGTTGATGGGCAGCAGGTGGCAAAGCTGTCGCGACGCGATCTGTATGCCTTGCGTAAACGCATGGGAATGTTGTTCCAATCTGGCGCCTTATTAACCGACCTAAACGTTTTCGACAACGTGGCGTTTCCGTTGCGAGAACACACCGAACTTCCTGAATCACTCATTCATAAACTGGTGTTAATGCGTTTGCACGCTGTGGGGCTACGGGGTGCAAGAGACTTAATGCCCGCAGAACTCTCTGGCGGTATGGCAAGGCGAGCAGCCTTAGCTCGGGCCTTGGTTATGGATCCAATGATGATCATGTACGACGAACCCTTCACCGGGCAAGATCCCATATCTTTAGGAGTGTTGTTGGAATTAATCAGCACGGTGAATAGTGCTTTAGGGTTGACGTCCATCATCGTCTCGCACGATTTAGCAGAAGCGTTATCCATCTCGCATCATGTGGTCGTCATTTCTGAAGGCAAAGTGGTTGAAGCGGGCACGCCAGAGCAACTTCAAAATAGTTCATCAGATTGGGTGCAGCAATTTTTAAATGGCCGTTCGGATGGCCCTGTGCCGTTCCAGTTAAAAGCACCAGACTACGGCCAAGATTTAGCTACCACTGAGGCGCGCCTCGATGCTTGATCTCATTCAATCGCTGGGTGCTGGAACACTAAACGCTGTGGCCACCCTTGGGCGCGCGTTGCTGCATTTGATTCAAACCGTCTTGGCCATTGGCGAGCCCATACGAAAATTTTCTTTACTCAATCAACAGTTATTCGCCAGTGGCGTCAAAACCCTATCCATAATTTTAGTGTCTGGATTGTTTGTCGGCATGGTGTTGGCATTACAGGGGTACAACACCTTAGTCAGGTTCGGTGCTGAAGAATCTTTAGGCGTGGTCGTGGCCTTCACTTTGGTGCGCGAACTAGGGCCAGTGGTTACTGGGCTTTTATTTGCAGGTCGTGCAGGTTCTGCAATGACGGCAGAAATCGGGCTCATGAAATCAACAGAGCAATTGTCGGGTTTGGAAATGATGGCCATCGATCCTTACCGTCGCATTTTCGCCCCTAGACTTTTGGCAGGCTTTATTGCTTTGCCTTTATTGGCCGCCATGTTCAGTGCTGTGGGTGTGTTAGGTGGGCATTTGGTTGGCGTTGAATTACTCGGTGTTGATGCCGGAGCCTATTGGTCGCAAATGCAAAGTGCTGTCAGTTTTAAAGCCGATGTGTTGAACGGATTAATTAAGGCTGTGGTATTTGGTTTAGTGGTCAACTGGATCGCTATTTTTCAAGGCGCTGATTGTGTGCCGACACCTGAAGGCGTGGCATCAGCCACCACTGGGACGGTGGTTAAATCTTCACTTGCCGTCTTGGGGTTGGATTTTCTACTTACCGCCGTTATGTTTTCGGTATAGGTCGTTATAAAAGATGAATTCTCGAACTATTGAATTAACCGTTGGCTTTTTTATGTTGCTGTTTTTGGCGGCGATGTTCATTTTAGCCATGAAGGTCAGTAACTTGGCCAGTTTGACGGGTACCGATGGATACAAAGTAACCGCGTATTTTGAGAACATCGGCGGCTTGAAACCGCGAGCGCCGGTATCGGCTAGCGGTGTTCGCGTGGGGCAGGTCTCAAAAATTGAATATGACCCTGAAACCTTCAGAGCCCGAGTTACTCTGAATATCGATAAAGATTATGCCGAGTTCCCTTTGGATACGATCGCTAGTATCTACACAGCAGGGCTTTTAGGCGAGCAGTACATCGGATTGGACCCAGGTGGGGACATTGAATACTTAACCGATGGCGGTGAATTTGAAATAACGCAATCAGCGTTAGTGCTTGAACGGCTTATTGGTCGTGTGTTGGTGGATCAATAGTGGGTTCAAGTTATACGAATCAGGAAAGGAAGTAGTCATGCCGTTAATCAATAAATCATTACGAGCCGCAATCGCTGCGATGTTGTTGCTGTTCTCTAATGCTGTGTATGCTCAAGATGAACACCCAGCGCAGCAGTTAGTGCAAAGCGCAATAACCGAAATGTTATCGTTTTTGGCCGATAACATTGATGAGGTGCGCGCCGATAAATCATTGGTTGATGCAAAAGCCGAAGAATTGATTGTGCCGCACATCGACTTTGTCACCATGACGCGTTTATCAATTGGTAAGAACTGGCGCAACGCCGATAAAGATCAGCAGAAAGATTTGGTCTTACAATTTAAAACGTTGCTGCTAAATACATACACATCTGCCATGACGCAATACAGTGGTGAAGCTATTGAATTTGAGCCGTACCGACCTGAAAGCCGAGATGATCGAGCCATTGTACGAACCGCTTTCAAACAAAACGGCGGTTCAGATGTTCCTGTGATTTACAAACTGCGTGACAAAGAAGGCTGGAAGATTTATGACATCGAAGTGGCGGGCCTAAGCTTGGTGAGTAATTTTCGGCAGAAATTTACCGACGAAATCAATGCCAAGGGTATTGATGGCCTATTAGCGTTTCTGCGTAAACGTAACAGCCGCTAGAACGTATTTATGGACACCAGCCGGTCAGAAATTAACGTTGAAGGGGATGTTTGCCGCGTCTCTGGTGTTGTAGATTTTGCAACAGCTCCCCAATTGCTCGATCAAATTAATGGGCAAATTTTACCCAATGGCTCGTTGGTGGTTGATTTTTCAGGTGTTACCCATGCCAACAGTGCGGCTCTGGCACTGCTGCTTTCATGGCAAGAACGGGCTTCAGAGCTTAAGTGCACGCTGAATCATCAGAATTTGCCCGAATCTATCCAGAAACTGTCCCGGATCTGCCAAGTCAGCTCGTTCATATAATCGGTATAATTGCGCCTCCAGCGGCTGGCAAGCCGTCAATTTAATAAGTCTTAGGCGCATCCGTTTACATGGACAAATTCCTGGTTGAAGGCAAATCGCCCCTAGTGGGTGATGTGCGCATCTCCGGTGCAAAAAACGCTGTTTTACCCATCCTTGCAGCTACATTGCTGGGTAGTAGCGAATCCACCATTGGCAACGTGCCACATTTAAACGATGTGACCACCACGATGTCGTTGCTCGCTCGAATGGGGTGTCAGATCACCATGGGCGACAACATGAGTGTGGGCGTTGACCCCACCACTATCAACGATTACACCGCCGCCTACGAACTGGTTCGCACTATGCGCGCCTCAATATTAGTTTTAGGCCCTTTGGTAGCGCGTTACGGCCAGGCCGAAGTGTCATTACCGGGCGGGTGCGCAATTGGGGCCCGGCCCGTCAACATACACATCGAAGGTTTGCGCGCACTGG
Source organism: uncultured Granulosicoccaceae bacterium (assembly GCA_938035125.1). Lineage (GTDB taxonomy): Bacteria > Pseudomonadota > Gammaproteobacteria > Granulosicoccales > Granulosicoccaceae > Granulosicoccus. Next base: position 52,156 of record CALHNS010000009.1, on the reverse strand, counting down.
GTGCCGATATCACCATCGATGGGGGTTACGTTCGAGCGCGTGCCGGACGGCTGCAAGGAACTCGCATCATCATGGACATGGTGACGGTGACAGGAACAGAAAACCTCTTGATGGCTGCCTCATTAGCCAAAGGAGAGACGGTTTTGGAAAATGCCGCGCGAGAGCCTGAAATTGTTGATTTGGCCAATTATCTCATTGCGATGGGGGCAAAAATTGAAGGCGCTGGCACCAGCACTATTCATGTTCAGGGGGTAGAGCAGTTAACCGGTTGTCATTACGACGTGGTTCCTGATCGCATTGAAACAGGCACCTTCTTAGTGGGCGCTGCGGTCACACGGGGGCGGGTCAAGGCCTTAAATACCGTGCCCGGCAATTTAGGGGTTGTGCTTGATAAGTTGGCTGAAGCCGGTGCTGAAGTCACCACAGGTGATGATTGGATTGAAGTGGACATGCACGGCAATCGCCCACAAGCTGTGAGTATTTCAACCGCGCCTTATCCTGATTTTCCCACCGACATGCAAGCGCAATTTTGTGTATTAAATGCCGTGGCTGAAGGCACCGCCAAGGTCATTGAAAACGTGTTTGAAAATCGTTTTATGCACATCAACGAATTACAGCGAATGGGCGCTGACATGACGATCGATGGAAATTCTGTGACCATTCGAGGCGTTGATCGACTTCGCGGCGCACCGGTTATGGCCACCGACTTAAGAGCCTCTGCCAGCTTAATTCTGGCAGCCCTTATGGCCGATGGCGAAACCGAAGTTCGGCGCGTTTATCACATCGATCGCGGCTATGAACGCATTGAAGAGAAGTTTCATCAGCTTGGCGCAGAAATTCGCCGTCAACCGGATAAGTAAGTGACGCTTCGAATCGCCTTGTCGAAAGGTCGTATTTTCGACGACACCTTGCCACTGTTGGCTGCCGCGGACATACACCCAGCTGAATCGCCAGAAACATCGCGCAAATTGATTTTGCCGTCCACGAGAGGGGATGTTGAATTTCTCATTGTTCGCGCATCGGATGTGGCCACTTACGTTCAACACGGAGGGGCTGATCTTGGCGTTGTGGGTAAGGATGTTTTATTGGAACACGGTGGTGATGGTCTGGTTGAGCCAATCGATTTAGGCATTGCCAAATGTAAGCTTATGGTGTGTGGCCCTAAAGGCATGGACTTAAGTAAAAACACGCGCTTAAGAATTGCCACAAAATACACCCACTGCGCGCGCAAGCATTTTGCCGCCACAGGTCGGCAAGTTGAAATAATTAAACTGTATGGTTCAATGGAGCTTGCTCCATTAACTGGGCTTGCCGACGCCATTGTTGATGTAGTTGATACAGGCAATACATTAAAAGCAAATGGGTTAGAAGCGTTGGAGCATGTGGCCAGTAGCAGTGCTCGGTTGGTCGTTAATCGCGTTTCTATGAAAGTTCGCCATGATGAAATCGCGCCCATTATTGAACGTATGCGCCATGCGGTTGTGCAAACAAGTTAATTTAAGAACTGAGAAAGACACTAACTATTATGTCCACTGATGATTTACGCATTACAGGAACTGAGCAACTTCAAACACCAGCAAGTTTGATTGCCAAAGTGCCCGTCTCTTCGCAAGCTGCCAGCACGGTGACCCGCGCGCGCGATTCTGTGCAGCGCATACTTAACGGTGAAGATGATCGCCTAGCTGTCGTGGTTGGCCCATGTTCCATACACGATGTTGATGCTGCGAAAGAATACGCCCAGAAGCTAAAAGCCGTAAGCGCAGGATTTGCCAGCGAGTTATGTTTAATCATGCGGGTGTATTTTGAAAAGCCGCGAACCACTATCGGATGGAAGGGGCTGATCAATGATCCGTTAATGGACAACAGCTTTCAAATTAATAAGGGCCTTGAAACGGCGCGTACCTTATTGGCTGATCTTAACGATATGGGTGTGCCTGCAGGCGTTGAGTATTTAGATTTAATCAGCCCGCAATTTATAGCAGACCTTGTTGGCTGGGGCGCTATTGGTGCGCGCACCACAGAAAGCCAAGGCCATCGAGAATTGTCATCGGGCTTGTCATGTCCTGTTGGGTTTAAAAACGGTACCGCAGGCAGTGTTCAAATTGCTGTAGATGCTATTGGCGCAGCGCGTCACCCGCACAGTTTTTTATCGGTAACCAAAGAAGGGCAGTCGGCTATTTTTAGAACTGCGGGTAATCCTGGTGGGCATTTAATTTTGCGTGGCGGCAGTTCAAGCACTAATTACGATGCCGCCAGTGTCGATGCTGCATGTGCACTGCTAGCAAAAGCCAGTTTGCCAGAGCGGGTGATGATTGATTGCAGTCATGCGAACTCTCGTAAGTTGCATCGCCGGCAAAGCTATGTATGCGGTGATATATGCGCGCAGCTGAAATTGGGCGATTCTCGCATTATGGGTGTCATGATCGAAAGTAACCTGGTGGAAGGGAATCAAAGCCCTTCAAACAAGCCTTTGGTGAAAGGTCAAAGCGTTACCGATGCGTGTGTGTCTTGGGACAATACGGTGCCCATGCTAGAAGGCTTGGCAGAAGCTGTGATAGCACGGCGCTCGGCTTAGTTTCATAAAGAGAGCTGCATCACAAAAACTGTGCGTTGTGTTGCTATCGCGATCCTCACAGACTGAACAATACGCTTAAAACGTAAAGCTTAAGAGCCTTAAGCCGATTTCTACTTTATCTAGATAAAGAAGTTTTCGGTTTAGCTCCTATGGCTCGTTCATCAGATGCAATATTCCCGCTGTCGCTCATTCGTGACAAGGCTTTCCGATTTACCCAGATTCGCCGAGTCATGTGGCTAACTCTGTTCTTCGTAGTTCAATCTACGTTAGTGCTGGGTGTGTTCTATTACTTCTTGTTAGGCGATATCGTCGATGGAACCGCGCCACTTCTGTTTACCTCAGAAGACATGGCTAAGATGAATGAGCAGATTCCCTCGGTTACTACCATGATGGCGAAGTGGTTAGCAGTGATGTTGGTAATCAACGCAGTGGTTACGATGTCCATAGCGGTGTTCGTGATTCGTAAATTAGGCAACCCCATATTGGCTATGCACCGTGCACTGAATGAAATCGGTGATGGTAATCTGAATGTGCGTTTACGAGAGAGTGACGACAAAGAATTCAGCGAGTTGATGTTGGCTATGAATCGTGCCACCAAAACGATTCAAGAAAAGGTTGAAGAAGCACGCGTAGAAACCCAAGCGATGAACAATCTGGCATCGCAACCAGAACCCAACATGGATGAAATCCGCAGTGCTATGAAAAACTGCAGTGATGTGTTGAGTTTCTTCCGCGAAGAGAAAGCGTCTGGATCTAAAGCTGCAAACGGCGATTTGTGATGACCCGGTTGCATTCCTGCTTAACAAGGCTGGTATTGGGGCTGTTTCTCGCGGCAGGGCTGCTCCAAGCGGCCCCTGTTGTTGCTAATGAGCAGGCCGCTTCGGTGGCCTACCAAAATGCCAAAGCCAATATTAGTCTTGGGCAGTTCAAGCAAGCTCTGCAAGAACTTCGATACCTACAGCGTCAGTATCCTAATTTTTCAAATATTGCTGGCGTTAAAACCAGAATTGCCGTGTTGCACGAAGCCGATATTGCAGGCAGTGAGCTGTTAACGTTTTTGTACGCATTAGATGAGCGTGATGCAGGTAATCCTGATAAAGCGTTGGAGTATTTGCGTGATTTAGTCATCGAGGCCCCATCGTCTTCTTTGGTTGATGATGCTATATATTTAATGGCCTATGTGCATCTTATGGAGCGATTCGATTACGACACCGCTCGTGCGCATATTGCCGAATTAAAACAGCGCGCACCCGATACGGCTTATTTGGATGCGGCCGATTATCTGAACGCGATTGCTCATGAACAGTCGGGTCAAACCCAAACCGCTGTAGCGTTATTTACAGCACTTCGTGACCGGCACACCAGTATGACCTTGCCCTTCGGTGTTCGTGTGGCCCGAGGTAACGTTTTATCGCGTTATTGGTTTGATCGAGCCGATCGCCGATTGGAAATTTTATCTACGCAACGCAATCGTTCTTCCACGTTATCAAAACGCAATGAGATAAACGAAAATCAACTAAGCCTAAGCGTTTTGGTTGGGGGAGTTGAATTGGATTTAGTGTTGCAACCCAGTTCGCTAACGCAATCATCCGAATGGTTCGATGCGCAGCTTCGCTCCATCGTGCCACCTTCAGTGGGTGTGTATTCAGGCTATGTCAATGGTGAGTCCGATTCTTGGGCGCGTGTTGTATTGTCCAACAATGACATTCATGGTGTTGTGATGAGAAACGGTAAGCGACATCGATTACACCCTGAGGATCTTATCGGTACTTTGGATTATTATCAGCCGAAAAATCGCGCTGGCGCGAAAATACAATTAGGCGGTTCGGAAGAAGAACTGCCGTTAATGCTGGATAGTTTACCTACGCCGTTAGAGATATCTAACCAATCTAAGCGTTCGAGTAAACGCTCGTCCTCTCGCACAGATATGCAAATTGTGCCCATGTCGGTGGTTATCGATAGCCAATACAACCGTTACTACAATGGTGAAGCTTTGGTTCATGCAATCAATGGGTTGAACGTTGCCGACGCCATTTACCGTCCGTTAGGTTTAACCATTCGATTGAACGAAACCATCGTGCACGATGGATCGGTTACTGACCCAATGGCGATAGGGCCATCAACCTTAGAGCAGATGCTAAGAAATTTTCGTGATTATCGATTGAACAAGAGAACCTTGTTTAGCGAAAGCGGATTGGTTTATTTATTTACTGGCAACCCGAAAACCGACATTACACTCGGTTTGGCGTGGATTGATACAGCTTGTCGAACCGATGGTTATGATGTTGGCGTTACCACGCCATCAAGTTTTACTGATGTATTGTTAACTCATGAGCTTGGGCATTCACTGGGTGCGCAACACGATACCGATACCGAATGCGCAGGACAAAACGGTATGTTGATGTCGCCGCGTATTTCAGGTTTTACGGCCACAACCATGTCTACATGCAGCCAAAGTAGTATTGTTAATTCGCGCAGTCGTTCCTGCTTTTTGCCCGCATTAGATTTATCACTAGGGCTTCAGCACTTTGGCAACACGGTGCAAGTGGGTGTCACCAACAACGATTCAAGCTATCCAGCATCCGCTGTGTTGGATGTAGAAGTGGACAGCACCGCATCGGTCGAATGGCCTGAGGTTTGTACACCCACCACCTTGGGTAGCGCTGAGTGTCGATTGTCGTCAATAGCGCCTAAATCGGTTGCAGAAATCTCTTTTCCGTTCGCATCGGAAGGCTTGCCAAGGCTTACAGCCGTTGTCAATGCGGTTGGGGTGTTAGATGCCACACCTGCGAATAACGGGGTGGCGTTGAATATGGGTATTCAGCAAAATATTAGCGGCGATCTTGTGGCGGTTAATACGAACTCAGGTACTAACACCACGTTTAATTCAAGTGTGGGTACGGGTAGTCCGGTATCGTTTAATTCACCGCAAACCAGTGGTGGTGCTATGTCGTGGGTGTGGCTTGCGAGTTTGGCAAGCGTACTACTGGGTTCAGCTGCTGATCGGTCCGCCCAGCGAGGGTTCGTTAGTACTCAGGCTAACTTGAGATAACACGTCGGGTTGAATAACTTCTGGGCCATCGACCAGCCCGCGATAATTTACATGGGTTAGGTGGTCATAACGTGTGTAAGCATCACCGATCTCACTGCAGCCTCGATACGCAGGCACTGGCACGGCGCATGGAATCCACGGCATGGGCTTAGAGGTAAGCAGAAGCTTACGTCCAGGCAGTTGATTAAATTGCTGGATTAATTCAGGCGTGCAAAGATCTTTGTCGGTGAACGTAAAAATCAAGTTATTAAAGTTGATACGTGCTGAACGTCTTTCCCATTTCGTTTTGGCGTCTTCTTCGCTGCTGTAATGCATGAAATGAATTTCAATGTCATCAAGTAAGCCGATGGGGTAATGCCCATGCTTACTGTGCGTTTCGCGGCCCTTTGCGTACTTAGAAGTTTCTATGAATTGCAATGGCTGTGCAAGATAATGCTCTAGTCGAGAGGCAAACTTTAAGTAATCCGGTGCAAAGAAAAACAGGTTTACGGTGGGTGATAAATGAGGCATATCCAAAAAGCGATAGGGCAAGGTGCCTGTGCAATTGCTGGCTATAAGCGAGAAATCACGGCTCTTTATTCCGCGGATGTGCCGAAGAACATTGAGTTTGCGTGCTTTTTGTAGGAATCGTTCCACCATAAGTCCTTGAGATTATACGGCCTTATTGCCAAGCCACCAAAAAGGTTTTAGTTTTGAGAACTGCTGCTTGCTGGCTTTTCAGCACAATACTTAGGTGTAGTTCAATTTTGGAGGTTTTTCAGCGTAAATTCACAGCTTGTAACTGCGGCCGCTCGCCCAGTTGCACCTGGATGGTGCCTAGTGCCCCACCTCGGTTTATCGATAAGGTGATAACACTGCCTGGGGGTTTGTTGGAAACGGTGAGTAACAATTGTCGAGCATGCTCAATTTTCTCGCCATCGAGGGCTGTGATGACATCGTATTGGCGTAAACCGCCGATGTCAGCAGGGCTTTTTCTTAACACGCCGGTGATAACAGCGCCTGTATCAACCAGCTCATTGACCGTTGGGTATAGCGGCAGCTCATCGGCATCGATACCTAGCCAACCGCGAATCACGCGGCCATGTTCAATGATTTGTGGCACGACTTGCTCTAAAAGGCTTGCCGGAATGGCGAATCCAATGCCTTCTGCACCGCTTTCACGCATGAATACTGAGGTGTTGATGCCCACTAAATTGCCATCTGGCGTGATTAACGCACCGCCAGAGTTGCCGGGATTAATCGCTGCATCAATTTGAACAAAGTTTTGCCAAGCGCTGCTGCCTGCCACTTGGCGGCGTGTGGCGCTGACAATGCCTTGGGTGACGGTTTGACCCACCCCAAATGGGTTGCCAATAGCTAGCACTATATCGCCTACGCGCAGCGAAAAGTTATCTGCTACCGGTGCTGCAGGCAGCCCGGCGGCTGGAATGCGGACTACAGCCAAATCGGTTTCCGGATCGGCCCCCACAACCGTACCTTGATGCAAGCTGCCATCGCTTAGCACCACATAAATTTGATCGGCATCGGCAACGAGATGATTATTAGTAACAATTAGCCCATCAGAACCGATGATGACCCCAGAGCCTTGGCTGGTGGCGCGGCGCTCTGATGGCGCAATGCGCGGGTTGATGCTGTCTTGCAATATGTCGGCAATGGGGGCGCGATAAATGGTTTCACTGGTGTACAGGCTAACCACGGAAGGCGCAACGCGGGAGATACCGTCGTGATAAGAAAATCGGTTGATTTGCTGAGTGGGTTGTTCAGTAGCGGTTGCAGGCGTAGGAAGCTCGGCAAGTTCTAATGCCGGTTGTGGCTGTGGAACCTGTGAGAACACCGTAGTATTGCTATTGTTTCGCGGGTCACCATTCTGTTTTATCAAGGCATAACTAGTGGCGCCGATAAGCGAGCCAATCACTGCACAGATTGCTATAAATGTGATGGATTTCAAAACGTACACGGCCTGAATAATGGAACAACTGTCAATACTTGTTGACTATAGTAACCGAACACTGGAGTTGACGCTTTTCCAAGATTACTGCCCTAATGGATTACAAGTTGCGGGCCGAGAAAACGTTAACACACTGATAACAGGTGTTACGGCTTCTGAAAAATTTCTAGATGCCGCCATTGAGGCAGGTGCGGACGCCGTTCTGGTTCACCATGGGTACTTTTGGAAAGGGGAGAGTGGCGCCCTCATCGGTATGAAGTATGAGCGTATCAAGCGTTTGATAAAACACGACATCGCTTTGTTAGCCTATCACTTGCCTCTGGATTGCCATCAAGAATTTGGCAACAACGCCCAACTAGCCAAACGATTCGACTTAAAAGTGACAGCCCAGCACACAGCCGGTGGTGTTCCTGGTTTGCTGTGGCAAGGAGAATTGGTGTCCCCCCAAGCCGCTGACGACTTTGCACATTCCCTATCGGATAATCTGCAAAGGCCTTGTCTGGCTGTGGGCCGTAAAGACCACCTAATTCGCACTGTGGCCTGGTGTTCGGGCGGTGGGCAGCGTTTTTTGAACGACGCTGCAGCGCTGGGCGTTGACGCCTATATAAGTGGTGAAATTAGTGAGCAAACCACGCATGAGGCTCATGAGCAAGGTTTGCTGTACATCGCCGCAGGGCATCACGCGACTGAACGTTATGGGGTGCAGGCATTTGGCGAACATCTTGCCAGTAAGTTCGACATTAAACATCACCATATCGACATTGATAATCCGGCTTGATGGCGGCAATAAATCGACGGGTGCTTGCGCGTTTTGTCGTCCAGTGCAAGGGACTTTGGAACGCAGCGTCAGCGCCATTTGATGAGCCTCTGTGTGGTAATCTTGTGCGGTTAACAATTCGTAATTCCAGACGTAATAAAAGAGACTTTGGAGTCCTTCCATGAGTTCGAAGAAAAAGGCAACGGGTGTTCAGTCTGCGGTGGAAAGTTCTTTCGCAACAACACCTGAAGATCCCAAACGACGACGCCTTTTGGTAACCGGCGCATCGGTTGCTGGTGGCGCAGGTGCTGTGGCGTTATTACTGCCCATGCTGGGTTCCATGTCACCCAGTGCTCGCGCAAAAGCGGCAGGCGCACCGGTTGAAGCCGACATCAGTAAATTGGCGCCCGGTCAAATGATGACGGTGGAATGGCGAGGCAAGCCCGTGTGGATTGTCAATCGCACCGAAGAAGCGTTAGCTAGTTTACGCAGCGACTTAGGAAAGCTCAGCGATCCTGATTCCGAAGTGGAACAACAGCCAGCCTATGCAACCAACGATGTGCGCTCGATAAAACCTAACCTGTTTGTGGTGGTAGGTATTTGCACGCACTTGGGTTGCTCTCCCACTTATCGCCCCGAAATTGCGCCACCCGACTTAGGCAGCGATTGGGCGGGTGGTTTTTTCTGTCCGTGTCATGGCTCTAAATTCGATATGGCAGGGCGGGTGTATTCGGGTGTACCTGCACCAACCAACCTTGAAGTTCCTCCGTACCAGTTCTTATCAGACGATCTGATTAAGGTGGGCGAAGATTCTGGAGCAGCAGCATGAGCGTAGATAAGAACGCAGAAAGTGGTAAAGGCGTTGTCGGTTGGATTGACGAACGCTTTCCTCTAACAAAGTTGTTAGAAGAGCACGTCACTAAATATTACGCTCCGAAAAACTTCAATTTCTGGTACCTGTTTGGCGCATTGTCGTTAATGGTGCTGGTTATTCAAATCGTTACCGGAATCTTTCTAACCATGAACTACAAGCCCGATGGGGATTTGGCGTTCAAATCGGTTGAATACATCATGCGTGATGTGAATTTCGGTTGGCTTATTCGTTATATGCATTCCACCGGCGCATCCATGTTCTTCGTGGTGATTTATCTGCACATGTTCCGAGGATTAATGTACGGCTCTTATCAAAAGCCGCGTGAACTAATCTGGATTTTTGGCATGCTGATTTATGTAGCCTTAATGGCTGAAGCCTTTATGGGTTACCTATTGCCTTGGGGTCAGATGAGTTATTGGGGTGCGCAAGTTATCATCTCGCTGTTTGGTGCTATTCCATTCGGTATTGGGGATGCGCTAACCCTTTGGTTGAAAGGTGATTACATTGTGTCTGATGCCACATTGAATCGTTTTTTCGCCTTGCACGTTATTGCGGTGCCTCTGGCGTTGATTGGTTTGGTGGTTGCGCACATTATTGCTTTGCACGAAGTGGGTTCGAATAACCCCGACGGTGTAGACATCAAACGCCACAAAAATGCGGAAGGCATTCCGAAAGACGGCATCCCTTTCCACCCGTACTACACAGTGAAAGATCTGTTTGGTGCGACGATTTTCCTAATCGTGTTTTTCGCGATCGTGTTCTTTGCACCAGAGATGGGCGGCTACTTTTTAGAGCATCCGAACTTCATTCCTGCCGATCCTTTGAAAACGCCTGATCACATCGCACCGGTTTGGTACTTCACACCGTTTTATGCCATCTTACGTGCGGTGCCCAGTAAGTTAGGTGGTGTGTTAGCAATGGGAGCTGCGATTGTTGTGTTGTTCTTTTTGCCATGGATCGATCGCGGCCGTGTTCGCTCTATCCGTTACCGTTCAGTCGCTTATAAGATTCTACTGGGCTCTTTTGTTGTAGCTTTTGTCGTACTGGGTTATTTCGGTATGCAAGCGCCAACACCTGTGGGCACATTCATCTCGCGATTGGGTTCGTTAGTTTACTTTGGTTTCTTTGTCGGCCTGTTTATCATCAGTAAAAACGAGAACACGAAGCCCGTTCCAGAAAGGGTGACATCATGAGTGCACTGACCATGTCAACGCTACGAAAAGCACAATCCATCGTATTAATTGTTGCATCCACCGTGGCAGGTTCTGCACTTGCAGCAGGTGGCGGCGGTGTCGCATTAGAAACTCCCATTATCGACACGGGCAATCAGAAGTCTTTACAGCGTGGCGCGCAAGTGTTTGTGAATCACTGCATGGGTTGCCACACAGCGGACTATCACCGTTACAGTCGTATGGCGAAAGATTTAGGTTTATCTGAAGAAGAGACGCTTGAAAACTTTGTGTTCACCACCGATAAATCCGGTGAACAAACCAAAGTGGGTTCTCTAATGGCTAATGCCATGACAACGGATTACGGTCGTCAGGCCTTCGGTGTGGTGCCGCCTAATTTAGCCTTAACGGCTCGTTCGCGTGGTGCCGATTGGATCTACACGTACATGAAAACGTTTTATCTTGATGAAGAACGTGGCGGTGTTGGTGTAAATAACGTGGTATATCCAGGTGCTGCTATGCCGCACGTATTGTGGGAATACCAAGGTTGGCAGAAGCCCGTATATGAAGTGCAAGAGCAAGACGGTGTAGAAACGAAAGTGATGGTGGGGTTAGAGCAAGCTACTGAAGGCACCATGTCGCCTGAAGAATACGATGCAATGGTTACTGACTTAACCGCATTTTTAGCTTATCTCTCAGACCCCATAAAGCAGCAAAGGCAACGTATTGGCTTTTGGGTTATGTTGTTTCTATTCGGTATGGCCATCCTTACTTGGTTCTTGAAGCAAGAATACTGGAAGGACATTCGTAAATAGCGGTGAAGACAGACAGCTATTTACATTTACGCTAATTGAAACACTAACAAAGCCCGTTCGATACCCATCGACCGGGCTTTGGAGTCTTAGGCATTGAGTACTTCAGCGAATCACCAATCGGCAATGGCTTTGTATTCCCATGCAGACTGTATCCATTGTCATCGTGTTCGGCTTGTCTTGGCCGAAAAAGACATCAACGCTGAAATTATCGAGCCTGCAGGTGGCGTATTGCCTGAAGAGCTGATGGTGGTGAACCCCACGGCATCGCTTCCCACGCTTATCGATCGGGATTTGGGGTTGTACGATGCAAAGGTCATCAATGAGTACCTTGATGAGCGATACCCGCACCCACCGCTTCTGCCGGTTGACCCAGTGTCTCGTGCCAGAACCCGTTTGGCTTTGCACCGTATTGAGGCCGATTGGTACGCTTTATTACCTGCATTGGCAAGTTCTGACACATCCACTCAATCCAAAGCCGCTGCTCAGCTAACCGATTCGCTGAACGCGTCCAGCAGTGTTTTTGCTGCCATGCCGTTCTTTCTTAGTGAAGAATATTCCATATTAGATGCCACCCTAGCGCCTCTGTTGTGGCGATTGCCACAATATGGCATTGTTCTCCCTGGAGGGGCTGAAGCGGTAAGCGCATACGCAAACCGGATTTTCAGTCGTGATGGTTTTCAGAACAGCCTATCGGTTGCTGAAAAAGCTTTGAGGAACGCATGACATCCAGTCGGCCATATTTGATCCGTGCGTTGTACGAATGGATCGTGGACAATAACTTTACGCCATATATGTTGGTGGAAACCACCTCCGATGAGGTTGAAGTCCCGCGCTCGTTTGTAGAAAACGGTCGGATCATACTGAACATTAGCCCCGAAGCCACGCACAGCCTAGTACTGGGGAACGACGCCGTTACCTTCAACGCGCGGTTTAGCGGCACGGCGATGGACGTTAACGTGCCGGTGGCAAGTGTTATTGCCATATACGCGCGCGAAAATGGTCAAGGCATGATGTTCGGTGAACAAGATGACAGCACCCCGCCTGATCCCTCATCACCTAAGGGCAGCGATGATAAGCCAACGCCTTCTAGCGAAATAAAACGACCGAACTTAACCGTCGTAAAATAGCGATTCGTTGCAAAGCGGTTCATCTTAAGCTGGCTCATTGGATAAGAGCTTATTCAATTGCGTTCTGAATCCAATGTAGGGAATGCTCGCCAAGTACATCGTGAACATGGCCGTAATCAAGATAAGGCGGATTGTTTTCACAAAGGTTGGATTCATGCGTGATTACCACTACATCGATGCGGGCTGCGCTGGTTTGGTCATGCTGACGTTGCAGAAATAATTCAGCCGTTTTCTGCAGCCGTCTTTTTTTACCGGCGGTAATGGCATCAATACCTGATACCTTTGCCCGCAATCCTCGATATTTTACTTCCACAAACACCCAAGTGTTCTTGCTGTTGTCGCGCAGCACTAAATCAATTTCGCCTAAACGTCGGTGGTAGTTTCTTGAGTGCGGGGTTAGCCCTTTTGATTTTAACCAACGTTCAGTTAAAAGCTCAGCCCAGCGGCCCTTTTTGTGGTTATCAGGGGTTGATGATTTAGTACGGTTCATTCGACGTCCTTGTCGGATAATAAGATAGGGTGAGTATTAGCTTACGGGGTTTTTTAATCGTTGTCCGTTGTTCCTGCGCCGGCACCTTCTCTGGAAGCTTCAGTTGCTGGAGCGTAAGTTAGGCTTGCGTAATGATTCAGTTTATCAAGCGTATCTGATGGAATATCCAGCCGATGGCGCGCAGGCTTGGGGTTGTCATTGAGTGCTTCAATAGCGCAGGTTTTCATCGTGCAGTGAGTAATACCTGCAGATAATTTTTTATCTGATATTAATTCGCTTTTCGTATCCGATGCGTTATGTCGTGTTAAGCCATGCAGCCAGGCATGATTTTCAACAGCTGCAATGTTTGCACTGAATGAATCGCAATTCACTGATGATAGGCAGGCTAATTTATTGCTGTTAGCATCTTCAATTGTTAATGAGTTGTGGTGTTTTACCAACCGTTGGCTGGCATACGCCACAAAGGGAATTAATAGCATGGGCGACACGACATCAATAAGCTCTGTAGATTGCACATCGGGTTCAGTTGCAAGATCTGAAAAAACGGCACCTGCTGATACCGAACACAGCCCTTTCTCAGTGCCGCGCCAAGGAAAAGTTAGCGAACTGAGTTTTAAGGCATCAACGCCGATGTTGCTGATTTGATCTAAGTGGGTGGCGACCATGCTGGCAGCTTCAACACCGTTTCGGCACAACCAAGTGGTTGCAAAAGCGACTTCATCAGCCATTGACCAAGAGTATCCAGCGCCTTTTGCAGCTTTTCGGGCTAACGCAGCCACTTCGTTTATAGACGTATTCACTGTTCGTTTGCCGCTAAGGGTTATCAAGCATCAGGGTATATCCAAAGATCGGCATTATCGGTGTTGAGTTCCTCAGGGTAGGGTGCACCAGGGTATAAGCAAATACGCACCCAGCGATCCGATCGCGGGTCGAATCGAGTAGCGCCAAAGAATGATAATTTTGCTCTTAATAAATCGATGGGAAGCATAGAGGCATCGATCGTGTTGTCTCTAATTTCGCCATAGGGGGCCATTGAGCTCCATTGAGCACGTTGCACTGTTCGTCTGTGTTCGGGGTGTACCACTAAAAATTCGGCCACTCTTTTTTTATTATCCCAAGACTGCATCGCGTTTAATGCAGCAACCGCATCACGCGCTGGCGCTAGTGGTTGTTCATAATCATTGATGGGTTCTTCGTATCGTTCACCCAATCTAGGTTCTAATTTTTCTTCTGACACATACCAGCAACGTGCGGTAGCTTTTTCTGATGCCCAGTTGATATCCGTTGCCCAGCCGAAACTTGTTTTTATAAGTTCTGATGTGGTTTCGATGGTTTGCGTGCCATCAATTCGAAGAGTGCTACTGATGGGGTCGTCCATGCAGTCACTTAAGCCGTCTATCATCTCAGCGTAGGGTTCGAGCATTAACGAGGCCATGCATTCTTGGCCTTCGGTGCTTAAATGCTGCTCGCACCAGTTCGTTAGCTCATTCCAATAAAACGCTGTGTTAACCGATGCTTGGGTTAAATACTGTTCTACTTGATCTAAATCGTTTGTTAAAGCGGCTAATTTCTTTTGTTGAATGGGATGCGCAGATTGCCAGCGTTCAGTTAGTAATTGCATACGTTTCAATAAAATAAAGACGCTTTTAACATCATCATCGGTTACTTGTTCAATGGAACGCACACGGGCTATAGCCTCTTCTTTAGCTGAAATCCAATTGCTTATAAGCACGGGGTGGTTTATTAAAAATGGCGCCATGCCTAAACCAGTGGAATTACCAATGCCTAACCCACGAGCTAAGTCTGGGCTTAGTTCAATCGCGTTCTCACGGCCTTTGCAAAACGCAGCATGATTAACCAAATCTCTAACAAAGGTGCGAATTAAATAAACGGTTAACATCTCAACGGAAAATGGCGCTTTAAATGTATTAGGATTACTTAAGTCGCTCTTAAGTTGTTCTCTGTCGGCTGCACCGAATTTTCCCGAACCGTATACAGCCGTTGTGCGCATTAAGTAACCCACATCGTGTAAGGCTTGTTCATTCGGTTGATTGCCTTGCGATAAGGCATCCACAACGTGTTCCCAAAGGCGAACGGATCGATTTGCCCTTGAGAGGGTGAGTTCAGATTCACTAACGCGCCCAGCTTCTTGCAAGGGCACATTGTTTTGTAAGCGTTGAATGTCTTCGGCCGTTGGCTCGCCGTTGAATAATGAAAAGGTGGTGTCCCATTGCTCGGCGATTACACGATCAGATCTTAGCTCGTCGGGCAGATCATGAGCGAAGGCAACTAACGATGCCTTGCCGCCGGGATAGGCTGCGGTATAAACCGCATAGCCCACGCCGTTTTCATCTATGTTGAAATGAGGGCGGCTGAATTGCCATTGCTCTGCTGCCATGCGCCGTGTTAGCTGTCGCATGAAACTTAAGCGACATTGATGGAATGACCCCATGCGCTCTAACGTCATGACATCATCGGCTGAACGCCTGGCTATCTTTGGTCTGTTATCAGCTTCTGAAATTGGCATGGAGAAATTAACCACCGCTTTAGCAGTGCATCGGCCACCCAAAGCACTGAATTAACTCACAAGCCACACATTACCTAGTTTTGCGCGATTTTATGTAAGCCACAGATCAATTAGGCGAACTACCAGCCAATTCAGCAGATTGTGGGGCTTCCACTCGCTTCACGCCCACCGATACACCCTCTTGGTACTGAGCCCAGTCTAGGTAGCGCTGAATGCGGCCATCTGAGGTTAATTGCAGCTCGCCGGTGTAACCGTCCAGTCTTGAACCAGAGCTTAACGTATCCAGCTGTGTTGCCACGTTAAAGGCATCAACACCCAAGGCGTATAGGTTTGCGTAAACGCCACTAGCCGCTGGGAAGTTCGCCACAATCTCTTGTCGAAGTGGGTCTTGTCGAAGTGATTTTCTTAGCTGCCACGGAGTGCCAGGGTAGAAAAGGCTGTTTAAGTCTTTATTAACTTTTAAATCATCTGTGCCTGAAGCAAGGCGAGATGTACCCAGCCTAGGAAGCTCAACGGCGTAGAAAAAATCCAATTGTGGACGTACCGATTGGGCTTGCTCTGAGCCAACGGCTAAAAACACCATGTCAGCATCAGTTCGAATGGTGGGCTCGAAAAAAAGCTTTTGGCCCACAGTACGACTTAAGGCTCTAAAACGTTGATCACTTTGTGTAATGAGCAATGCATCTTTGATTTCGTTGCCATAGTCGTATTGATCTTTAGGTAATACCGCAACGTGCACCACGTTACCACCTAAGTTATACATCGCTTGTTGAAAGGCACGCGCTTCGCGATCACCGCGAGAATCGTCGGCTTGTAAAACCACCGCGTTCCTTAAATTCAAACCGATGGCACGCGATGCGGCCGATCGTGCTTCATCTTCAGGTGCCAATCCAAATTGAATGAGATTGTTGAGCTGTCCTTGCTGCACACCCGCATCAACGGTGTTTAACGTAACTGTTGGTACAGGGATTTCGCGTTGCGTAACAATGGCTGCAACCGATTCTTTTCGAAGCGGGCCGATGACGGCATTGGCGCCATCATTTAATGCAGCGGTGTACGCTGTTCGCGCGGCAGCAGGTGTTGCGCCCACATCATAAAATCTTACAGTGGGTGTTTTCACACGGCTTTGAGCATGCCGGTGTGCAACTACGATACCGTCTTGAACCGCTGCGGCTACACGCCCCATACGTGAGTCGGAAAGGGGCAAAAGTACGGCAATAACATTCACTTCACCATCAGCAACGATCGTGGTTGGCGCTTCTCGCGTATCTAAAGTAGTAATAAAGCGATCGTTTGCTGGGTGATCGGGGAAGAGTTCTCGCCACTGCGCTAATCGATTTAAACGCGAGGCTTCATCAATGGCCGTATGAGCCAGCTGCAGTTCAATCCAGCCTTGATACACATCACTTCTTACGTTGGTGGTTAGTGATTCAACAGTGGTTCTGGGTAACGAGGTGAGCAGCTGCCATATCTGGCTGTGGTTGCGATCGATGATCTTAACGTCACTTAAGGCGTTTTCTAATTCAATCCTAGCCTGCAATTCATTGTCGGCGTCTTTTAACAGGTTGTACGCCAACGCTTGCGTTTCATAAACTCTTGCTTGGTGTAATGGGTCGGCAACGTCTGCAGGTTGTGGCAATGCAAGTAGGGCAGCTTCTGGATCATCACTGTAAAGATAGGCTTTGGATTGCACGATATCGCGCCGAATTTGCAGCTCAGGTGTTGCCATTACCGGGACAAGGTCTGCAAGCTTGATAAGCCCAGGAGCAACTAAGGCACGATCGAATAGTATTTCTGCGGCGAACAGTAAATAGTCTTGTTGTTGTTCTGCGTTGGAGGCATTTGCCGCACGCTTTGTATAGATGTCGGCGGCTGCCTGAGGGTTGCCTCGCTGCAAAGCCCTGCGTGCGCCTGCGTCTGTTATTCTGCTTATAGACGGGTCATCGACCGGTTTCGGTTTCAAACCGCCGCCAAATCCACACCCGCTGAGCAATACGGTTCCTAGCAGTAGGCTTAGCGCCAATCGAGTTGCGCGGTATATACGCGCTTGAGTCTGTGCATTCATGGTTGTAAAGCATACTCTGTACATAGTGGCCACGCCAATTGGTCATCGGGATGATGTGTCAGCTCGTGCCATCGCCATTCTAAAAGGCGTTGATCGAATTTTGGCTGAAGATACTCGACACAGCGGTAATTTATTGCGTCACCACGGTGTGTCAACCCCAACCCAATCCTTACATGAGCATAACGAACTTGCCAAGGTTAGCTCGATTATCGACGCGTTGCAGGCAGGTGAGTCGTTCGCGTTGATAAGCGATGCGGGTACACCGCTCATCAGTGATCCTGGTTATCGTTTAGTGCGGGCGTGTTTGCAGGCTGGCGTGAAGGTGTCTCCCATACCAGGGCCTTCGGCCTTATTGGCGGCTTTGAGTGTGTCTGGATTGCCTACCGATAGCTTTCGTTTCGTTGGTTTTCCACCGGCTAAAAGCGCGGCGAGAGAACGCTGGCTGGCCAAGTTGCGTGACGATTCAAGCACTATTGTGCTGTATGAGTCTCCGCACCGTATTCTTGCCTCTCTGGAGAGCCTGTTAACGGTATTGGGTGCAGATCGCGAGATGACTTTGGTTAGGGAATTGACCAAACAATTTGAGACGGTGTTGCACGGCACTATTGGTGAGGTATTGAGCCAAGTTAAAGCCGACTCGAATCAAACTCGCGGTGAATTTGTATTGGTGATTGCAGGGTGTGAACAAGTGCCCACCACGAGCACCTTGGAGCTTGATGCGTTAATCAAGGCTTTGATTGATCAGCTGCCGCCAAAAGCGGTGGCTCGCTGCGCAGCTGAGCTTTTGAATGTGTCTAAGCAGGATGCTTATAACCGAGTGTTGGAATTGAAGCCTTAGGTAATCGTCGTATGAGGTACTAAGCGAGCAGACTAATTTTAAGCGAGCAGGCTTATCGCCATAGCTCGACTGCGCTTTGCGCTCTTTTTATTGCCAAGTACATGAGCTTGCACAATCGCACCGTCAAACAAAATATGCAGCTCTAAAGCTTTTTCTTTAACTTGAGAATATCCCGCCTTTTTCAGCAGTTTTTCAAAAAGCCCTAGGATATCGCTCTTTTGCACTAGGGCCGCTAGACGAACAGGGTGTGATGGGCTGTCAAACTCTAATGAGGCCTTAATGAAAGCACACCCAGGAAACCCTTGTTCAGTGCCGTGTTGAGAAACAATCAAGGCATCGACTAGATCGAAAACTGACAAAATCTGTTCGTAAGGATCATCAGAAACGCTATTAGCATTTTCTTCAAAGAGTGCTTTGAAGCGTTCTGCCCTGCGCTCAATCATGGCAATGATCAGTTGCTCTTTATTTTCAAAATTATTGTAAAGCGTCATGGTGGCAACACCTGCTTCTTCAATAATTTCGTTGATACCAGTTGCCGTATAGCCATTGTGAACGAACAGCTCTTCAGCAGTATCAAGTATCTGTTCTCTTTTACTTGTTCGTCCCATTATTATCTCCAAAAATGCGAATGCATTCGGTTGCACTATTACAGCATAGGTCTAGGACCAAAAGACTATAGATTGACACTTATCTCGTACAGCCCGTTCCCTCGTACCGCCCGGTATCTCATATAGCGGTTTATATGGAGTCGGAATGACCTGAATACAACTATCCAATATATGAGCCACATCGTATTTTGCGGCGCCTATCGCATATTCGAACGAACCAATGACTTCGAGAGTTGAACTTTTCGTTCTGAGTCGACACAAAGCTCTCGATCGGTAATTAGAGTGATCATTCTATCTAATTATCGTTAATGCGAAATTGATTCACCTACCTCGCAAACTTTATTGAACGGTGTGCAGAAAAGTTAGAACCTGCATTTACATAACGATTTTTTAATATAAAAATTTGGAGTTTTACATTATGAAACATTTGCGAACGACTAAAAGTGCTTGTGCACTTTCATTGTTATTGGCCCTCGGTGCTTGCAGTAGCAACGATAATGACGATAACAACGTACTGACTGAAGAGATTGCAGAACGAGGCATTTCGGTAAGCCTGGATGCTTCCCAGGAAATTCCTGCCCCAGTAGGTGTGCCTGCAGGCGCATCAGGATCTGCAGAAGTTTCTGTGGATGACAACGGCAATGTCACAGCAACTTTGGGTGTCAGTAATTTAACTGGGCCTGCCATGGCGGTTCATATTCATCGCGCATTTTCAGGTTCCACCGGCCCCGTTCTAGTTGGGTTAACTTCTGATGACGGTGGTAGCACGTGGAGTGTTCCTGCCGATGCCGCACCCCTTTCGGCCGATGAAATAGGCGCATTCAATCGAGGCGAGCTTTATTTCAATGTTCACACCGAAGCGAACGGCCCAGGCGAGATTCGAGGTCAAATTGATCCGGGCAACACCACAACTTTTATTGTTCGTCTCGAAAATATTTCAACGCCCGAGACGCTTAACGTTCTTTCCGATGGAACTACGCAACCCGTTCCTTTATCTCCAGGCGCTTATATAGTTCACAGAGAAGTTGCAGATAGCCCTCTGTTATTACCTCGGGATGCTGCTAATGCAGGCTTAGAAGCGGTGGCTGAAGATGGTAACGTTGGGCCTTACCCCTCGGCTGTTCCAGGTTCTGCGGTGTTTAATATCCCTACGGGCGCTTCTGAGCCAGGTCCTATTGGCCCAGGTGGTTCGTATGAATTCACCATTCAAGCCGTTGATGGTGACAAGCTAGATTTCGTCACCATGTTCATTCCATCTAATGACTGGTTCTATACAGCAACTGATGCAGATAACAGCCTTGATCTATTCGTCGGTGGCCAGCCTATTTCCGGTGAAATCCCTAGCAGCGAATTCGCTATTTGGGATGCAGGTACTGAAGCAGATGAAGAGCCTGGCACCGGTGCAAATCAAGTGCAGCGTCAGAGCGCGCCTAACACAGGTGATCCTGATCCGAATACTCGCGTAAGCAGCATTGGCGGACGCGGACAATCGGTCAGTTTGAATGGTCAGGTACTTCGAGTTACCGTATTACCGCAGTAAAAACGGCTCTTCAGAATCGCCTAGTTAGTTAATTAGTTAGGCGTTAAAAAAGCAATCTCTTGGCACGGTAATAGGTGCCAAGAGATTTTTTGTATCTGTGATCAAACATGCACTGCCTGCAATCGGTACAATCTTAAGTGGGAGCTGGCCAGGTTATCGCGGTGCTTATGCATCGAGGAAAGTCCGGGCTCCATAGGACAAGGTGCCAGGTAACGCCTGGGAGGCGTGAGCCTACGGCCAGTGCAGCAGAGAGTAGACCGCCTACGTGAATCTTCGCATGAGGGTTCGCCGGTAAGGGTGAAAGGGTGCGGTAAGAGCGCACCGCGCCAGTGGTAACATTTGGCGGCACGGTAAACCCCACCTGGAGCAAGACCAAATAGGGGAACGTTGGTGTGGTCCGCACTGTTCCCGGGTAGGTTGCTAGAGCCGCGTGGCGACACGTGGCCCAGATGAATGATGACCCTCGACAGAACCCGGCTTATGGCTGGCTCCCACCTTTTTAAATCCTTTGGAATGCCACGATTCCTGCCTTAATTTTCACCTGCCGTACGGCAGGTTTTATCGAATCTATTTTCTGCACAATAATTTATCAAATAGCTCTTAAATTGTTCATCAAGAACACACCGTAACTTATTGAATTTTTTAGCTTTGTGCGCATAATATCAAGTTGGAAAGCTTTCTAACCTATTGTTTTCATTAACAAAATTTTTAAGTTTTGTGCCTCGTCACATCATTGACCCAGCCAATTTGCAGCCGTATAGTGTCGATCAGTGGCAAATGGTGTCAATTAGTGGGATTTCGGGCCTAATTTTTCCAACATTATGTTTTTTCGTGGCATATCCAAAATCAGTGTAGATGCCAAAGGGCGATTTTCGCTGCCTAAGCAGCGACGTGAGCGTCTTCAGGCATCCGGTGTCAGCACAGTCGTTGTGACTGCTGACCCTGCTCGGTGCCTGTTGATTTATCCCATGAACGAGTGGCAGCAGTTTGAAGCGCAAATCGTTGCATTGCCGAATGCGCATCCGGCGGCTCGCCAATATCAACGGCTTTATTTGGGTTATGCGGCGGAAATTGATTTTGATAGCAGTGGTCGCCTGTTGTTAACCAGTGAACTGCGAGAGTACGCAGGCATAGATAGAAAAGCCACAGTGATTGGTCAAGGTAAGAAGCTGGAATTATGGGACGTTGATCGTTTTGATGAGCAATCAGAAA
Source organism: uncultured Granulosicoccaceae bacterium (assembly GCA_938035125.1). Classification (GTDB taxonomy): domain Bacteria; phylum Pseudomonadota; class Gammaproteobacteria; order Granulosicoccales; family Granulosicoccaceae; genus Granulosicoccus. The sequence continues at coordinate 30,559 of CALHNS010000009.1, read as the reverse complement.
AGTGGGCTGACGATTTAAATCAGTTGCCGCCCGATGAAGTGCCTTCGTTTATCCAGGAACTGAATATTTAATGTTGCACATCCCGGTTCTTTTGAAGCCTGCCGTGGATGCGCTGAATTTACATGAGGGCGCACGAGTAGTAGATGCCACTTATGGGCGTGGTGGTCACAGTGAATTGATTCTTGAACAGATCGGCGCAAGCGGTGAGTTGCTAGTTATGGATCAAGACCCTGAAGCGATTTTGCATGCGCAAGAACGTTTCAAAGAGGAGCATCGTGTAACGGTGGTGCAAGCAAATTTTTCACAGCTTGAACAGCGAATGGCAGCACAGCAATGGTTAGGAACGGTTGATGGGTTGTTACTTGATATCGGTGTGTCATCGCCTCAGTTAGACGATGCTAGCCGGGGTTTTAGTTTCTCAAACGATGGGGAGCTGGATATGCGCATGGATACATCCAGAGGGGCGACGGCTGCTGAATGGCTTCGTCAGGTAAGTGAGAGTGAGTTGGTGACGGTGATTAAGGCTTACGGTGAGGAGCGGTATGCAAAGCGCATTGCGAACGCGATCGTTGCTGCGCGTGCTGTAGAAAACATTAATACCACTGGCCGTTTAGCTGAAATCGTAAAAGCTGCCCACCCTCGTTGGGAGCGCCACCATCATCCGGCAACACGCACGTTCCAAGCAATAAGAATTGCGGTTAATGGTGAACTGGATGCGCTTAGAACGGTGTTAGATCAAGCCGCTTCGACGTTAAAAATAGGTGGGTTGCTTTCGGTTATCAGTTTTCATTCTTTAGAGGATCGCATCGTAAAGCACCATTTGCGTAAGCCTTCTCCCAACGATGAGATACCTCGTCATTTGCCTATTCAGCCAGCGGAAATTCCACACCCTTGGCGTGCGGTAGGGAAAATGATTAAAGCCGATGAAGCTGAATTAAGTGATAACCCGCGAGCACGCAGTGCAGTGCTGCGCATTGCAGAGCGCGTAGCGATGCCAGATGAGGCTGTGTTATGACACATGCTATGACCCTCGTTGCATTACTTGCTGCATTAAATTTTTGCAGCGCTGTAGGTGTTGTGTACTTTAAATATTTATCACGTCAAAGCTTTTCAGAAATAAGTAGTAGTCAACAAGAGATTGATCGCTTAGATGTTGAATGGAATCAACTGCAAATTGAGGAAGGAACGTTTTCTGAGCACGGTCGGATTGAACGAGCAGCTCAAGAACGTTTAGGAATGTCACTTCCAGACATGGAAGAAACCGTAATGATCATTCAGTAAATGTAACCAGTCACTATTGATCAGATTTTATCCGAAGTTAAGCCCGAAGTAACAGCCACAATTGAGTACATGATGGTTAAGCCAAGCACAACAAGAACGAATTCAGAGCAGCTAAGCCGTCGGTGGTCGCTGCGTCGTGGGTTTGTATTGTGTGTGTTTGTGCTGCTCGGCGCATCGCTGGTTATTCGCGCCTTTCAACTGCAAGTATTTTCCTACGATTACTACCAAAACGAAGGTTCTCAGCGGCAGCTTCGGCACGTAGCTATCCCTGCGCATCGGGGGATGTTGTTGGATAGAAATGGCGAACCTTTAGCCATCAGTACACCGATACAAACGATCGTAGGTAATCCGAGAAAGTTGGTTGATTTCCCCGAAAAAGTTAGCGCGATGGGTGAAATTTTGTCTATCGATCCAGCGAAATTAGTCGATCGGGTAAATCGATTGAATGATCAAAAACGGGGATACATGTACGTAAAGCGGCATGTGTTACCTGAGCTGGTTGATGACGTGTTGGCTTTGGAGATTGAAGGTTTAACGATCGAGCGTGAGTTTCGTCGTTTCTACCCCAGTGGCCATGCCGCAGCGCATGTTGTTGGTTTTACTGATATCGATGATAGGGGCCGTGAAGGAATCGAAATGGCCTATGACGAGTGGCTTCAAGGTCGGCCTGGTAAACGTAAAGTGATGCGTGATCGAACCGGTCGTTTTATTGAAGGCGTGGGTTTGGTTGAAAAAGCCACACCGGGGCGAGATTTGCACTTAAGCCTAGATAAGCAGCTTCAGTATTTTGCTGATCGTGCATTGGCAGAAGCCGTTGAAGAGCATCAGGCAGAATCTGCGAACTTGGTCGTGATGAACGTTAAATCTGGCGAAGTGTTAGCCATGGTGAATTACCCCACCTATAACCCTAACGACACAAGCGATAGAAGTAACGGCTCGCAAAGAAATCGCTCGATCACTGATGTATTTGAGCCAGGCTCAACCATGAAGCCTTTTACGATGGCCGCAGCGTTAGATTCTGGAAAATTTAAGCTAGACGACATCGTGTACACCTCGCCTGGGCACTACACCATTGGGAAGTACAAAATCAGTGATATCAGAGACAACGGTTGGTTGGATCTTTCAGGAATCATTACTAAATCCAGTAACGTCGGTATCAGTAAAGTAGCTCGTGAACTAGAGCCTGAGCAGATGTGGTCTGTGTTCGACAGTTTCGGTTTTGGTCGTCCTACTGGTAGTGAATTCCCAGGTGAGGTGGCAGGTTATTTTAACCACCCAACCTTATGGCATCACATTGAGCAAGCCAGTGTGTCTTATGGGTATGGGTTGTCAGTTTCTGCGTTGCAGTTAGTGCGCGCTTATTCAGCTATTGCCAATGATGGTGCTATGCCACCGGTGTCGTTTATTGCGGTGGATGAGCCAGAACCCACACAGCAAGTGGTGGATGTGCGTATCGCAAAAGATGTGCAGAACATGTTGGAACGTGCGGTGTTAAAAGGCACAGGGCATCGCGCCAAAGTGCCAGGATATCGCGTGGCGGGTAAAACCGGTACCTCGCATCGTTCTCAATCGGGTGGGTACGCAGAAGATCGCTATGTGTCTTTATTTGCAGGGTTTGCCCCAGTGAGCGAACCTGAACTTGCCGCGGTAGTGGTTATTCATGATCCCAAGGGGGGGCAGCACTTTGGAAGTGTTGTAGCCGCGCCTATTTTCTCTGAAGTCATGGGCCATGCATTACGACTGCAAGGGGTAGAGCCTGACGATATTGACGGTGAGCGAGCAGAACTAATACCCAGTTTGCCAAAAGCTAAAACTCCTTCGGGGGATCGTTCTTAGAATGAGTGAGGCTTTTGAAAAACCGTTATCAGCATGGATTGATGCACCAGACTCACTGGCCGATTTTCAAGTGATGGGTGTGTGTCAAGACAGCCGTTTGTGTGTATCTGGTGATGCCTATCTTGCGTTAGTTGGGTCAACTACTCATGGGTATGAGTACGCGATTTCTGCGGTGGAAAACGGTGCAGTGGCGGTGTTGGTATCGCCTGAAATGCCTGAAAAATACAGTGGTATCACTTTAAAGCTAAAAGAATCAAACGTACCGGTTATTAAAGTGCATGAGCTTGATAACAAGGCTTCAGCTTTGGCGGCTAAATTTTATGGTAACCCTTCAGAGCAGTTAAAAATTATAGCCATTACTGGCACTGATGGAAAAACGTCGGTTTGCCAGTTTGTGAAAGAAGCGCTTACCTTGAGTGGTCGCTTGTGCGGCTACATCGGCACTTTGGGTTGGGGTGTAAAAGATACAATGGGCAGTACCGCCTTAACAACACCTGATGCTGTTGCCATTCAACGCATGTTGGCAACTATGCATCACGCTGGTGCGAAGGCTGTTGCGTTGGAAGCATCGTCACACGGTATTGCAGAAGGGCGGCTTAACGATGTGAACATTGACATCGCAGTACTTACGAATTTTGGCCGTGATCACTTAGATTATCACCAAACAGAAGAAGCCTATGCCGATGCGAAAGCGGCCTTGTTTCGTTGGCCTTCTTTAACCTCCATTGTGGTCAATGGCGATGATTCACTGGGTGTGCGATTGAAAACAGAAAGTGTGACCGGTAAATCTGAAGATGTAAAAATCCATACCTTCACAACTAAAAACGAAACCGAATCTGCATCTTCAAAACAACCTACCAATGAATATATTGCTCAAAACGTTGAATTAAGTCGAGCTGGTTTACAGTTTGAAATTGTCGATAATGAGCAATCGTTTGAAGTGGTAACACCGTTGTACGGTCGCTTCAATGTGGAAAATTTAAACGCTTGTTACGCCGTATTGCGTGCCAGTGGAGTAGCGGCTAACGACAGCGTGGATGCTTTGGCTCAATTGGGCCGAGTGCCAGGTCGCATGGAGCCATTTGCAGAATTTGCACAACCCATGGTTATCGTTGATTACGCACACACACCACAGGCTTTGAGTGCAGCCATTGCAGCTGTGCGTGAACACACAGCCGGTAAGGTTTGGGTGGTGTTTGGTTGTGGTGGCGATAGAGATCCTGGTAAACGTCCACTTATGGCGCAAGCTGCAGAAAGTGCTGATCACATTATCGTTACAGACGATAACCCACGCACGGAAAATCCTGCCCATATTCGCTTAATGATTATCAATGGGTTTAGCGTTCCATCGGTTGCTTTAGAAATTGGTGATCGAGAGCGTGCCATTCAGTTTGCAATTTGGCAGGCCCAGCCCGATGACGTTGTCTTGGTGGCTGGTAAAGGACATGAGGATTATCAGATTGTGGGCAATAGAGTGCTCGAATTTAGCGATCGCGAAGCTGTGGCGCGAATGCTTAAGGAGGTCGGTTAATGTTTAGGCTTCCTTTGTCGGTTTGCAGTGCCCAGCTTGGTGCACAGCTTGTTGGTGATGATGTTGACATCAGCACCGTAAGTATTGATACACGCAAGTTTTCTGCAGGTGATGTGTACGTTGCCATTCGTGGTGAAAACTTCGATGGGCATCAGTTCGTTAATGATGCGATTGCAAAAGGCGCAAGAGCTGTTGTGGTTGATCAGTCGTTTGATGCCTCTTCTTTTGCAGCCAGTGATGTATCTGTTTTGCAAGTGGCCGATACGCGCAAAGCGTTAGGTGGCATTGCATCGCTTTGGGCTCAAGGGCATCAAGTGCCCACTATTGCTGTTACAGGCAGTAATGGCAAAACATCGGTTAAAGAGATGTTGGCATCCATTTTTAACCAGCTGGGTCCAACGTTATCCACTAAAGGGAATTTAAACAACGATATCGGTGTGCCGTTAACGTTGTTATCACTTCGCCCCGAACATCAATACGCGGTTATTGAAATGGGTGCTAATCACGTAGGTGAAATTGCACACTTAACCGCAATGGTTCAGCCCGATGTGGCTGTGGTAACCAATATTGGTGCGGCCCACATAGAAGGCTTTGGTAGTGTTGAGGATATCGCACAGGCTAAAAGTGAAATCTATTCAGGTGTGTGCGCTGGTGGCTTTGGGGTAATCAATGCCGACGATCGATTCAGTTCGGTATTAAAAAACGCAGCCGATGGGTTGTCTATTCGAACTTTCGGTTTTCATGACGATGCTGATGTGCGCGGCATCGAATGCGGTACAGAGCAAAGCTACGGGTTCAGTCGTTCTCAATTGCAGTTAGTAACGCTTGATCAAACATGGTCAACGCCGTTCGCGTTACTGGGGCGGCACAATGTGATGAACGCCTTGGCAGCCACGGCGGCCGCTCAATGTTTGCATGTGCAACGTGAATCTGTATTGGCAGGTTTATCTGGTATGCAGGCCGTATCGGGTCGATTGCAAACGGTCATCGGTTTGGAGTCGTCAACCATTATTAATGATTCTTACAATGCTAACCCTTCCTCTGCCAAGGTTGCGATAGATGTTCTTGCCCGTATGTCAGGGGAACGTCATATGGTTCTGGGCAATATGGCAGAGCTTGGTAGTGATGCAGCCGATTGGCATGCGCAAATTGGTGAATACGCCAAACAGCAAGGTATAGAGCATCTTTGGACAATAGGTGATTTAGCCGAACACGCGTCAATGGCTTTTGGGGGAGGAAAGCATTTTTCCTCACATGCTGAATTGGTGCGTGCTATTGGAAGTGAACTTTGCGATGCCTGCATTGTTTTGGTGAAAGGCTCACGTAGCAGTCAAATGGAAGTGGTGGTTGGTGCATTAACCGAGCCGCAAATGCGCGATACCTCGACAGTAACCATTGATCTTACTGAGGGCGTGACCTCATGATGTTATTGATCAGTGAGTGGTTGGCCTCGATCGATGATTCGTTTTTCGTGGTGCGATACATTACTTTGCGGGCCATATTGTCGGCATTAACATCTTTAGTGGTTTGCTTAGTGGTTGGGCCGTTTCTTATTCGTTGGCTAACCAAAGCCAAAGTCGGGCAATCGGTTCGTGATGATGGTCCTCAATCGCATTTGGTGAAAGCAGGCACCCCCACAATGGGTGGCGCGATGATCATTGTTGCCGTCGCGCTAAGCACGCTACTTTGGTCCGATTTGTCAGTAAAGCAAGTTTGGATAGTGCTGTTTGTCACCATCGGTTTTGGTGCAATCGGTTGGGTTGATGATTATCGCAAAGTCATTCAATCAAACTCTGATGGGCTGTCTGCTCGCGAAAAATTATTTTGGCAATCTCTGGTGTCTGGTGTTGCCGTGGTTGTGTTGTATCTAACCGCTACCGATCCGGTCGAGCTTGAGCTCATCGTACCGTTCTTTAAAGAAGTGGCCATGCCGATGGGGTTGTTCTTTATCCCTTTTACATTTTTGGTCATTATCGGCAGCAGTAATGCGGTGAATTTAACCGATGGTTTAGACGGTTTAGCTATATTGCCTTCTGTGATGGTAGCGGCGGGTTTAGGGTTAATTGCCTATGTTGCAGGGCACGCTGTATTTGCAGAGTACTTATTCGTTCCCAATGTGAAGGGCTCGGGCGAGCTTACGGTTTTTTGTACAGCGCTTATGGGGGCGGGTTTAGGGTTTCTTTGGTTCAATACCTATCCTGCGCAAGTGTTCATGGGGGATGTGGGTGCACTGGCTATAGGGGCTGCATTAGGTGTGGTTGCCATCATGGTTCGACAGGAATTAGTGCTCTTCATTATGGGCGGAATTTTTGTGTTAGAAGCGGTGTCGGTAATATTGCAAGTGGGTTCGTACAAGTTACGCGGCAAACGAATTTTTCGTATGGCGCCCATTCATCATCACTTCGAACTTAAAGGCTGGCCAGAGCCGCGAATCATTGTTCGCTTCTGGATAATCACTGTCGTGTTGGTGTTAATCGGTCTTTCAACCTTGAAGCTGCGCTAATGACTCCACAAGAACTTAGCCAATTACGAGTACTGGTTGTTGGAGCCGGCGTAACCGGCGCATCAGTTATGCGCTACTTGTTGGCGAACGATGTGGCGTTCGACGTAACCGATGGTAATGCAACGCCTAGCGACAAAGTTCGTCAATTGCTTAATGAAGGTGCTTACGTTGCCGGTTTGGATGAGGTTAACCCGTCAAATTATGATGTGATGGTGCTAAGCCCAGGTATTCCACGCGCACACCCCATGATAAAAGCGGCCTTAGCAGCCGGTGTATCGGTTATTGGAGATATTGAGCTATTTGCATCGGTGGTGAAAGGGGATGTCATCGCCATTACAGGTTCAAATGGAAAAAGTACCGTTGCTTCTATGGCTGCGCATGTGTTGAAGCAATGTGGCCGACAGGTTGAACTGTGCGGGAATATTGGCACAGCGGTGTTGGATGTGTTGCCAAAGCCAACTGATTCTAATACTGAAGTTGGGCAGCATAGCCACCGAAACCAAGAAAAAAATTCTAATGCAATGGTGTACGTGCTTGAATTATCAAGCTATCAGTTGGAATCATTGCAACGATTATCACCTTTAAGCGCTGTGGTGTTGAACATCAGTGAAGATCATCTTGATCGGTACGACTCCATAGAGCACTACGCTGCTGTTAAGCGTCATGTGTATTCCAACGCGAACTACTTAGTTGCCAATGCCGATGATGAGAGAACGCACCCTGAAGCGAATACAAACAATACGCTTTGGTTTTCATCTACGAACGAAAAAGCGAAATTTTCATTAAAAAATTTGGCAAATCAACAAGTGTTGTGTGTTGATGATCAGGCGGTGATAACCACTGATGATTTACAAGTGCCCGGTGAGCATAACGTGGCGAACGCCTTGGCGGTTATGGCCCTGCTTCATCCGTTGCAGTTAACGCTTAAGCAATTAAAACTGGGCTTATCTTCGTTTCATGGCTTAGAGCACCGCACGCAGCTGGTGGCTGAAGTCAATGGTGTGCGTTGGTACAACGATTCCAAAGGCACGAACGTAGATGCCTGCATAAAGGCCATTCAAGCAATGCCGGGTGCTGTTGTGTTAATTGCAGGCGGGCAGGGCAAAGGGGTTGATTTTGCACCGCTTCGCCCCGTGGTTTCAGAGCGGGTGAAGGCGGTGGTTTTAATGGGTGAAGATGCCCCTAAGTTACGTGCCACCTTAGAGGGTGCGTCTGAATTATTTGATGTAAGTTCTATGCACGAAGCGGTAGAGCTATCTAAGCAGTTAGCTGAAAACGGCGACGTGGTTTTATTGTCGCCTGCGTGTGCAAGTTTCGATATGTTCGAAAACTATCAGGCGCGTGGCCGATTGTTTTGTGAATCTGTGGAGCAAGCAGCGGCATGACATCTATCGTTTCAAGAACTGTTATGGGCCGACAATCAACGGCCAACACCAAGCCTGAGATGCCTGTTGGGGGCTGGTTAGCCAGTCACGCGTTGTTGATTGTTTTAGTCGGTTTGAGTTTATTTGGCTTGGTCATTATTGCCTCTGCCTCGATGCCCTATGCGGCAGAAACTCACGGCAACCCTTTTTATATCGTTATGCGCCAATTGGTCTTCTTAGTAATTGGTTTATTAGTGGGGTGTGTGGTGTATCGAATCCCCATCGCGTTTTGGGAACGTGTTGCGTTGCCGCTTATTTTGGTTTCCTTGTTCTGTTTGGCTCTTGTGTTGGTGCCTGGAATAGGTAAGGAAGTAAACGGTAGCCGTCGCTGGATAGATCTAGGGGTGCTAACTGTGCAGGTGTCAGAAGCGGTAAAGCTTTTGATTATCGTGTACCTAGCAGGCTATTTAGTGCGTCGCGGTGAATTGGTTCGAGAATCGTTTCATGGGTTCTTACGGCCTTTATTGTTAATTGGTGTGGCAAGCGTGCTGTTGTTATTAGAGCCTGATTTTGGGGCAGCGTTTGTCATTGTGACAACCTCTTTGGCCATGTTATTCATTGCAGGTGTTCGGGTGTCGCAATTTCTTGCCATGATACTTAGCTTGTCGGTGGTGGGCTTGATTGTCATCGTAATTTCTCCTTACCGCATGCGTCGTTTGTCGAGCTTTCTAGATCCATTCTCTGATCCTTTTGATTCTGGTTTCCAACTAACGCAATCACTTATCGCCATAGGAAGTGGCGGCTTCAGTGGATTAGGGTTGGGTGGTAGTGTTCAAAAGCTCTTTTACTTACCTGAAGCACACACCGATTTTCTGTTCGCCATCCTGTGTGAAGAATTGGGCTTTCTCGGAGTGCTTGCAGTGGTTGCAGCCTATGGGTTTATTGTGTGGAGAAGTTTTCGGCTTGCTCGCACTGCCGATGAACTAGGGTTTCGATTTGCAGGTTACTTGGCGCTGGGTATTGGGGTTTGGATTGGTTTGCAAGCCTTCGTCAACATGGGTGTGAACATGGGCATCTTGCCTACCAAAGGGATCACCTTGCCAATGATGAGCTATGGCGGTAGTAGTGCGGTGGTATTCGCGATTGCTTTTGCGATATTGCTTCGCATAGAAAGTGAATTAAGGCATCAACAGCACGAAGAGTTATCCACTCGAAAGCCATTGTCAAAAAGTCATCATCGTGGTCGTGCGATATGAAGGCTGCCGCTCGCCCAATAGTGATTGCAGCAGGCGGCACGGGTGGTCATGTTTTTCCTGCGCTTGCCGTAGCCGATGTGCTGCGCAAGCGTGGTGTTCCTGTGGTGTGGTTTGGCACCCGAAAAGGCATTGAATCCAGCGTGATTCCAGATGCAGGAATTCCCATCGTTTGGCTGAGTGTGGCCGGTTTGCGCGGTAAAGGCCTTCTGGGGCGAATCATTGGCCCTTGTAAATTGTTGGTAGCACTAATCCAAAGTATTTGGTCGTTAATAAAGCTTAAACCTGCGGCCGTTTTGGGAATGGGCGGCTATGTAACTGGGCCTGTTGGGGTGGCGGCAAAGTTAACTAGGTGTCCTTTGGTTTTGCATGAGCAAAATGCGGTAGCGGGATACACCAATCGTAAACTTGCCCGTTATGCATCAACCGTTTTTTCTGCGATGCCAAATGCGTTTGATAAAGCCGTGAATGCAATCACTGTGGGTAACCCATTGCGTTTAACAATTGAGCAGTGTGCGGATAAAAAAACAAAATTAACCAGTGCAAACAACAGTGCTAAAGATGCTTTAAGTGATGTTAAAAATCAATCGCGTTTAAGTGTTTTAATTGTTGGTGGTTCGCAAGGTGCACAAGTGTTGAACAACGTTGTGCCTGAAGTGGTAAAACATGCAAATTTTTCGCTAAAAGTTGTACATCAAACCGGATTAACTATGTACGAAAGCGTTCAAGATCGTTATGCTTCGCACACGAATGTTAAACACGAAATAGATGTAAAAAAATTTATTGATAACATGATGGATGCGTACCTAAAAGCAGACTTAGTCATCTGCCGTTCAGGTGCCATGACTGTCTCTGAAATTGCAGCCATGTCTCTTCCATCTGTGTTGGTTCCGTTTCCACACGCTGTCGATGATCATCAAACCAAGAACGCAAAATTTTTAGAACAAGCTGGCGCTGCAGTGGTTATTCCACAAAGCGAATTTACGGTAACCAAACTGAGTGAAGTAATCACAACGTTTCATGAGAATAGAAATCGAATAAAGCAAATGGGTCAAGCAGCGCGACAATGTCATCTGCCTCAGGCAGCACAACAAGTTGCCAACGCTTTGCTTAAATTTCAAGATAAAGTAACTTCTAATAATCATGAGGTAAGTGCCTGATGGTTATCGATATTTCTCCAGTAGTAAAAAGCCAAATGCGCCGCGTTCGCGCTATGCACTTCATAGGCGTAGGTGGTGTCGGTATGGGTGGCATCGCTGAAGTGATGCATCACTTAGGCTTTAAGGTTTCAGGTTCTGATTTAAACACTAATGCCTTAACCGAGCGTTTAAGTGGTTTGGGTGTCACCGTTATGCAAGGCCACGCAGCCGAGCATGTGGAAAACGCTGATGTGGTTGTGGTTTCAACCGCAGTGCCAGAAGATAACCCTGAAATTATTCGTGCTAGAGAACTAGGTTTGCCTATCGCACGGCGCGCTGAAATGTTGGCAGAGCTGATGCGCTTTCAACAAGGCATTGCCGTTGCCGGTACGCACGGTAAAACCACAACCACCAGTTTAGTTGCATCATTATTAACCACCGGTGAGTTAGATCCAACTTACGTCATTGGTGGGCGACTAAACAGTTCATCCACTAACGCTTATTTAGGTCAATCCGATTGGTTGGTTGCCGAGGCCGATGAAAGTGATGCATCGTTTCTGTATTTGCAACCGGTCATTTCTGTGGTTACCAATATCGATGCTGACCACTTAGATACCTACGATGGGGATTTTGAAAAACTCAAACAAACCTTCGTTGATTTTCTTATGCACTTGCCTTTTTACGGCTTGGCGATTGTTTGCATTGACGATGCGAACGTGCAAGACATCCTGCCCAAAGTGGCACGTCCTGTAAGAACCTATGGGTTCCATGAAGAGGCTGATGTTCGTGCCCACAAGGTTCGTCAAAGCGGTCAACGAATGATATTTGATGTGTCATTAAAAGACGGCGGTGAATTAACCGATGTGGTGCTTAATTTGCCCGGTCACCACAATGTACTTAATGCCTTAGCGGCCATCGCGGTTTCTTTAGAATTATCGGTGAATACCGATGCCATTCGCCGTGCTTTAATGAATTTTGAAGGCATCGGGCGGCGAGTACAGCCGCACGGCTTGCTGCCATGTCTTGATGGTGGTCACGCTACCTTATATGACGATTATGGCCATCACCCCACTGAAGTATCGGCCACGCTGTCAGCCATTAGGGGCGGTTGGCCCGAAAAACGATTGGTGGTTATTTTCCAGCCGCATCGTTATACGCGCACCCGTGATTTGTTTGAAGATTTTGCAGAAGCCTTGTCGAATACTGATGTACTGATTTTGACCGAAGTGTATTCAGCCGGTGAAGAGCGCATTAATGGGGCAGACGGTCGCGCCTTAGCAGGCTCTATCCGTAACCGCGGTGCTGTTGATCCAATCTTTGTTGAAAACATTGAAAATGTGCCTGATGCTTTGGGCCGAATCATGCGTGACGGCGATTTGGTGTTAACGCTAGGTGCTGGTAGCGTCGGCAGTTTGGCCGCTAGCTTGCCAGCACACTTCGGCGCCAGTGAGGTGCAGCATGGTTAGTGAGGCAGCTGCAATGACTCCAAGCAATTCCAAAACTTGTGCAAGCCGTTTTGGCAAAGTGGCCGTCGTGATGGGTGGGTGGTCTGCTGAGCGTGATGTATCGCTCATGAGTGGCGAATGTGTGCTGCAAAGTTTGATTGCAGCAGGGGTTGATGCGCACGGTGTGGATGCCGATAAGAATCTGGTAGCCGAACTTGCCGCACGAGAATTTGATCGAGCGTTTTTAATCTTGCATGGTCGTGGCGGTGAAGACGGTCATGTACAAGGCGCATTAGAATTAGCTGGGCTGCCCTACACAGGCAGTGGTGTTATGGCATCGGCCTTAGCCATGGATAAGCATCGAGCGAAATTATTAGCGCGTGTTGCCGGGGTTAAAACACCTGAAGCGGTTTGCGTAAACCAATTGTCTGATGCCAAAGCTGCGGTTGCCTCCATCGGATTGCCAGTGGTTATCAAACCGACAATGGAAGGCTCTAGCATCGGTGTCTCTTTGGTGCGTAACGCATCTGAAGTCGCTCAGGCGTTTGAAACGGCAGCGCAATATGGGCCTGTATTAATTGAAAAAATGATGTTGGGCATGGAAGTGACGGCTGCGGTTGTGCTGGGTAAAGCTTTGCCGTTGGTCAGTATGCGTGCACAAAATGAATTCTACGATTATCACGCTAAGTATTTTGCTGACGACACTCATTATGATTGCCCGCCAAAGCTTGATGAAGCGGTTCAGCAATCAATACAAAGCGATGCGTTAACCGTATTTAATGCGCTGGGTTGCAGGCATTGGGGCCGGGTAGATTTTATGTTGGACGATGCCGGTGTGCCGCATTTCATTGAATGCAACACAGCACCTGGTATGACAACCCACAGCCTGGTGCCCATGGCGGCAGCACAAATGGGGATGTCGTTTAGTGATCTGGTGGTGGGAATACTAGAAGAAACCTTAGCGGGTTCGGAAGTGTCTGCATGAACACATCAGCCACTCGCATGCCAATTTTTCCTACTCGCATGAGCCAAATTCCGGCAGGTACACGATTTCTGATCAGTGTATTGGGTTTAGTGTTCGTAGTTACTTTGTTTTTAATGCTTTCGGAAGTGGCGAAAGATCCTCGCATTTTTCCTGTGCGTAACGTGGATGTTCTTGGCACATTGGATTACACCGATCGACGTTATTTAACTGAGCTGGTTGAGGCCGATCTTGAAAAAGGTTTACTGGCTGTCAACATTGAACGGGTTCGAAACAAAATGGAAATGTTGCCATGGGTGGCAGCAGCGCATGTGCGCCGTGAATGGCCAGGGCGTTTAACCGTTGATATAGAAGAACATGAGCCAGCTGCTCGTTGGAATAGCTACGGCTTGGTGAGTAAACGCCACGAGATGTTTGTACCGCCGCAGTTGCATCCTGACAGTTCGCGTCATTTGGAATGGCAGGAACATTTTTCTGCATTGCCGCGCTTAACCGGTGCAGATGGACGTCATGATGCCGTGTTAGATGACTACCGGCATTACCAAACAAAATTAGCCGAGATTAATTTAAGTATTGTTTTGTTAAGTGAAGACGACCGACATTCGCAAACATTGGAATTATCAAATTCTGTGATTGTAAAGCTCGGTTATGAGCGGCAACGAGAGCGTTTGCAAAAATTCATTGCAGTACACGACCGGCTAGTTAGTGAAGAGCAGGCTGGGCAGTTATTGCGTTTTGATATGAGATACAACAACGGTTTTGCGTTTACAGGGCGCAAACCATCACCAGGTGTGATTTAGCGAATTCATGGCCGGTAACACTGACAGAGAAATGATCGTGGGTCTCGACATTGGTACGTCGAAGATTGTCACGATGGTGGGCGAAATTACTGAAGACGGCCGTATCGAATTGCTGGGTATGGGTACCGCTCGTTCGGAAGGATTGAAAAAAGGTGTTGTTATCAACATCGACAGTACGGTAGATGCCATACAGAAGTCTGTGAACGAAGCAGAACGTATGTGCGATGTAGAAATAAAGAGCGTGTTTGCAGGGATTGCGGGCAGTCACATTCGCAGTTTGAATTCTCACGGCATTGTGGCCATTGGCAACACCGAGGTGGAACAAGAAGATGTTGAACGTGTGGTTGATGCTGCAAAAGCTGTGGCTATTCCTGCCGATCAACGCATCCTTCATGTGCTGCCGCAAGAATTCATCATCGATGATCAAGACGGCATTCGGCAACCTATTGGAATGTCTGGTGTGCGCCTAGAGGCTAAAGTGCATCTGGTTACAGGGTCAATAAGCTCTGCACAAAACATTTCTAAATGTGTGCGTCGTTGTGGGTTAGAAGTGGAAGACGTCATTCTTGAACAGCTTGCATCCAGCCAATCGGTATTAACTGATGATGAAAAAGAGCTGGGTGTTGTGTTGGTAGATATGGGCGGCGGTACCACTGATATCGCTGTTTATACCGAAGGAGCCATTCGTCACACCGCGGTAATTCCTGTGGCAGGCGATCAAGTCACTAACGATATTGCGGTGGCGTTTCGCACGCCAACACAATTTGCAGAAGAAATAAAAGTTCGTCATGCCTGTGCGCTTACGCAGTTTGCAGGGGCAGAGGAAATGATAGAGGTGCCTGGCGTAGGAGATCGCTCGGCACGACAGCTGGCTAGACAAACACTCGCAGAAGTGGTCCAGCCTCGCTATGAGGAACTGCTGACATTGGTTCACGATGAACTGGTGCGAAGCGGGTTTGAGGATGCTTGCGCCGCAGGTTTAGTTCTAACTGGTGGCACATCCAAAATGGAAGGAGTCATTGAACTGGCAGAAGAAATTTTTCATATGCCCGTTCGTTTGGGTCATCCGCAGCATGTAGTAGGGCTTGCGGAAGTTGTACGCAATCCGATCCACGCAACAGGTGTTGGCCTTTTGCTGTTCGGTCAACAGCGGCGTAAAAATCCGCGCTCTGAATCTGTCGATATCCGAACTGAGAAGGGTATGTGGCAGCGAATGAGTGAGTGGTTTCAACGCTATTTTTGAGTGGTTTACTTTTACTGGGGATGCCTCTTTAACCAAAACGGTTTTTTCGGGCAATTAGAATTTGAGAATTTTTCTCATGGGGAATACATATGTTTGATCTCGTAGATACAATTAACGACGCACCGGTTATTAAATTAATTGGCGTGGGTGGTGGTGGCAGTAATGCTGTTCAACACATGGTGTCGCAAGGCATTGAGGGTGTAGATTTCATCTGCGCTAACACCGATGCGCAAGCGCTGAAAAGCATGTCAGCACCCACGGTGTTGCACATTGGCCAGAGCATTACCAAAGGTTTGGGTGCGGGTGCGAATCCAGAAGTAGGTCGCCAAGCGGCCATGGAAGATCGCGATCGCATTCAAGATATTATTCAAGGCACAGACATGTTGTTCATCACAGCAGGTATGGGTGGTGGAACGGGTACTGGCGCTATTCCTGTGGTTGCACAAATTGCTCGTGAAATGGGTGTGCTAACCGTTGCTGTTGTTACGCGTCCTTTCCCATTCGAAGGCCAAAAGCGTATGCACATCGCTCAGCAAGGTATCGATGAGCTTCGCACACACGTCGATTCGTTAATCACGATTCCTAATGAAAAGTTATTGTCCGTATTGGGCAAGAACATTTCATTACTCGATGCGTTCAATGCGGCTAACGATGTGTTACGCGGTGCGGTTCAAGGCATTGCGGAATTGATTACTAACCCAGGTTTGATTAACGTTGACTTTGCAGACGTTCGCACGGTTATGTCGGAAATGGGTCTTGCGATGATGGGTTCAGGTATTGGTCGCGGCGATGAGCGTGCCACTGAAGCAGCTGAAATGGCAATTTCTAGCCCATTATTAGAAGACATCGATCTTCTAGGTGCTCGCGGTATTTTGGTGAACATTACCTGCGGTCTGGATATGGCTATTGGTGAGTTCGAAGAAGTCGGTAACGTGGTGCGTCAATTCGCAGCCGATGATGCAACCGTGGTTGTGGGTACCGCCATTGATGCAAATCTGGAAGGCGAGCTACGCGTTACTGTCGTTGCAACAGGGCTTGGCCAACAGCAAGTCGGCGTAGGCATCAATCGTGGTAAAGCAACTGGCACAGGTGGTCCGATTGGCGTGGTCGCCGGTCAGCAAGCTCGTCCAACCATGAGTGTGGGCAGTGCTGGTGGTGCTCAAGCTGGTCGTCCAGCCGCACCTGCAGGTTCATCAATTGGTGGGACTCCGTACACGCCCTATCAGGGCCAGCCGCAGCAGCCGCAAAGCCGACCCGTTGCGCCAGTAACTCGCGCGCCAGCTGCTCCGCAAGCTCCTGCAAGCGGTCATGGTAATGCTCAAGGTGGCAGCCAAGACATGGAAATGTTGGACATCCCAGCCTTCCTTCGTCGCCAAGCTGATTAATCCCAACGGGCTGATAATGGGCTAAATTCGCCAAAGTGCAGTGCTTTGGCGTAAAGAGTCTGAAGTGAACTGAAAAGGCAGCGCTCTCTTCTAAAGAGGGGCTGCCTTTCCAGTTTGTGATAGGTGCAATAACACTCCGTTACACACAGTGCGCTATAACACTGTGAAACTACAAAACAGCTGCTATATATAAGGCTGCCTTTCGGTTGTCTCGAAGTAGGACAAAAAATCAGTGATACGTCAAAGAACCCTGAAAAACACGATCCGCGCCACAGGCATCGGTTTGCACACTGGCAAAAAGGTATTTCTTACCCTTAGCCCAGCGCCTATCGATACCGGTGTGGTATTCCGTCGCGTGGACAGCCACCCGCCGGTAGTGATTCCAGGCCATCCTTTGAACGTTCATGACACCTCGCTTGCCACCTCGTTGGCCAAAGACGGGGTTCGAGTGTCCACGGTTGAGCATTTAATGGCAGCGCTTGCTGGTCTTGGCATCGATAACTGTTTTGTTGATGTGAGTTCGGATGAAGTGCCCATCATGGACGGCTCCGCTGCCCCCTTTGTGTTCCTAATTCAATCTGCTGGCATTCTTGAGCAAGGCGCGCCAAAAAAATTCATCCGTATCAAGAAGCCTGTGGAAGTGCGTGAAGGCGATAAGTGGGCCCGATTCGAACCGTTCAACGGTTTCAAAGTTGCCTTCACCATCGATTTCGATCACCCAGTATTTGCCGATCAAAGCAAGTCGCTAGAAATGGATTTTTCATCCACCTCATTTGTTCGAGAAATCAGTCGTGCTCGCACGTTTGGTTTCATGCGAGACATTGAAGAGCTTCGAAAGCGCGATCTTGCTCGCGGTGGCAGTTTAGACAACGCCATTGTGATCGATGATTTCCGCGTGTTGAACACCGACGGTTTACGCTATAAAAATGAATTTGTTCGTCACAAGATGTTGGACGCTATTGGCGATCTTTACCTCTTGGGCCACAGTTTGATTGGCGCTTTCTCTGGCTACAAATCAGGCCATGCGCTTAATAACGCATTGCTTCGCGAGCTGCTGCAGCAAACGTCAGCTTGGGAAGAGGTGGTGTACGAAGATGTTGAAGCGGCACCTATTCGCTACGCTCAAGCCGAAGCCACCGGTTAGAGGGAAAGTACCGATTCAGCGCTTTCTGTCGTCTAGACGTGTCTGCATAGTTGTTGCCACCCGTTTAAGCGCCTGACGCAGCACTTTATCGTCGAATTGATCGGCCGCCTGACTGACTCGTTTAGGCGCACCTTCTGGAATAACCAGTGCGTCTTGACGTATTGACGGGCTTCGAGGCGGTGTAATTCTGCCAGGAAGCACATGCCAGGCGATTCGGTTGGCGGATAAATTCAGCTTAGCTACCTCGTTCAGCAAGGCTTTTTCGCTAAATCGTAGGCGTGACAACCAGCTGGCGTTGGTTAGCGTGATATGCAACTCGTCGTTTTCCACTCGGCACAGCGCTACCGCATCAAGCGCGGCAGCGGGCATAATGTGGGAAAAAGCAGTGCGAAGCTGCTGGTTAAGTCGTAGGGTTTGCCTAGCGCTTGGGGCCAGCAGCATATTGAGATCTTTCATGGCCACATCTTCATTACAACACAGATCCCCCATCAGCTTATGGCTGGGTGGGTTGGGCGCCGCCATTGTATTTGGTGGCTTGGGTTTTTTAATAGGAAAATCATCCGTATCCTCTGGCGACCCGGTGTTGCAAGCCTTACAAAATCCAATGACGATTGTTGAGGCCTCATCTAGTGCCAATGACGAATCGGCTTTTGATGCCAATCGAGACAATTCACTACTCACTCAAACGGTCGGCAAGCTTCACGCCGATATTCTCGTGTTGCGCATGCTATACCGCCGGTTAGCAGAAGATGCTGGGCTCGATTTAACCGATTTCATGTTGAACGATGACGTCTTCTCACCGCCTACGCAATCTAATGCTGCAGACGATACGTTGGGCGCATTAGATGAGCATTTACAGCACATCAAAGAGTCATCACTAGCCTTGAAAGACTGGTACCAACTGAGATATCAAGAACGGGCATTCAGGCTTTCAGGTCCTGTGGTTCTCGAAGGTCAAATGTCGTCTCGATTTGGTTGGCGCGAAAGCCCGTCCACGGGTGAAACCCGGATGCATCGAGGGGTGGATTTCAGCGGCCAGCGCGGTGAGCCAATTTTGGCCTTGGCAGATGGTGTGGTGAGCTTTTCTGGCTCGGTGCACGCCTACGGCAATATGGTGGAACTATTGCATGCAGATGGGCTAACCAGCCGGTACGCGCATAACGAATCCAACACCGTGACGGTCGGGCAACGAGTGGAGCAAGGACAAATCATCGCAAGATTGGGTTCCACGGGCCGATCGACTGGGCCCCATGTGCATTTAGAGGTGCATTTGAATGGTGAGCCGGTTGACCCTATGTTGTTCATTCAATGATGACACCCCGTTCGGTGTCATAATAAGGAATCCATCGAACCCTGCGCTCGCAGGTCAAGGTCCAAGAGTACATGTTAGGTAACCTCGTCAAGAAAGTCTTCGGCACCAGCAACGACCGAATCGTTAAACGGTTAGCGAATGAAGTTGAGGCCATAAACGCTTTAGAACCCGCGCTCGAAAAGCTGGATGATGCCACGCTTCAAGGCAAAACCGATGAGCTGCGTGAGCGCCTTGAAAAGGGTGAAACCTTAGCTCAGCTCCTGCCAGAAGCCTTTGCTGTTGTTCGAGAGGCCGGAAAGCGCGTGTTTGGCATGCGTCATTTCGATGTGCAAATGATTGGCGGCATGGTGCTCAATGACGGCAAAATTGCTGAGATGCGCACCGGTGAAGGTAAAACCTTGGTGGCAACCACAGCGGTGTACTTAAACGCGCTGTCTGGAAAGGGCGTGCACGTAGTGACCGTAAACGATTACCTTGCTCATCGAGATTCAGCCTGGATGGGGCAGTTGTACAACTTTTTAGGATTAAGCACCGGCGTGGTGGTGCCAGGGCTTGATACCGACACCCGTCGGAAAGCTTATGCCGCCGATGTCACTTACGGCACCAATAATGAATTCGGTTTTGATTATCTGCGCGACAACATGGCGCACATGATTGAACAAAAAGTGCAGCGGCCTTTGCATTTTGCCATCGTCGATGAAGTCGATTCCATATTAATCGATGAAGCCAGAACCCCGCTGATCATTTCAGGTCCTGCTGAACAAAATCAGGAACTGTATTTAAAAATCAATACGATTGTGCCTGGCTTAGAGCGTCAAGCTGAGGAAGAAGGCCCGGGTGATTATTCTGTTGATGAGAAAAGTAAGCAAGTTCATTTAACCGAAAGTGGGCACGATTCCGTTGAAGCCTTGCTGCAGAAAAACGGCTTGTTGGAAGAGGGTGAAAGCCTTTACGACCCAGCCCACATTGCCATCATGCATCACTTGAACGCAGCACTTCGCGCACAAGCGCTTTACACCAAAGATGTTGATTACATCGTGCAGAACGATGAAATTGTAATTGTCGATGAATTCACTGGGCGCACCATGCCTGGGCGTCGCTGGTCAGAAGGTTTGCATCAAGCAATAGAGGCAAAAGAAGGCGTTAGCATTCAGCGTGAAAACCAGACGCTTGCTTCCATTACCTTCCAAAACTACTTCAGGTTGTATGAAAAATTAGCCGGTATGACAGGTACCGCCGATACCGAAGCGTTTGAATTTCAAAGTATCTATGATTTAGAAGTGGTGGTAATTCCAACGCATCGACCCATGGCACGAAAAGACATGGCCGATCTTGTGTTCTTAACACAACAAGAAAAATACGAAGCCATCATTGAAGACATTGAAGAATGCGTTAAACGAGATCAGCCGGTGTTGGTAGGTACCACATCAATCGAGTCTTCAGAATTATTGGCAGGGCTACTACGCCAGAAAAACATTGCTCACGAAGTGTTGAACGCAAAGCAACATGAACGTGAAGCGAACATCATTGCCAATGCAGGGCGACCCGGTGCTGTCACTATTGCAACCAACATGGCAGGTCGTGGTACCGATATCGTGTTGGGTGGTAACTTAGAAAGTGAAATTGAAGGTATTGATGCATCCGATACTGCCGCTGTTGAGAAAGCGACTGCCGAATGGCAACCACGCCATGACGCGGTGCTTAAGTCAGGTGGTTTGCACATTATCGGCACCGAGCGTCATGAGTCTCGTCGAATCGATAACCAGCTGCGTGGTCGTTCTGGGCGCCAAGGTGATGCCGGTTCAAGCCGCTTTTACTTATCGTTAGAAGATAGCCTAATGCGCATCTTTGCCTCTGACCGGGTGAGTAACCTGATGCAGAAGTTAGGCATGGAAGAAGGCGAAGCCATTGAACACAAGTGGGTTACTAAAGCCATTGAAAATGCGCAACGTAAAGTAGAAGGGCATAACTTCGATATTCGTAAGCACTTATTAGAATACGATGATGTAGCTAACGATCAACGAAAAGTGGTTTACGAGCAGCGAGATGAGCTGATGGAAACCGATTCGGTGGTTGAATACGTTAACGAAATACGCGACGAAGTGGTGCCAGCAATTGTTGAAGACTACATTCCAACCGGTTCCCTAGAAGAGCAATGGGATCTTGATGGCTTGCAGGTTGAACTTAAACGATTAACCGGTGAAGACTTCGATGTAAAAGGTTGGTTGGAAGAAAACCCCGATTTACCTGAAGAAGATATCTCCGCTCGAATTCTTGAAACGCTGGTTACCAGCTACGACAGCAAAGTGGAACGCGCAGGAGATGAGCAGTTCCGACGTTTTGAAAAATTTGTGATGTTGCAGTCGTTAGATGAGCACTGGAAAGAGCACTTGGCTGGCATGGATTATTTGCGCCAAAGTGTTGGGCTTCGTGGTTATGCTCAAAAGAACCCCAAACAAGAATACAAGCGCGAAGCGTTCGAATTGTTTAATCGCATGCTAGATGAATATAAGCGTGAAGTCACAGCGAAACTTGCCACCGTGCAAATTCGCGATGCTGAGCAGGTTGAACAAGCTGAAGCCAGTCGTGGTGCAGCCACCGAAGTTACCTACGAACACGCTTCTGCTGACAGTGCTTTAGCCGATGATGCAGAGCCGCAAAGTGAAGCTGATCAAGCCATTGCAGCGGCCGCAGCGGCAAGACAAGGCAATCAACAAGCGGGTAATGCAGAACCGGTAAAACCCTTCGTACGCGATTCTGAAAAAGTGGGTCGTAACGATCCTTGCCCTTGTGGTTCGGGTAAGAAATTTAAGCAGTGTCATGGCAAGCTGAGCTAACACTATGCCGGTTAATCTTTCGCTACCGGCAGCATCTGCAGTTTCTGGTGTTCAGTTGTCCACCTGCGCAGCGGGCATAAAAGCTAACGGCCAAGAAGACATGGTGTTGTTTACCCTTCCTGAAGGGAGCGTTAGCGCCGGTGTGTTTACCCAAAATACATTTTGTGCAGCACCGGTAACCGTTGCAAAAGAACATTTAAATGCTCAACAAGGTCGTGTAAGAGCTTTGTTGGTAAATTCAGGTAACGCCAATGCAGGTACAGGCCAACAAGGCATAACAACGGCTGCAGGGCATTGCCAAGCTTTAGCGCAAACGCTAAATGTTGGCACCGATCAAGTGCTGCCTTTTTCTACGGGTGTTATTGGCGAGCAGCTACCCGATGCCATTATGAAAAATGCGCTGCCAACGCTTGCCGCTGGCCTAGATAGTTCAATAACGGCTTGGGAAGCAGCCGCTCGTGGCATCATGACCACAGATACAGTGCCAAAGCTCACCTCAAAAACGATAACGATTAACGGACAAAGCGTTACGGTTACAGGTATGTCAAAAGGTGCGGGCATGATCGAGCCAAACATGGCCACTATGTTGGCCTATGTGTTTACTGATGCAACCGTGTCACAGCAAGATTTGCACACCGCGTTAACAATAGCGGTGGATGGCTCATTTAATTCCATAACGGTTGACAGTGATACCTCTACTAACGATGCGTGTATGTTGTGTGCCACCTGCATGGGGCCTGCTCTTTCAGCGGATGATGCCGGTTGGAGCGAATTTCAAATGGCGGTGAATGAGGTGCTGCTACTGTTGGCACAAGCCATTGTTCGAGATGCAGAAGGGGCAACTAAATTTATAACCGTTGATGTTCTCGGCGGGGCTAGCACGCAAGATTGCAAGGCCGTGGGTTACGGCATTGCCAATTCACCGTTGGTTAAGACGGCCATGTTTGCTAGCGATGCAAACGTAGGGCGCTTACTTATGGCCATTGGTAAGGTGGGCATAGACCAGTTAGACCCTTATCAAGTTACCGTGCACGTAAACGATTTGCCTGTGTTTGAACATGGATTGCTGCATAGTGATTACACCGAAGAGAAGGGTAGTGCGGTGATGCAAAGTTCAGATATCACTGTACGTGTGCATTTAGGTATGGGCAGTAACTCATGCGCTGTTTACACCAGTGATTTATCGCACGATTACGTCACCATAAACGCTGAATACAGAACTTAAAGTTCGTCTCGTTTCAAAGCATTTTATTTATGACTACGCGATAAGATGACTGCCAATTGGATAGAGGTTGCAGCTGGGGCCATATTGAGCCCAGATGGTGGCAAGGTGTTACTTGCCAAACGCCATGCAAAACAACATCAAGGTAACCTGTGGGAATTCCCTGGTGGAAAACTTGAGGCTGATGAACCCGCTGATTCTGCGCTGAATCGTGAGCTTGAAGAAGAGCTGGGCATCCATTCAGAAAAAATAGAAAAGCTGATGGTTCTTGAGCACGACTACGGAGATAAGGCCGTGAGGTTGCACGTGTTTATCGTTCCTAGCTTTAGCGGCACTCCAATTGGCCGTGAAGGTCAGCCGTTGCAATGGGTTGCGTTGGCTGATTTGCCGCAGTACTCTTTTCCTGAAGCGAATGTGCCTATTGTTAATGCGTTGTTGGGTAGGTGTAAATAGTTTGGCTGATTCGCCTGCACCTATGGTTGTGCGTTCTAAGCGTTAGTAAATTTATTATGCAGTGCGTTTACTTGTGCAATCGTTTGCTCCACCGTCCCTGAATTATCAATAACGAACGTAGCCACCGCTAAGCGTTCCTCGCGAGATGCTTGAGAATTTAGAATACGCTGTGCATCTTCTTTTGTACTGCCATCGCGTTCCATTAAGCGACTGAGTTGTGTGCTCACCGGCACATCCACAACCACAATATCGTCGTGGCGATCGGTTTGCCCTGTTTCCACTAAAAGCGGTATAGCATGAATTAAATAAGGTGGATTTTTTACAGCGTGCGCATCAATTCGTTGTTCAGACAATGATCGAATCAACGGGTGCAGCAAGTCATCAACCTGTGCTCGCGCCGATGGGTCTTGGAAAATTACTTGCCGAAGGGCTGCGCGATCTAAAGCTCCTTCTGCATTTAAAATATCAGCACTGAATAAGGCCTTAAGCCCTGCTAAGCCTTCACTGCCAGGGGCCACCACTTCGCGTGCTAGTAAATCGGCATCGACGATGGGGGCGCCCAATTCTGCGAACCTATCGGAAACCAGCGTTTTGCCACTGGCAATTCCGCCGGTTAATCCGATTAATCGCACAGCTTAGAGCTTGTCAGAAATTGAGATGCCAGGGAACCAGTCATAGAGTAAGCCGAATAAAACAAACGCTAGTAGTAAACGATAAACCATGAACATAAAAAATCCAAATCGTTTAACCACCGCCATAAGTAACGTAATGGCCGCTAACGCTGCGAAGAACGTAAGCCCTGCAGCTTTCAATGCATCCGCTGGAATCTCTCCACCGGTTTCGAATAATTCAATTGCGGTGTAACCACCGGCTGCGGCAATGGCAGGAATGCCTAATAAGAACGAGAAGCGAGCAGCTTCTGCCCGTTCAAAGCCTAAGAAGCGGGCCGCCGTCATGGTGATACCAGAGCGGCTAGTGCCAGGGATGATGGCGATGGCTTGCGCCACACCAATCACTAAAGCCGGGGAGAGCTTCATGTCTTCCATCACTTTGGTGCGTTTTCCAACCACGTCGGCCACGTATAACAAAATACCGAAAATCACAGCATTCCAAGCAACGATTTCAACCCCACGGATGGCATCTTGAAAACCACTAAGCTTCATGAAAGCACCAAAAGCCAGTGCCGGAATGGTGGCCAGAGCGATGTAACCTGCCATGCGAGAACCCGGTGTGCTTTTAAACATCACCAATTCGCCCGTGCCTTTCAATAGCATAAGCACATCACGCCAGAAGTACACAATTACCGCAAATAAACTGCCCACGTGCACCATAACGTCAGTTAACACGCCTTGATCAGGCCAGCTGGTTAAAGCCGGGATTAGAATTAGATGACCCGATGACGATACCGGTAAAAATTCTGTTAGGCCTTGAACAATGGCCAGAACCAGTATTTGTGTAAAACTCATTTCTACCATGACGTTACCGTGCTTTTAACTGTGTTACGTGAATAAAGGTGGCCAATGTTACAGCCCCACTGACTTGTTTAGTTTAGCCGCCCAGAAAATTGAAATATGCCGCGGTGAGTGGTTCACCCCATACCATGGCAATCCAACCCGCTGCAGCAAGGTAGGGCCCAAACGGAATGGGAATGTTTTTATCTCGGCGGGTAATCGCAATTAGCGTTAACCCAACGACAGCGCCCACTAAAGACGACAATAAAATGACCATCGGTAGCACTTGCCAACCCAGTAATGCCCCGATAGCGGCCAGTAATTTAAAATCACCGTATCCCATGCCCTCTTTGCCGGTTATTAGGCGAAAAAGATGAAATATTCCCCACAGAATTAAGTAACCAAGGGCTGCGCCAACCACAGCCGATTGTATGTCGGTAAACACGTTTCCAAGGTTCACCATTAAGCCGAACCACAACAGGGGTAGCGTGATGCTATCAGGAAGCAGTTGGTGATCAAAATCGATCATGGTGAGCGTAACCAATGCCCAAGTAAATAAAATGCCTACCACCGTTTGTGGCGAAGGCCCAAAATGCCAAGCCACCGCTAGTGATAGCAGCATGGTGACCACTTCTATGATGGGATATCGTGGCGAAATCGATTGTTTGCACCCTGCACACTTGCCACGTAGCAGCAAGTAACTGAGTACAGGTACGTTTTGCCACCAGGTAATCAAGTTGCCACAATTTTGACAACGTGAACGGGGCACCGATAAATTAAATTTCTCAGGCGGTACGATGTTGCGTGTAGCTAAAGCAGCTTCAACGGCATCACCATCACTTAAGTCAACACCATCGGCTTCAAGTGATTTTTGCAGTTCAAATTCTGCCAGACTTTGTTCCCATGAACGTTCCATCATTACCGGTAAGCGGTAAATCACCACGTTGAGAAAACTGCCAACAAATAGGCCTAGAAACGCAACAACGCCATAGAAAACTACAGCGTTGTTGGCGAATAACTCTATGAGAGCGCTCATGATGTTCGAGCTTCTTTGTAAATAGACGCGACTATATCAGAACGCATCACCCATCTTAAAGATCGGTAGATACATACCTACAACCAAGCCACCAATAACCACACCGAGAAAAGCCATAATGATTGGCTCCATTAAACTGGTCATTGCATCAACCGCGTTGTCCACTTCTTCTTCGTAGAAGTCTGCCACTTTACCTAGCATGTCATCAATTGAGCCGGCTTCTTCACCGATGGATACCATCTGAGTCACCATGTTTGAAAACAAGCCAGAATTTTCAATTGAGGTGGTGAGGCGTTGACCTGAAGCGGCTTCGTCTTTCATTTTCAAAATAGCTTTTTCAAAAACTGAATTACCTGCGGTTCCTGCTACTGAATCCATCGCTTCCACCAGGGGAACACCGGCTTTAGACATGGTGGCAAGTGTGCGTGAGAAACGAGCCGTTGCCGACTTATGAATAATTTCACCAAATACCGGTGCTTTTAGCATGACGCGATCAAGCCCTTCACGGAACGCCAAGCTGCGTTTTTTGACCTGTTTGAAAGCCATAACAACCGCTATGATGATACCCACGATTATCCACCAAGACGATTGCATGAATTCTGACGCGTTTACGATCATTTTGGTAAATGCAGGTAAGTCACCGCCAATGCCTTCAAATAGTGTTTCAAATTGAGGTACAACGAATACCAGCAGAATACCAGTAACAATACCTGCAACAATCAATACCGCCACAGGATAAAACATGGCTTTTTTGATTTTCTTCTTTAATGACTCTGACTTTTCTTTGTAATCTGCAATTTCACCTAGAAGAGTTTCTAAGGTACCCGATTGCTCACCAGCTTCCACCAAGCTACAAAAGAGCTCATCAAATTGATCAGGGTATTTTCTTAAAGCACTGGTAAAGTTACTGCCCGACTCTACCTCGGCTTTAATGCCCATAACCATATCGCGCATGGATTTATTATCCATACCGTTGGCAACGATATCAAAAGATTGCACCATGGGAACACCTGCCTTCATCATGGTCGTTAACTGGCGCGCGAAGATGGCTACTTCACCAGGCTCAATCTTCTGAGCTCGGCCACTTGAACCTTTTTTCTTCTTTATTTTTCCAGGAACAATTCCCTGACGACGCAGTTTCGCCTTAACCAAGTCAGCACTGGGGCTGGACACCATACCCCTTTGCTTATTGCCTTTCGCGTCTTTGCCTTCCCACTCAAATAGAATAGTGTTGCTTTTGCTTGCTGCAGTGGCCATGTTCTTATTATTCCTTCGTTACGCGGTTGGCTTCTTCGAGGCTAAGAATGCCTTGCTTTATTTTCAACATTGCGGATTGACGCAAATCATTGATGTTTTCTTCTTGAGCTTGAGCAGCGATGTCCAGGGCGTTGCCACCGTCCATAATGATTCGGCCCATGGCTTCACTGATTTTCATAACTTGGTAAATGCCCACTCGGCCTTTGTAGCCGTCGTTACATTTATTACAGCCCACTGCTTTAAAAATTTCTAAACCTTCTAAATCTTCTTGCTTAAACCCTTCATCAAGTAACACGTTGTCGGGTAGATCATCTTTTTCTTTGCAGTTCTCGCATAATCGACGCGCTAATCGCTGGGCGATAATAAGACTAACCGCAGATGCGATGTTAAAAGCGGGTATGCCCATGTTCAACAAACGAGAAAGTGTTTGTGGGGCATCATTGGTGTGCAGGGTAGATAACACTAAGTGACCTGTTTGCGCGGCCTTGATGGCGATGCTGCCTGTCTCTATGTCTCGAATCTCACCCACCATGATCACATCTGGATCTTGACGAAGGAAAGACTTAAGCGCTTCTGCGAACGTAAGGCCCGCTTTGGGGTTTACGTTAACTTGGTTGATGCCTTCTAAATTTATTTCCGCAGGATCTTCTGCTGTAGAAATGTTAGTGCCAGGTTCATTTAAAATATTTAAACCGGTATATAACGATACCGTTTTACCTGAACCCGTTGGGCCAGTTACTAGAATCATGCCGTATGGATTTGATAAAGCGTCCATATAGAGTTCTTTTTGCTCTGGCTCATAACCCAACATATCGATACCCAGCTGAGCACTGCTGGGATCAAGAATACGTAATACAGTTTTCTCACCAAAGAGAGTGGGGCATGTATTAACACGAAAATCAATCGCTTTATTTTTCGAAATTTTAAGTTTAATACGCCCATCTTGAGGTACGCGACGTTCTGAAATGTCCATTCTTGACATTACTTTTAAACGCGACGTTAACCGCATGGCCATGTTAAGTGGCGGGTTTGCCACTTCTTGCAGCACACCATCAACACGGTAACGAATTCGAAACACTTTTTCGTAGGGTTCTACGTGAATATCTGATGCACCGCGTTTGATGGCGTCTAGAAGAACTTTATTGACGTAGCGAACGATAGGAGTATCGTCAACATCAGAACCTTCATCTTCATCCCCAGCGTTGTCGTCTGGGTTTTCAACGTCAAATTCGAAACTCTCATCTAGGTTGTTGTCGAGACCCCCGCTATTATCGGCAACAGACTTTCGCATTTCTGCCAGTTTGCTTTCTTCAACGATAACCGCTTCAACACTAAGGCCCGATGTGAACTTGTATTTATCCAGCGGTTCGCTGTTTGTAGGATCTGAAATGGCTACGAACAACTTAGATCCGCGTCGCATGATGGGCAGTGCATTTTGCTCAATCACCAATTCTTCAGTGATAAATTCATGCGGTAAGGATTCTGGATCGATTCGTGATAAATCGAAAACGGGAAGCCCGAAATCGGCTCCGATAACTTGTGAGACAGAAGATGAACTTACTTCAGGATTTTCTGCCAGGGCGGATAGAAATGATTTGTTGCTATTTTCTGCATCGGCTGAAACTTGCATCGCTGATTCTTCAGTGATCACGCCGTTCGCGATTAATTGTCGCGCTAATCCGTTCAAGCTAACAGAAGTTGGAGTCGAATCGCTCACTTGCCTACCTTTGTAAAAGTGACTTACCTTGGCAGGGTAATCGGCATAGTTAGCGATTGCTTAAGAAGATTTTTGTTTTACTGCGGATATAGACACCGCTATATCAGGTGATGTGTGCGAATTTAATCACATGGTGAATTCAGGCAGTTGGTTAACCTTGCACAAGAGATCAACACTACATACCTTTACACAAGTACATAACTGCTAAAACTAATAAGGCAACAGTGAAATCCAATACCGCAGAGTGACTATCTGCAATATTGGACTTCTAAACAAGTACCGTTGTAACTCCATGAAATTTCTGAATCCACATCCTGTGGTGTCAAAACGAAGGTTTTACCATCAACTTCAGACGTTCCAGTTGCTGTAATAACGCCTTGTGTAGTTGTTATGGTGTCTATCACCCCGTAACCAGGGGTTGCAATATCAGCAGGAATAGTGACGTTGTCTTCCGGATTTCTTGTGCCGTTACAGGAGGCAAACCCGTTTGACTCGTGGAAACAAATGGAAACCGCCGTTTTCCTGTCCATTGTGGCAATAACTACTTGTGAGTATTTTGCACGT
This sequence comes from uncultured Granulosicoccaceae bacterium, assembly GCA_938035125.1. GTDB lineage: Bacteria > Pseudomonadota > Gammaproteobacteria > Granulosicoccales > Granulosicoccaceae > Granulosicoccus. The sequence continues at coordinate 804 of CALHNS010000009.1, read as the reverse complement.
TTTGTATAAGCGCTATATTGAGGTACTGCAATTCCAGCTAGAATACCGATTATGGCAATAGTAATCATTAATTCTATAAGAGTGAATCCTTTAGCTTGTTTCATTGTTGTGTCCTTATAAATGAAAAAAGAGGGCGGAATGATTCCGCCCTCTTGTACTACCTTTAACTGAGCATTAAGAACTTAGTCTCTGCAAAGGTTAGCAGCTACACAATCACCGCCAACTGTCCAATCTAAACGAAGGTCGTTGTTAGCAGCTGTACCAGCCTCTGCAGGAGTCAGGGTGTAAACCTTGCCGTCTACTTCAGCTGTGCCCGTTGCAGTGATTACGCCGGCTGCTGTGGTAGCTGTTGCGATAACTCCGCGTGCAGTTGCTATGTCAGCAGGGATTCCATTGGCACCGCCGTTACAATTGGTTAAAATGGATTCTTCTTGGTAGCAAATTGTTACTCCAGTTTTTGCTGCAGCTGCATGCGTAACTACTTCAGAATACTTAGCGCGCTTAGTGTACTGACCGTACTGAGGTACAGCTACCGCTGCCAAAATACCGATGATCGCGATAACGATCATCAATTCGATTAGTGTAAAACCTTTTTGATTCTTAACCATTGTTGGTCTTCTCCAGAGATTAAATTAAAGTAGTCGAAGTCAAGCGATCTACTGTTGTAGTTATCGTCCGCTGCAACTCAGGGTTAAGTGCAGGGCGTGTGCCATTGGTGGTATTTAATTCATTGTTGGTTATTGTTTTTTAAAACAATGGCTTAGGAGCTTGTGTGGTAACCCCTACACCACTAAAATTGCGCTA
>CALHNS010000008.1 GCA_938035125.1 uncultured Granulosicoccaceae bacterium | reverse complement strand
GCAATCTCAGGGCCAACCCCCAGAACGCTTGCTGCACAATGACTCACAAATTGAGCAATAATAATACTATTGCTTTAATAATCAATAAGATAGAAAATAAAATCTCTTCATATTTTCATTAAAAAGATTTTGATTCAGCCTGCGATGATTCAGAACACAACGGACACAGCCTGACAAACCAAATTAAAACCAAAAAACAACCCGATTCACCACAATGTGGCACCACACCGACACCCTAGCTGTCGGAAAAATAACTACCCCTCTTTTACAGCAGCGTCAATAATTTCGTGGCTGTGGGTGATTTCAGCGCTTTTCTCCAGCATCTTAGAAGCTGAACAGTATTTCTCAGCTGATAACGCCACTGCACGGGCTACCTGCTTTTCAGACAGGTTTATGCCAGTAATCACAAAATGCACTCTTATATGTGTAAACACAGCTGGCATCTCATCCGCGCGATCAGAATCGAGCTGAACTTCAATATCTAGGACGTTTTGGCGGGACTTTTGCAACATGAGCGCTACATCGAACGCTGTGCAGCCTCCCATACCGATGAGAACCATCTCCATGGGTCGGATGCCAAGATCACGCCCCCCATGTTCTGGGGAGCCATCCATGACAACTGAATGACCGCTGCCAGACTCACCAACGAAACTCATATGATCCAACCATTTCACACGCGCTTTCAAAAAAGCTCTCCTCTAAGCACTTTCGGTTTGAACGATTTAGCCGAAATATGTTCAAGGTATCAAAAAAACGGCCGATCAATGTTTGACGCTGTGAATAACGGTGTTGTTCCTCCTCGGGAACCCGCGCAATTATTGAGTACGGAGAAAGCATAGTATGCTCGCGCCTCGCATAGCACCACCACCGGTTGAGTGGCTGGACTCCTTCTTAAGAAGCAGTCATCGCCGCCAATACCCGGCTAAAACAACCATCATTCACCACGGTGATGTACCTGAGACTTTGTATTACATCGTCGATGGTTCCGTCAGCGTTGTGATTGAAGACGACGACGGTCGTGAAATCGTTCTAGCGTATTTAAACGCAGGCGACTTCTTCGGCGAAATGGGCCTCTTTGATGAAGAAGGCAACCGCAGTGCTTGGGTTGTCGCTCGTTCAAAGTGTGAACTGGCCGAGATGAACTACGATCAGTTCCGTCGTTTGATTACTGAACACCCAGATTTGTTGATGGCTTTGACCACTCAAATGGCATCACGACTACGCAAGACAAGCATCAAAGTTCGCGACTTAGCGTTCCTGGATGTTACTGGCCGAGTCGCATCAACATTACTTGATCTGGCAAAAATGCCAGACGCCATTACTCACCCAGACGGCATGCAAATTCGCATCACCCGTCAAGAGATCGCTCGCATTGTGGGTTGCTCTCGTGAAATGGTGGGTCGTGTGTTGAAAGAATTAGAAGATCGCGGCCTTATCCACGCACGTGGTAAGACCATGGTTATCTACGGCACCCGCTAGAACGTAACTCGATAGCGAAAGTCCCGAGGTAAAACCCGGTGGCGCATCACACACAAGCTGTGATTGCGTGACCGGGTTTTTTCTGTGTTCAGCCGAACAGCTCTTTCAATGAGGTTCCAGGGTCATCTGCGCGCATAAAAGCCTCACCCACTAAAAAGGCTTGCACGTTGGCTTGCTGCATACGCTGCACATCTTTAACACCTAATATGCCGCTTTCTGTTACCACGGTGGTGGTTGACGGAATGTTTTGCAACAACGATAGCGTGGTATCAAGCGTTACATCAAACGTGCGTAAATCACGATTATTAATACCCAGAAGCATAGGCTGCATAGCTAAAGCACGGTTAAGCTCATTCGCATCGTGAACTTCTACTAATACATCCATACCCAGTTCGATTGCTAGCTGATATAGCCTGTTCATTTGGGCATCGTCAAGCGCTGCAACGATTAACAATATGCAGTCAGCGCCCATTGCTCGCGCTTCATACACTTGATAGTCGTCGATAATAAAATCCTTTCTTATCACAGGCAACGAACACGCATTGCGCGCCGCCACTAGCGCAGCCTCACTGCCTTGAAAAAAATCCTCATCAGTTAACACCGACAAACACGCAGCTCCGCCCTTCTCATAACTTTTGGCTATAGCGGCAGGATCGAAAGGATCACGCAACACCCCTTTACTGGGTGAGGCTTTTTTTACTTCAGCGATCACAGCAGGTTGTTGTGCGTTTAATTTCTCATGCATAGCTTTGACAAAACCACGCACCGGGGTTTGCGCATCGATTCGACGACGTAATGTGTCAATCGGCATTGTGCTAGAACGCTTTGCGTTTTCAATGTCTTTAACGGCGAGTATGCGTTTAAGCACATCTGGCAAATCTTCAGACCGGGAAGAAGGTATATGAGACATTGACTATCCTTCTTTAATATCTTGAGTTAAGCTCGCTAGATCACTGAGCACTTGACGTGCGGCACCACTTTCCAACGCAATCTCGGCCTTTTTAATACCTTCACCAATAGACCCAGCGCCGCCGCCCACATAAATTGCGGCGCCACTATTGAGTAACACCATATCGCGTGCTGGGCCCGATTCATTATTAAGTACCGAATGAATCATCGCTAAGCTTTGTTCAGCACCATCGACTTGAATTGCACTTAAAGGCGATGTGCTCAAGCCAAAGTCTGATGGGCTAATGGTTAAGTCGCGCACCTTCCCCTCTTTTAATTCAGCCACTGTTGTTGGGCCAGACAAGCTGATCTCATCCATGCCATCTTGGCCGTGGACCACAAGCACATGATCACTATTTAATGCTTGCATGGCCTCGGCCACAGGTCTTACCCAAGCCGTATCGAATACACCCAAAATTTGGCGCGTAACACCTGCTGGGTTAGTCATGGGGCCCAGTAAATTAAATAATGTGCGGGTGGCCATTTCTTTTCGAGGGCCAATCGCATGCCGCATGGCGCTGTGATGATTGGGTGCGAACATAAACCCAACACCCACTTCTTTTATGCATCGAGCCACCGAATCGGCTGATAAATTTAACGCAACACCGGCGGCTTCTAGAAAATCTGCAGCTCCTGATTTACTGGAAACCGAACGATTGCCGTGTTTTGCCACCTTAACGCCTGCGGCCGCAGTGACCAAAGAACAACAGGTGGAGACGTTAAACGTAGACGATGCATCACCACCGGTGCCAACAATATCAATGGCCAGCTCCCCACCCAAATCAACCGGTGTTGCCAGCTCGCGCATAACACGCGCAGCAGCAGACACTTCAACAACCGATTCACCTTTAGTGCGAAGCGCACCTAATAGCGCGCCAATTTGCGCAGGCGTTGCCTCCCCTGTCATCACCATGCGCATGACATCGGTCATTTGCGCATCGGATAAATCGTTACCTTGAAAAATATGTTCAAGGCTTTGTGCAAAATTCATTGTATGTCTCCTGTGCGCTTTAAGAATTGTTTCAATTGCGCGTGGCCGTGCTCACTGCTAATCGATTCTGGGTGATACTGCACACCCTCAACATCTAATGTGTTGTGCTTCAAACCCATCACTTCCACGCGATTGCCTGAGTCGTTTTCGGTCCAAGCGGTCACTTGAAATTCATTAGGAAGCGTTGCCCCTTCAACAACGAGTGAATGATAACGTGTGCATTCAAACGGGCTAGGCAAGCCTTCAAACACGCCATCACCGCTGTGATGGACCTTAGAAATTTTCCCGTGCATAACATCCGTTGCCCGAACCACTTTGCCACCGAAATGTTGGCCAATGCTTTGTAACCCTAAGCACACGCCAAACACTGGAATTTTACCTGCAAAATGGGCAATGGCCTCTAATGACAAACCAGCAGAATCAGGATTTCCAGGCCCTGGCGATATTAGTAAGCCAGAAGGATTTAAGGCCTCAAGCTCTTTGCAGGTTATTTTATCGTTACGAAAAACTTGTACCTCGGCGCCCAGCTCACCTAAATATTGCACGATATTCCAAGTGAACGAATCGTAGTTATCGATGACGACAATCATGCATTACCCCTTTCAATAGAACCAGGTAAAGCATCTAGGCCACGTTCTGCCATTTCGCCTGCTCGCACCACGGCCCGTGCCTTTATGATGGTTTCATTCCATTCACTGTCTGGGTTGGAATCGAAAACAACGCCTGCACCGGCTTGCACATGCAATGCCCCGTCTTTAACAACCGCTGTTCGTATGGCAATGGTGGTGTCCATATTACCGTTCCAGCTTAAGTAACCCACAGCACCGGAGTAGATACCGCGTTTTATGGTTTCCAGTTCTTGCAAGATCTCTAATGCGCGAACCTTAGGCGCACCGGACAAGGTGCCTGCCGGGAAGGTTGCTCGAAGCACATCCATCGCACTCATGCCATCCTGCAATTCACCTTCTACGTTTGACACAATGTGCATCACATGAGAATAACGCTCAATGAAAAATTGATCGGTAACATCTACCGAACCAATTTTTGCAATTCGCCCCACATCGTTCCGGCCTAAATCAATGAGCATTAAGTGCTCAGCAATTTCTTTTTCATCCGCTAATAAATCTTTTTCTAAGAATTTATCTTCAGCATCCGTTGTACCGCGTGGACGGGTGCCGGCAATGGGTCTTACGGTTACAGTGTTATCTTGCAAACGCACCAAAATTTCTGGTGAAGCACCCACCACTTGATGATCGCCTAAATCTAGATAAAACATGTATGGCGACGGATTGGTGGTGCGTAACGCTCGGTATAAATTCAACGGATGACTGGTAAACGGTGCACTCATCCGATGCGACAACACCACTTGCATACATTCACCGGCGCTGATGTAATCTTTTATGGTGTTAACCGCTTGTTTGAAATTTGCCTCGCCCATATCGCTTTTAAAATCGGCTTCGATCAAGGTTTTTGTAACATCACTGTCTGGTAGTGGCTGGTAAGGCTCTTTCAATTGCCGCGCGATAATACCAATGCGCTGCTGAGCAAATTCAAACGCATCGTTTTGCGTGGCATCGGCCAACACTAAAATGGTGAGGTTGCCTGATAAATTATCCATTACCAGTAACTCATCAGCCACCATCAATAAAATATCAGGAGTTTGCAATGGGTCTTTGTGCGGGTTATCGCCTAACCGAGGTTCAATAAAACGCACCGTGTCGTAACCAAAGTAGCCCACAAGACCTCCGGTTATGGGAGGCAGATTCGGCACATCAGGCAATCGAAATTGCTGCTGATAGGTATCGATCCAGGCCAATGGATCCGATACTTCAAGTTCTTGGAGCACATCAGTGCCATCGTATTCTGCGATGCGATGCCCATGCACTTCTATCCGCCTATGGCTGGGCAAACCGACGATGGAATAGCGGCTCCATTTCTCTCCACCCTGCACCGATTCGAATAAGAAGGTGTAAGGCTGATTAGCCACTTTTAAAAACGTGGTTAAGGGATTGTCTAAATCGGCTAGACACTCTGCGTGCACAGGTATTCGGGTATACCCTTCAGCGCGGTAGCGCTGGAATTCTTCGATGTTCATGAACGGTCCTGATGGGTGGCGATGGCTGGGGCTGAAGGGCATTGATAAACCTGGCTGCAAATGCACCCATTGGGCGCATTTGGCGGTTTCAGCCGTTTCTTCGTTGCAACTGGCTTAGCATCGCCAGCGCCATCGGCGTTTGAGAGTGGAGCAGTTCATGGCAAAACGTTTGATTGAATCGACGCGTAGTAAACCAAGCCAGCCTACACCCGTCAAGGCATAGCACCCATTTGAGCCCGATTTTTGCGAGTCGGGTATCCTAATTAGATCAATTCAACCGGTTTTTGTCCGTATGCCTACTATCCGTCAAGATGATTTAATCGACAGTGTTGCTGATGCACTGCAGTTCATTTCTTATTACCACCCCAAAGATTTCATTGACGCGGTTCACCAAGCCTATTTACGCGAAGAATCAAAAGCTGCAAAAGATGCAATGGCGCAGATTCTGGTGAATTCCAGATTATGCGCAGAAGGACACCGACCGATCTGTCAAGACACTGGCATCGTGACGGTATTTGCCAAAATCGGTATGAACGTTCAGTGGGATGCCACCATGGACTTTGAAAGCATGGTGAACGAAGGCGTTCGGCGTGCTTACACCCACCCTGACAACACACTTCGCGGCTCCATTTTGCACGATCCAGCTGGCGCACGTAAAAATTCTGGTGATAACACCCCAGCGGTCATCCACACAGAATTAGTGGCTGGCGATACGGTAGACATTCAAGTAGCCGCCAAGGGAGGCGGTTCTGAGAATAAATCAAAATTGGCGATGTTAAACCCCAGCGACAGCATCGTAGATTGGGTAGTAAAAACCGTTCCGACCATGGGTGGCGGTTGGTGCCCGCCTGGGATGCTAGGCATCGGGATTGGCGGCACCGCTGAAAAAGCCGCTGTAATGGCAAAAGAATCGTTAATGGAAGCAGTTGACATTCAGCAGCTTAAAGAACGTGGCCCAACAACACGCGCAGAAGAATTACGTTTAGAAATCTTTGAAGCGGTCAATGCTCTGGGAATCGGTGCGCAAGGTTTAGGTGGTTTAACCACCGTGGTAGATATCAAAGTCAAAGACTACCCCACGCATGCCGCGTCTTTACCGGTTGCCATGATTCCTAACTGTGCGGCCACGCGCCACGCTCACTTTGAATTAACCGGTGATGGGCCTGCCTTACAAACCCCACCCTCATTAGATGATTGGCCTGAGGTCACTTGGGAAGCAGGCGAATCTTCTCGTCGCGTAAATTTAGATACGGTTACACAAGCGGATGTGGAGAGTTGGAAGCCTGGTGAGACTCTACTGCTCAGTGGCGCCATGTTGACTGGGCGCGATGCTGCACACAAACGCATTCAAAGCTTATTGGAAAGTGGTGAGGGCCTACCCGATGGCGTGGACTTCACCAATCGCTTCATTTATTACGTTGGCCCTGTAGATGCGGTGCGAGAAGAGGCGGTTGGCCCAGCAGGCCCAACAACGTCCACTCGAATGGACAAATTCACTGAAATGATGCTCGATAAAGCAGGATTATTGGGCATGATCGGTAAAGCAGAACGTGGCCCTGCCGGAATAGAGGCTATAAAGAAGCACAAGGCGGTGTATTTAATGGCCGTCGGTGGTGCTGCTTATTTGGTATCAAAAGCCATCAAATCGGCTCGCGTAGTTGCCTTTGAAGATTTGGGTATGGAAGCCATCCACGAATTCGTAGTGGAAGACATGCCAGTGACAGTCGCGGTGGATTCTACAGGTGAGGCGGTGCACCAAACTGGGCCTGCGTTATGGCGTGGGAAACTCGAAAGTGGTGAAGTGAAACCGGTTTATTTTTCATGACAATTAAGACCTTATTGCTGCCCTGTATTTTCGTTATTGTCCTTGCGGGTTGCGCCAGTGAAGGTGGCGGTGGCGGCCCGGCTGTGGGTGGCGGCACACGCGCTGAATTTTGTAAAAGTGGCGATACGCCTGTGGCCTCTGCCAGCCAGTGTTTACAAGATGATGCGGCTTGCTATCAAATAACGGACAACAGTTGGTGCACCGGTGAGCGCGGATTATCCTGCCCGACAGGTTCAAATCAATTACCAGCAGGTTCTGCTTGCCC
>CALHNS010000007.1 GCA_938035125.1 uncultured Granulosicoccaceae bacterium | reverse complement strand
GGATACGCATCGTGTTTAAGTGCTGGAAGGAAAACAAACCCTACGACGAGTCAATTTATTTAAACGCTCTGAAAATACGCAAATCACCCCTACTTAAATTTGCTATTTCTGACTAGATTTTTATGTTGTGGTCCACCTCAGGGTGTGTTGTTAGGTTTCTCTCATTCGGTCAGTTATCGTCTCATACTTTTGTGTTGAGTTAAATTTATAAATTCTAGTACTATCCCGCTCATTATAAGATCGGAATTAACAACGACTAATAACGTGCGGTTGCACTAGGCTACTAGTCTCATGCTTTGACATTAACTCATTCCGTACGTCATTCCATTCGAGCGACAATGGTATAGATCTTACTTCACCATTATCCTTAGTCACTCTAGCTCGTAGGCCCACTGTATTACCTCCATGTGTTTCTTTATACAATTCATGCGCTTCTTTTACATCTATTTCTGCGTTTTCAATAGTAGATTTAATTAATTTCCTACTTTCATTATGAGTAACTTTGAGGCATGAAAAATGAATATCTACAGCTTTGATCAGATCAATTTTTTCAGGCATTGGATCAACAACCTTTTTCTTCATATTTTTGAAATTGTAAAGTGGTTTCTTTTTAATTGTCACGAGCAACGAATTCAATATTTCATTTCCTTCAAGCTTCTCCTTAAAGATTAGATTAAGCTTTGGAATAGAAGCATGCTGGCAGTGATTCCTATACCATTCTAAAAAAGCGTACTCTTTGTGCAAATCGTATAACTGTGAACGTAAGGTTGCGATGCTCTCCGAAGCATTGTTTCTTTCATATTCACATTTTTCAATATCTTGCAGAGATTGATCAATATACATCCGGCCACTTGAAAGGTAATTCAGCAGGGCTGTATTCACAGCTTGATGTCTCTCGCTACCACTTGAATAAGAAGTTCGATCACCAACGCTCCATTTTCTACATTGCTCCGCACACGTATTCTTCAAAGTTGAATAGTTCAACGTCAAAATTGCGTATTTCTGTTCTAAACCCAAAGCATTTGATAAGGCGCTCTGGGCAATTACAATTTTTCGAAATTTCTCTTTAGTGAGATTCAAAGTCTGGTCATTTCCCGAATGACGCTTAGCTAATTGATACGTCGGCATCGAGTTTCCTATTGAATGATTTGCTAGTGCTCAACGTGATTCTTCGAAACAGAAAATTAGTTACATCACCTAACGCTCACAACAGTGGCAAAGTGCGCGGCGTTCAAATTGCCATAAAATTGAGCGAAGCGAAATGGCAATTTGAGCGACGTGCACTTTGTCCGCCTGCTTGTTATTGTTATGTTGCTGAGCTCAAACAGCATAGTAACTCAAACTCTGCGACCAACCAATACAGAGTCGTTACCCATTAAATCTTACGATTTCAGTCTTTACTTCGAACTCGAATTGACCACTTCTCGACTCAATTCCATTTGACCTATCTGTACTGATCATCACCGAATCTTGCTTCTGTTCTAAAACGACACAGTCAATCCACGCGAAGTACGGTACTTCATGTACTTCTATTTCGAGGACCGGGAGTTTTTCAGAAAACTCAAGTGTGATACCAAAATAATCCACAAATTCGAATTGCACAAAACCTGGGAATGACTCTTTATCAATCGCTGTTACATCTACCTTCAACTTTGACATAAATTGAATCCAATGTTTTTCAGTACGGAGTATTAGAAACGATAAAGTATATAAATAAGTTTAGCGAGAGATATCTCGACAACATAACATTCAACATAACCGAAAAACACCCCGGTCATACCTTTTTGGTTAATTTTCCGTTTATGTCCGCGTTTCCACATTCTTTTCAACCAATATACACCAACAAAATCAACGCCTAAACCCCAAAAAACCCGATTAATCAAAAACACATAACCAGAACAACTACCCCTCCCACCGAAACAACCGAGCACCTAAAACCATACAAACCAACGTAAACACCGCAAGCATTAATAAACGCGGTGCAATGTCTACAAATCCAGCGCCGTCAATCATGACCGCTCGTGCAGCTGCGATCACTTGTGTTAGGGGTAATATTTCTGCGGCGAGTTGCACCCATCGGGGGGCGGCGTCTAACGTGAACCAAGCACCGGATAACAACATCATGGGCCATGTTGCTAAATTCAATAAGCCACCGGCAAGTTCTTCACTAGGTGTGCGCGATGCCATAAGTAGCCCTAAGCTTATTAAACTTAACGCACCTAGCAGTAGAACAAAAAACAACAGCAGGTAACTTCCGCGCACGGTGAAATCTAAAAGCCAATGGGTACCAATAAACACGGTGGTTGCAACGGCGAGTATTAACCAAAGCCTAGATACAATTTGGGCGGCTAGAAATTCAAACGCACTTAGTGGTGTGGCTTTTAAGCGGCGCAGCACGCCACTTTTACGGTATCGCACAATAACGTAGCCCACTCCGAATAATGAGGCGAACATCATGTTCACGCCTAAGATGCCAGGCAACACCCAATCGATGTAACGCACGGCGTTGCCGGTAACGGGTTCGCGTTGATAATCCCCACGGCTTAATAACTGATCTAACACATAGCCATTAGGGGAAGTCTCGTTTATCCAATACCGTTTGGTTGATCCGTCAATCAATGCATCTAATTGATGGCGTTCCACTTTTCGAATGGCCTCGTTTTCATCATCAACATGTAAAAAAGAGGTGTAACGCTGATCGGATAATTCATGTGCGGTGTCATATGATAAAACACCAACCCGAAATCGGGTTTGATCTTCACCGCTGAACACGATTGATAACCCAATAACTAACAACACGGGGAAAATAACATTCCACGCCCAACTGGATCGATCGCGAATAAACTCACGGTTACGGGCAGCAAGCACAGCTAAAAAACGTCGTAACCCGATCATGCGGCATCACCTTCTGCTGCAAGTGACATAAATAAATCATCCAGTGTGGGTTTAGATACATCCAATTGCGAAAGGTCAGCACCGGTTCCCACTAAGTAACCCAACACTTGGTTCAATTCAGAGGTTGTAATGCTGGTGCTTTGATCATTACGGCTGGCCATCGCTTCTGGAAACGCTAACTTAAACTCATCCAATACTGAATCGGCAACTTCATTAGGAAGCGATACGGTGGCATCTTCAAAGCGTTCAGATAACAGCGTATCGGGTTTGCCTTGCGCCAATATTTTTCCTTGATGCATAAACATCAATTCATCACACAACACCCTCGCCTCTTCCATATAGTGCGTGGTAATGACGATGGTTTTACCTTCGGCTTGAATGGATGAAATCAGATGCCAAAATCGTTGCCGCGCATCGGGGTCTAAACCGGTGGTAGGTTCATCTAAGAATAAAACATCGGGGTTGTTCACTAAGGCGATGGCCAGTAACAATCGCTGGCGCTGGCCGCCGGATACTTTTCGGCTGTCTTGATCTAGAAAATTGTCCAACGCACATTGTTCAACCAATCTATCAATCGGCACTGGCTCATCATAGAAACGGCTGAACATAACCAAGGCTTCACGCACCGTCATATAATCTTGTAAGGCGGTTGACTGAAACATAATGCCCGCGGCGGAGGCCATTTGATCTTTCAACGGCTCGCCGCGATAACGCACTTCACCGCTGGTGGGCGAAACCAATCCTTCTAACATTTCAACGGTGGTGGTTTTCCCCGCACCGTTAGGGCCCAACAAGCCCACACACTGCCCTGTATTAATTTTGAACGATATATCGTTGACCGCCACCAAATCGCCATATCGACGAGTGAGATTAATCGCTTCCAACAGTGGCGGATTCATGACGTGCGGTGTCCCTTGGGAAATATATTCTGAATTAAGCAGTGTGACACGGCGCGCAAACCTCGCCGCATGCTTACTAACCTTGATACACTTATCTAGTTATTCACATTAGCTCTGTAAGATCAATGAAAACTCTGATCCTTTTATTGCTTGTGGCCGCCGGTTTGGGTGCTGCTTATTGGAAGACTCAACACCCCGACGCCACATTAGATGATGTCAAACTCGGGGCAAATAATACGCTTGAACGTGCCAAAGCTGGGTTTGAAACCTTTCGCAGCGGCGAAGATTCTGGCAATGCCTTAGCAACAGCTGATTCATCAGATGCCACAGATGACGCCAATTCAGGCGATGCCTCTGCAGACAACAACGATGCGTCGGGTAATACTTCAGCTGCCACAGCAGCTGTTGCTGCTGCAGGCGCTGCGGCCGGAGCAGCCGTTGCTGCGGCTACTAACGCGGGCACATCAGAGCTCAACCAAGGCTTATTAGATACAACTGCTGCGAATGATCGCTCCGGTGCAGACGTCATAAGCGCTGAAGCAACGGTTATCAATGGCCGATTGACCGATGCTGAACGCCGAATGGACGCCACTGATCAAAAATTAGACTCCATTGAAGATTCTTTGGCGTCGTTAACCGAAGAATTAGAAACGGTATCCAGTAGCTTGGGCAACTTGAACGACAACGTGGCAGGCTTAAGCACCGATTTAACCGAACAGGACGATGAACAAACTTTGACCAATATTGGCACCCGAATCGATTCCATCGATAGCCAATTAAACGCACTCTCAGAATCTAATGAAGCTTCACTTGAATCGCTCACCACGCAAACCGATTCCACAATTGAGGAATTGCGAACCGAATTGTTAGGCCTAACTGAGGCAAATTCTTCTCTGCAATCTCGCATAAACACCCTATCGGTGGATGCCAGCGGCGATGGTGACGGTGCCTTATCGGCCCAAGTGGATCAACGCCTGCAAGAGCTTGAAACAAAATTAGGTACCGCCAATTCAGACAAATTACGTTTGAACAACCTAGTGGCTCGATTAAACAGCACCAACCAACAAATTGAAGCCTTAAGTGCATCGCAAGAAGGGGCTGGCGGCAACAGTGAACAAGTGAACGAATTAGTGGCAGCGCTTGAAGCAACCACGAAAAAAACTGAAAACTTAGAAGCGCAGCTCAGCCAAGCAAACGACAAAATTGCAAGCATGAGTGAAGAGCTTGAAGTGTTAAAAAGCCAAGGCGGCTCTGCCAGTGTGGAAAGCTTACAAGCTGAACTCACTCAGCAATTGGAAGAACTTGAAGCGCGTATTGCTGACACAGACGACGACACCACCAATAATGATATCAATACGTTAAATTCCACTTTGGCATCTACGCGCCAGCGCATACAGTTATTGGAAAGCCGAGTTCAAGGCTTGCCCACCGATGGTGATAACGCAGCGGCGGTACAAGCTGCGCAATCAGAATTACAAAGCCAAATCGCTGCCATGGAAGAGCGCCTACGCGCCTTGCCACAGCAAACTGATCCTGAGCTTATCAGCACACTCAACCAAGTGCAGCAAGACGTTGCCGAACTGCGTGATCGTGAAAACGCTAATGGTATTGAATATCGTGTGTACTTTGGCAACGGCAGCACCGTCATCAGTGACGATGCCGCGGTTGTGCTGAAATCATTCATTAAACAAGAGCAAAATCGAACCACGGGTGTAAATATTTACGGCTTTACTGATCGCCGTGGCGATGCTCAATTTAATCAACGCCTTGCACTGCAACGTGCAACGGCTGTGCGCTCCTACTTAATTCAAAACGGATTTGACTTCACCAAAATCAAATCATTAAGCGGTTTAGGTGAAGATGCAGCAGCGGCAACCTTAGATGATGGCGCTGAAGACGCCGATCAGCGAACCGTTGTGTTAGTTGCAGACCAGCCTTAATTAATTCGATCAGAACAACATAACCATCCATAACGAGCCGATAGCCCCTCATGACTCTAAGCAACCTAACGAACACCGATTGCTTATTGATAATTGATGTGCAAAATGATTTTTGTGCAGGCGGTGCGCTTGAAGTACCCGATGGGGATGCGGTGGTTCCAGTAATCAACCAGCTGATTCCGAAGTTCGATTGCGTTGTGTTAACACAAGACTGGCACCCGCGTAAGCACAGCTCGTTCGCCAGCCAACACAGCGGTAAATCACCCATGGATACTGTGCAGTTTCCCTATGGTGAACAAACGCTGTGGCCAGATCACTGCGTGCAAGGCACATCCGGTGCTGAATTTCATTCGCATTTACAGGCGCATCATGCGCAAATGATTGTGCGTAAAGGCTTTCGCCAACCCATCGATTCCTATTCTGCGTTTTATGAAAACGATAAAACCACCGCCACAGGATTATCCGGCTACTTAACAGAGCGTGGCATTAAACGCCTTTTTTGCGTTGGGCTTGCCACCGACTTTTGTGTTCGGTTCTCAGCAGAAGATGCCAAGCGCGAAGGCTTCGACACACACGTTTTAGGCGCAGGCTGCCGAGGAATTGATATCAATGGCTCAGTGAGCGCTGCCTTTGAATCCATGCAGGCTGAAGGCATTGTTGTTGATCACGAATTAACCTAATGCCTATGATTGCGATAGATCACCTTGCGGTGGTTGCGAAAACTTTAGCAGAAGGCTGTGAGTACGTAAAAGATTCATTAGGTGTTGATATCCCATTCGGTGGTGAACACTCTCACATGGGCACACACAACTGCTTGGCCAAACTCGGTAACGATGAATTTTTAGAAGTTATTGCCATAAACCCAGATGGCATACCACCGAACCGAGCACGCTGGTTCAACCTGGATAACCACGGCAATAAAGCGCCCTATTTAGCACACTGGATAGCGCGTACCGAAAATTTAACCCAAACCTATCCGCTGATTAACGCACCTGTTGGCGCGCCCATAGAATGCACACGTGGCGAATTGACGTGGCAATTAACCGTACCCGATGACGGCTCTTTCGCCTTTGATGGCACTTTCCCATCGATTATAGAGTGGCCAATGCGGCCCTATCCGGGTGCTGCCATGGCGAACATTGACTGCCAACTGATGAAGCTTACGTTAACGCATCCTAAAGCAAACGAATTAAGAGAATCGTTAAGTAAAGTGATTCAAGATACGCGATTAGATATTCTTGAAGGCAATCAGCCAAGCCTTAGCGCAGCAATTCAAACCCCATCGGGGTTAAGGCATTTGTAAGCGCATGCAACGCTTAAAAGACTTTACTTAGGCACTGAATTCCACCGAGAATTGAATCGTTGCCACATGCTTTTCTGATTCATTTAAACCGCGAGCGCAGTCACTGCCATTCAAATCGGTTCGATCGATAGGCTCGATGCCGACACCTATCGCACCTCGCCCATCGAGTATGACGGTTTCTCGCTGAACCCCATAGGCAGGCTGGCCTTGCTTTTGAATAAAGGTGCCGTTGGTGCTGGTGTCGGTTAACGTAAACTGACCATCACGGTACTCAAGCACCGCATGATCACGGCTAGCTCGATCCGTCATCACACACACATCGGCCAACTCTGTTCGCCCTATGGTTAACGATGTGCGGGCAGAACCTAGCACCCAAACATCGGTGCCGAAACGAACCTCTAGTTGCTGCATCACCGATGCACTTTTCAGCTCTGCAGGTGATGCGATGCGTGTGGCAATGCGTGTGGCGGCATCGCGCTCGCTGTGCCAATCGATCCGGTAAATACCCACAGACTCATCCACACCTCTAACGCTGGATTTCTTTAACAAGGTGGCACGTTGTTGCACTTGCTCTGTTAACAACCCAACCGTTTCACTGGAGGTGGTAATTTCATTAACACGAGCAAATGAAGCAATTCTTGCTGCGATGTTCACCGATTGCCCGTACACATCACCCCGATCTTCAATAACCGGCCCACAATGAAAACCCACTCGCACCGATAATGGGGAGCTTTGATGTGCGGTTTGAATGGCCACCGCTGCGTGGGCTGCCGCATCGGGGGTATCAAATCGGGCCAAAGTGGCATCACCGACGGTTCGTAACACGCTGCCGCCTTCATCAAGCACCGCTTTGGCCATTAAAGCCAAGCTATCGCTAACAAATTGGTGCGCAGCTACATCGCCAACCTCTTGATAGAGGCGCACGCTGCTGCCAATGTCAGCGAATAAAATAGTGGGTTCTTCTGAGGGGCTTTCGCTCACCGGGTTCGGGTCTCGATACGGGTGTCTGGTATTATCACTCTAACGTATTATAGAGGTTGTTGAGATGGCAGAACTCATTGCGGTGGACTATCAGGCACCGAATGCAGCCGAAGAATTTGTTCAGTCATTGCGCGACACAGGCTTTGGTGTGCTTAAAAATCACCCCATTCAAGCCGAAACCTTGACGGCCATGTACGAGCACTGGGGTGCGTTTTTCAATGGCGATGAAAAAGAGCAATTTTTGTTTAGCCAAGAAAAGTTCGATGGCTTCTTCCCCACTCGTTTAGCTGAAACCGCTAAAGGCCACAGCGTTAGAGATTTAAAAGAATACTTCCACTACTACCCCTGGGGCCGTTGCCCTGAGTCGCTTCAATCGGCCAACGAATCCTATTACAGCCAAGCGGTGTCGTTTGCTGCAGAGCTACTGGGCTGGGTGGAACAACACACCCCAGCCGATGTTGCCTCAGGTTATAAAGAGCCCTTATCTAAAATGATTCAAGGCAGTGAACAATCGTTACTGCGCATTTTGCATTACCCGCCATTACCTGAAAACCGCGAGCCCGATGCCATTCGCGCCAGCGCACATGAAGACATCAACTTACTCACCGTGTTGCCTGCGGCAAACGAACCAGGCTTACAAGTATTAGCAAAAAACGGTGAGTGGTTGGATGTGCCTTGTGACTTTGGCAACTTAATTATCAACATTGGCGACATGCTGCAAGAAGCCAGCGCAGGTTACTTTCCTTCCACAACACATCGAGTAGTGAACCCCGATGGTGCCGACGCCACGCGTTCACGAATTTCATTACCTTTATTTTTACACCCGCGAAGCGATGTGGTGTTATCAGAACGTTACACAGCCGGTGAGTATTTAACGGAGCGATTGAACGAATTACGTAAGAATGATTAAGCCTTAAACTTTGGGCGAATTAAGGGGGAAGATTGTTATTCGCTTTTAGCTTCATCACCCAAAGCATGTCGGGCAAAGTCATCACCTAAGTTTTCGTACAAATAAAACGGATCACAACCCAGTGCTTTAAGTTCATCACTTTCATCGTGAAAGCGAGATACCGCTGAGATTTTGCCTTTAAAGCCAAGCTCTAAGGCTAACTCAATAACATCTACATTCTCTCGATGGTTACTTAAGCACAGTAATATATGATCAACGTTTGCAAGGCCTGTGCGTTCCCAAAAATCGGCATCGGATGCATCGCCGTGCACCGTATGATAGTTCTCTTCTTGTAGGGCAAGATGACGCCCCCAGTTCTCTTCGATGCCAACCATCGCGCCAACATCGCTTGCTTCCAATGTTCGGTAAGCGGCGCGACCAATGCGCCCCATTCCCAACACGGCCACTCGCCCGTTACCGATAGAGCCGATAATTTCTTCTGGCAAACGTTGTTTGCTTTCGTGCTGCACCAGTTGTTGTTGATAGCGTCTGTACCATTGATGGGCGCGATTGTTTATTGGGGAGGCAATGAAGAACGACATGGTCATCGCCAACGCTAAGGTGGTAATCCATTCAGGGCTTAGTACTTCATCAGCAACGGCCGCCGCCGCAATGATTAATCCAAATTCACTGTAGCTTGATAATGACAGGGCTGATAACCAGCTGGTACGAGCGCGCAATTTAAACAACGTGAATACGGTGAAGTACACCAACGGGCGTAGGGCAATTAACACCGATAGCACAGCGGCCACCACAATTAATGTGGGGTCAGGTAATCCGTAGTAACCGATTTGTACAAAAAAACCAATTAACAATAAATTCTTTAAGCCTAGGAGCTGGCTTGAAAGTTCTTTGGCTCGTGTACGATCCCCTGCACCTAACCATGCGCCAAACACCAAAGCGCCCAAGCCGCCTTTTAGATGCAAGGCTTCGAAAATTCCAGCGGCTAACAACGCTGCAACCACGCCACCAAATAACAATAATTCGCCGTGGCCAACAGTTCTAAAAAACAACGTGGCATATCGAACCGTGAACGGTAGTACGAGAAGCCCTGCTGCCCAAGGTGAAGGGTATTCGCCAGATGACATAACCAACCAAATAACCGCAAACACATCTTGCACCACCAACACGCCCACCGCGATGGTTGCGTATATGGAGGTTGAATCGCCTCGTTCTTCAAATATTTTTATGGCCAATACCGTACTGGAAAACGATAACGCAAACGCTAATGTCCAGGCGGTAAAGGTATTGTCGAACGACAGTGGTGCGTATAACGACCCCACCAAAAATATAACTGCAGCCGTTAGCGGCACCACCGCCAACATATGCAAGGTGGCTGCCCCCCAAACATAGATGGGTTTCAGTTCTTCCACACGCAGTTTTAGGCCAATGGTAAACAGCAGCAATATGATGCCCACATCAGCCACGACTTGCAGCTGAGCCTGATCACCAAACCCTAGCGCGTTCGCTAAAAACCCCGATAACAGGTACCCCATCAATGGGGGAAACCCGAACTGGCGAAACGCGGCGCCTGCCAGAAAGGCAATTAACAATACGACCGGTTCCATCAGAAAAGATTTTTTCCTATAGCGTGTGCATCAGCGAGTGTATTCCCCGCCATGTTCGGTGGACCATTCCACCGGATTATTCAAAAAACGTTCAACCTGTTCGTGGGTTTTTTCATCAAAATGACCCGATGCTCGGCTTTCAGCCAGAACATCCCACCACGTGGCTAAGTAATGCAACTTCAGGCCCGCATCATCTAATTGCTGAGGGGCATCTTTAAAAATATCGTAATAGAACACCACCACGGTATGCGCACAAGTTGCACCCGCCTCTCTAATGGCGTTAGCAAAATTTACTTTAGAGCCGCCATCGGTGGTTAAATCTTCCACCAAAAGCACGCGCTGGCCTTCCTGAATGTCACCTTCAATACGTGCATCACGACCAAAACCTTTTGGTTTTTTGCGCACGTATTGCATCGGTAAATCCATACGATCGGCAATCCAGGCAGCGAATGGAATGCCTGCGGTTTCACCGCCTGCGATGGCATCAAATTGCTCAAAACCCGCGTCTCGATATAACTTTGATACGGCAAAGTCCATTAACGTTCTGCGAATGCGCGGGTAAGAGATAAGCTTTCGGCAATCGATGTACACGGGGCTTTTTAAGCCAGATGTAAATGTGTACGGCTCATCGGCGCGAAAATGAACCGCTTCAATTTCTAACAACATGCGGGCCGTTAAGCGCGACATCTCATCGGCAGGCGTGAACGATTCGGTCATCAGTGGGCACTCTTTGCAACATGCCAATGAAGTGGCATACCAGGGTCGAATACGGTAAGCGTTTCATCACCGCAAGGTAAGGTTTGTGGAAAAACGACAGGCTCATCTTGTTTACGCAGCGTCATCTTTGCGCTGTTCACTGGCAGGCCGTAAAACGCAGGGCCATTTAACGATGTAAACGCTTCTAACTTATCCAATGCGTTGGCCGCTTCAAACACCGAAGCCAACACCGACATGGTATTCAAGGCGTTAAACACACCAGCACACCCGCAAGCGTTTTCTTTAGTGTGAGTAACGTGCGGCGCACTGTCGGTGCCTAGAAAAATTCTTGCATCCCCACTGGTTGCCGCTTTTACTAAGGCTTCTTGGTGTTCACGACGTTTTAAAATAGGCAGGCAATAGTAGTGAGGACGAATACCGCCCACCAGCATGTGGTTACGATTAATCACTAAATGATGTGGGGTTAAGGTGCAAGCTTGATAGCGATCTTGTGACTGCACATAGTTCACGCCATCGGCGGTGGTTACGTGTTCCAAAACAATTCTAAGCTCGGGAAACGCTTTACGAATAGGCGTTAACACCCGTTCGATGAACACCGCTTCTCGATCAAAAATATCAATCTCGGGGTCAGTCACTTCACCGTGCATGCACAACACCACATCGGCCTTTTGCATAGCTTCTAACACGGGATACACTTTTTTTATATCCTGAACGCCTGAAGCAGAATTGGTGGTGGCACCAGCTGGGTAGAGTTTTACCGCTTGAATAACCCCAGCTTGATGGGCAGACACTAGATCGTTGGCATCGGTTGCTTCGGTTAGGTACAGCGTCATTAAAGGTTCAAATTCTGCAGCAGCCCCACTTAAGCGTTGGCACGACTGTTTTATTCTGTCCCGATACTGCTCTGCATCTTTTTGTGTAAGCACAGGTGGCACTAAATTTGGCATCACAATGGCGCGAGAGAAGTCGGTCGCGGTGGCTTCTAAAACCGAATCGAGCACCACATCGTCGCGAAGATGCAGGTGCCAATCGTCAGGGCGGGTTAGGTTGAGTTCTTTCATGGGTTTATTATCTCGCACCTACACAATGGTTGCAGGGCAGATTGCCAGCATTAAGAATGCTTTGCCTGACTATCAATGATGCGTTGAAACGCATCCAAGGTTTCCTGGCTAACGTGATGCTCAACGCCTTCAGAGTCACGCTGCGCGATCTCCTCTGACACCCCAATACTGAGTAGAAATTCGTACACCAAATTGTGCCGAGCGCGCGCTGCTTGGGCAAGCTTGCGGCCTTTATCGGTGAGGAAAATTGAGCGGTACGGCTCGCTGGTGACGTAACCATCACGTTGCAGCCTTGCGATGGTTTTACTGGCTGTGGGCTGAGAGACGCCCAGCCTTTCTGCTAAATCGACCAGCCGAGCTTCACCGTGCGTTTGAATTAAATCATCAATCAGTTCGGCGTAATCTTCGGTGGTTTCCATCAGATGCGCCTGACGCACGTGCCCGAAGACTTCAGCTTGGGCTTCTGCATCGTCTGCCCAACGTCTGTCATCTTTGACTTGTTTAAGCCCTTTCGACACTGACACCTCGCCTTTGTTAAGTGATGTGTAAATTGAGAAGTGCTAATCACCCCACCCTTGCTATTTTAGCGGAAGTTAGTAAACTAAGCCAAGGCTAATTTATTTATTCAGTGGTATGGTTAAACAATTTCTGCTCGTGCTTGCGCTGCTGGCTAGTACAAGCCCCGCAATGGCAGACGAAAACCGCTTGAAAGTGGTTACATCGTTCACGATCCTCGCCGATATGGCCTCGAACGTGGCAGGTGACGCTGCCGATGTGGTTTCCATAACCAAGCCCGGTGCCGAGATCCACGGCTACCAACCCACCCCGAAAGACATTGCCAAAGCCCGCGATGCGGATCTGGTGCTCTACAACGGCCTAAACCTAGAGCTGTGGTTCAATAAATTCCTGCGCCGTTTGAAAAACGTACCCTCGGCTGTTGTAACCGATGGCATCGAGCCCATGGCCATTGGTGAAGGCAGTTACCAAGGAAAGCCCAATCCGCATGCTTGGATGAGCCCAACCGATGCCCAGGTGTACGTGGACAACATCGCCAATGCCATGGCAGAAGCCGATCCAAAAAATGCCAACACCTATCATGCAAATGCGGAAAACTATAAGCAACAAATCAACGCGCTTATTGATCCGTTGCGCAGCGCGTTAAATGCCTTGCCCGAAAACCGTCGATGGTTAGTTACCAGCGAAGGCGCGTTCAGTTATCTCATTCGCGACTTCGGTTTAAAAGAGCTTTATTTATGGCCCATGAATGCAGACAGCCAAGGCACACCAAAGCAAGTTAAACAGGTTATCGATACCGTGCGTGCAGAAAACATAACTGCTGTGTTCAGTGAAAGCACCGTCTCTGCAAAACCTGCCCAACAAGTAGCGCGAGAAACCGATGCTTCCTATGGTGGCGTACTCTATGTAGATTCAATCAGTAAGGCTGATGGCCCCGTGCCCACCTACCTTGATTTAATACGAGTAACCACAGAAACCATCGTAAACGCGTTAAGCGAACCCGATTAACGTTATGACCAATAACGCTAAGTGCACTGATTCAACCATTGATCGCGATCGCTTGCGAGACGCACAAACCGATGCGTCTGCATCTGGCATAAGCGCACAAAACGTCTCGGTGGTATATCGCAACGGCACTGTGGCACTTGAAGAGGCAAACTTTCACATTCCTACTTCCACCATTTGTGCTTTGGTGGGTATCAACGGGGCAGGAAAATCCACCTTATTTAAAGCCTTGATGGGGTTCGTACCATTGGCTGGCGGCACCATCTCTATTCTGGGAAAGCCGGGTGCGAAAACTTTGCCTAAAAACACCGTAGCCTACGTGCCTCAAAACGAAGAGGTAGATTGGAATTTTCCCGTGCTCGTGGAAGATGTGGTGATGATGGGGCGTTATGGTCATATGGGTATGCTGCGCCGGCCAAAAACCGCCGACAAAAAAGCGGTGGCCGATGCGTTGGCCCGCGTAAACATGACCCACTACGCCAAACGGCAAATAGGTGAGCTATCCGGGGGGCAGAAAAAACGCGTTTTTTTAGCCCGAGCCTTAGCCCAACAAAGCCGCATCATATTATTAGATGAACCCTTTACAGGCGTTGATGTAAATACTGAAGATGCCATCATTGCCTTATTAAGAGAGCTGCGCGATGACGGCCACGTGGTGTTGGTATCTACGCACAACTTAGGTAGCGTGCCTCACTTTTGTGATCAAGTGGTGCTCATCAATCGAACGGTGTTAGATTTCGGCAAAACCGAATCGGTGTTCACACAATCTAACTTACAGCGCGCTTTTGGTGGCACGCTGCGCTTTCATGTGCTGGGCCCCAAACAACTGCACGATGATGATGATCAACGCCGCGTAACCGTAATTTCAGATGATGAACGGCCCGTGGTGTTGTACGGCGATGAAAATGCGGGCCAAACCACTCACAGCCCAGACAGCGAATCTTCCGAATAATGGCTTGGCTGTTAGAACCATTCCATTATCAGTACATGGTTAACGCCATGTGGGTAAGCGCATTAGTGGGCGGCGTGTGCGCTTTTTTATCGGCCTACTTAATGCTAAAAGGCTGGTCATTAATCGGTGATGCACTGTCACATTCGGTTGTGCCAGGGGTTGCAGGAGCCTACCTTTTAGGCCTGCCCTATTCGCTAGGAGCGTTTATTTCCGGCGGCTTAGCAGCGGCCGCTATGTTATTCATTAGTGCGCGTTCATCGTTAAAAGTAGATGCTGTGATTGGGCTGATTTTTACAGGTTTCTTCGGGCTGGGTTTATTCATGGCCTCTTTATCACCCACATCGGTTGACATACAAACCATCGTGTTTGGAAACATCCTTGCCATATCACCTTTTGATGCCGCACAAACTGTCATTATCAGCGTTATCACGTTGCTCACTCTTTTGTTACTTTGGAAAGATTTAATGGTGGTGTTCTTTGATGAATCACACGCCAAAACCGTTGGCTTACCGGTTACTCGCTTAAAAATCATTTTTTTCACCTTACTAAGCGCATCCACAGTGGCCGCGTTGCAAACCGTCGGGGCGTTTTTAGTTATCGCCATGGTGGTTACCCCAGGGGCAACGGCCTACTTACTCACCGATCGTTTCCATAAATTATTGCAACTCAGTGTGCTTATCGGCGTACTAACCAGTGCCGTCGGTGTGTATTTAAGTTATTTTATTAACGGTGCAAGTGGCGGCGTTATTGTGGTGCTACAAACACTACTCTTTTTAGTCGCCTTCGTTTTTGCACCCGTGCATGGCATAAGGGCCTCTAAGCGTCGCGCAAGCCAGCAGCTAAGCACCACCAGTGCAACGCGTGGCATCAGTTAATGTGGCAATTAATTAGCGAGCCTTATACGTTTGATTTTATGCAGCAAGCCTTAGCCATTGGCTTACTGGTCAGCGTTAGTTCGGCGGTGTTAAGTTGCTTTCTTATCATGAAGGGCTGGTCGCTTATGGGCGATGCGGTATCGCATGCGGTACTGCCAGGCGTTGTGCTCGGTTACATGATCGGTTTACCCATTCTGGTGGGGGCTTTCATTACCGGCATGCTGTGCACCTTGGCCACCGGTTTTTTGTCAGCTAACAGCCGTATCAAAGAAGATACGGTTATGGGTGTGGTGTTCAGTGGCTTATTTGCGTTCGGCGTGGTGTTGTACACCCACGTACAACCGGGCTTTGATATTCATGATGTGTTGTTCGGTGACATGTTAGGGGTGATATGGCTTGATGTGGGTTATGCGGCAATGGTTTTATTGCCATCACTTGCCGTACTGTTGGTATTTCGACGCGATTTAATGCTGTTTGCGTTCGACCCCGAACACGCCACGGTGGCAGGGCTCAATATTCAGAGCTTACATTACGGCTTGTTGGTTATTTTATCGCTGGTTATTGTTGCATCAATCAAGGCGGTTGGCATCATTCTCGTCATTGCCGTGCTCATAGCCCCAGGGGCTATCAGTTACCTTTGGGTTAGCCGGTTCGAATCGATGGTGTGGCTATCAATTCCCATCGCCTTTTTTTGCACCGTGTTAGGGGTAACCGCCAGCTACCACTTAAACAGCGCACCCGCGCCAACCATTGTGATGGCGTTATCAATTTTGTTCATCTTTAGCTTCGTGTTTTCTCCTAAACATGGCTTAATTCGTCGGCAACCACCTCACTTTTCTGACAAGTGAACCGATGGCCCATTATCCTTATAAAATCTAAGGATTAATGCAATAACCTTACGTTTTATACCCCTATTATTTTCGTGGTTGAAGCTTTGTTTTTTACCCATTACTATCAATATCCTACTAAATCACTGTGGAATAACGTCATGGGATTTACTCCCAAATTAAACACCGTTATAAGGTGTATCGCTGCTGCCAGTTTGCTCGCAGGTTCTTTATTTTCTAGCGCCGCCGTTGCGGCCGATGAAGTGAACGTCTACTCCTATCGTCAGCCGTTTTTAATCAAACCCATGTTTGATCGATTCACTAAAGAGACGGGCATAAAGGTAAACACGGTGTTCGCCAAAAAGGGGTTGGTTGAACGTTTAGCAAATGAAGGACGAAACAGCCCTGCTGATTTGATTTTCACAGTCGATGTTGGCAACTTAAGTAATGCCGTAGACGCTGGCTTAACGCAAAGCGTACAAAGCGATGCGCTGAATGCAAGTATTCCCAGTGAATTCCGAGATGCTGATGGCCATTGGTTCGGCCTAACCAATCGGGCACGTATTATCGTAACGTCAACCGAACGCGTTGAAGAGGGCCTAATAACCACCTACGAAGATTTAGCCAAACCAGAACTTGCGGGTAGAATTTGCACTCGCAGCGGTAAACACGTTTACATGAACGCACTCATCGCATCAATGGTTGCCCATCACGGCGAAGCCGATGCTAAAGCATGGTTAACCGGTGTGAAAGACAATCTCGCTCGCACCCCACAGGGTAATGATCGCGCACAAGTGAAGGCTATCTCTGAAGGCGAATGCGATGTGGCGATTATTAATTCTTATTACATGGGTGCCATGCAATCCGATGAAGAGCAATCTGAATGGGCGGCATCGGTCAACATCGTGTTCCCTAACCAAGACGATCGCGGCACCCACATGAACATCGCCGGTATATCAATGACAGCGGCAGCTCCAAACAAAGACAACGCAAAGAAGCTAATGGAATTTTTAGCCAGCGACTTAGCGCAGTCAATGTATGCCGAACAAAATCACGAGTACCCCGTGAACAAAGACGTACCGGCATCAGGATTGGTGCGCTCTTGGGGTGAATTTCAGCACGACACACTGCCTTTATCCGAAGTTGTGAAGCATCGTGTTACCGCCAGTAAAATGGTGGATGAGGTTGGCTACGACGGCTAATGTCTTCTTCTGCCGTACCGGTTGCATCAGCGCGTACAGCGCTGAGCCAACCCTCTCACACCAATAAACGTTATGGCTGGTTGCTGTTTGGCATCACTGTGGCCACTTTGGTGTGTTTGCCCATATTGGCTGTGGCATGGCTTGCGTTAAACCCTGCGACAAACATCTGGCCACACCTTGCCAGTACAGTTTTACCCACCTACTTATTTAACACCTTGGTTTTAATGCTGGGTGTTGGCATCGGCACCTTAGTCATAGGCGTTTTCAGCGCTTGGTTTGTAACCCATTACCAATTCCCTGGCCGCCAGCTGCTTTCTTGGGCATTACTGTTACCGTTCGCGGTGCCAGCGTATGTTATCGCCCACGTGTACACCGATCTTTTAGAATTTGCAGGCCCGGTTCAGTCGCTGCTGCGCGATGTTTTTGGATGGCAAGGTTCAAAAGATTATTATTTTCCAAAAATTCGATCACTCGGCGGTGCCATATCCATGTTGGTGTTGGTGCTGTATCCCTACGTTTACTTACTCGCACGTGCAGCGTTTTTAGAGCAATCGGCTTCAATTTTAGAAGCCGCACAAGCACTAGGCTTGTCGCGCACACAACGTTTGTTTCGAATTGCATTGCCCATTGCCCGACCAGCGATTGCTGTGGGGTTAGCCATGGCGTTAATGGAAACTTTAAATGACTTTGGCACAGTAGATTATTTCGCCGTGCGCACCCTAACCGCTGGTTTATACGATGTGTGGCTGGGCATGGGTAATTTAGGCGGCGGTGCTCAAATCGCTTCCTTAATTTTGTTGTTCGTGTTGTGTTTGGTGGGGCTTGAAAAATTCAGTCGGCGCGCGCAAACGAATGCGCAAAGCGGGTCCAGTCGTTTTCGCTCATTCGAACGTGTGCAGTTGCGCGGGCGTAAAGCGTTTCTTATGTCATTGTTCTGTGCATTGCCAGTCATTTTAGGTTTTGTTATTCCAGCCATCGTGTTGGTGCGTTATTCAATCATTTATTTCGATGTGTCTTGGAATTCAGATTTTCCAACCATCGCTTGGAACAGCATTTCATTATCGATGATGGCAGCATTCGTAGCCGTTAGTGTGGGCCTACTTTTAAGCTACAGCAAACGCATGTTGAACAACAACCTATTAAACGTTGCCGTACTGGTCAGTAGCTTAGGCTACGCCATTCCAGGAGCAGTACTAGCCATCGGCATCATGATTCCTTTTTCCACGTTTGATAACGCGTTAGATGCGTTTATGCGAAAGCACTTTGACATCTCCACAGGTTTATTACTCTCAGGCTCTGTGGGCATTTTGGTATTTGCTTATACGGTGCGATTTTTAGCAGTAGCGTTTGGCGGAATTGATTCCAGCATGAAGAAAATCAGCCCGCACATGGATGATGCAGCGCGCTCTTTAGGGCATTCCTCCATGGGCATCCTTGGGCGCGTTCATTTGCCCTTGATGCGCAGTGGCATACTCACCGCCGCCTTAGTTGTATTTGTGGACGGCATGAAAGAGCTTCCTGCCACACTTATTTTACGCCCCTTTAATTTCGATACATTGGCCACGCAGGTGTATCAATTTGCATCCGATGAACTGATCGGTGAAAGCGCGTTATTTTCGTTATTGATTGTGTTGGTGGGGTTATTACCGGTGATTTTACTGAGTAAAACCATTGATCGTTCTAGAGATGTATACGATTAGATTGAAAATAGAAGCGTTCAACTAAAATGAAAAAAGCCGGTGCGCAATGCACACCGGCTTTCCTTAATGCATAAAGCTTGATAACTTAGTAAATAGGGAACTTAGCGGTTAAGGCAACCACCTTATCGTGCACCGCTTTTTCAACCGCAGCATTGCCCTCTTCCCCATTCGCTGACAAGCCGTCTAATACTTCCAAAATCAATTCAGCAACTTGTTTAAATTCCTCTGTGCCAAAACCTCTTGTGGTGCCTGCAGGGGTGCCAAGGCGCACACCAGAGGTTACAAACGGGGAGGCTGGATCATTCGGAATACTGTTTTTATTGCACGTGATCGCAGCACGACCCAGTGCCGCTTCTGCAGCCTTTCCAGTAACGTTTTTAGGCTGTAAATCGATCAATACCACGTGGGTATCGGTGCCACCAGAAATCACGTTCAGGCCACCATTTTTCAGTGTGTCGGCTAGTACATGTGCGTTATCGATAACCGCTTTTGTGTAGTTCTTAAATTCAGGTTGCAATGCTTCACCAAAGGCTACGGCTTTGGCCGCAATAACGTGCATTAAAGGCCCACCTTGAAGCCCTGGGAACACCGCTGAATTAAACTTTTTACCCAGCTCTTCACTGCGCGAGACAATCATGCCGCCACGAGGGCCACGTAGAGTTTTGTGTGTGGTGGTGGTGGCCACATCGGCATAATCTAATGGGTTCGGGTGATGCCCGCCTGCCACAAGCCCTGCAAAGTGAGCCATGTCCACCATTAAGATGGCACCGACTGCATCAGCTGCTTCGCGGAATTTTTTAAAATCAATTTCACGAGGGTATGCCGAACCACCAGCAATAATAAGTTTTGGCTTGTGCTCTTTTGCTGTGGCGATGAGTGCGTCGTAATCAATTTGGTGGGTTGTGTCGTCAACGCCATAAGTAACCGCATTGAACCACTTACCCGATTGATTTACAGGAGAGCCGTGAGTGAGGTGGCCACCTGCGGATAAATCCATTCCCATGAAAGTATCACCAGGCTCAAGCAGTGCTAAAAATACCGCTTGGTTCGCTTGCGCTCCTGAATGCGGTTGAACGTTCGCGTAGGTGCAGTCGAATAACTTACAGGCTCGTTCAATGGCTAAGGTTTCTGCGGTATCAACGTGCTGGCAGCCGCCGTAGTAGCGCTTGGCGGGATAACCTTCAGCGTACTTATTTGTCATGACCGAACCTTGCGCTTCCATCACAGCCGCACTGACGATATTTTCCGACGCGATTAGCTCAATTTCATGTTGCTGACGACCCAGCTCTGCATTGATGGAATCCAGAATAGCCTTATCCGTATCGGCAAGACTTCCTTTGAAAAAATTACTCATGGGGGGATTTACTCTAAGATAAATAAAAATCGTTATATGAGTCAGGCCAGCCACAACTTGCGGCCGTCTTGCGGCAAACAACCTTTCAGAAACTTATAGGTGGTATTGCTGCGTCAATTAACTCAGATCTTCCCACAAACTCACTGAGATTTTCACCTTACATTCGAGAAACGGAGACACAATTATCTTTTTGGCGTCTTCTTGACCACTGAGAACTGCGCGAATTGAGTGGGACTAAACGATTCGGTTATTGCGTATTGCCATTGAGAACAGCAAAATCCCTCTCCGGTGGTATGGTAGTGATTTGGGATTGCTCTGGAGCCCTTCTTACTGTTTAAGCTTATAACCGGTTCGGAACATATACCAAACAACCCCCAAACAAGTCACTAAAAACCCAGCTGTCATCATTAAGCTGATACCTACATTAACGTCCGCTACTTCATAAAAACTCCAGCGAAAGCCGCTGATGAGATACAACAGCGGATTAAACAATGAAATTTTCTGCCAAAGTGGCGGCAGCATATCGATGGAATAAAAAGTGCCGCCCAAAAACACCAATGGGGTAATCACCAATAACGGTATCACCTGAAGTTTTTCAAAGTTATCGGCCCACAACCCAATGATGAATCCGAACAGGCTAAAGGCGATACACGTCATGATGAGAAAGGCCAGCATCCAAAACGGATGCGCGATGCGCAGATCAACGAAGAAACTGGCGGTGATTAAAATGATGGTGCCAATAATGAGTGACTTGGTAGCCGCAGCCCCCACATAGCCCACAATCACTTCAACAAATGACACAGGTGCTGACAATATCTCGTAAACCGTGCCAGTAAATTTGGGAAAGAAAATTCCAAACGATGCGTTCGATATGCTTTGCGTTAATAGCGACAACATCATAAGCCCTGGAACAATGAAGGCCCCGTAAGACACCCCACCCACTGATTCAATACGTGAACCAATGGCAGAACCAAAAACAACAAAATACAAACACGTTGAAATTACGGGCGATGCAATGGATTGCATTAAGGTTTTGCGCGTTCGGCGCATCTCAACGGTATAGATTGCTTTGATGGCTTCAATGTTCATGAGTCGGCCTTCACAATGTTAACGAAAATATCTTCAAGCGACGATTCGGACGTGTTGATGTCTTTTAGCGCAAGCCCTGCGGCCTGCACATCATTCAGTAATTGCGTTATGCCCGTTCGCTCGGCTCGCACATCGTAGGTGTAGGTTAGCACTCGGCCTTCATCACTTAAGCCCAATTGATACGCATCAAGAGAAGATGGAACGGTTAGCGCAGGCTCTCTCAATTCAATCATCAATTGCTTTTTACCTAATTTTTCCATCAAGGATTTTTTATCATCAATAACCAAAATTTCACCGGCGCTGATAATGCCCACTCGATCAGCTATCGCTTCCGCCTCCTCGATGTAATGGGTGGTAAGAATGATGGTAACGCCGTCATTACGAAGCTCATCAATCACCTTCCACATGTCTTTACGCAGTTCCACATCTACACCGGCGGTGGGT
This sequence comes from uncultured Granulosicoccaceae bacterium, assembly GCA_938035125.1. Taxonomy (GTDB): domain Bacteria; phylum Pseudomonadota; class Gammaproteobacteria; order Granulosicoccales; family Granulosicoccaceae; genus Granulosicoccus. The sequence goes on along the minus strand of CALHNS010000007.1, from coordinate 9,559 downwards.
TCATCTAGAAACAACACGCGCGGTTCGTGCGCCAAAGCTTTGGCAATGAGTACTCGGCGCTTCATGCCACCCGATAATCGGTTAACGGGGCTTTTGGCTTTATCGCCTAATGACAATTTTTCTAATAATTCTGAGATGAACTCGGGGCGTTTGGGTTTACCAAATAACCCTCGACTGAGCGTGACGGCATCTTCCACCAATTCAAACGCACCTAGCGCCAATTCTTGAGGCACCAGCCCTATCAATTCGCGTGATTGTCGGTACTGCTTAACGTGATCGTGACCGCCAACCAACACCGTGCCACCGCTGGCATTAACGAGCCCACAAATGGTTGATATTAGGGTGGTTTTACCCGCACCATTGGGCCCCAGTAAGGCTAAAATTTCACCTTCAAAAATATCTAACTCAATATTTTTGAGCGCTTGGTGGCCGTTAGCGTAGGTTTTACTTAACCCGCGCACTTGAACAATGGGTTGATTCACGCGTTCAGAAGGTGTTGCTGTCATGGGCCTAGTTTGACGTAAAATCTTCCACTTCGTGTACGTTTGTTGGCATAGCCATTGAGACCGTCACGACACCCCCATTCTGACTCATATCAGCATGCCCAGAATGCGCTTCTGCCACCATTCTTACGATGTATAAACCCAGCCCTAAATGCAACTCATCATGGGCATCTTCACGTGATGAAAACATCGGATCAAACACTTGCGTGGGGTTTACCTTGTCACTCAGTTGTCCTGGGTTATTCACCGAAAAAATGACCCACTGGGTATCGTTTTGGTTGTAAGTGCGTGCACCCAGGCTTATCGAATTATCTGAGGTGAAGCTAACCGCGTTATCTACTAATTTATCAAGCGCTTGTTGCAAAAGCTCAGGTGATGCAAACACCGTTTGCTTATCGCTAACATCATCCGCCATTGCTTCAAACGTTATGGTTGGGTGAACCTGTTGATAACGAATTAACGCACCTTCCAAAAAGGCTTTTACAGGGATAGGCCCTTTTTGTGCCTGCTGAACGGTTTGTTCCAACCGGGTAGATTCCACTAACGCACGGATAATATGCCCCAGTTGTTCAGCGCCTCCATTCGCTCGGTTCACTAATTTTAACGTTTGATCATCAAGTTGTGCCTCGTCAATATTTTCTAACGATGTTTTTACTACCGACAAAGGGGTTCTTAGTTCATGCGATAAACGACTGGATAACGCCTCTAAGTAATGTGTGTAATGCTGCGTGCGGCCCAATAAATCACTTAATGTTCGTGACAATTCCCCTATTTCATCTTTGGCCGAACTCGGTGCAAAAGCGTTTACGCGACCATCGTTAGAAACGGCCCTAGCGGCTTGCTTGGATAAGCGCCGAATTCGAAAAGATAAAACGGTGGCAAACGTTAACAAAGACCCACCTACCGCAAGGCTTACCAGAGTCAACAGGCTCATTAGCTGCGCCAATCGGCTGCCAGCATAAGACGTTGCTCGACTGTCGTTTGATTCAAATAATAGATAACCACTAACAGGCGCTGTGCTTAGCGCACCCAGTGTGCCCATAACAAAATCTGCCTCATCGGTTTGATATCGACGAGCCGTTTTCAATGGCCCAGTTTCAGACAAGGTACTTAACGGCATATGCAAATCATCAACGCGCTGATACAAAGGATCGGCACTGTATTCACCGTTGCGATCACGCAACATGGCTGAGACAAATCGGAACACCAGCGCATCCCACAAATTCGATTTGGCAGGATCAAATGCTGTTTGCGTATGATCTTGTTCGTACAGCTGGCTTACATCGGCCAATAGACGCCCCTGAGCATCAAACAAGCGTGCGCGTGTGGCAGGGGTTACCCAAGGGCTAAGCGCATCAAACGCTTCGTTCGATACTCGGTGCAGTTTGGGATCGGCATCGTGTGTAATGTTCGAACGGTGTCGCTGTGCCATAACGGCAGGGTCAAGGCTTCCAACCCAATGCGTACGATCATCGCCTCGTTTATCCACATCCACATAAGCTAGGCCAAAGGTTGAGCCATCAGCAGGCAACGGAATGGATAACTCAAGCTGAAATCCTGTTGCTTCAGCACTCCAATGCCCTTGCCAAGCACTTAATCGATCACCTACTTTTCGCCGATTTGAATTTGAGGCAACACGGGCAATAACCGGTCCTGGGGCGGTTGCACGAAACAAGCCGTGAAGGGTGTCGCCAGAGGGTTGTTGTATGAGTAATTCAAGAGCATCACCGTTAACCACTTGTTCATAAAAATCGGGTTCTTCACCTTCGGCATAGTCGGTAACCAAGGGTGGCGGCTGGTGAAAGACTACGTTGTTATCCGCCACGTCTATAAATAGATACAGCGTGTTATTTCGAACCGATGACTTAACGTTGACACCCGTGCTTCGGCTCAAGTCGTCCGATGACTTTGTTAGCTTGCTAATCGGTGTACTAAATTCTCGCCAATCGTCGGCATAGCCATCAACGAACACGGGAAATCGAGCGTAAGGTGCATAAAGATCGAGCCCATCGGTGTGGCCCACACGCGATTGCAGCAGCTGCATCAACGGCTCATTGGTGGATAAGGACGCCACCGCATTATTCACGCGAAGCTGCTGCTCACCTCGTCGTGATTCTTCTAACGCATCATCCAACTGTCGAATGCTGTGCCAACCCACAATAGGGATTGCCAGGCTTACGAGGCCTGCTACGACCATTTGCAGTTTTAAACGCATGAAAAATTCAGCAACTCACAGGCTTTAAACGGCCGTGTCGGTGTCAAGCCACCGGTAGCCCAAACCGTAAACGGTTTGAATAGCGGTAAACGATTTATCAACGTGCACAAACTTTTTTCGAATGCGTTTAACGTGCGCCGTTATCGTTTGATCATCTAACACAAGGTTTGCCGCATCCATCAGTTGTTGGCGGCTTTTTACTTGCCCAGGATTTTTCGCCAAACAGGCCACCAACCAAAATTCAGTGACGGTTAATTCCACTTTCTCTCCTGCCCAAGAGGCCAGCAGCCGCTCATGATCTAACGTCAATTCGGCAATTTGTTGAACAGGGGTGGTGGTTTGAGATTTCAATGCATCCACTCGGCGCAACAGCGTATTCACTCGAGTGATGATTTGTTGCAAGCTGATGTCTTTGGTTAAGTAATCATCCGCCCCCAGTCTTAACCCGGATATCACATCCAATTCGCTGTCTCGGGCGGTAAGAAACATGATGGGTAATTGCGCCGACAACGAACGTAGCGACTGGCAAAGCCCAAATCCTGCCTCGCTGTCGTTACCCAAGCCAATATCGATAAGGGCCAAATCGGGCAGCGCCTTTTCACAGGCTGCCAAAGCTGTGCTGGCGGCAGAAAAATCCATCACACGATAGCCCGCCTTCTCCAGCGCAAGGCGATAGTTTTCGCGCAAAGCCGCCTCATCTTCCACCAAAACCACGGTGCGGGCATCAGAACTTGTAAGCATTGTCGGTACAACCTAGAGATTGGACTTGTGCAGGATATCAAGCTCAGCACCTATTGCTGCGATCTTAAGGCTCTGGTGTCCGAATTCATCATAATTGATGCACTAAGTATCTGACTTTAGGCCCTGTTTTGCCCCGCTGACCCGCTTTAATAAGCCCATACACAACAGCGGAGAAACCATCTCATGAACGATTTTTTCAACACCGACAACACGATTCAGCGCATTGCCATGATTGCGGCCTACTCTTTAATGATTCTGTTGGCGTTGGGTTATGTGCCTGGCTTAGGGCTTTAATTTATATTAAAAAATCCTGACCAGAGCCCCTCACATCATCCGTTTTTTACCAGAGTGGCCAACAAAGGGTTGTTGAAAGCCTGGAATTGATTGTAATCAATGCCAAACCATGTTGCTAACACTTGGCTGTATAAGCTTCGGTAGTCCATCGTGAATTCAGGATCACCGTCTACCAGGTTGGATAAATCTGTGGGTTCTCCGTAAAGCCCGCCGTTTAATTGCCCGCCCATAACCAGATGCGGTGCAGCGGTGCCATGGTCTGTACCACCGGATTTATTTTCTGCTGCACGCCGCCCAAATTCAGAGTACGTCATGATGAGTGTGTTATCCCATTCACCGTCCTGAATAAGTGCTGCTCGAAATTGCGCCAACGACATACCCAGTTGGGACAATAAATTGTTGTGTCGGCCCAATTGATTTTGGTGTGTATCAAAACCTCCAAGCTGCACCCGATACACTGGCGTATCGATACCTGCACGAATCAAACGCAAAACTTGCTGCAAATGCCCCCCTAATTGGCCACGACCAATAGCAGGGACTTTAGGCGCATTGGCTAAACGCTTTTGCAGCTGAACCAGCGTGGAATCTAATTCCTGCATTCTGGCGGTAACCAGTTGAATGGTAGCGTTAACATCTTGTACCGAGGCATCAACATCATTTCTCCCCACCATTAATTGCTTTGGAGAACTCATACTTAACCAACGACCACTTGCGCTGTGGAAAATATTCATATCATTAACAAGGCTAATGCCGTGTGGATCGGTAACGGCGCGCCCTAAAGCATGTTCGATGTCGTGAGTCATCCACCCCGTGCGCCCAGCGATTTGGCCATCACCGCCACTTTCCCACAACTCGATAGACTTAAAGTGCGAGCGGTTCGCTGATGGGTACCCCAATCCGTGCACCCAAGCAAGTTCCCCTCGCTGCCAAGCGGTTGTTAAAGGTTTTAACGCTTCGTGCATGCCATGATCATCTTGCAACTCAATGACTTGATTACGTGCTAACGAAAGGCTTGGGCGCAGCGAATGGTAGTAGTCGTTTCGAATGGGCGCCAGTGTGTTCAAACCATCGTTGGCACCTGATAGCTCAACCAAGATAAGCCTACGCCCATCCGTATTCGCTTTAACCCATTGACCATGGCTTCCAAAAGAGGCACCACACAGGGCAAGTAACGACGTTTTTAACCAATCTCTTCTATCCATTATTAATACACATGATAAGCGGGGTTCAATAGCAGTTGTTGGAGGTATTGATATAACTTCGCACCGTGTAAAGCATCGGAATTTTGCCTTCGCCAACCCGGTAATGTCGATAACTCGATACCCGGTGCTAAGGTTGTTAGCCAAGTAAACCCTTGCGATTGAATTTGTTGTTGGCGTTCATCTAATGACAACGCATTTAGCGCCAATGCGTCCAAACGTTGAGTTTCTGGGTATCTACGTTTCGCAGAATCATCTTGTACTATCTTTGGCACCGCCGCAACAGCAGTTCTATTCGTAGGTGATGACTCTTGAAAGGCTTTTACAATATCATTCTGTTGAAAGCGTTGAATCATCATGGCCAATGCCTCTTTAATATGGCTTCTTTTTTGTGGAAAACGATTTTCCTCCGCCGTTAATGATTCACTTAACACCGTCACAGCATTCATCAACAATCCATCAACTAAGGCCGCTTCATCGTCTTGTAAACTACTAACATGGCATTGACGATCAGAATTTTTACGAATACCAAGGGCTGTAAAATTAAGCGTTAAACTATTTGGGGCTCGATCGTTCGCCCATGCGCATACTGGCATACGCCTAACGCAATGAGGCCAACATTCATCGCTATTAAGCCACAATACGGGCTCACCATCAGGTTGTACGCGATACCAAGCTGTGAAAACTGGCCAATGCCGCCCCTGATAACGAAGATCTTGAAACACGATACGTGCGTTTAAAACACCATTATTGGTGTTGTGGTTAGCCCAACCGATGTGTTTGGACGCGTAGCGAACTTCATCGTATTTCTCCGATTCTGACACCTTGCCATGGGTTACTTGCTTAAGTGGCGCTAACGCCATATCGACATAACCTTGGCAATACAGGTCACTAGCATCGGCAGGATTATCCGGCACACAATCACTCACCTGAGATCCAGGCTTTGCGAACACAAACGCATCATCGGTGCTGAGTGCACCCACGTATAGATTTCTATCCCCGCTGTCATCAGCGGCATCGTTTAAATAATGCACTCGCATAATATGTGCACGATTTAAAAAATCTTTAGGAACGGGCAACCGAATCGTTTGCCAAGGCAATTGATACCGTTCTGTGATGGGTCCATAACGAGCGGTATCCCAACCGCCTTTTAGTGTGTACACCTCACTTTGCCATACAGTCTTATCGCTTGCGTTTAATAATTCCACTCGGTATTGGGGTGGGCCGTTTAAATTTTCCGCCGCTAATTTCAGCATCAGTGGCAATGGCTTTTCTATGCGTTGAGTGTTCGCTTGCATAGACTGACCAGTAGCCTCCGTCGTAGCGCTACCACTCATCATGTTAACCGTCGGCGCACTCATCATTGTAGGCTCAGTAACAAGGTTTTCTGCCGCGGCTTGCAACTGTTCACTGTTAGGTTGTTGAGTAGCGCTTAGTAACGTATTAAGCCCGGTATACCGGTTCAATAACCGACCCGATGTAATCCAAGCAGGCCCCTCTTGCCAACCCGACACATTAGGGGGTGCGAATAAATCTTGGCCAGCAAGTTTTAACAACTTAGGAATTTGTTCTTTAATACGCTTTGGCGTTTCCAGTGCGCGTGCGGTACCAATAAACAAGGTGGCAGGAGATTTAATCATCGCCCCTCTATTCTTTTCCTGCCAGAACGAGTCAGATTCTAAAACGGCTCGGTATAGTGCATCCAATCGATGCCCTGAGTTTCTAAAGGTAGTTGCCAAGGGCTCTAATTCTTTGGGCGTGGGTTCACGATCGGCCACTAAAGCATGCCAAAAACGAGTTGCGATGTGCCGATCAAGTGAGCGTTGTTTTAATAAAATGGTGATGAGATCATCACCATTAAAAGCACCGGTTTCACCAAACAACGTTTTCTCATTCCAATCGTGTTGCCAATCATTGAACCGTGGCTGAAGGTTTTTATTTTGCGATACACCGTAACCTGTTAACGCGCGAGCGGCCTCTTTCACTGTGTGCTCATCGAAGTTGCCTTCGCCTAAAGTAAACAGCTCCATGAACTCTCGCGCAAGATTTTCATTCGGGCTACTTTTACGATTGGTTAAATTGTTTAAATAGTTAAGCAGCGCAGGATCTCGAATCATAGCGCGCAGTAACGTTTCGAATTCACCCATACCTAATTCACGAAAGGTTTGGTTTTGTCTGGCCATCGCCATGGACTGACGGTTTACGCCTTTATAACTCGTGGCAAAATGGTCGTGCCAAAACAACACCATGCGTTCGGTTTGAGGAGATGAAGTGGTTAACATTTCATCGATCCACCAAGTGCGTAAACTCACCAACTCTTGATCGCGTAAACGATCAAATTCACGTTGCGATTGATCGTCTAAATCACGGCGAGTCCAATACAACGGTGCCACCTCATTCGTCCACGCAGGCATGGGTTTTTGAGGCTGTGTGTTAAAGCCTGCCAATACTTGGTTTATAACCTCTTGTCGGGTGAATCCTTCAATGGCCTTTTGAGACTCTGGCGCGGCATCAAATCCGGTTCGAGTTAAAATATGGCGCGCATCGGCTGGGGTGATAATCTCATCAAGCCACGCTTGTGCAGTACTTGCAGGCGAATAGCCAAGCCAACTTAGGCTTATTAACAGCAAGCACCATTTTTTCAATGCGTTATAAACGCCAGATTGTTTAGACATAACGTTTTTAGCTAACCCAAACACACACCTACAAAGCGGTAATGAGTTAGTCCATATGCGGTCCGCGGTACGTATAAGGTATATCGGCGTGATCGCCTTTAAGTAGAGATTAGCCAGTATGCGCACACATATTGTGGTATTTCTTGCGTTTTTGCTCAATTTGTCATCTACCGCTTGGGCGGACTCTTCCGTCAACGGGCCCTCGCCCAGTACCGAATTAACCCCCACTGAGGTGATTCGAATTGTGGTTGAAGCCTTAAAAACCAACGATACGGCCTCAGGTGACGAAGGCATCGCAACCGTTTGGCGATTTGCAGCCCCTAGCAATAAGGCGGTAACCGGCCCATTACCGCGTTTCAGCGCGATGTTAAAACGGGGCTTTGGTGAGATGTTCAATCACATCGACGACGACTACGGGCCTATCGAGATTCAGGATGATGTAGCGATGCAACCGGTTTGGCTAGTGACGCCCCAAGGGGATGAGGTAGCCTACATGTTCCGTGTTCGCCGCCAAAGTGAAGGTGAATTTGACGGGATGTGGATGACAGAATCGGTGTATCCGATTGCCCCAAAGAAACGGGGTAAAGTAATTTAATGCAATGCAAACAGTTTTACATTGCGAACCTTTCAATTCGCATCAGCCCCATCGCCAAACGCTATCCATGATAGGCAATGGGACAGATGCGCTATAAACCAAGCTTTACTGAAAAAAAATCCAACTTATGCTGGTAATTCAACACCTTTTTGGCGTGCGGCTTGTTGAACCGTGTTGTGCAGTAAACAAGCGATAGTCATCGGGCCAACACCACCTGGCACAGGAGTAATGGCACCAGCAACGGCTTCGCAGCTAGCGTAGTCAACATCGCCAACCAGTTTATTTTTACCATCTCGCTCGATTCTATTAATTCCCACATCGATAACGGCTGCGCCTGGTTTTACCCAATCGCCAGGAATCATTTCTGGACGACCTACTGCGGCAACTAAAATATCGGCCTCTTTACAAACGCCTGCTAAATCTTGTGTGCGTGAATGCGCAATCGTTACAGTGCAGCTTTCTTTAAGCAGTAGCGCAGCCATTGGCTTGCCGACGATGTTTGATCGCCCAACAACCACCGCGTTCTTACCCGATAAACTGCCCAGACGATCTTTTAACATCATGATGCAGCCTAGTGGTGTGCAAGGCACAACGCCCTCACCACCGGTATTTAAAAGGCCAACGTTAGTTAAGTGAAAACCATCGACGTCTTTGCGGTAATCAATGGCATCAATAACAGCCGCCTCTTGAATATGATCAGGTAACGGCAGTTGCACCAAAATGCCGTGCACAGAATCATCATTATTCAATTTATCAATTAGCGCTAAAAGCTCAGCCTCAGATACCGACGTATCGAGTTTGTGCTCGTAGGAATTCATGCCCACTTCAACCGTTTGCTTGCCTTTGTTGCGAACGTAAACCTGACTGGCAGGATCTTCACCTACCAACACGACCGCCAAGCCTGGGGTAATGCTGTGGTTACTTTTCAACCAATCAACCTGCTTACTTACTTCACCGCGCACTTTTTCGGCAAACGCTTTTCCGTCAATAACTTTACTCATAATGACTCTTTGGGCTTCAATAAATGGGTGGTATCGGACGTATCATCCAGCTTGAATTATGACAGTGAAGTAAAATACCGACTCCACCAGCGCAGAGATTGTACAACCTCCACATCCTGTCGTATGGTTTAGCAACGACAACAAACTGGCTGAAAAACGATGCAAAAATGCTCAATTCCTTCCATAGGCCTCCTTTTAGCCGCCGCACTAATAGGGTTGGTAGGCTGCAGCAGCGGTGATTCTGCGAGTGATTTGTCGCCTGTTGATGAGCAGTTAAATGATGCATCTGAGGCCACAGCAACGCCTGTAGCGCCGAATACCACACCAACCACCGAT
>CALHNS010000006.1 GCA_938035125.1 uncultured Granulosicoccaceae bacterium | reverse complement strand
GAATCGTTTGCAGTTGCAACTGAATCTTTCTTGCTGTCTACACGTTGACGACGACGACCTGGTCCACGGCGTCTGCGCGGCTCGCGATTATCTTCTTCAGAAGTATTGCTTGAATCGATTTTAGCGTTTGCAGCGGCGGTGGCGGCTAGCGATTCTTCACTCACTGCCGAGCGCGGTGCTACGCCGTTAGTTCGTGGGCGGTTTGCTTGGTTGGCATTGGCAGAGGCTTCAGCAGAATCGGTCTTCGCATTAGATGCGCTTGCTGGCTCCGCGTTTTTGGCGTTTGCATCCGATGCAGAAGCTTCTTGCGTATCGTTTGCTGATCGATTGTCGTTGTTGCGACCGCGTCCACCTCGGCCCCGGCCACCGCGACTGCGACGTGGCTTACGTTGCGTATCATCGGTTGCATTGGCTGAAGCCGCTTCACCTGTTGGGGCGTTGGTTTTAGCTTCTACAGTGCTGTCGGCGGTAGCTTTAGCGTTTGCATTGGCGTTGTTGCCGGCGGCGTTATTCTTTGCATTGCCACCTCGACCCCGACCACGGCCTCGACTCGGTTGCTTCTCATCATTACTAGCGGTGGCATCGCGGTTATTGTTGTTACGATTTCGATTGTTGTTGCTGTTGTTTCGAGCTCGGCCACCGCGTGAGCGACGTTGGTTATTGTTCTGCCCTTGGCGCCCACCGCGTGGGTTGGTGTTAGCCGACGCCTCTTTCTCTTCTGCAGTGTCGGTTTTGGTGTCAGAGTTTGGATTGAACAGTGAGGTGACTTTGCCAAGAATGCGTCTTATGCCACCACCTTGTTCGCTTGCACCGTTGTTGCCCGAGGCAAGGCCGGTTGCTCGACTGGCTTTGACGGGTTGTGGTGCGGGTGCGTTGGGTCGAACTGTACTAACCGCGGGTTGCTCAACGTTCACCTCGGCAGGTTTGGTTGGGTTGTAGGTTTCAGAATTATCGCTGGCAAGTTCGAAACTTTTCATCGAACTGCTTTGGTGCTCATCATCGGATTGACGTACACGTTCGATGTTGTAATTAGGGGTTTCTAATGTTGGGTTAGCGACGATCAACATCGATACATTGCAACGACCTTCAATTTCTGTCAGGTTCTGGCGTTTTTCATTTAATAGATAAGTTGCCACTTCTACTGGCACATCCGCCACAACGCGTGCGGTGTTGTCTTTCATGGCATCTTCTTCAAGTAAACGAAGAATGGACAGAGCTGCAGATTCAACGGTGCGAATGGTGCCAGCGCCATGACAACGTGGGCATACGTTATCGGTGCCTTCGCCTAATGAAGGACGCAGTCGTTGACGCGACATCTCCAACAGACCAAAGCGAGAAATTCTGCCCACTTGCACTCGAGCGCGATCGTGCTTTAAGGAGTCGCGTAATTTATTTTCAACGGCACGTTGGTTTTTGTTTGACAGCATATCGATAAAGTCGATAACCACAAGGCCACCTAGATCACGAATGCGAAGTTGTCGTGCCACTTCTTCAGCCGCTTCCAAATTGGTGTTAGTGGCTGTCTCTTCAATGTCGCTGCCTTTGGTGGCACGAGCTGAATTGATATCGATTGATATTAGAGCCTCGGTGTGATCAATAACCAAGGCACCGCCTGAAGGCAGGCGAACTTCGCGTGTGAATGCCGATTCAATTTGCGATTCAATTTGATAACGATTAAACAGAGGAACATCGTCGGTGTACAGCTTAAGCTTTCGCTCGTTTTTAGGCATGTACATGCGAATGAATTCGGCTGCTTGATCGAATGTGGCTTGTTCATCGGCAATGATTTCACCGATATCGCCGCGGAAGTAATCACGCAAGCCACGCACGATGATGTTGCTTTCTTGGTAAATCAAAAACGGTGCTTTACCGTTTTCAGACGCCTGCTTAATGGCTTTCCAAATATCGGCTTGGTAATCTAAATCCCATTGCAGCTCTTCACTGGTGCGGCCAATGGCTGCGGTGCGAGCAATCATGCCCGTACCTTCAGGCAAATTAACGCCAGCGATAGCCTCTCGCAATTCATTTCTATCGCTGCCTTCGATACGGCGAGAGATGCCGCCTGCGCGGGAATTGTTGGGCATAAGCACTAAGAAGCGCCCAGCTAAGCTGATTTGTGTAGTGAGAGCTGCGCCTTTGTTGCTGCGCTCTTCTTTTTCAACTTGAACAACCAGTTCAGTGCCTTCTTTCAGCACTTCTTTAATTTTGGAGCGAGAGACTTCTTCCCCGTTTTTACCCACTAGGTATTCTTTGGCAATTTCCTTGAAAGGAAGAAAGCCGTGGCGTTCGGCGCCGTAATCGACGAAAGCCGCTTCTAGGCTGGGTTCAACCCGGGTGATTTTCGCTTTGTATATATTGGATTTTTTTTGTTCGCGTTGCTTATGCTCTATGTCTAGATCGATTAGCTTTTGGCCATCTACGATGGCAACACGCAACTCTTCTTCGTGAGTTGCGTTGATTAACATTCTTTTCATTGTTAGGGGAGTCCATGACCGGAAGCTCTGCGAGGACAATACGCGAAGCCGATGAATTGGCAGACAACACAAATCGTTCGCTTGGGAGGCCCAAGAGAACTAAAATCTGGCAAATCAGCATGTCGAGTGTCACGTCAGGAATGGATCCGGCGTTTTGTTGTTGGGACTCGGTGCACGAAGCGTAAGGTTCGGCACACCGAATGTGGCCTGAGCGGAAGACGTCTTGTGGACAAGTCGGCCTTCAGGACACTGATGTCAGTTATTAAAATTTAGGAAGTTCTTTTGAATTTCCGGAGCTTGCGGCTGTGCGGGCATACCGCGAATGGTGCAGCGCAAGCTGTTTGGCGGCGAGCACATTAGCCGGCCGTTAACGTAATATAGCAGTGAGAGCAGATTTCGGCAATTCACAAGTGCCGTAATTTGGTCATCTAAAGACGTCCTTCAACCCTCTGCGTGCCTAGGTATCAGCAAAAACCATGCAAGAACAGCCTGCGCCTGGTGGCCAACGAGTTCAACACGTAACGGTAAGCGACCAAGATCATGGTCAACGCTTGGACAATTGGCTGCTGAGGTTGGCGAAAGGGGTGCCAAAAAGCCACATCTATAAGGTGGTGCGAAGTGGTCAAGTTCGCATCAATGGCGGTAGGGCCAAAGTATCGGTGCGATTAGCAGCCGGTGATGTGGTGCGCGTACCTCCGATGAAAATCAAAACAACCGGGCCTGTTCGAGTCCCAGATCAGCTGCTCAGTGTGCTGAAATCCTCTGTGGTGTTGGAAAATGAGGATTTTCTGGTGATCAACAAGCCGCCGGGTATTGCTGTGCACGGTGGCAGTGGATTGGCGTTTGGTGCCATTGATGGGTTGCGCCAGGCCCTTGATAGCCCCCATTTAGACTTGGTGCATCGCTTAGATCGAGCCACCAGTGGGGCGTTGCTAGTGGCGCGTGATCGTCGCCGAAGCCGAGAATTACAAGCGCAATTCCGTGAGCGCGTGGTGGGTAAGAAATACCAAGCGTTGGTGGCAGGCAGCTGGCCGCAGAAGGTAGGTACCGTGAATCTGCCGCTGTTGGCGAACAGCGAGCATGCGGGCGAACGGCGAGTTGTGGTATCGAAAGAAGAGGGCAAGCCATCCATTACGCATGTGCAGGTGGAAGAACGTTTTGGGGACGTATCATTATTGGATGTGGCGCTGGAAACAGGGCGCACACATCAAATTCGTGTTCATGCGGCTAGCCAAGGGCATCCGGTGGTGGGTGATGAGCGCTATGGGAATAATCAAGACAACCAGCGTTTCCGTCGATTAGGATTGAACCGCTTGTATTTGCATTCAGCAGAGCTTGCGTTTGATTGGCAAGGTGAGCGTGTGGTTTGTGAGGTGCCAGTAGATTCTGACTGGCTAATGGCTTTGGATCGGTTAAGAGCTTTATAACGTGGGTAGAGTTAATGAGTAGCGGTGATTGGATTGATGACATTGAACACGAGGTCAGTAGCGTTGCACAAACGCGTCGTGACCCTGACTTTGTAGAAGGTGAGGATCCTGCTCGTGTTCGTGCCACGGCGGATTTATTATTGGCAGACCTAGCCAATGATTGGGTAAAGCAAAAACGCAGGCGCAGAATCGGAACGTGGGTTTTTCGTATCTTGCTGCTTTTATTACTGCTAGCGATTGCCGCAGGCCTGTTGATGCCATTATTGAGTGGCGCAGGTAGCGGTGAAAAGAGTGAGCCGTACACCGCGTTAATTTCACTTAGTGGCCCGGTGTTCGAAGGAGAAGAAGCTAGCGCGGAAAGTTTGCGCAATCGTTTGCAAGATGCGTTAGAAGATGACAGCGCGGCAGGTGTTATTTTGTTGGTGGATAGCCCCGGTGGCAGTCCTGTGCAAGCGGGGCTGATGTACGACGACATCGTTCGTTTGCGAAATGAATTTCCTGAAAAACCGGTGCACGCTGTTATCGGCAACATGGCAGCATCCGCAGGCTATTACATTGCCAGCGCTGCCGACAATATTTACGCAAACCAAGCCAGTTTGGTGGGTTCAATTGGTGTGCGCCTTGATTCATTTGGTGCTGTCGATGCGCTGCAGCGCTTAGGGTTAGAGCGGCGATTACTAACAGCAGGTGAGCACAAAGGGTTACTCGATCCCTTTCTTCCTATTGATGAAACGGCAACCGCGCATTTACAAAGCGTGTTGGATTCGGTTCACCAGCAATTCATTGATGCGGTTAAAGCAGGGCGAGGCGAGCGGTTAAGTGATGATCCCATCTTATTCACCGGGTTAATTTGGAATGGTGAGCAAGCGGTAGAGCTTGGATTGATTGATGAGCTTAAAGATCGCTACGCGGTTGCGCGCGATGTTATAGGTGCAGAAGAAATCAAAACGTTCCAACCGCCAAAATCGTTAATGGAGCGCTTGTCGGATGAATTGGGTGCTGCAATAGCCAAGGGTGTGCAGCCGGTGGTTGGTTTGCAGTGAATCGCTGTGTTGTTACCGAGGCTGAAACACAAGCTGCGGCGGTATCCTTTGTTCAAGCACTTCAGGCCATTAATTCTTGGCCGGTGGTGGTGTTTCTAAACGGTGATTTAGGCGCGGGCAAAAGTGTTTTTGCTCGCGCGATGCTGCAAGCTCTAGGCGTGAACGAGGTGATAAAAAGCCCGACCTACACCTTGGTTGAGCAGTACACCGTGCCTGAATTAAAACTTGCTGGGCAAGGGCAGGCAGCGCACTTAGATTTATATCGCCTTGCCGATCCGGAGGAGCTGTATTTTATTGGCTTTGATGATTTGGTTAACACCTGCGATTTGATGCTCATTGAATGGCCTGAAAAGGGCGCTGGACAGTTGCCAAAACCGACGCATGACGTCATCATTGAATACCGCCCAAGTGCTCGGCACATTCAAATTATCGAGCATCGCTAATCGCTAGCTTGTTTTTCTAAAATTCTCGTCTATCTTCTATTATTGCTATCGCTGCGCGTAGCGATGTGTGTGTGCTATTCAAGAAGGTGCCATGAAATCAAACCAACGATTCATTGAAAGACGACGCTTAATGCAATGGGCAGGCGGATCCATACTGGCAGGATTGCCTGTTACTCAGGTGTTGGCTAACAGCGCAGCCATGACAGGCTTTCGAGTGGTACAGCAAGAGAACGTCATGCTGCATTTCGACATTACAGGGTCGGCGGGTGAGGCCTCACTTTTTGCATTGCAAAACCCGGATCGATTGGTGTTAGATCTATCAAACACCACACTGCAAACCCAATTACCGAACCAAATTTTTTCACAAGGCGTGGTTCAATCGGTTCGTTCCGGTAAGCAAGCCGATGGCAGGCTGCGTATTGTGGTGGATTTACGACGCGCGGTGTCTGCCACCTATCAGTTCGTACCGCGTGGTGAGGGGCAACGGCTGGTCGTAGATTTAGGTGTGCCGGGTAGCGCAGAAATCGCCGAACACAGTGCGCGTCATATTGAGCCCTCGAGTGCTTCAGCGCGCGATGTTATCGTGGCTATTGATGCAGGTCATGGCGGTAAAGACCCAGGGGCTGTAGGTCAGCGTAAGACTAAAGAGAAAGACATTGTTTTGTCCGTGGCAAGACGGTTAGAAAATCGTTTTTTGAGCACGCCCGGTGTGAAGCCTGTGATGATTCGAAATTCGGATCAATTTGTGGCACTACGAGAGCGTTTACGGGTGGCTAGGCGTTTAAACGCCGATGTGTTTGTATCCATTCATGCTGATGCGTTTAAGAGAAAATCAGCCCATGGCAGTTCGGTGTACGCCTTGTCGTTAAAAGGCGCCACATCCGAAGCCGCTAAATGGCTTGCCAATAAAGAAACTGAGCAAGCGGCTTTGTTTGGAGATGTTCAGCTTGATGGGTTGAGCGATACATTGAAATCCACTTTGCTCGACTTGGCGCAAAATGCCACTTTAGAAGCCAGTTTGGATGTAGGTGGTGAGGTGCTTGAGCAGTTAAAGGCCATAGGCCCCGTGCACAAGGCACAAGTAGAGCAAGCGCCGTTCGCGGTGTTAAAATCGCCCGATATCCCGTCGGTGTTGGTGGAAACAGCCTTTATCTCTAACCTGAAAGAAGAGAGAAAACTTAACAATCCGCAGTTCCAAGACCAGCTGGCCTTGGCCATTCAAACCGGTGTGGTGCAGTATTTGAAGCGCCGCGCTCCGCAAGGCACCTATTACGCCATGGCCAGTGCCAATCGAGGCTAGTTCGGTGCGATACAATGCGCCATGGCCATTCAACAGCTTCCAGATCACTTAATTAACCAGATTGCCGCGGGTGAGGTAATCGAACGCCCGGCATCGATTGTTAAAGAGCTGGTTGAGAACGCGTTGGATGCAGGGTCCACGAAAATCAGCATTGAGCTGAACGAGGGCGGCTTGGCTCGCATTCGCATTCGCGACAACGGGCACGGCATTTCACAAAACGATTTACCGCTGGCCCTATCCCGTCACGCCACCAGTAAATTATCTTCATTAGAAGAATTGTCTTCACTATCGAGTATGGGGTTTCGAGGTGAGGCCTTGCCCAGCATTGCCTCTGTGTCGCGTCTTGAGCTGGCCTCGAAGGTGGCGACAGCAGAACGAGCTTGGTTAATTCGATATCGTCATGACGGTGGCGTGGAAGCAGAACCCACAGCTCATCCTGATGGCACCTCAGTGGATGTGCAAGATCTATTTTATAACGTGCCAGCACGACGAAAATTTATGCGCACCGCACGCACCGAATATGCACGCTGTGAAACCATTATTAAAACCCTAGCCATGGCTCATCCATCGGTTGCATTCATGGTGTCTCACAACGGTAAAAGTACGTTTCGCTGTGAACGCGCCGAAACCGATGCAGCCATGAACGAGCGCATTGCCAAAATCTTAGGAGCAGGTTTCGGTGAAGCTGCACGCGTGGTTGATATTGAACAACCGCCGTTATCGCTTCGCGGTTGGGTGGCAGATCCTACGTTTTCACGCAGCACCGGTGATATGCAATATTTCTTTGTTAACCAGCGGCCTGTGAAAGATCGCGTGGTATCGCATGCGGTAAAACAAGCTTATTCCGATTTGTTGTATCACCAAAGACACCCCGCGTTTGTTTTGTTCTTAACGATGCCACCAGAGGCTGTGGATGTGAATGTGCACCCCGGTAAACAAGAGGTACGTTTTCGTGAATCATCGGCTGTGCACGGATTTGTTCGTAAGTCTTTAAAAGATTATTTAGCGGTGGTGACCAGTGGCGAGCATTTAGCTTCTGTGGGCCGAGAGCTATCTGATGGTGTTGGTGATGCCAGCGGAGCCAGTGATGTGAAACCGGGTTTAAATTTTCCAGGTACGCGTGAATTGCCGTTATCAACCCATGCTGCAATGGATTCGATGCAGCGTTTAGTGGGTGATCGGCCTCAGGCTTCGCTAACACCGTCTTTGAAGGGTGGGGCGGCCATGCCGATAAGCCCTTATGGGCCGTCCAGCTTACCTTTAGTAAACGATACCGCTATTGCCGAGCGCCCAGATAAGGATGCAGAGCCATCGCAAATTCCCCCATTGGGTTTTGCCTTAGGTCATTGTCATGGTGTGTACATTCTTGCAGAAAATAAAAACGGCTTGGTGATTGTTGATGCGCACGCAGCGCATGAACGCATCACTTACGAGCGATTAAAAAGCGCGTGGCGCAGTGAAAACATCAGCACCCAGCGTTTATTGGTGCCGGTGGATGTCAACGTTAGTACAGCCGAAGGTGATTTGGCTGAAGCGCACTGTGAAAAACTATCGGAAGCAGGGCTACACATAACGCGTTTATCACCGGGGTGTTTGCAGGTTCGTGAGCTGCCCAGCTTACTGGCCAAAGCAGATGCACAAGCGTTACTGCAAGATGTTTTGTCAGAACTCAGTGCGCATGGACAAACCGAATTGGTTGATTCAGCAATGGATGAGGTGTTATCGAGTATGGCGTGTCATGGTTCGGTGCGAGCGAACCGAATGCTGAGCATTCCTGAAATGAACGCGCTGCTTAGGCAAATTGAATCTACGCCCAACAGTGGCCAATGCAATCATGGCAGGCCCACATGGACGGAGCTGGGTATGCAGTCGCTGGATAAATTGTTTCTACGCGGTCGATAGTTGAATGAGTGAATACCCGTTGCTGCTGTTAATGGGGCCAACCGCTGTGGGTAAAACCGCCGCAGCGATTGCCATTGCAAAAGCAGTTAATGGTGAAATCATTAATGTGGATTCTGCGCAAGTGTATGAATCTATGGATATCGGCACCGCCAAGCCATCGGCAGAAGAACGCAGCAGCGTGCCGCATCACTTGGTGGATTTTGTTAACCCGCACGATGCGTATTCTGCGGCGCGTTTTTGTGATGATGCAGTAACGCTGATTCGTAAAATTCGAGCACGAGGTCATACGCCGGTATTAGCTGGTGGCACCATGTTGTATTTCAATGCGCTGGTGAATGGCCTTGCACCGCTGCCAGAAGCTGACCCTGCCATTAGAGCCTCACTGGAGGCTGAAGGTAATGCCGTTGGTTGGGCAGCGATGCACCAGCAATTAGTTGGCATTGATCCGCAAGCGGCGGCGCGCATTCACCCGAATGATCCACAGCGTATCCAACGAGCGCTTGAAGTCTTTCAAATAACGGGAAAAACGCTCAGTGCGTTACAACAAGAAACTCGCTCTTATTTAACTGAGCCGTTGGTAAAATTTGCTTTAATGCCTGCTGAGCGCAGGTGGTTGCATCAACGAATTGAGCAGCGATTTATGAGCATGCTAGAGGAAGGTTTTTTAGACGAAGTGCGTGCATTACGCGCACTAAATACCTTGTCTGCGGAACTGCCCAGCATGAGAAGTGTCGGTTATCGTCAGGCGTGGCAGCATTTAGACGGTGAAACCGACTACGATAATTTTGTGCAGCAAGGATTGGCCGCCACTCGGCAACTGGCTAAGCGACAAATGACCTGGGTACGAGGCATGCAAGACGTTACGCATTTGATGTGTAGTGACGAATACTCAGCCGACGATCATCAAATTACTATGCTGGCGCAATTACGCACCGGTTAACGCATTGGATTAAAAGAATGACATCGCATCTGCAACCCTCTTTGGTTCAACAGGTGGGCAACACCCGAATGGTGCCCATTCAGCGCTTGGCTGCGAACAGCAACAACAATCGAATTTATGGAAAACTGGAAGGTGATAACCCGGCAGGTTCTGTAAAAGATCGCCCGGCATCTAACATGATTTTAGAGGCGCTAAAACGAGGCGATGTACGCCCAGGTGATCGCTTGATAGAAGCCACCAGTGGCAACACAGGCATTGCTCTTGCCATGGTTGCAGCTACAGTGGGTTTGAAAATGCGCTTATTAATGCCCGATAACATGACGGCGGAGCGGCGCTCTTTAATGACCGCTTACGGCGCTGAACTTGTCATGGTTAGCGAAGAGCAAGGGATGGAATACGCCCGCGATCATGCGCATGAAATGCAAGCTAACGGTGAAGGTTTGGTGTTAGACCAGTTTGCAAACCCTGATAACTGGGGTGCACACGTTAAAACGACTGGCCCAGAAATTTGGGAACAAACGGACGGCAAGATTACTCATTTTGTGAGCTCTATGGGAACCACTGGAACGATCATGGGGGTATCACGCTATTTGAAAGAGAAGAATCCTGATATTCAAATCATTGGGGTGCAACCAGAAGATGGTTCCAGTATTCCAGGTATTCGGCGTTGGCCGCAAGCGTATCTACCGAAAATTTATGAACCTGCACGAGTCGATAGAATCATTGATGTGTCGGCTGATGATGCCGAGAACATGACACGAACCATGGCTGTAGAAGAAGGCATATTGGCAGGTGTATCTTCAGGTGGTGCCTTGTTGGCAGCAACTCGATTGTTGCCTGAATTGAACGATGCGGTAATTGTTACCATTGTGTGCGATAGGGGTGATCGCTACATCTCTAGCGGGTTGTTTCCTGACTAACCCTCAATATTCCGACTTTTGTAAAAAAACAGCATCGCTGAACGCATGAAGGGCTGCAATCGCAGCCCTTCATGTAAAAACGTTAGCGTTTGTTATTTATGCTGACGTTGTGGCTTGTTGTGATACTAAGTCAAATTCAACGTTAATGCCTGCCACGTTAAGTTCATCACCAGGATGCAACAACATCGGTTCATCGCCAATGAAATCGTTGTTTAACGTCGGGCGATCTACGCTGTCATTACTTTCAATGTGCATGAGAAAATAACCATCTGGCTTACGCATGATGGCGGCTATCTGTATGCCAGGGCGCCCTAATGTTGTCACTGGCTTATCAATAGGAATGACGTGCCCAGACTTTGCGCCGTTCTTTATTTCAATGGTGGCACCGTTACCTTTGACTTTTCTTCTGGCTCCCAAGTCAACTGGCGAGTCAACTGGAGCATCGGTATCGGCGGATGCGCTGGCTTGTGGTGCAGCCGCAGCATGGGTTGAAGCCGGTGCTGCGTCTCGGCCCATAGCGGCTCGTGCGCGATCGGATAACGACATTTCACTGCTGTCATCGAGTGCATCAGGGCTGAAGTTTTCAGGCTGCTGTGCAAGCGGTGTGTCTCGTTCTGATAAATCATCAGCAAGTGCTTCAAACAGCGACTCTGAAGAGGATGCTTTTGAATCGCTGAGTTGGTTCGCCGCTATGGCTGCCGCGCCAGCCGCTGCTACGCCGCCAGCTGCACTTGATGCAACGCGGTTTGATGTATCGCTTTCGGGTGCATCGTGTTGAAAAGATTCTGCATCCGCTACCTGTCGGTTTTCTGATGTGTGCGCAGGTGCATCAGTTGCAGAAGAATCTATTGCAGATGAATGAGCGTCAAAGGATTCGGCTGCCAGCGTGTGTGCATTGGGTTCGTCGAGCATAGGCTCTGCTGCGGGTGTGTGCTCGGCGCTTTCAAGCTCTTTTGAAGGTGCATTAGCATGATCCTTCGCAGCATCGGCGTCACGGATATCGATAACTTCTGCAGGTTCGGCTTGGATGGCTGTTTTTTGATTGGCTGAGTTGTAATAGCGAACGCGAGTTTTGCCGATAATTAACTCATCGTTGTTGTTTAGTATTTGTCTGCTGATTAGTCGGTTATTGATGTAAGTACCGTTAGTACTGTTCAGATCTTCAATCCATGCTTCGCCTTTGCTGAACGCAATGCGAGAATGACGACCACTGACCGATAGGTTTGGAATACAGACATCGTTAGTGGATCGTCGCCCAATGGTAATGGTGGGCTGCGACGGACTGAAATCGAACTCATCCGACTGGTCGTCTTCATGAGTAACGACGATCGTGATCATGCGATCTCCCTGCATAGTTTTGTATACCACAGCTTTGTGCTTTGGCGCGGACTGCGAATTATTTGCATTTTCTTAGCTGGCGTCAATAGGTGTCTTGCGCGACGATTTATTGACTTGCCTTGCTGACTAACGTACATACTGCTAACACCATTTATTGTATGGGCGGATTTACCCATCGTTCGGAGACGCAACTCTAATTTTCAAACTATCCCCAGGCCTGATGACATCAGATTCTAAGGGTATACCACTTTCTGCGACCACATCCGAGATGTTAACCGAGAACTGTGCCGCAATATCGGATAGTGTATCGCCTGAAGCAACGGTATACGGAATTAATTCAGGCTCTTCAAGAAAACGACTGTCAACAACCGATAATTTTTGATCAATTTTTATTCGATCTGAATCCAAGCGATTAATTATTTGCAGCTGTCGCATGCTCATGCCATAGCGCAATGCGATTCCGCCCAATGTTTCGCCTGCGGAAACCGTATGGGTTTGCGGTGCTAAGAACAATTCGTCGGGGTTAGCGCTTGCGACCACATCGGTGACGTGTTCGGCAACGTCTTTTGGCACATAAACACTGTGGGGTCCTTCAGGGGGAGTTACCCCAAAGATAAGCCCTGCGTTCAATTCAGACAATATACCTGGGTCAACGCCTGTGGCCTTGGCAAGTTGGTCTAGGCTGATTCGGGTGTCCAGCTCTAAAACAGAAAAAGCGTCTTCCGTGTCCACATCGGGCAGAACGATTTCAGTTTGTGTTGAGTCCTTTATTAGCTGAACCAAGGCAACGAATTTAGGTACGTAGTTGCGGGTCTCTTCGGGTAAATCTAATGCCGCAAAATTCGTATCCAAACCCGCTTCAGAATTTTTTCGCATCGCGCCGCGCACGCGACCTGGGCCTGCATTGTAAGCCGCTAGCGTTAATTCCCAATCACCGTTAAATTCTGCGTTCAAATAACTCAAATAATCAATGGCGGCCACGGTAGAGGTAACAATATCGGCGCGCCCGTCAAACCAACGCGTTCTTGCAATGCCGATTTCGCGCGCGGTAATGGGCACAATTTGCCATAAACCCACGGCGTTATTTCGACTTACCCCGTGCGGCTGAAAGCCACTTTCAATCGCCGGTAATAAGCTCAGCTCGACGGGCAAGTAGCGTGCGTCTAACGACATAACTAAGTGGGCAATGTAAGGCCTAGATCGATCCAACATAAGGTTGGTAAAGTAGGGTTTCTCTTGGTAAAGCGACTTGTATTTGTCAACCAGCTCAGAGTCATTTAACGGCATTTCATCGCTGTTGCGAATAAGGTCCCAAATGACATTGCCTGATGAATCTGAATCAGCGTTGTCTGATGATTCAGCGTCAGCCGATTCGATCGTTTCAATGGCTTGGCTAAGGCGGGTGGGTGGCAGCACCGCGTTGGAATCACCTTTGAACACGAAATCATCGGAAACTTCCCGGCTGAGTGCGTGATCTATGCTGGCGGTGTTGCCCAGAGCCGGAAGATAGGTGGGTTCATTCGCTAATGTGGTAGGGGCTACCAGCGCAAAAAGCGAGCAAACCGCTGCAGCGGCGAGAACAGGTGCAAGGCACCGAATCGATTGGGTCGTTATAATCACAAAACCAGCAGTTCAACGAAAGAAGTAAAGACATGGCTGAAGCACGCAACCCCCCTGAGTGGTTAGAAGCACAACAACCGTTGGCGCAATGGTACGCGTCCGGGCTGGGCCAGTCTATTCTCGGCGACTTGCAACAGCGTCTTTCACATTGCCTTTCTGACATATTTGGCTACCAAGGCCTACAAATCGGCAATTTAGCACCTGAAAGAGACATGCTCGATCGAGCAGGTTTGCACCGGCGCATCATTTTAGATGCTCCGGGTCGTCCAGCGGATATTCATGGCGATGTACTGAATTTGCCCATAGCGAGCGACACCATGAAGCTGGTTCTGTTTTTTCATACGCTCGACTTTTGTGCAAAACCTCACCAAGCGTTACGAGAGGCCGATCGTGTGCTCACCGACGATGGCCAGCTTATCGTTGTGGGTTTCAATCCCTACAGTGCATTCGGGCTTCGGCATTTAGCCACCGGATGGCGTAGGCGCGAACCTTGGTGTGGTCATTTCTATTCCCAATCCCGCGTATCTGAATGGTTGTCGGTATTAGATTATGGTGTGCTTCACAGTGAATCTTTGTTCATGCGGCCACCGGTGGACAGTCATCGCATACTGTGGAAGTTACGTCGATTAGAAAAGCTGCAACGGCGCATAGGATCCATGGGCGGGTTGTATATTTTGCAAGCAAGAAAGCAAACCTTGCCAATGACAATGCAGCGACAAGTTTGGTTACCAAAACGTGCTACTTTGGGTGTGAATCAAATGGCGCATTCTGGTAAACGCGTAGTGTCGATTGACGCCGCTCGTCAATCGAATAAACCTAAGTCTTAAACTCGTACTCTTTAATATACTGAACCCAAACTTTGTAGGAACTTAACCCTTAAGTGTCTGTTATTGAAATTTATACTGACGGTGCCTGCCGAGGTAATCCAGGGCCTGGCGGTTGGGGTGCTGTGTTGCGTTCAGGTAAGCACGAAAAAGAATTGTACGGTGGCGAACCAGAAACCACCAATAACCGCATGGAAATGACCGCAGTGGTCAATGCGTTAACCGCGCTTAAGCACCCCAGCAATGTAACGCTTACCACCGATTCGCAATACGTGCGTAAGGGCATTACCGAATGGATTCATAACTGGAAGAAAAACGGTTGGAAAACCGCTGCCAAGAAAGATGTAAAAAACGCCGATTTGTGGCAACAAATCGATGCATTGAGTTCTATGCACACCATTCGCTGGGAATGGGTTAAAGGGCACAGCGGGCATCCAGAAAATGAACGTGTAGACGAATTGGCCAATCGCGGTATTGATGAAATGAAACGCTCATGAGTCGCTTAATTGTTTTAGATACAGAAACCACTGGGCTAGAAACATCCGAAGGCCACCGCATCATTGAGATCGGTTGCGTGGAGATGCAAAACCGGCGTTTAACCCACAATAATTTTCATCATTATCTGCAACCTGATCGTTTAATTGATGCAGGGGCTATGGAAGTACACGGCATTACTAACGAGCAACTGGTAGAAATGCCGCGCTTTGCAGAAATTGCGGATGAGTTTTACCACTACATTAAAGGTGCTGAATTAATTATTCATAACGCACCATTCGACGTGGGTTTTTTGGAACACGAATATCAATTGTTGGGTCGGGATGTAAAGCTATCCAGTATTTGTAAAGTCACTGATTCTCTGGCTATGGCCAGAAAAATGTACCCAGGACAGCGTAATAATTTGGATGCCTTGTGTAAGCGTTTAGGGGTTAATAATTCTAATCGCACATTGCATGGCGCGTTGCTCGATTCTGAAATACTGGCCGATGTATACCTTTACATGACTGGCGGCCAAGAGGCGTTGTCTTTAGATGCAGAAAGTTCGACAAACGGCGGTGAGCAGCTAAAACCCGTAGGAGTTTTAGGCTTAGACCTTCCCGTGGTTTACGCCTCGGCTGATGAATTAGCAGCGCACGAATTAAACCTTGAAAAAATTGATAAAGCCTGTGACAACAACACTGTCTGGCGCGAACTTATGAGCGCTTCAGTGGACAATTAAGTGCGCAATTAAGCCTGCGAATTAGCTGCGAACTTGTCGCGCACAAACCCCGAACTCACCCCGAACTATGGGCGAACAAAACGCGAACTGGTTAGCGTGGTCGCAATATCCGTGCTTTGTCACGCTGCCAATCACGCTCTTTTATTGTTGCGCGTTTGTCGAATTCTTTTTTACCTTTGGCCAATCCGATTTCAACTTTCACTCGGCCTCGGTTCCAGTACATGCGCATGCCCACAATTGTGAAGCCTTTTCGTTCCACTGAACCGATTAAACGAGACAGTTCGCGGCGGTGTAACAGGAGCTTTTTGGGGCGCTGTGAAATGGTGGTGTGGTGGGTTGAGGCACTGATTAAAGGCGTAATGCCGCAACCGTACAGCCAAGCTTCGCCGTTTCGAATTTGCACGAACGCATCGCTGAGCTGGACTTTGCCTGCTCTTAAGCTTTTCACTTCCCAGCCTTGCAGCACCATGCCCGCTTCAAATTTTTCACTGATTGTGTAATCGAAGGTGGCGCGCTTATTCTTGGCTATTTGGCCATCACCAGACGCTTTTTGTGGTTTATTCTTCTTACCCATTGGGCGATTATACGTTTGTCAGCCCTCAGCCGTTGCGAACCTTGTAGAAATGCCGCTATGCCCACGATAGAACGTACAGCCTTAGTGCCCCACTTAGCTAAAGATATGTACGCTCTGGTGTTGGATGTTGCAAGCTATCCAGAGTTTTTGCCCTGGTGCTCAGGGGCTTCGGTGCAATCTGAAACAGACCTTGTACAGCAGGCGTCGGTATCCATCAATGCCGTATTCTCACAAACCGAATTTCGCACTAATAACGCGCTAAGTGCTGATGAGCGCATTGTGATGGAGCTTGAAGATGGTCCATTTAAACACTTACGCGGTGAATGGGTGTTTAAAGCGCTGGGGGACGCAGGTTGCAAAATTACTTTGGTGGTGGATTTTGAATTCTCTAATGCGATGATGGGGCGTGCGCTGTCGCCTGTGTTTACCAAAGTGTGTGACACCTTAGTGGATGCGTTTATTCAACGCGCCAATGAGACATTAAATTCCCACTCATGAGCACCTTGACCCACGTTAACATTGAAGTGGTTTTGGCCGAAGCGGTTCGTTTGCAACGTTTATCGCTGAGTGTGCCGATTGGCACAACCGCCCGTAATGCGTTATTACAAGCCGTGGACAATGGGCTGGATGTAGACGCGTTAGGTATCAGTATTGAACAGGCGCCTATGGGTGTGTACGCCGTTCGCGTAACGGATGACTACGTAATGAACGAAGGTGATCGACTGGAGGTTTACCGACCTTTAGCGCAAGACCCAATGGAGCTTAGGCGCCAGCGCGCAAAGCGCGATGCGCAGCGGCGCAAAAAATAGCACGAATCTAGCAGCTAGCTGCCAGGGGATAAAACTTCCCACCAACGTCGTCGCTGAGGAACAAACCCAGAGACTTCTTCCGTATTGGTTTCAATCGATGCAACCACACCATCTTCAAATTGCAGAGAAATTCGACGAGCTTCTATTGCAAAACCAGAAGGCCCTTTGGTGTAAGCATAATCCCAACGGTTTTCATGGAATGGGGAGCGACTAACCGGGGAGCCAATGAGCGCCTGTACCTCTGTTTGGCTCATGCCTACAGCAATGCGTGCAACTTGCTTCTCAGAGAGTAGGTTACCCTGTTGGATGGTTATTTTATGAGCGGGAGGCAGCCAGAAAGGGTCACCACCACAAGCGATCAAGGAGGCGCACAACGCAGCAGCACTTAGCGTTTTGCACAAAGTTTTGCCTATCATGTTGCTCATAAGGTTACCTAGAGAATGGCTTAAGGAGAGTATCGTACAGATACGGCTAATTTTCAGGCTTAGCCCCAATTCAACTTTTCTCGTAAAATTCGGTGGTAGTCGTATGAGGCAGGATGCAACAGGGTAACCCGCTGTTTCTTCACTCGCATTTCAATCATGTCACCTAAGGTGGCTGGCATGTAAATTTGGCCATCGCACACCACTTGAGCTTCCATTATCTTGTCATCCCATAGGTGCACTCGAACGGTGCTATTGGAATCCACCATCAGGGGCCGAGAGGTGAGGGTGTGGGGGCAAATGGGCTGCAATATCACCGCGTTGATTGATGGGCCAACGATCGGGCCGCCGTTGGACAACGAATAGGCTGTTGAGCCTGAAGGCGTTGCCATAATGAGCCCGTCGGCGCGTTGATGGGTAACCAAAACATCATCGATGATAATGTCGAAATCCATAATTTGCAGAACGTCTTTTACGCGAATGACGGTGTCGTTAAAGGAGTAGCTGGTATCGATGCACTCGCCGTCGCGCATGATGCGCGTTTCCAAAATAATTCGTTCTTCTGAGTAGTGTTCACCGTTCAGAATAAGCTTTAGCTGTTCAAGGTTGTCGGATGGCGGAACATCAACCAAAAAGCCCAATCGGCCACGATTGATGCCCACAATCGGTACGTTGTGGTCAACCAGTTCTCTTGCCGCATGCAAAAGCGTTCCATCACCGCCAATCACTACCGCTAAATCGCATGACTCACCAATATCTTGCGCCGATACGGTGTCCAATTCGGGTAGCAATGGCTTAGCGTTGTGTTCCACGAGGGTGGTAATTGAAAGCTCTGCCAATGCGGCTAGCACTTCTGTTAGGGTCTGTGTCGCGCCTTCATCGCCTCTCTTGACGATGATGCCTGCCTTTGAAAATTCACTCATCTCTGCAAGATAGCACGTTCAACCGTCGGTTCAATACTAGCGGCCTAGGTTGAGCGGGTTAACTCCTTCATTTCAAACAAATGATTCAAAGCCATTCTAGGGGTTACATCCTCTAACGCCAACTGCTTCAAATAGGTGAGCGCTGGGTCGGGTTCTGCAAAAAGGTCTAGCTGTGGTTGAATTTCCGACTCTTCGGTATGGTCGTTTGGGAGGTGTTTAAGGTTGTCGCAAGCGGCTCTGGGTGGCTGGTCTGCCAGTTCCAAATCGGCTAAGCGCGCACGGGCAACGGCAAGCGCCGCCGCCGGCAGCCCAGCCAATTCGGCCACTTGAATGCCGTAGCTTTTATTGGCAGCGCCTTCTTTCACTTGGTGCATGAACACGATGCGTCCTTCGTGCTCTATGGCGTCTAAATGCACGTTACGGATATTGCTGAAACGCTTGGCCATATCGGTTAATTCAAAATAATGCGTGGCGAACAAACACAGTGCCTTGTTTTGTGTTCCTAAGTGTTCTGCAGCAGCGCCTGCTAACGCCAACCCATCGTAAGTACTGGTGCCGCGTCCCACCTCATCCATCAACACTAAAGACTGCTCGGTGGCGTTGTGCAAAATGTTGGCGGTTTCTGTCATTTCCACCATGAACGTCGATTGACCACTGGCTAAATCATCGGATGCACCAATGCGAGTGAAGATTCTATCAACAGGCCCAATAAGAGCGCGATTGGCTGGCACGTAACTGCCTACACACGCCAACAAAGTGATCAGTGCGTTTTGCCGCATGAAGGTTGATTTACCACCCATGTTCGGGCCCGTGATTATCAACATGCGTTGTTCGGCAGTAAGTAGCAATGAATTGCCCACAAAAGGCTCGGTATTGATGGCTTCAATAACCGGGTGACGCCCTAATTCAATATCAATGCCTGGAGTGTCTTGTAATTCAGGTTTACACCATTGATTGGTGTCGGCAACTGCTGCAAGACTTTGCAAGACGTCTGCTTCGGAAAATGCATTCGCAATGAGCGTTAACGCAGGAAGTTCAGGCTGAAGTTGTTCGATGAGTTGTTTATAAAGTTGCTTTTCTCGGGCTAACGCTTTTTCTCGTGCACCTAGTACTTTATCTTCGTGTTCTTTAAGTTCGGGGGTAATGTATCGTTCGGTGTTTTTAAGCGTTTGGCGACGAATGTAATGTTCAGGAGGGGATTCGTGCCGACTGGTTTCAATGTAAAACCCGTGCACGCGGTTGTAACCCACTTTTAACGAACTGATGCCAGTGGATTCTTGTTCTTTTCTCTCCATGTCTTTTAAGAATGCATCGGCGTTCGTGCTTAACGCATTCAGTTCGTCGAGTTCACTGTCGTAACCGGTTTTTATAAAGCCGCCGTCTCGAATCGTTACTGGAGGCTCATCAATAATAGCTGACTGCAATAACGCTAAACTGCTGGGCTGTTGTTGCAGCTGTTCTGCCAGCGGCTGTAAAGCATCCGAGCCGTTATTAAGATGTTCATACACGGTGGGTTGCTGTTCCAAACTTGAGCGCAGCCGATCAAGCTCACGTGGCTGTACCGATTGCAAGTGCACACGCGTAAGAATACGTTCCATGTCGGCAACGTTCTTCAACGCATCTTGCAGGGTTTGCCAGTGTTGGTTTTCTAAAAACGCACCCACGCGAGCTTGGCGCGTTGTTATCAGTGTGTGCAACCGCGTTGGTTGCTGAATCCATTCTTTTAATTTTCGCGCACCCATTGCCGTTGCGGTGTGATCCATAACGCCAAACAACGTGTGTTGTATGAGCCCAGACTGACTGGTCGTCAGTTCTAAATGGCGGCGCGTGCCGGGGTCTAAAATAACGGTGTCGCTAGCGTGCACAACCGATAATGAGGAGACTTGTCGTAAATCGTTAACGTGAGTTTCACGGGCATAGCCAAGAGCGACTGCGGCGGCCGCAATGGCTTGAGGCATGTTGGCACAGCCAAAACCTTCTAAATGTTGTGTGTTGAAGTGTTCATTTAACACACTAGCTCCGCGCTCTGAATCAAACAGCCAAGAGGCGCGTTCGGTAATGGCGATGGTTGCATTGAACGTTTCAATGGTATTAACCAATGCACTGCCTTCACTTAGCAGTAATTCACTGGGTGAAAGTCTGGCAAGTTCTGTGGCAAGTGATTCCCATCCTTGCAGCTCTTGTACATAAAATTTTCCGCTGGCTACATCTAAAGCCGCTAAGCCGTATTGTGTATCGTGTGGATCGGATCCTTGGGTTTGTGAAACCGCTGCAAGCCATGCGGTTTGATGGGCGTCTAATAAGTGTTCTTCGGTAAGCGTACCTGGCGTAACAATACGCACCACTTCTCTTTTAACAGGGCCTTTGCCGGTGACATCCCCGGTTTGTTCGCAAATGGCCACCGACACCCCTTGTCTGACCAACCGAGCCAAGTAGTTATCAACCGAATGATAAGGAACGCCTGCCATGGGGATGGCATCGCCATCGTTTTTACCGCGCGCTGTTAAGGTGATATCGAGCAGTTCTGAAGCTTTTTTTGCATCGTCGAAGAACAGCTCATAGAAATCCCCCATGCGATAAAACAGAAGATGATTGGGATGATTGTCTTTGATGCCCAAGTACTGGCGCATCATCGGTGTTTGGGTACTGGATGCCATGGGCAAAGTGTAACAACGTCTGCACCGATTGGTCGTTGCCGTTCATAATGCCCACTGTCTAGCCCTGTTGAAAATAAGAGATCGAGAGTTGAACACGTCTGATAAACCCCAAGCCGCTACCACGTCAGAATCGCCTTCGGTGATGGAAGAGTTGTCTGCGTTATTGTTGCAACACGGATTCACTATTACTACCGCAGAATCCTGTACCGGTGGGTTGGTAGCCGCTGAAATTACCTCATTGGCTGGAAGTTCTGCGTACTTTAAAACCGGTGTGGTGAGTTACAGCAACGATACGAAACGGCGGGTATTGGATGTACCGGCGCGCACCTTAGCCGATCATGGCGCGGTTAGCGAGGCGGTGGTGAAAGCGATGGCTGAAGGGGCCCGAAAGCGCGATATTGCCGATGTGTCTATCGCGATCAGCGGTATTGCAGGTCCTGACGGAGGAACCGAGGATAAGCCTGTGGGAACGGTATGGATAGCTTGGTCAATTCCTGTACAAAACCGTCATGAAATAGACGCTGAATGCTGTGTTTTTGATGGCGAACGTAACGCGATTCGACAAGCTGCTGTGGAAGCTGCGTTGCGTGGTACCATCGCGCGTCTGAACGCATTGAACGTTACGGAAAAAGAGGATTTAAGCGAATGATGGAATGGCTCCCTGGCAAAGCCAAGATGGCAATTAAGACAACCTTGGTAGGTACCGGTCTGCTTTTTATCGGCGCTGCAGCCAATGCGCAGCAATCCATGACGGTTGAAGAATTAGAGAACTTCATTCTTAAGAAAAAGTCTGAATTGAATGAGGCTATCAAACAACGTGACGACACGATAAACAAGCGTGCTGAATTGGATTTAAAACGAACTGAACAAGCGCAGCGGCAAAATGATCTTGAGCAAGAATTACGCACTTTGTGTGAAGAGCGAGAAGCTGCCGAGCCAGGTTCGGAAAATGCCTGCTTAGCTGAATTAAATCTTGAGCCAAAATAAAGCGTTTATCGCCGTCATCGCAGCGTCTGTTGGTGGCGCTATTGGAATGTTTACAATCAAATACTGAAAAAATTACCAGTAGTTCTCATTTTTGCGCTAAGCTCTTTGCATCGGGTGTGAAATACTTGTTTTTCAGGTGCTGCAGGAAGCACTGAATCACCCAAATTTTCAAAAAACGATCACGGAGAACCACCTTGGAAGACAATCGCAAAAAAGCACTCAGCGCAGCCCTTGGGCAAATCGAAAAGCAGTTTGGTAAAGGCGCCATCATGCGCATGGGCGATTCCACCGACACGCGAGACATCGATGTAATCTCAACCGGTATCTTAGGCTTAGACGTAGCGTTAGGCATTGGTGGCTTGCCGCGTGGCCGAGTGTGTGAAATTTATGGCCCGGAAAGTTCGGGTAAAACCACGCTAACGCTGCAAGTGGTTGCAGAATGTCAAAAAGCCGGTGGTACCGCCGCATTCGTTGATGCTGAGCACGCACTAGACCCAACCTACGCGGCCAAATTAGGCGTCAATGTTGATGACTTATTGATCTCTCAGCCCGATACAGGCGATCAGGCATTAGAAATCACCGACATGCTGGTTCGCTCCGGCGGGGTTGACGTCATCATTGTAGATTCAGTAGCCGCTCTAACTCCTAAGGCTGAAATTGAAGGCGATATGGGCGACTCCCACGTGGGGCTGCACGCGCGCTTAATGTCACAGGCACTGAGAAAGCTTACGTCCAATATAAAACGCACCAATACATTGGTTATCTTCATCAACCAAATTCGTATGAAAATCGGTGTTATGTTCGGCAGCCCTGAAACCACAACCGGTGGTAATGCGCTGAAATTTTATTCCTCTGTGCGCTTAGATATTCGTCGTATCGGTG
This sequence comes from uncultured Granulosicoccaceae bacterium, assembly GCA_938035125.1. Taxonomy (GTDB): domain Bacteria; phylum Pseudomonadota; class Gammaproteobacteria; order Granulosicoccales; family Granulosicoccaceae; genus Granulosicoccus. Next base: position 14,699 of record CALHNS010000006.1, on the reverse strand, counting down.
CGGTTAAGAAAGGGGATGAAATTGTTGGCAACGAAACACGCGTTAAGGTGGTGAAAAATAAAATGGCGCCACCGTTCAGACAAACCGAATTTCAAATTCTTTATGGCGAAGGCTCTTCACGTGAAGGCGAGCTTATCGATCACGGTGTTGAGCATAATTTGGTTGACAAGGCGGGTGCTTGGTACAGCTACAAAGGTGATCGTATTGGCCAAGGTAAAGAGAACGTGCGCGGTTACTTGAAAGAGAACCCTGATATTGCCAATGAAATCGATAACAACTTGCGAAACTTATTGTTAGCACCGGCTGGGGCTGCGGCAGAAAAGAAACCGACCGCTGAGAATGCCGATGCTGTAGCTAACGACGCAGAGGAAGCTGCTTTAAAAGCCAATGCAGCCGATGTTAAAAAAGGCGGTAAAAAAGCGGATGACGCTAAAAAACCAAAGCTTGAAAAAGCGTAAGCGTTAACCCACTGCTATCGTGCCACTGTTGAGCCGCTAATATGCCGCTCTTGTGGTATCGCCTTACCCTCGCTGTGCCGTGTGCTAGTAACTCAATAATTAGCACACGGCCTGACGAGTGGTCTGGCCTAAATACACGTTATTTGCCCATCTATCGCCAAACTATGCATTAAGGAGTGTTGTTTGTGAGCGCTGCTATGGTTGAAGATCGAGAGGCTGCTGAAACCTTTCGTCAGGCCTATTTGAAGGCCGTTAAATTATTGGTTACTCGCGAACATTCGCGAATGGAAATTGAAACTAAGCTGTCCAAGCGCGATGTGCCGTGTGACGTGGTCGATGCGGTGCTGGAGCAGTTGCAGCACGAAGGCTATCAATGCGATGTTCGATTCGCCACCATGTTTACAGAGCAACGGCTTCGTAAAGGCTTTGGCCCTCTGTCAATTCGGGCGAAATTGCAGGAGCGCGGCATTGATCGCAACCTGATCTCCGAGGTCATCAACGAACTGGATACCGATTGGGTCGCGCAAGCGGTAGAAGCTTTGCAGTCCCGATTTAATCATGCTGAGCTGGCCGATTCTTCTCAAAGACAGCGCGGTAGAGTGGCCAGATTCCTTCAATCGAGGGGTTTTTCGCCAAGTACCGCACATCGAGCGCTGGATAATTGTTTGAACGGGCCGTCTGACGAGACATGAAAGCCGGTTAACTGGCTACAATTCTAAGGGTTTCCAGTCAACTGAAATCCTGATGACGTCCACATCCGATATTCGCGATAAGTTCTTAAACTTTTTCGCTCAGCGAGGCCATGAAATCGTGGCATCTAGCTCGTTGGTGCCTGGTACCGATAAAACCCTGTTATTCACCAACGCAGGTATGGTCCAGTTTAAAGACCTATTTACCGGGGCTGAAACCCGTCAATACCAGCGTGCCACCACCTCGCAGCGATGCGTGCGTGCGGGGGGAAAGCACAACGATCTAGACAATGTGGGCTACACCGCACGCCACCATACCTTTTTCGAAATGTTGGGTAACTTCAGCTTCGGTGATTACTTCAAAGAAGACGCTATCCAGTTTGCTTGGGAGTTCTTAACGCAAGAGCTTGCTTTGCCGGCAGATAAATTATGGATTACCGTTTTTGAAGAAGACGATGAAGCCGAATCGATTTGGATAGATAAAATTGGCGTGCCGGCCGAGCGGGTGATTCGAATAGGTGCCAAAGACAATTTTTGGATGATGGGTGATACAGGTCCTTGTGGTCCTTGCTCAGAAATATTTTTTGATCACGGTGCTGATGTCTGGGGTGGTCCGCCTGGTTCGCCAGAAGAGGACGGCGATCGTTTTATCGAAATTTGGAACTTAGTTTTCATGCAATTCGACCGTTCAGCCGATGGCACCATGTCGCCATTGCCGAAACCGTCGGTTGATACCGGTATGGGTCTTGAACGCATGGCGGCCGTGTTGCAACACGTACACAACAACTACGAAATCGATTTATTCGATGGGCTGATAAAAAAAACCGCTGCCATTATCGGCACCGAAGATTTAGGCAACGCATCGTTAAAAGTAGTGGCCGACCACATACGAAGTTGTGCCTTCATGATCGTTGATGGCGTATTGCCGAGTAACGAGGGGCGAGGGTATGTGTTACGACGAATAATTCGTCGAGCGGTTCGCCATGGCAATAAACTGGGTGCAACCGATGCGTTCTTCCATAAATTGGTTGCGCCATTAGTCGATGCGATGGGACAGGCTTACCCAGAACTGGAGAAAGCATCAGATCAAGTGGTTGAGCAATTATTGTTAGAAGAGCAACGCTTTGATAAAACCCTTACCGCAGGTCTTGCCATCTTGGATGGAGAAATTGCGCAGCTTGTCGGTAACACGGTTCCAGGTGATGTGGTCTTTAAGCTTTACGATACTTACGGCTTCCCAGTCGATTTAACCGCCGACATTGCTCGTGAACGTGATCTAAAGATCGATACTCATGGGTTTGAAGTGCATATGGAAGCACAGCGCGAACGAGCGCGAGCAGCCAGTAATTTCGGTGTGGATGCCACCGCCAATATAAAAACCAAAGCCGTAACGAAATTCTTAGGGTATACCGAACAAAGTGCGCAAGCATCGATAGCAGAACTTTATATCGATGGTGCATCGGTGGATACTATAAACGCGGGCCAATCCGGAGTTGTGGTGCTAGATCAAACACCGTTCTACGCAGAATCTGGTGGGCAAGTGGGTGATACCGGCCAGATCACCACGAACGATGGCACGCTTGCCGACGTGCTCGATACGCAGAAAACTGACCAAGCATTCCTGCACAGCGTAAGTGTTGCAGCAGGAGCCCTATCCGTTGGCGATAGTGTGCAAGCGGACATCGCCACACACCGGCGTCATCGCATTCAATCGCATCATTCTGCCACTCACTTATTACACGGTGCCCTTCGAGCCGTACTAGGCCAGCACGTAGAACAAAAGGGTTCGTTGGTAAACGATAAGCAGTTGCGTTTTGATTTTTCTCATACTGGCCCCATCAGTGATGAGGACATGATGCGTATTGAGCAATGGGTAGATGAGGAAATTCGTCGCAACAGCCCGTGCCATATTGAAGAGATGAGCATGCAAGATGCGCTAGATGCAGGGGCGATGGCCTTATTTGGTGAAAAATATGGTGAGCGTGTGCGCGTGGTTACCTTAGGCGATAATTCTGTTGAGCTGTGCGGTGGAACTCACGTTGCCGCTACTGGTGATATGGGGGCGGTTCGGGTCATTTCTGAATCAGGAACGGCTGCTGGCGTGCGCCGAATTGAAGCCGTCAGTGGTGATGCCGCATTACAGTACTCCCAATCGGTTGACCACACCTTACGCCAATGCGCCGCGCTTTTGAAAACCAGCCCCAACGAGGTGGTTTCAAAACTAGAGCAAACCCTAGCGCGTCACAAAGAACTTAACCGTGAATTGGAGCAGGTGTCGGCTAAGTTGTCAGCACAAGCAGGGAAGTCGGTGTCAGGTCAAGCTGAGGATATTGCAGGCGTTGCCTTTCTTGCGCAAGTGGTGCCTGGTGCTGATGCAAAAGCGCTTCGCACGGTGGTCGATCAGGTGCGTCAAGATTTACCCAAGCACGTTGTGCTATTGGCCAGTGAACACGCCGGCAAGGTCGCCCTAATCACAGCAGTGAGTAAAGATCTACACGGTTCGTTAAAAGCGGGCGATTTAATGAAACTTGCAGCGGCCGCAATGGACGGTCGAGGCGGTGGTAAACCGGATTTAGCGCAAGGCGGTGCTGATTCCTTAGATAAAATTAACGATGCGATCGCGCAAGTGCGTGATCATGTAACGCAGGAATTAGGCGCAGCCTGATGGCATTTTTAGTTAAAAAATTCGGGGGTACCTCGGTAGGTACCGTAGAGCGTATACAGCGCGTGGCGCAACAACTGAAACAAGCACGCGATGACGGTGATGATGTGGTGGTTGTGGTATCCGCCATGTCGGGTGAAACCAATCGCTTGGTTGGGCTTGCAAAAGAAATACAACCTTCCGCCGTTGATGTGCGCGAATTGGATGTACTGCTGTCCACCGGCGAGCAAGTCACCATCGCTTTATTGTGTATGGCGTTAAAAGCGTTGGGGTGCAACGCACGATCGTACACCGGTGGGCAAGTAAAAATACTGACCGACAATTCTCACAGTAAAGCACGTATTGAATCGATCGATACCGACAACATCATGAAAGACATCCGCGCAGGATCCATTGCCGTGGTTGCAGGCTTTCAAGGTGTGAGTGCTGATGGCAGTATCACCACCTTAGGCCGTGGAGGTTCGGATACCTCAGCGGTGGCTTTGGCGGCTGCGCTGGGTGCTGATGAATGTCAAATCTTTACCGATGTCGATGGGGTGTACACCACCGACCCAAGAGTGGAATCCAACGCGCGGCGATTGGAGAAAATTACCTTCGAAGAAATGTTGGAAATGGCGAGCTTGGGCTCGAAAGTGTTACAAATTCGAGCGGTTGAATTTGCGGGTAAATACAACGTACCGCTTCGAGTGCTATCAACGTTTGAACCCGGTGAAGGCACGCTAATTACCTACGATGATGAGGAAAACACAATGGAACAAGCCCTGGTCTCAGGTATTGCGTTCAATCGAAATGAAGCCCAAATTACGGTTGTGGGTGTTGCCGATCAACCTGGCATTGCTTACAAAATTTTAGGCCCTATATCAGAGCTTAATGTTGAAGTTGACATGATCGTGCAAAACAAAGGCATTGGTGGCACAACCGATTTTACCTTCACGGTTGATCGTAGCGATTATGAAAAAGTGGTGGAATTTTTAACGGCTAAAAAAGATGAACTATCGGCTGAATCGGTGGTGGGTAACGACCGTATTGTGAAGCTGTCTATTGTGGGTGTGGGTATGCGTTCTCATGCAGGCATTGCCAGTCGGATGTTTCGAGCCTTAGCCGATTCGGGTATTAATTTGGAAATGATTAGCACCTCAGAAATAAAAGTGTCTGTAGTGGTTGATGAGAAATATTTAGAGCTGGGTGTGCGAGCACTTCATGAAGAATTTGAATTGGCAGAATCAACCCATAACGCCTAACGTACATTGTGTCTAAATTGTAAATCTACGTATAAGTTCACACGCTTTTAATGCATCTTAACGACAATTATCTAACGCGATAGCAACGATAATTGTGACTAAATAACCGTTATTCAGTTTAAGGTGTACATCGACTGTTAACTTGTGCTGCGGAATAAGCTTTTTCAGCACGATTTGCTAATTCAAATGTCATACTTTTCGTATTAAGCCATTAGCCTAGGTGCGCGTACCTGTGCCCAAGCCGGTGGTATGTTGAGAAGCAGTGGCGTCAATTGCCACGAAATAAACAGGGAGTGGGTCTTATGTTGATATTAACCAGGCGGGTTGGTGAAACCCTCATGATCGGTGACGAAGTTACCGTGACTGTGTTGGGTGTGAAAGGTAACCAGGTTCGAATTGGTGTAAACGCCCCGAAGGATGTGGCTGTGCATCGAGAAGAGATTTACGAGCGAATCAAGCTCGAGAAGAGTGAGTCTGAGCCGAATTCAAATCAAGAGGAATCTGAGGAGATTGCTTCTTAGTAAGCGATTGATGGGTATTGAAAAGAGCACATTGTTTGTGCAGTTCAAAAGTGATCGTTATTTATAAGCCTTATTCAGTTGACGCAAGCACAGTGGTGGTACATAATTACTGACTTGCAATTGATTACGCGCCCGTAGCTCAGTTGGATAGAGTACCTGGCTACGAACCAGGCGGTCGGAGGTTCGAATCCTTCCGGGCGCGCCACTCAGTTGCAAGCCGTCGTGTTCAGAACACGTCGTCCGAATTCGGAGAGATGGCTGAGTGGACGAAAGCGCTCCCCTGCTAAGGGAGTATACGTTAATAGCGTATCGAGGGTTCGAATCCCTCTCTCTCCGCCATTAGTCTCTTCGATTGTGTTCACCTAGCAGAATTCTATGGAAGCTAACTCGCTTGAAACACTCGGTGTGCACCACGGGCGAGGCAAAATCCATGTAGGGTTTTTACTGTGCGACACCTTCGCGATGTTGCCGTTTATCTCCTCCCTTGAGCCCATGCGGGCAGCCAACCGTTACAGCAATGAACACCTGTACAGCTGGCAGTTGTTCAGTGAATCCGGTCAACCGGTTCTTGCCTCTAACGGATTGTCCTTATCGGTTAATGACACCTTCAGCGATGAATGGAAACTGGATCGGCTCATTGTGTGCGGCCCTCACAACCCACAGCCTGCTAGCAGCCCCAATGTACTTCGAGCGCTACGACGCTTAAGCGGGCGTGGTGTCAGAATGGGGGCATTGGATACCGGCAGCTACCTATTAGCCAGGGCCAACATTATTGGTTCGCGGCGCTGCACCGTTCACTGGGAAAACATGCCTGGATTCAGGCAAGAATTTAATCAGCTTAAAGTATCGAACGAACTGTTTGAAATCGATGGCAGTTTGTTTACCTGTTCAGGCGGCGATGCGGCCTTAGACATGATGCTTACCATCGTGGGTAACGACCACGGCCAAGATCTTGCCACCAAAGCGGCCGAATTGTTTCTTCACAACACCATTCGTAATTCCAATGAGTCGCAGCGCATGAGTGTGGTAGAGCGCGATGGCATTTTTCATCCTAAGCTTGTCAGCGCGATTGAACTCATGGAAGCCAATATCGATACCCCGCTAAGAAGCGAGGAGTTGGCGAATATGGTGAACCTGTCCAAGCGTCAATTAGAGCGGTTATTTAGGGCTCACTTAGATGCCACGCCCACGATGCATTATCAGCAAATTCGTTTACGGGCAGGACGTGATTTGCTATTACAAACCAGCATGTCAGTTTTGGAAATTGCGGATGCTTCTGGGTTTAGCTCAGCTGATCATTTTTCCAAGCGTTTTAGAGCCTACTTCGGCCTTAGTCCAACCGATCTTCGGCAACAACATCTAGGACAGCGACGCAGCGATAAGAATTAGTCGTTTCAACGCCGTTTTAAGTCGCTGAATACCCTTCCAGTAGCGCTATTGAGGTCAATAATCGAACTAGAAGCATAAAAATGCTCTCATTGCCAAAAATTGGCAACCTTGGATCGTGGAGGTCTAGTTCATGAGTGATACCCCAGCACCCAACCGTCGACGCGGCGCAAGAGCTGCAAAGCGTGCGTTAAGAGCCGCCCCTTTGGCTGAAGAAGATAGAGCGGTTCGCCCAGGCATGAGTGGTGGAGGTTTTCGACCTTTAGCCGATGCCGACGTGGCAAAAGTGAACGAAGCCGTCATGGAAACCTTGGAAAAGATTGGCTTATCTCAAGCCATACCTTCCTGTATCGATGCGGTTACTAAAGCAGGCGGCACCTATAAAGACGGTCGTTTGTATTTCCCGCGTTCGCTGGTGGAAGACACCATCGCCAATTGCGCAAGAAATTTTGTATTACACGGGCAAGACCCGAAACACGATATGGAAGTGTCGGGCAACAAAGTTTACTTCGGCACAGCGGGTGCTGCTGTTCACATCGTTGATATTGAAAACAAAGAATACCGTGAGTCTCATTTAAAAGATCTGTACGACATGGCGCGTTTGGTTGATCAGCTCGACCACATTCATTACTTCCAACGTTGTTTAGTCGCGCGTGACGTGGCTGACCCTGCCGATATGGATTTCAATACTTGTTACGCTGCGGTGTCAGGCACATCCAAGCATGTGGGCAGCAGTTGGGTAATGCCAGAACACGTTACCGAATCATTAAAAATGCTGCACGTAATGGCTGGTGGTGAAAAAGAGTGGCGAAAACGTCCCTTTGTAAGCCAATCCAATTGTTTTGTGGTGCCGCCGTTACGTTTTGCAGAAGATGCCTGTGCGTGCATGGAAGTGGCTGTGCACGGCGGCATGCCTGTGTTATTGCTTGCTGCTGGCCAAGCGGGTGCAACCAGCCCAGCGGCCTTAGCGGGCAGTGTGGTGCAAGAGGTTGCCGAAGTGTTGGCTGGATTGGTGTGGGTTAATCTGATGGTGCCAAAACATCCGGCTATGTGGGGTACTTGGCCGTTCGTATCCGATTTACGCACCGGTGCGATGAGTGGCGGCAGTGGCGAGCAAGCGGTGTTGATGGCAGCTTGTGGTCAAATGGGGCGTTACTACGATCTACCCACTGGTATTGCAGCTGGCATGACCGATGCGAAATTACCCGATGCGCAGTCCGGATTTGAAAAAGGATACACCGTTACCTTGGCCGCCCACAGTGGGGCGAATCTGGTTTACGAATCGGCCGGTATGCACGCCTCATTGCTAGGCTGCAGCTATGAAAGCATGGTTATCGACAACGATATGCTGGGTGCGATAAATCGAACGGTTCGCGGCATTGAGGTTAACGATGAAACGTTATCGTTAGAGGCAATGCGCGATGTGTGTGTCGATGGGCCTTCACACTTTTTAGGCCATGGCCAAACGCTCGATTTAATGCAAAAAGAGTACATCTATCCCGAGGTGGGTGATCGCACCAGCCCGAAAGAATGGGTAGAGCAGGACAAGCCCGAACTGATAGCTAACGCACGAAAGCGTGTGGATGAGGTGCTGGCGACGCATCATCCTGCTCATGTGTCGGAGGAAGCCGATGCTCAGATACGAAAAGAATTTAATGTGTTGTTTGATCGCAGCACAGCGACCAGTTAATTTAGGAGTTTTGCGTGAAATCTAATGCTCGAGTCGTCGTCATCGGTGGCGGTGTGGTTGGTGCCAGTACCCTCTACCATCTGGCAAAGAACGGTTGGACCGACTGCGTATTGGTTGAATTGGATGAATTAACATCGGGTTCCACCTGGCACGCTGCGGGCAATATTCCCACGTTCTCCTCATCGCGGAACATGTTGAAGCTGCAGTACTACAGCACACAGCTGTACGCAGAATTGCATAACCAAGAAGATTATCCATTCGCTTATCACCAAACGGGTTCTATCCGATTAGCGCAGAATCAATCGCGCTGGGAAGAGTTTGAACACGTTGCCGCGATGGCAAACGCCATGGATTTTGGCTATGAGCTGATCGACACCGCTGAGATGAAAAAGCGTAACCCGTTTTTAGAAGATCATGACTTAGTGGGTGCGCTTTGGGATCCAAACGATGGCGACATCGACCCTAGCCAGTTAACTCAAGCATTAGCGTCTAAAGCTCGAGCAATGGGTGCTGAAATTAATCGCTTTACGCGTGTTACCGCGTTCGAACGCACCAAAAATAATGAATGGTTGGTGAAGACCGACAAAGGTGACATCACTTGCGAGTACATCGTAAACGCAGGCGGTTATCGTGGGCATGAAGTGTCGGATATGGCCGGTAAATTTTTACCCATAGCCACCATGGAACACCAATACTTGGTAACAGAAGCGATTCCTGAATTGGAAGCGGCCACTGATCTTATGCCATTAGTGCGCGATCCAGATGATTCGTATTACTTACGTCAAGAAAAACAAGGCTTAATTTTAGGGCCTTATGAATGGGGCGCAACACCTCACTGGGCTGATGGGAAAGTACCTGAAAACTTTGCCTACGAACTGTACCCCGATGATTTAGATCGCCTAGAGTGGTACATCGAAAAAGCGATTGAGCGTATGCCTATTCTTGGTAGCGTGGGCGTGCAGCGTGTCATCAATGGCCCCATCCCATATGCACCGGATGGTTTACCGTACATTGGGCCTGCATTCGGATTACCGAATTTCTTCCATTGCAACAGTTTCAGTTTTGGGGTTTGCCAAGGCGGTGGTGCCGGTAAGTCAATTGCTGAATACGTTATGCACGGAAAACCAGAGTGGGATCTTTGGGTTACCGATCCTCGCCGTTACACAGAATACGCTGATCAAAAATACGTGGTGGCCCGTGCCACTGAGTTGTATCAAAACGAATACGCCATTGCGTTTCCACACGATGAGTGGCCAGCAGGGCGTCCAGCATTAACCACACCAGTGTTCGAACGCTTAAAAGAGAAGGGTGCGCAGTTCGGTGCTCGTGGTGGTTGGGAACGTGCAACGTGGTTTCCAAAAGACGGTGATACCGCTGAAGCTAAGCCTAGCTATCACCATGAACACTGGTTTGATCGTGTGGGTGATGAATGCCGTCATGTGCGCTCGAAAGTGGGTGTGCTTGATTTAGGTGGGTTCTCGAAATACGAAGTGAAGGGTGCAGGCTCTGCTGATTGGTTAGATTCTCTTATTGCCGGTAACTTACCGAAATTGAATCGTTTAACACTGTCGTACTTCTGCGCACCCGATGGCGGTGTGATGTGCGAAATGACCATTACCCGATTAGCCGAAGATCACTTTCTGTTAATAACGGCGGCGGCTGCGAAATGGCACGATATGCAGTGGTTACAAGAACACTTACCGTCCGAGCACAGTATTGAACTTAGTGATATTACGCGCGATTGGGATACGCTGGTTATTGCTGGCCCCGATTCTAGAAAGGTATTGCAAAAACTAACCAACGCAGGGTTAGACAACAAATCGTTCCCTTGGTTAAGTTATCAATCACTGCAAATCGGTAACGCAAACATTCGAGCACTGCGTGTTAACTACGTCGGTGAATTGGGTTGGGAGCTGCACGTTAACCCATCTGATACGTTAGCCGTATACGATGCGCTGATGGATGCAGGATCTGAATTCGATATCAGAGACTTTGGTATGTACGCCATGGAATCCATGCGTTTAGAAAAATGCTATCGAGCCTGGAAAGTCGAGCTTGACCATGAGTACTCACCATTACGTTCTGGGCTAGATCGCTTCGTTAATTTAGATAAGCCTTCGTTTATTGGTAAGGACGCGATACAAGCTGAACTTGATGCCGGATTGCCAGATGTGTTTGTACCGCTATTGCTTGATGAAGGTAAAACAGAAGCACTTTACGGATCCCCCATTCGCCAAGGTGATGAGATCGTGGGCTACGTGACATCCGGTGGCTATGGTCACTGTTTAGAGCGAAGCATTGCACTGGGTTATTTAAAAACCAGCTTGGCTAAAGAAGGTGCCAAGGTGCAAGTTAAGGTGTTTGGAACCTGGCGTGATGCCACAGTAGGTGCCGAGCCTTTATTCGATCCGACGAACGAACGTCCACGAGCGGATGCGTAAAACGATAAGCCTAGGGGCAGGTGATAGTTACCTGCGCCTAAGCTGGAATCGTTAGTAGAAAGCGGTAAAAAGAATCAGTGTAGGGCGGAAGGCCTTATGCTGATTTTTTCCATTGATCGCCGTCGTTGTTTTTATCATTCGCGGCGGCTTTGGTGCCTTTTTGCAATTTCTCTAGCGTGTCATGCAGTACTAAAGGTTCGCCAACGAAAGGTCCTGCAAATCGGCGAATGCCCATGGAAGCCATGTGTTGCACCTCTTCTTTGGTATCCACAGCGGAAGCAATCACATCGGTCTGTTTCTGCTTAGTGATGGTCAGTAACGACTCAAGCGCTGTGTAAGCCGGTGTGCCTGCACGTAAGTTACGGCTAAGCTCACGAGCTAAATACACTTCATCAAAATCTACCCGGTGAAGCGGTGCTAACGCATCCAATGTGCTGGAACGCAGTTCGTAAGCTATACCAACACCACTAACGGCCAATCGTTCTTGGAAGCTACCAATTTCAGGTGCGTTATAAACAGGGCCCAAGTTGTACAGCAAGAATTTTAAATTCCGAATGGGTTGGTGAGATAACGCGTTGATGCGCATCAGTTCTTCAGCCAGCGCTGGAACGGTAACCACCGCTTGTGCCGGGATTGGCAGTACAAAACCAAAGCGATCAATATCTGATGATTCAAAGCGTGATGCAGAATTCAACGCATGCACCAACATCCAGCGCGCTAAATCGGCACCACCGTCTCCACGAGCAGACGCATCGTCAATGATTTCGCGAATACGCATACCTGGGGAGTTGCTGTCACCGATGGTACGAGGCTCAGTTAAGATCCACTGACTGACTTCGTGACGGCTGCGAGAACCAGAACGGCTATCTACAGGATCTGGAACCGAACCCAGTTTAGCAATCACACAGCCAAACAATTCTTGTTTACGCCCATCTTCGGGTTCGTGGCTTCTTGCGCTTTTGGTTGGCTCAACAGCAGGAGCACTGCCTTTGATAGGCTCGAACGTCGCAGGGCTTCCCGCCTCGCCTTGAATGGCAACAAACGCCACTCCGCGTCCGGCTTCTTTCGCCGCATACAACGCTTCATCAGCCACCGACATTAAATCAGCGCCAGAAAGTCCAGGCTTATCGATATTCACGATACCGATACTGGTGCCTACGCTGATTCGTTGACCTTGCCAGTTAAGGCGAAACTTAATAACAAATTCTAAAGCTCGCAAGGCAACCGCATCGGATATCTGAGGCGAAGTCGAACGTAAAAGAATTGCAAATTCATCACCGCCTAGTCGAGCAACCGTATCTTTTGGGCTAACCAGTTTGTGCAAACCCGCCGTGATTTCTTTTAATAAGGCATCACCTGCCGCATGACCGTAAAGATCATTAACCGGCTTAAATCGATCCAAATCCAACATCATTAACACATGGCTAGGATTCTCTTCAGATACCAATTCGTCTAAACGTTGTTCGAACTGGCGTCGATTTGCAGCGCCGGTAAGCGGATCGTGCATGGCCGCATGAGTTTCTTCGCCGCTGGTGGCTTCTAGCTCGGCATTGTTCTTGGCAAGCGCTTCGTTGTTCTTTATCTGAGCCATCAATTTGTGGCTTATCAGCGCTATCGCAGCGGTTGCCAACACCAGTAATACCAGTGCGCAGATGCCTGCCACTGAACGGTATAGGGCGGGCGTTAGCGCTAATGTGGTGATAGCAAAAAAAGCAAGCAAAACGCCCATTTGCGCCTTCATCTTGTTTTCGATTTGATCTAACTTGTTAAACACTGGTTTATGTGCCCTTGCAACAGCATAAAAAATTGACTCATCCACCTCAGAGTCCCTCCAACGAATTTAACGGCAACAAAGGTTGATTTCTTAAACGCTGGACGGGAGTCAGGCGTTGTGAATGGGGGCCAAAATGCTTTATAGACCCTATTAATGTGAAAACGAGGCAAGTAACGGAACTAGTGAAAGCCATGCTGGCTGCAAGGAGCCATCAAAAGATGTGAACTAACCGTTATTTTCTAGTGGCAATGGCCGTTTTTTATCGATTAAAAATAGCCGTACCAAAACTTGCCCGAAAGTCTATGCACCACACACTGAGCGAATTCACATCATCAAGGGTTAAGCCCGAGGGTAAAGGCAAGGTGAAGCGATCGTTTCGGTAGATTTGCCCATCCAACCGAGGGCCGGTGATTTGAGCCTCTGGGCCACGAAAATCGCCATCAATACCGGTATAGAAAAATACGTTTGGGCCGCCGCCATCATAACCAAAGCCGGTGACTTCTAAGGTGCAATCGTCGATGACCTCTACCGTTCCGACCACATCGTGGGCTAGGGTAGAAAACTGCGCTATTCGCCCAACCGCGGGATGATCAGAACTGCAGCCAGAATCTCCTAGCCCATTGGCCTGCAACGTTTCCTCAAAGTGGGCGGACGCATCAGCAGAAGATATCAGCGCCGTGCTTACCCCACCGCTATTGGCCACTAGATTCACCACTTGGGTGTCGAAATCGTTCCTAGCAAAATTCAGCTGAAGGCCTTCGGTGCTGGATGCGTCTAGTTCGGTTAAATCAATACCATCTGTCGGATCGCCATTGGCATCCAAGGTTTGTAGCAGTCGATTTAGATTCACGACGGGTAGAGCAAACGGGTTTCTGGTGTTGAATACATCTAGCGCGGTCACTATTGGCGCGCCAGCCACGTCAGGTAACGCCAATTCCCCAATGGAGAACACCACGGTTTCACCGCTTCGGTAGGTAAACATGCCCTCTTGATCGGTAACACCACTCATAGTCGGGGTTTGGTAAGCCAGCCCTTGGACGGCTGAATCTAAAAACCGCCCGGTTCTTAGGTCGCTACTTGAGCTGCTTCCGTCGCTGCACGCCGTAAGGCTTGCGAAGAGTAGTAAGGGAAGTAGGTATCTGATCATGTAAATAGCCTGAAAACCTGTGCAGTGTAGCTAGGCCTGCGACCCAGTAGGTGTATGAAAGTTCGGCCAAAAACACGTATTTGGCCAAAAAAATCGTGAAACGTGTCCAAGCCAACAACCTGACTCAGTTCTTTCGTTCGTACAGCTAATTTAGCGACGTTTTGAAGGTTTAATATTAGTATAGTTCCGGCTACTATAGAGCCCACACTTGCTGGTGGATAATTCATAACAATGGCTGATCTTATTTCTGACAACCTCAATATGGTGTTTACCACACCTACGGGGGAGTCTGTGCACGCGCTGAAGGACGTTACCTTTACGCTTAAAGAGGGCGAGTTGCTGTCCGTTCTTGGGCCTTCTGGCTGCGGTAAAACCACGCTGCTCAATATAATCGCAGGTTTTCTTCGACCCACTGGCGGCTCTATTTCACTAGATACCAACGAGATAGACGGCCCCGGCGTTGAACGTGGAATGGTGTTTCAACAAGGTGCTTTATTTGAATGGCTTACCGTAGCCGAGAACGTAGATTTCGGTTTACGAATGAAAGGTGCTAACAAGAAAGGCACCGAAAAGAAAGTAGAAGAGTGGTTAGACATTGTGGGGTTACAAGGCTTTGGCAATGTACCCACCTACCAACTCTCTGGCGGTATGCAACAACGTGTTGCTTTAGCCCGATGTCTTATCAATGAC
>CALHNS010000005.1 GCA_938035125.1 uncultured Granulosicoccaceae bacterium | reverse complement strand
GTCATTCTCGCCTCGTAGGTGTTCAACGTATTCGAATACACCTCCGTCATCAGGTTTTTGTATTAACAGAGTGATGGCAAACGACGAATTGTCGAAGTGCCACCCGAGCTCTTGAGTGTCTTCTGCGTAGTGCAAATTAATCGATGACAAGGCGTCTGCGTATTCGTGTAAAGCTTCTTCATCTAACACCTTGCATAGAAAATTCCTAAACGTAGTGTTTTCATACAACGCGTGCAACGGGGAATCAGTTGGTATTTGATCGGTGGTAATACACCCTTTAGATGATGTGACTTGTCTATTACGTGGGTGTTGGTTTGGGTAGCTATCATCGTTCGGTGTTAAGTACACATTGTGCGTACCTTTTGTATAGTAAGCGTGATGACGATTCTGATTTCCTTCAACTTGAATAGTTTTTACAGCTGACCGAGTTAGAAATTCGGGTAAAACAATAACACCGTTCTTATTAATCTTTTGGCGACAATGTGCTTGAAAGTTACTGTCCGAAATATTCCAACGATCTGTATTAACGATGCAATTTAGGTCGGCTTGTACGGTTGTATTCACTGTCTCGATTCACTTGTCTAGAATGGTATTTATGGGGTAGTGAGAAAAATAATGTATCTAATGCGATCACGATAATATCTAATCCTGCTGTATCGATCCATAGTTACCTTTTCGGTATTGTGGATAACGTTAAAGGGATAATCGGGTTTGTGCAATCTCATATCTATTCACGTATTCTGGTTGTCGTTATAAAACGCAAATTTAATTAATCATGACCTTACAACTATCTTATGGGAAAGTTGCCTAAAAATTCAGTTGAAGCCTACGAATCAAAGGCCTTAGCGTTCTTGAGCGCGCGAGATAAATCGGCTGTTGGTTCGAAAGTAGTGCAACGCTGGTCTCAAGGTTTCAGTGAGAATGCCTCAGTAATCGAATTGGCTTGCGGTGGCGGTATGCCCATTACGCACGTGTTGCATGAGGCTGGGCTTAAGCTATGGGCTGTGGATAGCTCACCAACACTATTAGCCACTTTCCGTTCCAGATTTCCCGATATACCCGTTCAATGCGCTTGTGTGCAAGATGCCGATTTTTTCCATCAGACTTATGATGGCGTTATAGCCATTGGTCTTATTTTTCTTTTACCTGAGCCTGATCAAATAGATTTGATTTCTAACGTTGCCGATTTACTACTACCGGGGGGTAAGTTTTTGTTCACAGCGCCTATAGAAAAAGCCAGCTGGGTAGATATCAATACCGGGGTCAGATGCACATCAATGGGTAAGCTTGCCTATGTGAACACATTAAGAGAAGTTGGGTTGATTGCTACTTCTACTGTGTTGGATGTTGGAGAAAACAATTATTACGATACAACGAAGATTTAGCATCGAGTTAAGCTGAATCGTTTTTGTTGTGAGATTTATATGGGGATAGAACCCTATCCCCAAAAGCTAAAAATATCAAAAAAAGAAAAGAACTTACAAGTACGCTTCAAACAGTCCCAACAATGTTCGCCCGTCAGATGTATTCAATTCAAAATTCCCGTAAATCGTTTCAAATTGGACGCCTTCGCTTAAATTACCAAAGAAGCAAATCGTATCGGATGGGACATCTGCTGTTGATAGATTGTTCAAGGCCCCACTCTCAATCATGCTTTGGTTGAGCTCAGAGTATGAAAATTCCTGTCTCGATAAGAAAGAAAGTTCATCGACAACGACATTTCGTGCAACAAGCTCAGCCGAACTCTGCACGCCTTGTTCAAGGTAACTAAAAAACGCGTCTGAAAAATCAAGTGAGATCTTTAAACAAGTGCCATCTGTTGGAAAAATCGTTGGCCCTTCAATGGAAAAAGAGCCTCTGTTCTCAATCACTTCAATTATGGCGGTAACGTCGAAGCCGAATCCAAAGCCTAATAAACCATTCTCTACAAAGGTAGAAAAATCAAACTCCATATCGTTAATTCTGGATTGGTTTGTTTGAATGCCATCGGATGTGGTGGTATTCGGGGTGTTAACGTTTTCTGTTATAGGTTCATCGTTAAGAAATACATCAGCACCTCCAGCGTCTGGTGACGAGGAATTTCCACCTCCACAAGCGGCGACTAACGCTATCAGTGGCAATGTGACTAAACTTTGGTATTTCATGTGTGTTTCTCGTAATTCGACTCTGGGTATAAGAGTTAACGAACACGATTATTAAGTTTTACAAAACACACCCCACCCACCAACCCCGCCGCGCATTGCAACAAGAAACCCACCGTTCCACGAGCACCCGCAATGGGTGTTAAAGAGCTCAGCTGTTTCATGCTGATCAATATGACAGCCATGGCAAGTGCGCCACCCAGAGCAAATAACCAGTCCTTTCTTCCTTTTAAAATCGCTTGAATGGCAAACATGACGGTAAACGCGATAGCCAGACCAATGGCAATAACAACCCAATACAAATAAAGACCAACCCAATCACCTAGGATAACTCGTAACCAGTCTGCAGCATGAATGACAACTTCAAGATCCAGTAGTCTATTTATGACTTGCAGCGTATGCGCTACGCTTGCTAGTGTGTAGGTAACCAATGTTGCCAGCATAAACGACAAAAACGTGTGTATAACTCTATGGCCCGTGATCTTCATACAATTTTCAGTCTTTTGTTTCTCGGCCTGCTTATGCTAGCAGCAAGTGCGAATACGGCTGCCAATGCATCCTCAGCAGGCTATAGCGAGCTGGAAGAATCAGATTACACCATTGAGATCGTCGCAAGCGGTCTTGATCATCCCTGGTCGCTAGCGTTCTTGCCAGACGATCGCCTGCTTGTTACTGAGCGCTCAGGACAATTACGATTTATTGATAACGGTGTGGTTTCTGAACCAATCGCAGGCGTTCCACCGGTGTTTGCAAAAAGCCAAGGCGGGTTGTTTGATGTGGTGTTACACCCAAACTATGCGCAAAACGGTTGGATCTATTTAAGCTACGCTCACGGCAACAACAAGGCGAATGCTACTCGCCTAGCGCGTGCTCGATTAAGTAACAACACACTGGTCGATCTTGAAGTTTTGTTTACTGCCACGCCATGGAAGAACACCCCAGTTCATTATGGCGGGCGCTTCGCTTTTCTCGGTGATAATACTCTGCTACTGGGCATTGGTGATGGTTTCGATTATCGCGAAATGGCCCAACGAATCGATAGTCATACCGGCTCTTTTGTTCGCCTGAATGATGATGGCAGCATTCCCCAAGACAATCCGTTTCTTGATGCGAAGGACTCTCTAGATGCGTTGTGGAGTTATGGGCATAGGAATCCTCAAGGCATCGTTTATGATGCAACCCATAACATTGTGTATGCCCATGAGCATGGGCCTGCAGGTGGTGATGAGCTGAACATCATTGCAAGCGGCAACAATTACGGGTGGCCTATCGCCACTCACGGGCGCGACTACTCAGGAGCTGCTATTTCTCCGTTCACTGAATACGAGGGCACCGTTCAACCGGTACTGCATTGGACGCCTTCTATCGCACCCGGTGGTATGGCGTTGGTTACAGGGGATGCATTCCCGCAACTTCGCGGAGACTTACTGGTTGCCGCGCTAAAAGAACGAGAAATCAGACGAGTTCATATTAGCTCTGACGGTACATTCATACAACAGAGCTTGTTTAAGAATTTGGGCCATAGAATGCGTGATGTTCGCGTTTCAAAAGATGGCACTCTTTATCTGTTAACAGATGCAAGTAACGGGCAGGTGCTGCGCGTATCACCTAGCCAATAACTACACTTAAAACCTCATCTACATGGCCAGGCACTTTAACTTTTCGCCATTCATGACGGAGTACGCCCTCGGTATCGATAAAAAATGTTGACCGCTCTATGCCCATGAATTCTTTGCCGTACATTTTCTTTAACTTAATCACGCCGTACTGCTCGCACACCTCACCGTCTTCATCGCTGAGTAAATCGAACCCCATTTCATATTTATTTCGAAATTTCTCATGGCTTTTGATTGAATCTTGGGAAACGCCAAAAATTAGAATATTCCGCGCTTCAAATGTGTTTAAAGCATCGCGAAAATCTTGAGATTCTGTTGTGCAGCCAGGTGTGTCATCGCGCGGGTAAAAAAATAGTACAACGTTGTTGCCAATTAAAGAGCTTAATTGAACGTTTTTATCGCCTGTTGATGGTAAATTAAAATCTGGAGCTTTTTTACCTAATTCAGCGCTGCTCATTGTTATACCTAGTGGAAATCGGAGGTGTAATGATACTCCGGTTCATGTTGGCAGGCTTCACAAAATCAAGCGTTGAATCAATGCGGAAAACAGTTAATAATCTGGTATCTCCTTGGTTGAGAGAATGCCGGTTTTAGGTGGCGTGATAAACCTGAGATCAGGTGACGCTAAAGGTGTGGAAAATGGTAGTTAATTTGACTGCCATTCCAAATGCTGAGTTATAGCCATTGAATGTCAATGTTGGGTAGTAGAAGTATGACGTATATTTTGAATGTCGACCTAGCTCGATGTACATCGTGAAGAATTTGTAGGATGGGCTAGTTTGAATAATCAATCTGAAAAACAAGATCAAGCATTACTTGACACCCTACATAGGCAAGCGATTCGTTCCCCAGTTCCTATGATAATTGTCGCTTTGACAATTTCTATGCTTTACATCGATCGGGTACATTCTGGTTTAGTTATTGGATGGGCGCTGTGTGTCTTAGGCATGCAGGCTGTCAGATTTTATGTTGTTCGTTACCTTGCCAAGGATCAATCACGCGCATCAGTTCTCAGGCTTAGATACTGTGTGTTTTTATCGCTGATTAATAGCTTGCTACTCTGCAGTTCATTAATTTATTTTAGTCAGTTGCTCGATGTTCATAAAGCAGTTCTTAGTATGATTTTATTGGGTGTCGTATCAGGCACAGTGGCAACTTCACACGGCTACAGGCCTATATTTTTAGCATTTGTACTACCCATTCTTTTTACGCTTTCTATGGCTTGGTTATTCGGCGCCCCACCGGATATGTCAACGGAACAATCCTTAGCGTTGGTGGCTCTAGCCATTATGCTTGGCTTAATGTTATATGCCTCATCAAGAGATGTGTATGAGTCTTTTTTAAGTGACCTTGATGCCAATGGAAAGCTCGAGGTAGCCTTAATATCAGAGCGCAGTGCAAATGTTGCTAAGACGCGATTTCTAGCTGCGGCTAGTCATGATCTTCGTCAACCCCTTCATGCTATCTCGTTATTAAGTTCAGCATTATTGCTTAGAGATCTTGATGGGGAAAGTGCATCCATAGCTGGAAAAATAAACACCGCAATGAATGATCTTTCATTAGAGCTTGATTCATTGCTTGATATCTCCAAGCTCGATGCTGGTGTGGTAAACGTTTGTCCCTCTTCATTTGATTTGCAATTATCTTTATTAAAAATTGTGGAAAGCTATACCGAACTTTCAAAGAGAAAATCACTCACATTGGAATACGTACAGCATCAATCGCATACAGTAAATTTGGATCGCTTATTGTTTGAGCGTGTTATCAGGAATTTATTAGAAAATGCAATCAAGTACACCAACCAGGGCTCAGTTAAAATTCATGTAACAGGAAGTGAAGAAGGCTGCAAAATAGAGATTATAGATACCGGTGTGGGTATTCCTGAAAGTGAAATAGATAATGTGCAGATTGAGTTCTATCAATTAGATAATGCGGCAAGAGATCGCCAGAAAGGTCTTGGGCTTGGGCTCTCTATTGTTTGGCGGCTTGTCCCACTCCTCAACGGTACGATTTCTATGAAGTCTTTACTTGGAAAGGGTACAACCGTTACTCTGGAAATACCTTGCATTCAATTCGATGAGTTGTTTCGTGACGAACCTAAGCAATCCGATAGAAAGGTTATTTCACGACTTGATGGTTTAAGGATTCTATTGATAGAGGATGATCTGGATGTTCGCGTAAGTACTTCAACTCTACTAGAGAGTTGTGGTTGTGTTGTCTTTGGTTGTGGTAGTACCTCAGAGGCCATTGAGTTGAAAACAACGCGCAATCCTGACTTGGCATTGGTCGATCTACGGCTGCCCAATGGTGATGACGGGTTCATTGCTATTCGTGAACTTCGCAAGAAAGAGGCTGATTTTCCAGTCATAATTTTAAGTGGTGAAACGTCCTCTGATCGTTTGTTAGCAGCCAAAGATATGAAGTGCCCCTATTTAGTAAAACCAGTTGAGATGAATGAATTGGTAAATGAAATTTCCAGTGCCATTTATCAGGGCGAAACAGAGCGGATATAGGCAATGAAAGAAACTGATAATTCGCAGATAGGCAAAGCATCTTATGCCACTCAGTTTCTTTCAAATCGGTTCGAAAACTTATACGAAAGATTAAAAACCGAACACCGTAATGTGCCTCATGAGTCAACAGATTTTGACGTAATCATAGTTGGTAGCGGTTATGGCGGAGCCATTTGCGCACACGAATTAAGTAAATCGATTAACCCAGAAACTAAGCAACCATTAAGGGTGTGTGTGCTTGAGCGTGGCGCAGAACGACTTCCCGGATCGTTTCCTAGCACGATTGGTATGGCTCCCAAGGACATCAGGATACACACTCATGGATCTGACCGTATTAATGGGAACACAAGTGGACTTTTTGATATTAGAGTAGGTTCTGGGTATTCAGCTCTTGTGGCGAATGGCTTAGGAGGCGGATCACTAATTAATGCTGGGGTCATACTTAAGCCAGAAGATCATGTTTTCAGATCAGAGCAATGGCCTAAAGGTTTTGCCGCCGATACACGGCTTAAAGAATTATTTGAAGAAGCTGCCGACTTGTTAGGTGCTCGTGTTACGACCCCTTCAAAACAAGTGGTAGACAATACCGTTGAATTACTGGACGAAGAATATCCGAAGTTTAAAGCATTAAGAGAACTTGGCAAAAACATACCCGATACTAAGTTTGTAGCGGTGCCACTGTCCATTAAGTTAGATGATCAGCACGAGAATCAGGCGATTAAAACTGACCAGTGTATTGGCTGTGGGGATTGTTTTAGTGGGTGCAATCATAATGCGAAGAAATCGCTTGATACTAATTTGTTAGCCTCTGCTCAATCCAATGGAGTTGATATATTTTGCGGAGCAACCGTTAATTACTTTCAACCAGAGCCATCAGGGGGTTGGAGTATTAGTGTCATGCACACAGATGCCGTTATGAATAGGCGCTTAGGTCCACCAATTAAAATTAGAACTAAAAAGCTTATTTTATCGTGCGGTAGCCTAGGTTCTACCGAGTTGTTGCTAAAAAGCCAATCAAAATCTGATCAGTTATCTTTTTCAAAGCAGCTTGGTGAGCGTTTTTCGGGAAATGGCGACATGGTGGCTAACTTGAGTGATTGGCCAACGCCTACTAATAGCATCGCCAGTGAGAAAATAGCTCCTGCAAGTAGGCATGTTGGCCCGACAATTATAGGTATGCTTGATCGCCGTAAAAGTGCTCAAAAATCAGCAATACAAGATTTAACAATACCTGCGGTGTTGCGTCATGTTGTGGTTCAAGCGGTATCTTTTTCGAGAACACTAGACGCCTTAGGCAGTTTTAAAGACAGTATTAAAAATAACTCTGAGCCCTTTGTCACTCTACTGGCTAATAAGTTAGAGAAGCAGCCCACGTCAGAGGCCGATAATTTGATGGTTGTTGCAATGATGGGGATGGATGATAAGTACGGTAGTTTAACTTTGCCGGACCATAAGAAAGATGATCATGGCGTTTTAGACTTACAGTACCCTTCGTCTGATAAAGAACAGCATGAAAACCAAGCTGAATTAAAATGTGGGCAAGATCAGTTAAATTTTTACGAAAGTAATATGGCCTTTTTACGGTACATGGTTAGTAAAAATATTAAGAATGCCCTTGTTCATGCGAACCCTTTATGGAAACCCTTAGGCTCTAATTTAACCGAACTCTTTAATTTGTTTACTGATGCATCTGATACACCCGATGCGTCGAAAAAAGATATGACGCTGGTTCAAGGCGAAATTTCGAGTAATGATAAGCCGGCTGACAATGCCTTTGATTCTGCTGAAGGATTTGATTTTCAAAGCATGTTAATTACTGTTCATCCTCTCGGTGGGTGCTGCATGGCCGATTCAATTGAGGCTGGTGTGGTGAATGAATTTGGTGAGGTGTTTGATGCAAATTCAGCAGGTAACACATATGAAGATTTGATCGTACTGGATGGGTCAATACTCCCATCGGCAGTGGGTATCAATCCGGCGCTAACTATTTCTACGGTTTCTTTACGCGCTGTGCGACATTTAATTGCACGGTGTGGGTGGGGCGGTGATGACTCTACTGCAACGCCACTGCATAAGGCAATAGAGCGGCCTAAAGCTAAATATGTGGATGTTAATCGGGCTGTAACTAAAACAACTAAAGCAGAGGTCGTTGAACGATTAGTAGGTGAAGTAACATTAGGTTCCGGTGAAGATGCAATTTTTTGTATGGCGGTTTTAACGCTGCGAACAGAGCCGTTCGATATTGCTCACAATTTACGATTTCGCCAAAATAATCTTCCATTACGAAAAATGGCGAAAGGCGCAGCATCCGGTCGATTACCTAACATCAGTACTCTTCATTTGTTCAGGATGCAGGACTGGAAGCAACATCATGATATCAATGAAATATTAAAAGATCGTAGTGCGAATAAGGCTACGTGGTTCAAATCGCGTCGAGCGTTTCTCGAAGATTATGAATCAGCATTGGATATGCATGCGTTTTTTAAAGCTCCTTTAGATGGCAGCATAAACCTATTAGAAGAAACGCCCATTTATTATTTAAAGCGGTTTTTCCACGGTTTCCTCAGCTGGTATCAAAACCGGGGTAAGAGAGATAATGAGCAATCGAATCGTGGTAAGCCGAAGAGAAGTGTTTGGATCAAAGTTAAAGGGTATATTAATTACGTCAAAGGCCCTGTCATTGCAACATTTGCCCATGCTGGGCGACAACGTCGTTTGGATTATCATTTAAAGATAGGCCAGATGATAGCGTTGCCATCAAAGTCTAAAATTAATTCTGAAGTTTATGAGGCTCTAAATTCCAAGCTCAATCTGAATGGCTTAAGTGGCCAGTGCATTGAAGGGCATAAGTTGTTTGCTTATGCGCGTCGCTCTAATCCGTGGCGGCAGTTGATGGATATATCCGTTACAAAATTTCCAATGATGAATACTGAAAATAAGGCTGTGCTCAGCGTGGCGCCTGAGTATTTTGCTAAAACGAAGGTACCTTTACTGCATATAGTCGATGAAGACAATGCAGTAGATGGATATGCAGATGCACTCGCTTTTTACGCCCACATGATGCGTGTGCTCGTCCTTCAATATTTTTGGATATTTAGAAAACCAGACACGCCTCAAGGAAAAGAAAATAAAGAAGCAACAGGAGATCCTATCTTAACTCCTGAACAGCGAAGATTTCCGCCGGAGCAATTGAATGATTTTGAGCGATCGTGGACATCGTTATATAAAGAGTCAGAAAAAATCGTTCACCTAGTTTTTGATAATAAAAGAAAAAATGTTCCCGATATCGATTCAATACAAGCAGGGCTAACACGATATAGAAAAGTAAATGTAGCCAGTGTGGCTCCTCCTGTTTTATGTATACATGGTTACAGCGCCAGTGGAACTACCTTTGCACATGAGAGTTTGTACGGTGGAAAGTGCAGTTCGGGAGGCCTTGCAAGCTATTTATGTAACGAGAATCGAGATGTTTGGATTTTGGATTTGCGAAGCAGTTGTGCGTTCGAATCTGGACAGGAGAACTGGGAATTTGAAGATATGGCGTACTTCGATATCCCTCGGGCTTTGAATGAGATATGCCTACAGACCGGATCTCATAAAGTCGATGTTGTAGCGCATTGTATGGGGTCTGTAATGCTGAGTATGATGATCATGGGTGATCCAAGTCCAAGCCAATGCGATCCCACCTATTCATCAGCGCGTGGTCGCATCCGAAAGATCGTGTTATCTCAAGCGGGTCCGTTTATGCAGTTCACTCGCGATAATCTTTTTCGATCGTATTTAATTAAATATTTCAGAGAGCTCTTGCCGAATGAAACCTATACGTTTAATCCAAAGTCGGAAGGGTTGAATTGGTTTGATCGGGTGTTGTCATCATTACCATATCCCGATAACTCCGAATATGATTTTGAAAATCCTGTAAAGGGTGATCGCTTTTGGGTAAAGACGCGACATAGGATGGATGCGTTATATGGTCGTACATTTTCTGTGAAGAATATGCACGAGGATGTGTTGTCCCGCATTGACGATTTTTTTGCATCAGTGAATTTTCATACCTTAGAACAAACGTTATGGTTGTCACAACGGGGCCAAGTATCAGGCCGGTACAATAGTGATTTTACGTTGAATACAAAAAAAATATCTGATAACTGGCCATATAAAACCTTATGGATTCATGGAAATGAAAACGGTTTGGTTGATCCTGAGTCTGCCGCGAGAACAGCTCTGTTTTTTGATGAGCACGGTAATGATAATCTTGAGATAAATATCATCCCGAATGTAGGGCATCAAGACAGTTTAATGGGTAATGATTGCGAAATAGCGTTCAAGGCAATTACTAATCATTTGCTCTAAAGGGAGAATAGCTAAGTGATCAATTCATTAGATAAATACCCGCTGAAGGTAAAAAGGGCGGAAGCGATTAATTTAATAAATATTGAAGGCTTGCCGCATTTCATCGTTGCTACAGGCGAAGAAGATCACTATATAGAACGCGTGGCGCTGGTGTTGTTGGATGATGATGAAAATTCAATCGGGGGAAAAAAAATACCGAATGAGGATATGGATCTCGACAGAATTTTATTGTTAGATCCTGTTTCCACTGATAAAAGTACTGTGTATCAGTATCCCCAGCAGATGATGGATACAGAAAAATCTGGGGCATTGGTTTTATTATTTGTGAAAAGTGATGCCGCTATCGCCATCATGCAAGGCGGGGAACGTCGATACAAAACCAAGGTACAGGAGATAGAGCAAAATAAAGAACAAGATGTACCCATTTGCAAAAATAAAGACAAGCAATTGGTGATTGAGTGGCTAGAGCGCGCTGAAAACACCAAAGAATATTTATCGGCGATCTTAAAATGAGCACATCAATTGCCGTGCCCGAAGCTGGGCCTGAAGATATAACAGTATTTTTAGCTAGCTGCCAGTATTCCCCAGATATATTACGAACTCAGTTATCCAATCGGTCATTAGAGCGGATGTATCAAACTCTGGAAGGGATGAACAAAAAACAACGGTGGCGTAGTTATTTTCTGATGGCTGGCGATTCAATATATGCTGATCGAACGGCAGGATTATTCGATCCTGTCGATCCCAAAGCGCTTTATGATCAGGCCTATCGAGAGCTGAAAAGGCGAGGCTCTGCCTGGTCCTTGGTGCGATCTAGAGTGCATGTGGAGAGCACTATCGATGACCATGAAATCGTTGACAATTGGGAGCCTTTAAATGAATTTTCAGAAAATGATGGCGGTGAAAATTGGAAGAAAATGCTTGATGGCAAATACTATTTTCTTAAGCATATAAGAAACGTACACTTACCTGATAGGGCGTCAAGTGATGGGGTGCCATTATGGAATTCCACTGAGTTGCATGGGATACCACTTTTCTTAATGGATACACGCACCGAGAGAGAAGGCAGAACCATCAACAATTGGACAAAGGCAACGTTGTTCAAGGAAGGTCAGCGAGATGCTTTAAAAGCTTGGCTTAAAATGCTTGTAGATGAAGATAACAAAGATCCAAATTCACCACCGATGCCTAAGCTTATTATGTCTGGATCGATGATGTTTCCTAGGCGTTTAAAAACATCGGAAGATGAACAAGCTATTTCATCCACATTACAGGCAGACTCTTGGGATGGCTACCCTGCAAGTAGGCATGATTTGCTTGCATTCATTGTCAAACATCGGATCAGAAATGTAATATTTCTATCGGGGGATGAACACTTACCATGTTTTTGCCGTATTGTAATAACCGATGATGCTAAAAATTCAGTGACCGTGCATTCTATTCATGGTTCATCTCTGTATGCCCCTTATCATTTCGCTAATGCTCATGAGTATGATTTTGCCGGTAATGAGCAGTTTACAATTAGAGAGAGTTTGCACTGGCCTGAGTTGGATATCCAAACTAGTACTCAATACCCTAGAACAGATGACGGTTATGCCCAATTGATCATTCCTAGAAAGGGTGGTAATGCGAAAATCAATGTTTCGTTTATTGGACAAAAGAGCACGCAGTCGTATGCATTGTCATTGGATTATTCAGTTATATCTTGAATAGAGATATTTTGATTTGCAAAGAAATGCCGATGGCGAATGCATGCAACGTGTGCCTATTTGATATTTCAGCAATGAAGGCACAGTCAATCTGTATATCTATCCACTCTTAATCTAAAGTGTTGCGCTAATTGATCTATATTCCAAATACGTCATGTTTTGTGAAGTCGGTTACGCTTAGTAACTTATCGCGATTGTTCAACAGCACTCATTAAATTCATGCGTTAGTCGAGTAATTCTTTAAAATGTTACTCAGTGTCACATTATTGATTGTGATTTTCAAGACGTCTTTGGCTGCGCCGCTAGGCAGTTGCTAGGAAGCGAAAAACACGCACAGGTCTAGTTTGAGTGTGCACAGCAGTTTTTTATTCAGTTTGAATAAATTCACTGTAGGGGATGGAGCTGAGACGCAGTCGAAATGAAAACTAATAGTCACATAGTATGGATCGTTTTAGCGGGCTTATGTATTGGTGCCTCTGTAGTGTTTGTGTGGCCATCTTTAAAAGACAATACAAAAAACGCCACGGAATTAGCTGCAGCTAAACCGATCAATTACAAAGCTTCAAGGGTTCTGAACCAACCCATTCAGCCAATCTCAATGCCCTCTAAATTGGATGAACGAAAAGTGGCGTTGGGCGAAAAGTTGTTCCATGATAATCGCCTCTCTTCAAGTAGCTCTGTTAGTTGCGCAAGCTGTCACGTATTAAAACTAGGTGGAGCGGATCAATCCGCTAGTTCGGTAGGTGTGAATGGTTTACAAGGTGAGCTGAATTCCCCAACAGTGTTCAACGTAGCGTTGAATATATCTCAGTTTTGGGATGGCAGAGCCGAGACTCTTGCTGGTCAGATAGAGGGGCCCATTCATAACCCGGTTGAAATGGGCAGTAGTTGGCCTGACATCATTCAAAAACTACAATCGAGTAAAGAGTACGAGGCACTGTTCAATAAGCTCTACGAGGAAGGGATAACCGTAGAGTCAATAAAAGAGTCTATTACTGCTTTTGAGCAATCTCTAGTAACCTTAAATTCTCCGTTTGATCGATACCTATTAGGCGATGAAGATGCCATTAGTGAGAATGCAAAACTAGGCTACGAGAAATTTAAGGAATACGGATGTGTAGCGTGTCATCAAGGCAGCAATGTTGGAGGGAATCTCTATCAAAAATTGGGCATTATGGGCGACTATTTTGCCGATAGAGGTACGGGAATAAGGCCCAGTGATCTAGGTCGCTACAATGTAACAGGTTTAGAAGAAGACAAATTTGTATTTAAAGTACCCAGCTTGAGATTAGCATCTCTTACGGCTCCTTATTTTCATGATGGAAGTGCGAAAACCTTAAGGCAAGCGGTTCAAGTGATGATTAAGTACCAACTTGGCAGAATGGCGTCAAAGCGGGATGAGGATTTAATTATTGAGTTTCTCGAGTCTTTGGTGGGTGAATATAAAGGTCAAAGGCTAGAGAAATGAGCCCTGATACCTTTAGAAAATCTTTAATTCTTGCAGCTCTGTTAGGCGTATTAACTTTTCTATTTGCCCAAGCACGTTCCAACGATCCAAAAATGCATCATCAGATCGTGGTGAATATTCAGAATCTGCATTATCAGAATTCACGGTTGAATGAGTCTGTATTGGAATTCAGCGCAGACCAGTTTTCTAATTACGATTTACTGACACGTCTGAAAAGTGGCATTCGAGAATATTTAACGTGGTTTAAGAGTGAAGAGCCAAAACTATACGGTATTGTCGATGTTGAACTTGATGCAATCATTGATAGAGCTGAGAGCAATTTTGAGAAAAAATTCTCATTGATAGAAAAATTCAAATCACATAACGGTATATTAAAAAATTCGTTGTATTACATACCAACAGCTGTGGATAATCTACAGAAGCAGAGTTCGTTGAGTAGTTATCACCAAAATGCCGATAAGCTGCTTCAAGAGGTGCTTCTTTTTAACTCAAGATTAAATCCGAAAAACAAAGAGCTCGGTGAAAATATTATCGAAGAGTTTCGATCTAAAAAAATATCTAGATTAGATGATATAGCCATTCACGCTGAAACAATTTTCAGAGAGCGAATGCTTTTACAAGAGATAGTGGAAGATTTGTTTTCTATACCGACTAAAGATAGTGTGGAAAATATATATCAAGAGTACAGCGCTTATAATAATGAGAAATTACAAATCCTCTCGGTTTACAGGACCGCCATGTATACCATTGCCGTGCTGTTGCTATTTTACGTTATATATCTTTTCTATACTTTACGACAAACATTGCTCTGTTTGGAAGATAGTCTTTACGAGGTCGAATTCCAAAAAAACGCGTTGGATCAATACGCCATTGTCGCAAGTATTAGTGCAGAAGGCATAGTCACCTATGCTAATGAAAAATTTACACAAACCACTCAACTCTCCAAAGAACAGATTGTAGGAAAATCACGAAGAATTCTAGAGTCAGAATTTCATGATCAAGCGTATTTTGATCATATATGGTCTGAGCTAGAATCAGGGAAGCGTTGGCGTGGCGAGATAAAAAATAAAAGGAAAGATAATACTGAATATTGGTTAGATGCGACGGTTGTTCCTTTCTTAGATAAAAAACAAAAACCTATCCGGTACGTAGCGCTATTAAAAGATATAACGGAAAAGAAAGCAGCGGATAGTCGTATCTATCGACTTGCACACTATGATGCGTTAACCGGGCTGCCCAACCGTGCAATGTTTCTAGAATCCTTAAATACAGCGTTGGTTGATGCGCGACAATCAAAGAGTAGTCTGGCTGTATTATTTATTGATCTTGACAATTTCAAGCTTATAAATGACACGATGGGTCATGCAAGTGGTGATGAATTATTAAATGTGGTTGCCGAGCATCTTCGGTCCAGTGTGAGAGCCTCTGATATCGTAGCTCGTCTCGGGGGTGATGAATTCACTGTTATTGTTCGTGATGTTGAAATGAATGAGCACATAGAAAATATTGTTCAAAACATATTATCAATAACAAAAGATCCAGTTACGATAAATCAGAAAGAAATCATAGTGTCATCAAGCATTGGTGTTAGCGTATTTCCTGATGATGCTACTGATACGGATACATTGTTAAAAAACGCCGATATTGCCATGTATAAGGCAAAATCAAATGGTAAAAATAATTGCTGTATATTTGATGAGGAACTCAAAGCTATAAACTCTGAAAAGCATGCATTAGAGAATGATTTATTGTTTGCTGTGCGTAATGAACAATTTGTTTTGCATTATCAGCCGCAAGTAGACGTTTTAACTGGACGTATCTGTGCTGTGGAGGCGTTAATTCGTTGGAATCATCCTGAGAAAGGGTTAATTCAACCCAACGCTTTTATACCGATGTTGGAAGAAAGTGGATTGATTATTGAAGTGGGCAAGTGGGTTCTGATAGAAGCGTGTACTCAGTTAGCGCAGTGGAAAGAGCTTGGAATTAATCTTGGAATGGGTGTGAACGTTTCGGCTCGTCAGCTTCAAGATGGTCATATATTAGAGTTGTTAAAACAAATATTAGATTTTCCTGGTATTGAGCCTTCTGATATTGATTTGGAGATAACCGAAACCGGTCTGCTAGGGAATGCAGATGAGTTGATTGCTCTTTTATCTACATTCAAAGATTTAGGGGTTAAGTTATCTCTTGATGATTTTGGTACCGGGTATTCCTCTTTGAATTATCTAAAAAAATTACCTATATCTAAGTTAAAAATAGATCAATCCTTCGTTCGCGATATTCCTTTTGATGCTCACGATATGGCGATTGCTAAAACCGTTATCGCAATGGCTAGCAGTTTAGATTTAAAAGTAGTTGCTGAGGGTGTGGAAACTGTTGAGCAAATTCAATTCTTAGAAGAGCATGGTTGCGATTTCTTTCAGGGGTACTATTTTAACGAACCTGTAGATGCGAGAACGATGCAGCAGCTGCTTATCAATTGGAATGCTGAACAAGATAATTATAATTTGCGTTACCTGCGCGCATCGTAATTTTGGTTTTATCGTGAGTTGGTGGTAAAATATAAGCATATCCTCGGTAATATATACGCTCAACGTTATGACATCCTCTGAAGATTCCTCCGTAAGCAAAGATTTTGATGCAAAAGCCAAAGAAGAAGCTTTAAAAATTGAGTCTGAACAGTGGGATACTTCAAAGCCTGAAGATGCTCAACCGAATGATATCCCCATTATCGATTTAGAGCCTTACTTCGCAAGTGGTGAAGAGAGTGAACTTAACACAGTGGCTGAACAGCTTAGGGTGGCCTGTGAGGAAACGGGCTTTCTATCCATCGTTGGTCACCAAATAGACAAATCAGTATTAGACGATACGTTTGAACAAATTCGTCATTTTCATAACCTGCCTATCGAGAGTAAAAATAAAATACTAATGGATCGTGCCGATTGGCCAGTGGGTGGCATGGGGTATTTGCCGTTTAAGAATCGCAAATTGCCAGCACGAGATACTGGAAATTTGAATGAAGCTTTTATAGTAAAGTGTGATGATGTATTGGGCATGGATGATAATCAATGGCCTATTGATAGTAGCCTGCCTGAATTTCGAAGCAAAATAGAACACTACGCAAAAGAGATGGAATCTTTAGGTAAGCGAATGCTACCGATATACGCAAGAGCGTTGGGCATGGAAAGTCATTTCTTCGACGAAGCTTTTACCAACCCATTATATCGATTGCGCATGACACATTATCCAGCAGCTAAAGCGGATGCAAGTGATGCTTTTGGTATTGCTCCGCATGTTGATACTTCGTTTTTTACTATCTTGGCACAAGATAGTCCTGGCTTAACGGTATACAGCGAGCGTCGTAACGTTTGGGTTAACGCACCGATGGTTGATGGTGGGTTCATTGTGAATACGGGCGAACTGTTAAAGCATTGGAGCAACGATCGCTTTCTTAGTACAAGGCACTTTGCCAATAACAACACCAGTTCAGAATCTCGTTATTCAATACCATTTTTCTTTAACGCTAATCCACACTATGTCATGAGTTGTATTCCCAGCTGTTGCAGCGATGAGAACCCTGCAAAGTATCCGCCGATTTCTTACGCGCAAAGTCAAGGGGTTGTGCAAGGAGAATAAGTGCAGTAAGTGCAGTAAGTGCAGTAAGTGCAGTAAGTGCAGTAAGTGCAGTAAGTGCAATTAGTTAGATTGTTGATTACCAAAAACAATAATATCTTGTTGTGATTCTGCTTTCCATTGTGGGAACTTTGGCATCACGCTTGAAAATAATTCACTGTTCATTCCTGTCGTTAACCATTGTTGCAAATGTGGTAAGGGCAGATCGTGAAATGTTTTTAGATTTACCATGGCGAACTGTCTGATAAAAGGCAGGATAGCCGCATCAACAAATCGAAAATATTCGCCAGATAAGAATTGGGAGTTCGACAGAATTCTGTTGAGATTTTCAAGAAAAGGCAAAGCCTGAGCTAAATAATAGGCTTGTGTATTCTCAGGATGGCGGTCACTGTATTTGTACTTATCTAGTTGTTTTTTGAAGCTAAGATCATTGTTTATTATTAGAGCATTGATTTCATCAATGGACAGTGTTTCACTTATTTGCCATCTACTGGCATTAGATAGGTTTCTGTTAGGGTTTTGATTCATTGCCCAGCGCATGATATCAATGCTTTCATCAATTACTGTGTATTCAGCGGTTGAGCTTGTTGTGCTGCTGTTTGTTGACAACATATTTTCATTAGGCAAAAGCAAAACAGGCACAGTGCCTTTTCTTGATACATCAAGCATGTGAGAAGGTTTTTCTTTCAAAACCACTTCACGCAGTTCGCATTGTGCGCCGCAATGCATTAATGCCAGACGCGCTCGCATAGCATAAGGGCAACGCCTGAAGGAATAGAGAATGGGTAGGTTCATCTGCACAAGAGCAGCATAGAGCACAGCGTCGTCCTGTGCGCTATGTGATTAAAGCCTCAGTGGATTACGATGGTGGCGCAAATTGCAGTGACGGATATGTTGGTGCCGTCTTGATTGTTATAGTCGAACACGGTGTCACTATACTGATAGTCTTCATCCAAATTACATTGATAGCCGTTCGGTAATGGGGTTTCAATCATCGGTTGACGAATATCTGAAAATATCGCTGCTGTGCGAGAATCATTGAAAGATCTTATGTTGTCACTGAAGCCTCGGCAATTGCCACCTGTTGCTGAATAGCCATCAGGGCACATGGCCGCGCAACCGTTAGTGCCGGTTAATTCTTCGGGCCTTCCGGGTGCTGATATGAAACAATCATTACTAACAATTTCAGTTTCAATTTTAAATTGCGCATTGCTAGGGGGCGTGACGAGTGGCGTAACTGGCTGCGTAACTGGCGGGGCAACAGGCGCAGGACCTGCATGCGGAAACGTTAAAAAACTGTTGTAGGTGTAGATGACATTGCCATTGCTTCTAACCGTTACCCATACACTGTGTTCGTCATCAAATCCAATAAGTCGATAACGTCCTGTGTCTACATCGCAGATGTCTGGGGCGATGCAGTCGATATTGCGAGTAGATGAATTTTGTACGGTATAGGCACCGTCTGAATCGCTACGAAATTCAACTTGAACAGCCTGAGATGTGGCGCTTAATAACAACGTTGCTAAAGTAAAGCTTATCCGTCTATAAACTTGCATTTAGTTTCTCCTTGATTTGAAACAACAGGGTCCTTAAGTTAAGCTTCAATCTTACTATGGACCTTGCCCAACTTATGGTAGAGCTGTAGGTAATAATTCCTATCTCAACACCTGTCACATTATTTGTGTGTATTGCGTTCCTTAAAATGTAAAAATAGGCAAGCTATCTTGCAGCCCAAAGAGCACCTCGCTCAAATATTGTTGCCATAGGTTCAAATTTGAATTCCTCAGCAACATGACCTAAAGCGCTATAAAAAACGCGGCCTTTTCCAAATAAGCGTTTCCAAACGACAGGCATAACGACGCCATTAATTTCTTCGAAGTAAGTGCCATCAAATGTTGTGGTAGCAAGTACTTCTACGCTTGGGTCGTAGTGCATATAGTATTGTTCTGAGTGATAGGTAAAGTCTTCGATGCCTGCTGTGATTGAATCGTTAGACTTAGAGATATTCACCTCATATTCAATAATATCGCCCGGGTGTGCAACCCATTGTCCGCCGGTCATGAATTGATAACTGGGCTCATTACGAAATGCATCGCACATGGTGCCATGGAACCCAGTTAAACCAGTGCCTGCTCGAACGGCTTCAATAAAATTCTTAAGTTCTGTCTCTTCAATAGATGACATAGTAATGATAGGGACGATGAGATCGTATTCTTTTAAATTTGGGTCAGCAAAGGCCTGGGTTGAGGTTTCAATATGTACCGTGAAGTTGTGTGTTCGTAGTGTTTGCGCCACGAAGGCTGCGCTTTGTTCAGGGGTATGGCCTTCCCATCCGCCCCAAACTATCAATGCCTTTTTATTTTTCATTTTAGTTTTATCCTAATGTTGGTTGTTTAAGACTATCAGGTGAGTAAATACTACGGTTGATGCGAACGCGATATACTTACCCTGCATTATTTCTACTGGGTTTGGGAGGCTGTAAATGGCTGTGCCATTGCTCGCACCGCTTGTTTGGTTGTTACCGCTAATAAAAATAATTGCGCTAGGTAGCGTAAAATTTATTGTCGTAGGGTTGGGTGCCGCCATTGCACCGGTAACAACAGCAAATTTTCTAGTCAATATGTCTAGTGGAACGCCCTATAAGTACACCAAATATCGATACAAGAAAGGGCATTTCACTGAAGAACAATTATCACTTGTTGAACAAGCGAATCAATTAATCAAAGACAGTATAGAGAACGAGCAAGAACGGCTCACTCGTCCGGAAGCAAGAGAATTTCTAAAAGAAGTTTTGGTGGGAACATTTGTGGGCATGAAAGAGCCGATCGTTTCTTTACCAAGCTCAATAGCTAACTTGAGTAAACGGTTGGTAGGCTGGGTGTCAAAGCGATGAAGCTGCAAAGTTAAGCAGTATGTTGAAAATATCGAATAAAAATGCCCGGCATATTGCAATAGTTAGCAGTGGTTTAAATAAAACACCTAGTATTAAATGCGGTAGTCAAGAACTATTGAATTTGGTTAAGCGGCTAGGTTACGTACAGCAAGATCCAATACAAGTGGTTGCTCGTGCACATGATCATATTTTATGGAGTAGAAATAGAGGTTACCAAGTTGGCCAACTGGATGCTCTATTAAAAAATGAGCGTTCGGTATTTGAGCATTTTTCTCATGATGCTTGTGTGCTGCCTTTAGATTCTTTTCCTTATTGGTCAATTCAATATAAACGTAAAGCTGAGCTTAAGCAGTTCAAAGTTACTGGTAATTTATTAAGTAACAAAGAGCAGAAGCAATTATTAGCAAGAATTACTGATGAAGGGCCTCTTTGTTCTCGAGATTTTAAAGTATCAGAACCAAGTAAGAAAAGTGAACGCGCAATATGGTCAAAACCTGCTCATAAAAGAACACTCGATTACCTTTGGTTGAAAGGAGTGTTGGCTGTATCTAAACGTGAAAAATTCACTAAATACTATGACTTGGCCGAGAGGGTATTTCCAGCCAGTGTTTTTGAACAATCGAAGAAAGACAAAGATTGTATTGAATGGCTAGCATCTCATGCAATGGATTGTTTAGGGTTTGGAACATATTCAGAAATTAAAGGATTTTGGGATGCATTCACGTTGCATGAAACTAAATGGTGGCGTGAAAAGAATCAGATGAGTGTTTTAGATGTTACTGTTGAAACCTTTGAAGGCGACTTTAAAAATACACTTGCGCGAAAAGCTGTTGTTTCGAATACGGAATCTGACTACCCATTGTCGAAACGTATAAGAATATTGAACCCGTTTGATCCGCTTATTCGTGATCGTAAGCGTTTATTGTATTTGTTCGGTTTCGACTATCGAATTGAAATGTACGTGCCTCAAACGCTGCGACAATATGGTTACTATGTTTATCCATTACTTGAATACGATACTTTTATAGGCCGAATTGAAATTCGGCATGATAGAAAAAAGAATATTCTGTTTGTTGATAATTTATGGCCTGAGACAACAATCAAGTTTGGAAAACAGCGCATGAATAAACTGAATAGCGAGCTTGAGAGAATGAGGAAATTCTGCCTTGCAAGCCGCGTTCAATGGTCGCAGTAAAAGCCGGTAAAACAGATCTCATCTTATTAAGCGCATGTTATTCGCTATCCACCGGGTGTGGCTCGCATGGTATTGGGAAGCCAAGTGGCTAATTCAGGTACAGCAATTAGCACAAAAACCATTAGCACCATGATCGCAAACATGGGCAATGCCGCTTTGGCGATGTAACCCATGCCGTGCTTGGTCATGCCTTGTAAAACAAATAGATTGAAGCCTATTGGTGGCGTAATTTGCGCCATTTCAACGGCCACCACTACAAAGATACCGAACCAGATAACATCAATGCCGGCCTCTCTTATCATGGGTTCAACCACGGCCATAGTGAGTACAACGGAAGAGATGCCGTCTAAAAAACAACCTAGCACAACATAGAAAATAAGCAGCGCCATGAGTAATTGAAATTTAGTTAACTGCAATTCACCAATGAAGTCGGCTAATGCTCTGGGTAGCCCGGTATACCCCATTGATAGTGATAGAAATGCAGCGCCTGCTAATATTAAAGCAATCATTGCAGACGTTCGTGTGGCACCCATTAAGCTGGTGGTAAACGTGTTCCACGATAAGGACCCTTGTGCCGCGGCTAGCACCAATGCGCCAAGTACTCCAAATGCGGCAGCTTCTGTGGCTGTGGCAATGCCTGCGTACATAGAGCCAATGACTAAAGTGATTAGTAAAATTACGGGAATTAAGAACCGACTGTTTTTAAGCTTTTCAGAAAAAGACATGACAGGTTCTGGCTGGGGATTAAAGTTCTTTGATAGCTTCGAACTGATTGCAACGTATGCCATGAACATCAGTGCCAACACAAAACCTGGAAGCACACCGGCTAAAAAAAGTTTTCTAATGGACTCATTAATAGTAACCCCGTAAACGATTAAGGTGAGTGAGGGGGGAATCATTAAACCCAAAGTAGCAGCACCAGCCAGTGTGCCGATCACCATATTTTCTGGATATTCTCGACGTCTTAGTTCGGGAATGGACATTTTGCCCACCGTGGTGAGTGTGGCGGCAGAAGAACCTGAAACCGCTGCAAAAACAGCACAGCCGACAATGTTGGTATGAACTAAGCCACCAGGTAATCGGGCCATCCAAGGTGATAGACCGCGAAACATATCTTCAGATAAGCGAGTGCGATATAAAATTTCACCCATCCAGATAAATAGCGGTAAGGCGGTGAGCGTCCAGGATGAGGACGTTGTCCACATGGTGGTGATCATTGCATCACCTGCTGAGCGTCCTGCGACAACCTCCATGCCAACATAAGCTACGCCTACCAATGCAAGCCCAACCCATACCCCTGCGCCCAGTAATACAAACAGTACAGCAAGAAATACCAATATTGCGGTTAGTTCACCCATCAGAGTTCTCCCTCTTCCCCAACGGTGTGAGATTTAATTGCGTGTTCTTTTAATAAGATGAGCCGCAGTAAATTGTCCCAAAAACAGATGGCCAGTAATACTGAACCTATAGACATGGCTAACTGTGGGATCCAGAGCGGTGTGGCATCTTGGCCTTGGCTGATGTCATGAAACTTATGTGACCATTGATTGGCTCGTACAGCGAACCAGGCGATATAGGTTGTGATTATCGATCCTGCTGCAAAACAAAAGACCTCTAACCAATATTTTTTGGAACCCAAAGCGTTTAATAAAATACTAACCCGAATGTGCGCACCGCGATTCAATGCATGAGCAAAAGCAAAGAACGAGGCGGCTGCCATGCAATAGCCTGCGTAGTTAGGTGCACCGCTAAATGTGGTGGTTGTCCAACGTGCCACCATTTGAGCAACAATAAGAGCCAGAATGGCAATGAGAAACAGGGCCGCTAAGACTCCGCCAGCGGTGTATAACCCATCTAGCATGCGGCAAATACGTTGATACAATTTCACCTTAATGGTTGCCTCTTAAAAAACAACACCGCCGATCAGTGGCGGTGTTGTTTGATGAACTACAGGATTCGAACAGCGTAATCCCAGTGGTTACAATGGTTTTATTCAGCGTTAAAAGCATCTACGATGGCTTTGCCATCTTCACCAGCTGCTTCTAACCACTCAGTGGTCATTGTGTTGCCAATCTCTTTGAGTTCGCCAACCAATTGATCCCCAGCGGGGCCAACCGTCATTCCACCTTCACGCAGGCCTGCCATGGTGAAGCCTGTATATTCCTTAGAACGCCAAGTGCCTGCGTATTCTGCAATTGAAGCACAAGCTCGAATGACATTTTGATGGGCTTCATCAGTCTCATTCCAAACGTCTTTATTTACCATGACGTAGTTGCGTGGTAACCAAGCATCCACTTCATAAAAATGCGTGAGGCTTTCCCACACTTTTCGGTCATAGCCAGTTGCGCCTGAGGACACCATGGATTCTGCAACACCGGTGGCAAAGGCTTGAGAAATTTCAGCCGCTTCGATTTGTACAGGTGCCATGCCGGTGAGTTCTGCTAAGCGTGCAGTTGCGTTGTTGTAAGAACGAAACTTAACCCCTTTCATATCTGCAACCGAATTTACTTCTTTTTTGAAGTAAAGCCCTTGTGGTGGCCAAGGTACGGCGTACAACATAACTAGGTTTTGTTCATCCAACAATTTTTCCATTGTAGGTTTGGCTGCTTGCCAAAGTTTCTCAGAATCATCAAATGAGGTTGCTAAGAAAGGAATGGAATCAAAACCGAAAACAGCGTTTTCATTTTGATGGCCTGACATTAAGCGCTCACCAATGGGTGCTTGGCCAGTTTGAATAGCGCGTTTAATATCCCCACCTTTGAACAATGAACCAGAAGGGTGGGTTACGATTTCTATTCCGCCACCTGTGCCTGTTGTTACGCATTTTGCGAATTCTGCGCCCGTTACTGAATGAAAATTGGTGCCAGAATAGGCCATTGGCATATCCCATTTTTCAGCTTGTGCTGCGCCTGAGATACTTAAACCCACAACTGCAACCGATGCTGCGAGTATGGATAAACAATTACTCTTCCTCATAAATATCCTCCAAATGCCTTTTATAATGATAGAAACAACCCCCTTATCCTACCCCAATAGATTCACAATGCAAAAATATTATTTTCTGGCGATATTTGTGTGAAGAAAATAGGCATAAAGTGATGAAATGAATAGGAATCCTTCACCTAAAAACGATAATCAAAACCGATCAGATGCTGCTGTCGGTGTGTTGATGCTGGAAACTCGTTTCCCCAGATTGTTGGGCGATATTGGGAATGCCGAAAGCTGGCCCTTTCCAGTGCGTTATAGAATTGTGAAAAATGCATCGGCCAAACTAGCCATAAAAGAGAATCCTAAAGCGCTTTTACCGCTGTTTATCGACGAAGCCAATAGGTTGGTGAATGAAGGAGCTGTGGTGATAACCACCAGTTGTGGCTTTTTAAGTGTATTTCAACAAGAGTTATTGGCAGCGATCAATGTGCCTGTTGTAACCTCGGCATTAATGCAAGTGTCATGGATTAACAGAACCTTGCCTGCAGGTATGCGCTGTGGTGTGCTAACGATTGATGCAACCAGTTTATCGTCTTCACATCTAAAGGCCGTTGGTGCCCCTACAGATACTCCAATTATGGGCGTTGAATCATCAGGAAATTTCGCTACAACCATCATGGAGGATCGGTTGCACTTTGATGTTGAGGCATGCCGGGCAGAGAATATTGAGGCAGCGTTAAGGCTAGTAAATCATCGGAGTGACGTGGCAGCCATTGTGTTGGAGTGTACGAACATGGTGCCGTACGCTGCAGATATTCAAAAAGCAACGGGTTTGCCTGTTTACTCGGTGAATTCTTTGGTTCACTGGGTTTATAGTGGTGTTAATCACCGCTCGGTGGGTTAGCTGTTCTGAGCGTATCCATTGGTGTCAAATAGATGGATATGTTCTTCGATCACAGACAAACGTACCACTGGTGCATCCATTGGATGAACACCTACTAAACTTGCCGTAAGTGGGGTGTTAGACCCTTTTAGAGTTCCATGCAACAGCGTATTCGCTCCCAGGGGCTCAGTAAAACTAACATCCATTTCGATAACCCCATGTTCATCAGCCACAAGATGCTCAGGTCGGATGCCAACTTTTACATCGCCTTCGTGTGTCGAGTGGCGAGGCAATACGGCGTTATTTATCAATGTAACACGGCCATTTTTAGCTGAACCATCAAATACATTCATTGCAGGGCTGCCAATAAACTGAGCCGCAAACAATGTTCGAGGGCGTTGGTAAACTTCTAACGGGGTGCCTATTTGCTCGGCTACACCGTCGTTCATAACAATCATACGATCTGCCATGGTCATTGCTTCAACTTGATCATGAGTGACGTATAAAGAAGTTACTCCTAAGTTGGTCTGAAGTTGCTTGATTTCTAAGCGCATTTGTACACGCAACTTGGCATCTAAGTTAGACAACGGTTCATCGAATAAAAATACGGCTGGTTCTCGAACTATAGCTCGTCCCATAGCCACACGTTGGCGCTGTCCTCCAGACAATTGCCTTGGTTTTCTATCTAGGTATTCGGTGAGTTGCAGTAGCTTGGCGGCTTCTTCAACTTTTTTATTAGCTTCAGCATTAGGCACCTTGGCAATCTTTAGCCCATAGGCCATGTTTTTGCGAACCGACATATGTGGATAGAGGGCGTAGTTTTGAAACACCATGGCGATGTCTCTGTCCATCGGTTCTTTTTCATTAACACGCATGCCTTGAATGGAAATTTCACCAGATGTGACCGATTCCAACCCAGCTACCATGCGAAGCAGTGTTGATTTTCCACAACCTGAAGGCCCAACTATGACAATGAATTCTCCATCATCAATATCAACGCTGATACCTTTTATAACGTCAGTTTTAGCGAAAGATTTCTTTACTGTGTTGAGAGATACCGTTGCCATGTTATTTCTCACTATCCAGCAGGCCGCGTATAAAGAGTTTTTGCATAGAAACAACCACAACGACTGGAGGAATCATTGCCAGAATGGATGTGGCCATGATCACGGGCCAATCGGCCGTGTCGTCGCCAGATGGGAACATTTGTTTTATGCCCATAACAATGGTGTTCATTGAAGAGTCAGTGGTGATTAACAATGGCCATAGATATTGATTCCAACCATAGATAAACAGTATGACGAAAAGGGCGGCAATATTCGTACGACTCATGGGAAGAACAATATCAACGAAAAACTGCATAGGCCTAGCACCATCAACACGGGCGGCCTCGGCGAGTTCATCGGGGATTGTCATAAAAAACTGTCTGAATAAAAAGGTGGCTGTGGCTGAGGCGATTAATGGAAAAATTAACCCCGAATAGGAATTTAACATGCCAAAACCTGCCACTACTTCATAGGTGGGAACAATGCGCACTTCAACAGGCAGCATC
Organism: uncultured Granulosicoccaceae bacterium; assembly: GCA_938035125.1. GTDB lineage: Bacteria > Pseudomonadota > Gammaproteobacteria > Granulosicoccales > Granulosicoccaceae > Granulosicoccus. The sequence goes on along the minus strand of CALHNS010000005.1, from coordinate 78,985 downwards.
AATGTAAGAAAAATCATCCAGAAGAAAACAGTGCGCCCTGGAAATCGAAAATACACAATGGCAAAAGCCGATAGCAACGAGATGATGATTTTTCCAACCGCAATGCCAATGGCCATGATCAATGAATTTACTAACATAGTGGCTACGGGAACATTGATGCCTGCGTTTAACGCACGGCTGTAGTTTTCATAAAATTGGTTACCGGGCACGATGGGCATGGGCGGTTTTACGATTTCAGCTTGTGTAACCGTTGAGGCAACGAAGGCAAGCCAGATAGGAAAAAACACTATCACTACACCGATAATCATAAACAGGTGTGATAGCCACAAACTGCGTCCGCGTTTTTCTACCATGCCGTCGGGCAAGGCTTTGTGTGCATCCATTAGTAATGCACCCTTTTTTCTAGATACTTAAATTGTATAACCGTCATTAAGCCAACAACGACTAAAAGAACTACTGATTGCGCCGCAGATGAACCTAAATCTTGACCGACAAACCCGTCGGAGAAAACTTTGTATACCAGAATGGTAGTGGCTTGTTGTGGGCCACCTGAGGTAATGGTGTGTATAACACCAAACGTTTCGAAAAAGGCATAAACAATATTCACCACGAGCAAAAAGAACGTGGTGGGTGATATCAGTGGCAAAACAATGCTAAAGAACCGTCGCCAGAACCTTGCACCATCAATGGCCGCGGCTTCTACAACTGATTTCGGCACAGCTTGTAGTGCTGCGTAGAAGAATAAGAAGTTATAACTGATACGCCCCCAAGCTGATGCCACTACAACCAATCCCATCGCCTCGTTGTCATTAAGTACATGGTTCCAGTCGTAACCGAGTTGCCCTAGATACCAAGACACAACCCCGACACGCGTGTTGAACATGAACAGCCACAGCACTCCAGCAATGGCTGGGGCTACAGCGTAGGGCCATATCAATAAAGTGCGATAAGTTGTTGCGCCTTTGATTAATCGATCGGCAATTACGGCAAGTAGCAAGGCGGGTATTAATGAGACTAGCGTAACTAGTATAGAGAAAAGGGCCGTTGTGAAAAACGAGGCGCGATAATAACGATCACCAAAAAGGTATTCAAAATTGCCTAAACCTACAAATTGTGAAGACAACCCGAATGGGTCTGGAATAAATAAAGATTGCCAAATGGCTTGGCCAGCAGGATAGAAAAAAAATACTGCAGATATCAGCAATTGAGGAAAAACGAGCAACAGCGGAAGTAGCCAGCCTTTAAACGTTACTCGTTTTTCCATGGTTGCACAGTTCTACTGGTTTGCTCGTTCGAATCGACGCAGCAATTGATTGCCACGCTCAACTGCACTGTCTAGTGCGACTTGAGCGGTTTTATCACCAGACCAAACCGCCTCAAGTTCTTCATCAATAATGCCACGAATTTGATCGAATGAACCCAAACGTAAGCCTTTAGAATTAGCGGTAGGTTCCTTGGCCGTCATTTGAATTACCGCGATATCAGTGCCAGGGTTTTCGTCGTAAAAACCATCTAACCGAGTTTTCTTACCGGCTGCCAAGGTGATAGGTAGATAGCCCGTGTTCTGATGCCACTTAGACTGTATGTCTGCGGTTGATAAAAAGTTAAGGAACGCCGCAACGCCTTTATATTCCTCGTCTTCGTGGCCTTCCATAACCCAAAGCGATGCGCCACCAATGATGGTGTTTTGAGGTGCGCCTTTAGCACCTTCCCAATAAGGCAAAGGCCTTACCTCGAATTCAAATTCAGCTTCGCTGCTTATACCGGCATAGCCTGCTGAACTTTCAGTGAACAAAGCGCATTCACCCGCACGAAAATTTGCACCACCTTCATTGCGACGACCAGCGTACATAAATTTACCTTCTTTGGCCCAATCGCCCATAGTTTGGATGTGCTGAACTTGCAGTTCGCTATTGAAGGCCAGTTCGGTATCCAAACCTGCGAAACCGTTATCTTTGGTGGCAAATGGGGTGTCATGGTAAGCGGAAAGATTTTCAAGATGAATCCAGCTTTGCCATGCTGTAGTTAGCGGGCAATCGCTACCTGCAGCTTTTACTTTATCCAGTACCTCTCCCACTTGTTGCCAAGTTGACATATCAACGTCTGGATCTACACCGGCCTCTTTCAATGCATCTTTATTAACCCATAAAACCGGTGTGGATGAATTGAACGGCAGCGACAACATGTCACCTTCTGTTGTTGTGTAGTACCCCTTTACAGATCCAATGTAAGCACCGGCATCAAATTCAGCTCCAGCGTCAGCCATTACTTCGTATACCGGTTTTATCGCACCCTTGGCCCCCATCATGGTTGCGGTGCCCACTTCAAACACCATTAATATATGCGGTTGCTCTTTGGCACGAAACGCAGCGATTCCAGCGTTCAATGTTTCAGAATAGTTGCCTTTATTGGCTGCCACAATTTCGTAATCGGTTTGACTGCTGTTAAATGTATCCACTTGTTCAGCAACCAATTCTCCTAAGCGCCCGGTAAAGGCATGCCAGAATTGAACTTCGGTTGCTGCATATGCTGTTGGTGCGAGTAGCACTGAGGCAGCAATTGTGCTTAAAGCGTAAGGCTTGATTTTGAAATTCAAAATGGTTTCCTCTCTTTTTTCTGGTGTTTGAGTGACCCACAATACGTCGGGCGTTTGGATTACTCAAGGTTTTCGAGAGATTGGTTGGGGGTTGTGCATTAAATAAGTATGTTCTAGAAGTTAGGTTAGACAGTGACATATACTTTAGTATCATTTAAGCATCGCCGATGCTTTATGGTCTGACAAAAAACAAACTCCTGAATACATGCTGAAACTTTATCGTACGAGATGAGCCACGTGAATTACCTTCTTTAGGTTAATAAGAAATCAAATATGGTTACCTGCAACGAATACGACTACATCGAGATAGTGTGCTTGTTTCACTACCCAATAAAAATGACTTTGAAAGGCGGTCATATTGTTGAGGGTGTAGCGTTAGATACCCAACGTAATGATCAGAATCAAGAGTGCATAAAAATAAAACATGAGGATGGTCGTTCTGAACTAGTGGTTCTCAGTGAACTTACAAAGCTTGCGGTAGGCATTGAGAATCCGCATTTTGCTGAAGTGAAATTTGAGTAAAACATTATAAATGAGTGTTTAGTATGCTATTCAACAATTGAATTAATGCTTGGGTGAATGGCTATGATTGGGAATTCTAAATTTTAAGTATCACAAGTGGCATACATCAAATTTAGACTTATTGAATATCTATTTGTCTGATTATTAATTAAGTTCGATTGTGTTGCCACTTAAGTATGAAACACGGTTGCAAAAAACCATTAACAACTGCGATGCTAAGGTGTATCGATAACAAGCAAAGGATTCTTTACGTTGAAAAGCCTAGTCAAAAAAATATGTTCCTTTGGTGTCTGTTCGATAAAATCCTTAACGATTAAACACAGTGCACGTAAATCCTTAGCGGTAATTATATTAGGCCTAGGTGTGCTGGGTTTTAGTGGTGTTTCTGTGGCGATGCCTTTTGTATCTGGGCAAACCATTTCATGGCCAGACGATGGCTGGTATCAAGTTCAAATTCAAGGCGATGCTGATTCAGATGTTTGCCAAGGCGGTCGCTCTTGCGATGTTGGTCCAGGCACGTATCTAGTTATTAACCACACAACTGATGAGCGTTTTTATGACATCGTGGTTTCCGCGCCCACCGACCCGTCCGAACCTCCCGTAGTTAACGGCAATACCATCAGTTGGCAAGATAACGGTTGGTACCAGGTGCAAATCCAAGGAGATGTCGATTCAGATGTTTGCCAAGGAGGCACCTCATGCAACGTACCCCCAGGCACCTATGTGGTTATTAATATTACAACCGGTGAGCGTTTCTACGATGTTGTTGTTTCGGGTTTGCCAACTATTTTTGATGTGTTGCGAGATGCTGGAAATTTTACATTTTTAGTGGAAGCAATACAGTTATCGGGTTTAGAAGAATTGTTCGCAGAGGCCAGTGATGAGTTCTCGCTAACATTATTCGCACCCAACGATGAAGCGTTTGCTCTGCTCGATGAATCAGAAAGAGATATTGCTATCGAACTATTGGCCTATCACGTTTTACTGGGAGCTTTCGAATCCGCATCCTTTCTTGCCATGGATGAAACCACTTTAGAAGCAGGGAATGGAGACAATATTGTTGTGCGTTCCGTCGGTGATGAGTTGTTCGTTAATGATGCCCGAATTGTAACGGCTGATATTCAGGCGATTAATGGGGTGGTTCATGTCATCGATTCTGTGCTTGTTTTACCCAACGTTGATGAACCTGCCGAACCTGCATTAGGCACCCTATTAGATGTTTTGGAGGATGCCGGTCTGTTTGGCACTTTTATAGCTGCGTTGGAAATAGCGGAATTAGATGCAGCGTTAGATAATCCTAATGATTTTTATACGGTATTTGCAATAACAAACGAAGCAATAGAGGCGCTAGGGCAAGAATCGATTGATGTGCTTGTGGCTGACCCAGAAGCGCTGCGTAACCTTTTATTGTTTCACTTAATTCCTGGCACGCTATTCCAATCCTCAGATTTTCTCAGCATCCTAGGTTTCGATATTGAGGCGGCTAATGGCGGTATTTTGAATATTAATGACACTGGTGAGACGCTAACGGTGAATGGGGTGAATATTGTGGCTAGTGATATCCCTGCCAGTAACGGCATCATTCATGTTATCGATGCAGTGCTGTTGCAATAACGTTACTGCTAAGGTTTTAAATAAGCACTGAATTCGCGTCTCAACCTATCCAGCTTGGGTTCGATATAGGTAACGCAAAATGGCCGATTTGGGTTAGTGGTGTAATAGTGTGAGTAAATTTCTGAAGAATGTTTGAAGTGCACAATATCGAGCACTTGCGTTATCAGTGGGTTATCAAATTTATATTGCAGTGTATTTAGTGTCTCTCTGCATCTACTTTTCATATCATCTGAATCTACATAAATAGCGCTTCTGTATTTTTTTCGCATTGAGTGAGATGAAGAACTTGCATGGGTGCAAAGATGAATTTCAATAAGTGTTGATAGAGAAATCTCTTCTTCTTTATATTGAATTAATACGGCTTCGGAGTATTCTTCATTTGGAGGGTAGGATTTTATAAAGCCCTGCTGAACACGGCTTATACCAACCAGTGCAGAATAGACCGCTTCAGTGCACCAGTGGCAACCGCCGCCAAAGCCCAACTGGATACCGCCATTAGTCATGTTTGCTAGGTGTTTTAAGAGAAAAATATCCCCCAGATTTTACACTGAGAAAATTAGAATCTCATTGATGTGTCGTTTTTATCGTAGGTTTATTTATGATGGCACCAATCCGTTACGAATGATGTCCTAAACCCATGACTGAAAAAAGACCTCCATTACCTCCTTTTAATTCCGAAACTGCTGCTCAAAAAGTGCGTATGGCAGAAGATGGTTGAAACGGCCGAGATCCTGAGAAAGTGTCTATGGCTTATACAGTTGATAGCGTATGGCGCAACCGTTCAGAATTCTTAGAAGGTCGAGAAGCCATACAGCAATTTTTAACCAATAAGTGGAGCCGAGAGCATGAGTACAGGCTCATTAAAGAGCTTTGGGCAACATCAGGTTCTCGTATCGCGGTGCGGTTTGCTTATGAATGGCACAACGATCAACAACGATGGTTCAGGTCTTATGGCAATGAAAATTGGGAGTTTTCAGATGAAGGATTGATGCGGCGAAGAATTGCCAGCATTAACGATTTGGCCATAGAAGAGCCGGATCGACTATTCCGATGGCCGCAGGGTAGAAGGCCTGATGATCATCCTGGGCTAACAGAGCTAGGGCTTTAAGTGCAATGCCAGAAGCGCACTGATACAAGGGCTAGCGTAAAATAGCGAATGGTTCGAGCTCTATTCTTGAAGTCATAAGGTTAATTAAATTGAAGTCAATGCTGCCCAAAGACGCACCCGTAACCCTCGGTGTTATGGTCCTGTGTGGTCTTTTTTATCTTATCCAGGGCGCTTCTCAGCAACAGTTCACCATTTGGGGAATTTTGTACGCACCTGACGTGGCAAACGGCGACTGGTGGCGTGTGGTTACTACCGCATTTGTTCACGGCGGTGGTTTGCATTTATTACTTAATATGGGTTTGTTATTTGCACTGGGCACGCAGTTAGAACAAGGGATTGGCAGTGTACGGTTTGGGTTAGTTTATGCAGGCTCTATAGCGGTAGCCTCTTTAATCGTTGTTGTGTTTGCTCCTAGTCAACCCACTCTGGGTGCTTCGGGTGCGGTAATGGGTGTGGCAGTCGCCTTGGGCATCGCCTCGATGTTATACAGCCGAAGTAATCGGCATCAATCGTTACTCATTCTTGTAGCGATGAATCTTGCGCTGCCACTGGCTATTCCAGGTATCTCGTTTTGGGCACACTTTGGCGGTGCGTTGGGCGGCTTATTAATGGTGGGCGTTTTGTTGGTCTGGCCACAATGGTTACGACAGAAGCATATAAAAAACGATGGTGTTTATGCCGCGCCTCGAAATCCAGTTGAAAAACAGTCACTAGGCATTGGTAGTTTGTTGGTGGTTGCCCTGTTTATAGCTAGTGTGGTTTTCGCTTAGGTTGCAAAGCCAGATTCCTCTTGGAGCTGCAGTATATTTCTCTAACAAAAAGCCCATAAACCAAACAGTTATAAAATTGGGCTAGCACAGAGAGAAAAATTTCCATTGATCAAAAAGTGATCAAATGCCATCCTTATACTGAAAGCAACCCGTATCAATCTCGTAAGCTATTGAATTTAAAAGATATAAAATTTGGTAGCACATGAATTTGTAATGTAACGGTAAGTTCCTTTACGAATTTGTAAACTTTTGTCCATAGACCGGTAAGGAGCCAAAGAGTAATCTTTGTGCACAAACCAACAACGTGTTGGATAAATACCACTACAAGAGTTCATTAATACTATGCAGAAATTTACCAAGGTTGCGGCTCTCGCACTTCCCGTAGCGCTACTGGCAGCAGCTCCTGCTGCTCAGGCTGAAAATTCATTAGAAGCTAGCTTTCGGGTTGGTTTGTCGTTGGTTGATAACGACACCACTGAAAATGATTTTCGTATTCAAAACTTTGGTTCACGTCTCAAGTGGAGCGGCAGCAACGAGATTCGTAGTGGCCTGAACGGCATCGCTTATTTAGAATTTGGTTTCAACCCTGACAACAACTCTCGTGGCAGTTCAGGTGTTGATCGCACTCGACATGCTTGGGCTGGTGTTGAAGGCGGTTTTGGTCAAATCAAAGTCGGTGCTCAATACGCATCTTTCTATGACACGGTATCTGGCAAAACCGATATTGCTTGGTGGGGCAGTTGCTGGACTCAGTTCGAATGTTCTCGTGAAACAGCGGTTTTGAAGTACACCGGTTCATCAGGTCCTGTTAAGTACACCGCATCTATCCAAGGCGATGCTGGTGACGAAGGAAACGATTTTGCTGATGAGATTGAATTAGGTGCAACATTCGCAGCAGGTCCTGTATCTATTGGTTTGGCTACTGCTATTCATGCGGACGATGGCGATGATGAGGGCGGCACCTTGGTGGGCGCTGTAGCGAAAGGCTCTTTCGGTGGCTTAGGTTTGGGCTTAGGTTTTCAAATGGCTGATTCTGACTTTGCAGGTACGGCTGATGATGTTACTCACGTAACCTTCACAGGTACTTTTGGCAACTTCTACACCGTTATCAACCAAGCTGATGGCTTACCAGAAGACACCGGTAGCTTCCAAACCGTTGGATACACTCTAAATATAGGTGCAAGTTCTCTAATGTATTTTGAAGCTCAGTCTATTGATGGTGGCGACAATGCAGGCAATAACACAATCTTGCGTGCCACATACAAGTACGACTTCGGCGTACTGTAAAACCATAAGTTATACGCAGCAGTTTCAGTAAGTCAGAGCCCCTGGTTCGCATCGCGAGTGGGGGCTTTTTTGTGGATGCATGAAAAGTTAAGGAAAAGATGCAAGTGGCGTAGTTATGAGGCCTGTCATCATCTACGTCGTCGTCGCGTTACCTTTCGTAACAACTTGGGTGCGCATCACGGATAAAACAAATTTGGCAATCGATGTTGTTATCTAACTATTTGTTTTATAAGAATAAATTGAAATTTGGACGGATTGGCTAGACCAATCTAATATGACTAAGTCGAAATGGCTATCGGTTTCAATGGCCTGTGTCGATTATTCGCAGCGACGGCTGCTAATTCATAATAATTCAACGGGCCCACTCCCGGAGGAGACTAGTTAAACAATGAGCTCTAAAAAGAACGTTTTATCCACACCTGTAACCCGACGCTCGGTGTTAAAGGCCACTGCAGCAACAGCAACGGTTGCTGCTGCACCCATGATCATTCCTAGCACGGCCTATGGTTACGCGAACGAGCCTAAGGGCAGTTCAGTTACTTTAGGTTTTAACGTTCCACAAAGTGGTGCATACGCTGATGAGGGTGCTGATGAGTTACGCGCCTATGAACTAGCGGTTGAGCATCTAAATGGCGGCGGTGACGGCGGCATGATGGGTACCTTCTCATCGAAAGCGCTGAAAGGTAACGGTATCTTAGGCCGAAAAGTTGAGTATGTAACTGGTGATACCCAAACTAAGCCAGACGCTGCTCGTGCATCAGCCCGTTCTATGATTGAAAAAGACGGCGCCATCATGATCACAGGTGGTTCATCTTCTGGTGTTGCGGTAGCCGTACAAGGTTTATGTCAGGAAGCAGGCGTGATTTTCATGGCTGGCTTAACTCACTCAAACGACACCACGGGTAAAGATAAGAAGGCAAACGGTTTCCGTCACTTCTTTAACTCTTACATGTCAGGTGCAGCATTAGCGCCAATCTTAGGTGACAACTACGGTAAAGATCGTAAGGCATATCACTTAACAGCTGACTATAACTGGGGCTATACCACAGAAGAAGCTGTTCGTACCTCTACCGAAGCAATGGGTTGGGAAACAGTTGCAGCGGTTAAGACTCCGTTGTCACAAACTGACTTCTCTTCATACGTTGCTCCTGTTCAAGCCTCTGGCGCGGATATCTTAGTGTTGAACCACTACGGTGCGAACATGGTTAACTCGCTAACTTCAGCGGTTCAGTTCGGTTTACGTGGCGCACAGGTTAACGGCAAGAGCCTAGAAATCGTTGTACCTCTTTACTCTCGCTTGATGGCGAAAGGTGCGGGCGAAAACGTTAAGGGTATCTTCGGTTCAACTAACTGGCACTGGTCATTAACAGATGATGCTTCTAAAGCATTCGTTAAGTCATTCGGTGAGAAGTATGGTTTCCCTCCCAGCCAGGCAGCTCACACTTGCTACGTACAAACGCTTCTTTATGCAGATGCTTGTGAGCGTGCTGGATCACACGATCCTTGTGCGGTTGCTGAAGCTTTAGAAGGCTTTGAGTTTGATGGTTTAGGTAACGGTCCTACGTTGTACCGTGCTGAAGATCACCAGTGCTTCAAAGATGTATTGGTTGTGAAAGGTAAAGAGAACCCAACGTCTGAGTTCGATTTACTTGAAATTGTTGAAGTAACACCTGCTTCTCAGGTTACTTATGATGCGTCAATCTTTGGCGGCGATCTGGGTTCTTGTAACGCAGGTTAATAGTAAAGCTGTATAAATTTGCGCTGGCCCGAAGGCCGATTTCGGGCCAGCGCATTTTCGTCTCCAATTCCTCGGTGTCAACTTCCCGGGCTCAAACACAAGACATATCATGGAACTCTCCGCTATTTTGCTCCAAGTGCTTAACGGCCTGGACAAAGGCAGTGCCTATGCATTGATTGCATTGGGGCTGACCTTGATTTTCGGTACTTTGGGCGTTGTAAACTTCGCTCACGGTGCACTTTTTATGATTGGCGCCTTTTGCGCGGTAACCGTGCAACGTCTGTTATCTCTATCAACGATTACGATAGATGAATCTAAAACTGACTTTCTGGGTAAGCCGTTACAAATTAAAACGCCCTACGTCGAATCATGGTTTGGTGAATCGGTGGGCAACGCGCTAATCGATTGGTCGGTGCCTTTGGCGATATTTCTCACTATCCCTGTCATGTTAATTATCGGGTTCGTGATGGAAAGAGGGTTAATCAAGCATTTCTATAAGCGCCCTCATTCAGACCAGATTCTTGTGACTTTCGGCCTGGCCATTGTGTTGCAAGAAATTATCAAAGCCTACTTCGGTGCGAATCAAATTCCTGCCCCTGCTCCTTCTGCGTTTATTGGGTCTTTTGATTTTGGTTCTGTTATTGGTATGGGGCCAGGCAAGTTGTTATACCCCTATTGGCGAATAGTCTACTTTTGCTTTGCCATGCTCATCATTGCCCTTGTGTTTGCATTCTTGCAGTTCACCACCTTTGGCATGGTGGTTCGCGCTGGTATGGCCGATCGTGAAACCGTGGGACTGCTGGGTATCAATATCGATAAGCGCTTCACCATCATGTTTGGTATTGCAGCAGCCGTTGCTGGTTTGGCAGGCGTTATGTACACCCCGATTAATTCACCGAGCTATACCTCTGGGATGGACTTTTTGGTCATCTCTTTTGTTGTTGTAGTAGTAGGCGGTATGGGATCTCTTGGCGGGGCTGTGCTGGCTGGATTCGTATTAGGAATTCTTGAAAGCTTCGCGTCCATGCGCGAGGTAATTGAATTCATACCGGGTATCAATCAAGTGGTCATTTATTTGGCTGCTATCGTAATTTTGCTTGCTCGACCTCGTGGTTTGCTGGGTCGTAAAGGCGTGATGGAGAGCTGATAAGTGTTAGGTTTAAGCAGAAACGATTTCCTGATGCTGTTGTTTGTACTTTTTTTAGTAGCAGCAGCTCCCATTTTGTTAAATCCCTTCCCAGAAGGCTCAAGCTTGGCGCAGTTCAACGCGGGTTACCCTGATTTGATGCAGCGTTTTTTGATCTTCGGAATCTTCGCAATCGGATTTAATATTCTTTTCGGTCTCACCGGATACTTAAGTTTTGGTCATGCAGCGTTTTTAGGTGCAGGATCTTATGCTGGTGTTTGGATGCTGAAACTCTTAACCATTAATGTGATTCCAGCAATCATTGTGTCCACGCTTGTAGCTGGGCTGTTTTCGTTAGCCATCGGTTATATCTCTTTGCGGCGATCTGGAATTTACTTTTCTATCTTGACGCTTGCGTTTGCTCAGATGTCTTTTGCGCTGGCTTCATCGGTGCTTCAACCCATTACTGGTGGGGAAACCGGGCTGCAAACTAACTTAAATGATCCGCGTATTCTTGATGGTGCTAACACTACCGGGAACATTCCAGCACCGTCTTTGTTTGGATGGGAGATGCGCGAAAGTATGCAAGTGCCTGTGGGTGACTGGCTTTGGACATTCAATGTTGGATACTATGTTTGCGCATTTATTTTGCTCATTGCGTTCTACATCTCTATCCGAATCTTCCGTTCACCTTTTGGCATGATGCTCAAAGCCATAAAGTCAAACAACGAACGATTGAGTTACACCGGCATTAGCCCGCGTCCGTACACATTAGCAGCGTTTGTTATCTCTGGTATGTATGCAGGTTTGGCTGGTGGTTTGATGGTGTCAATGGACCCACTCGCAGGGTCAGAACGTATGCAATGGACAGCCTCTGGTGAGGTTGTGTTAATGACCATTTTAGGTGGTGTCGGTACGGTGCTGGGCCCAGTAATTGGGGCGGGTATCATTAAGTACTTTGAGAACATTTTTTCAAAGATCAACGATAATTTATTGCACGGCTGGTTTTCGTTTATGCCTGATGGCCTTGAAGACTTCATGGTGGCTGTCATTCATCCGTTCGTCGGTAAAGGTTGGCACTTGTCGTTGGGCCTAATGTTCATGTTGGCCATTATTTTTCTCCCTGGCGGATTTGTCGGTAGCTTGCATAATGTGTTCAGCCGTATTTTTCGCAAACGCGCGCAATAGGAGATAACCATGACAGTTGCTCTTGAAGTAAAAGGTGTTAACAAGCGCTTTGGTGGTTTGCAAGCTCTTAACGATGTGAATTTATCGGTTGATGAAGGTCGTATTCACGCCATCATTGGGCCTAACGGTGCGGGTAAGTCAACGTTATTGAATACTTTCGTTGGTCGTTTAAAACCTGACAGTGGTTCGGTAATATTTGATGGTAAAAACCTCATTGGTCGTCTGCCTCATCAAATTAATCAAGCAGGTGTTTCACGTGTATTTCAAACGCCTGAAATATTTGCAGACCTTACGGTAATTGAAAATGTCATGATTCCTGCGCTTGCGCATAGAGATGGCATTTTTGAATTAAACGCCTTTAAACCACTTCGTCGTGAAACCGATATTCGTCAAAAGGCGGTTGACGTACTAGAAGATTTGGGCATGAAAGATAAGCTGGATATGGTTGCAGCTTCTATGTCTCGAGGAGATAAACGGCGACTTGAAATGGCCATGGGATTGGTTCAAGAACCAAAGCTTCTGCTGCTGGATGAACCCACAGCTGGTATGAGTCGCGCCGATACGAATAACACCATTGAAGTGTTAAAGCATATCGGCGATAGCCGCGGTATTACGATGATTATCATTGAGCATGATATGCACGTTGTGTTCAGCTTGGCAGATAAAATCAGCGTACTAGCTCAAGGCACTGTCATTGTTGAAGATGCGCCAGAGAACATAAAAGGCAACGTTAAGGTGCAAGAAGCCTACTTGGGAGGTGCACATTGAGCACAGCACAATCAGCTGCAAACAGCGCCAACGAATATTTCAGCTGTAACGATATTCACTCTTATTACGGTGAAAGTTACATTGTTCAAGGCGTTAGTTTCAGCATCAAAGAAGGTGAAATCCTTGCGCTGTTAGGTCGTAACGGAGCCGGTAAAACATCAACACTTCGAACCATCGCAAGGCTTGATGATCCTGCCCTGCAACAGGGTGAAATTTGGCTTGATGGTAAGCCGCTTCACAGCATGAAAAGCCACGAAGCGGCGGTATCTGGTGTGGGTATGGTGCCTGAAGATCGTCGAATCATTCCAGGGCTAACGGTTGAGGAAAACATTAAGCTTGCTCAAATCGTTGACCCTGTCGGTTGGTCCATTGAACAAATTTATGAGCTTTTTCCTCGTTTAGGTGAGCGCAGAAAACAAGAAGGGGTAACGCTATCAGGTGGCGAACAGCAGATGCTGGCCATTGGGCGTGCCTTATCTCGTGATATTAAGCTATTACTTTTGGATGAGCCTTATGAAGGTCTAGCGCCTGTCATTGTGCAAGAAATTGAAAAAACCTTGCAGTACATCCGAGAGCAAGGCATGACCACAATCATCGTTGAGCAGAACGCAGTAGCGGCACTTAAATTGGCCGATCGAGCGGTTATTTTAGATACGGGGCAATTGGTTTATGAAGGGGCTGCGCAAGAGGTATTAGAGAACGAGCAGCTCAGACACGATTATCTAGCGATATAGTTTTCGATTCTCACATTAACTGTGATGTCTCTCAGGCGCTTTGTGAATAAATCACAAAGCGCCTTTTTAATGTCTGTGGAGTTCTCGTAAGTTGAGCTGAATTTTTTGATGCGTGTCTGCTGTGGTGAAGGAGTTCCTTAGATATTTTTCTCTGATAAGGCTTTAAATCAGCCTTTCAGGGTTTTATACTTTTTTGTAAAGATCTCGAAAAACTGGAGAAACCCTAGTAGCCGTTAATAGACCAAAGGCGCAGGAATAGCCTAGCGCCTAAATTTTTACGAATTATAAGAATCGATAAAAAGGACTGTTCACCATGAATAGGTTAATCAAAGCTCTTGCTATCATCGTTTGGTTCAGTGCCTTGGCCGCCCCGGTCAGCGCCTCAATTGAGCGTGATGTACAAGCTGCTGATTTGAACGGTTACATCGATGTAGAGGTTCGGGGAAATACCGTTACGCTTGTAGGTTTTGTCCAAGATGAACGATCGCGCGAGCTAGCCGAACGAGTTGCCAAGAGTGACGGGCACGAAGTGGTTAACCATTTAATTGTGTTGGTTGAAGGCGGGGTGGGATTTTTCTAATTTTTGTAAATTGATTGGGTTTGCAAACCATGCCCTTGGTATTGCGCTATTACGTTAAGCCTTATTGTGTCGTTGTTGGCGTTGGCCTGCATTTGATATTGTTGGGTTTGATGTTTTAGGCTTTACGTTATCTTTGGCAAAATTCGGCAACCCTTTTAGCTTGTTATTTTTATAGTCTGCTAGTAAAGCTGCTTCAAATTCCTCAATAGGGCCAGTGTAGGTATTGCTCATAAACTCATGCAGCAAGTCAAACAATCGATTTAAAGCGATTCGATGGGTTTGGGTGGTGGTATTAAATAGCCAATCGCTTAAGCTCATGAATTGATGGAATGGGCCTTTCTGCAACAGCAAAGGTAGAGTGTGATTAAACCTTCCCGAGTTTCCTATTAAATCCCAATAACGAGCGAATCGCACCATACGTTGTACTGTTTCGAAATCTGCGTCTTTATGGGCAAGAATTCGATAGGGTGGAGTGCTCATGTATCGCATGTCAAATTCTTCCGTGTGGCGCGCAATGGGTGTACCCCGCAATCGTTTAAGAATGCCCACTTGAATTTCTTGTGGGTTCAGTTCGTAAAGTAAATCAAACCCCTCACCAAAGCTCGATAACGTCTCGCCTGGCAGCCCGAAAATCAGATCGGCATGGATATGTGCTTCGGTATTTTCACGAATCCAACGCAGGTTGTGGCACGTTTTTTCATGATTCTGTCGGCGGCTGATACGCTTTTGTACACAAGGATTAAACGATTGAATGCCTATTTCAAATTGCAATGAATTGGCTGGAAACTTAGGCAGCAGTTCTAGCAATATTTCAGGTAAGCGATCAGGTATTAATTCAAAGTGAAGAAACAGGCCTTTGTCGATATGATTCAAAAAGAAATTTAATATTTCCTTGCTTGTATCGGCTTTTAAATTAAAGGTTCTATCAACAAATTTAAATTGTCTTGCGCCTCGTTCAATCAATTTTTGCATATGATCTAAAAATACTTTTAAATCAAAAGCCACCGCAGTTTTATCTAATGAAGATAAACAAAATTCACATTTGAATGGACAGCCACGAGATGCTTCAACATAAATCACTCGATGAGCAATATCTTGTTCGTTATAGAAGGGGTAGGGTGACGCAAGAGTGCTTAATGAGAAAGGTAATGAGGAGACTATTTTTGGCGGAGGATTGTTATCAAGTATTTGATGGCAAAGTTCTGAAAATGAAACATCGGCTTGCCCTAGTATTAAAAAATCAGCCAATGCTGTAATGGGTTGCTCGTCTACTTCATAACTGACTTCAGGCCCGCCTATAATAATGTTAATATCTGGCCTGATGACTTTTATCAGCCTAATGACTTCAGTGGTTTTAAGAACGTTCCAGATATACACCCCAAAACCGATAATAGAAACGTTGGGTGTAAGTAATTGTTCAACGATATCTTCAGGTCGTTGTTCGATGGTGAATTCTTGTAAGCGAGTTCGATCTTGGAGTTCTCCCATATTGGCATAAAGATAGCGCAAGCCTAGGGAGGCATGAATGTATCTTGCGTTTAGCGTACTGAGAACCACTTCGCTCATTGAGTTAGTGAGCCTTTAAGGTTTGTGATGAATGAATATCATCAGTGTCTTCATGACAGTCGATGGCATTGTCATTGTAATGGGTGCTTTGGGTTTTGTGTTTCACACCATCAATGAATGCATTACACTGGCTTATCTCTAGCTTAATTGAAAAGACAGTTAATCGTTATGTCAGATTTGTTTTCATCGCTCACGATACGCGGCACCACTTTACCTAATCGTGTGGTTGTATCGCCACTTTGCATGTATTCAGCTATTGATGGTATGCCGCAACCATTTCATTTTGCGCACCTAAGTTCTTTTGCCAGGGGCGGTGCTGGTTTGGTGTTCACAGAAGCAACTGCAATAGTGCCCCAGGGGCGAATAACGCCTCAGTGTTTAGGTATCTGGAATGATCAACAGGCTGCTGCAATAAAACCCATTGTTGATTTCATTAAGAGTATGGGGATGGTTGCCGGTATTCAGCTAGCTCACGCGGGTCGCAAAGCGTCTACTGCTGCACCGTTTCACGGGGCAAAACCATTGTTAAGTGATCATCCAGATTCATGGCAAGTGGTTGGCCCAAGCGCGCTTCCAGTGGCAGAAGGCTTTCCTATGCCGCATGAATTAAGTGTCTCTGAAATAAACGAATTAGTATCAGCGTTTGTTGATGCCGCAAAGCGATCTATAGATTGTGGTTTTGAAGTGATTGAATTGCACGGTGCACACGGTTACTTGATGCACAGTTTTTTATCTCCCATCAGTAACCAACGAACCGATGAATACGGTGGAGACTTAACCCAAAGAATGCGTTTTCCATTAGAGGTGACTCGTGCAGTACGTGCAGCAATTGGTGATGATATTCCTCTGTTTTTTCGAATTTCAGCCATTGATGGTTTGCAGGGTGGCTGGACGCTAGATGATTCTGTTGTTTTATCCCAGCAATTGGCTGATGCAGGTATTGATGTGGTGGATTGTTCTTCTGGAGGCATACAAGGTGCACCGCGGTTTCGTATTAATGACGATGGTTCGCCATTGAAGCAATCTTCTGCTAGAGAGCCAGGTTTTCAGGTGCCATACGCGCAGCGTATAAAAGATGAAACATCGTTGAAAAGTATGGCTGTTGGCGTCATCATCGATCCTCATCAAGCAGAATCAATCATAAAAAACAACGAGGCCGATCTTGTCGCCTTAGGCCGGGAAATTATGTACGATCCTTTTTGGCCATTGCACGCAGCTCAAACATTAAACGCCGATCCTGATTTTGACTTATGGCCACCGCAGTATAAATGGGCAGTGGATAGACGAGAACAAATTCGCAAGCAGCGTTAATTCGGCCCCCAGCCTCCGTAACTAGGATGGTTTGCCGTTAACGGTAATTCAACGGGTTGCTGTGCGCGGGCCGATGCATAAACTGCGCTAACAAATTCTAAAGAACGTCGGCCATCTGCTAGGGTTACCTCGTGGCCGTTTTTTCCATCAAGTGCGTCGGCAATCGCTGTGAAGAACCCCACGTAACCCGATGGTGGTTTAGTGATAGACGCAAGCTCTTGATCGATATTGGTTTGATTGAAAGGTTCACGAGCAATAAAGCTCCATTGATCATCTGCGGGTGCGTAAGGGTTGGTTCCACTTTCAGCTGTTAGGCCTTCAAAGCAAAAACGTAAACGAGAAGTATCATTTGCAGCGCCTAGTGTGATCGAGCTAGTGACTAAGGCACCACTTTTCATTCGAAGCGACAGTGCTGCGCAATCTTCAACTTCAATATCATTAACGCGCGTGGCAAGTTGTGCGAACACCGATTCCACTGGGCCGAAAACAAAGTTCAGCCAATCGTGCATGTGAATAGCGTGATTCAACACAGCACCGCCTTGCTCACCGGCCCACGTTCCTCGCCATTGTGGTTCGTAATAGGCCGGTCCTCGGTTCCAATGTGTTTCCAGCGTGCCGGTATAAGCCTTACCTGTTAATCCGCTATCAATTAATTTGCGCATTTGCATGCCGCCCAAGCCATATCGATATTGAAAAACAGGGAAAATGGGCAAGCCCTTGCTGTTGCTCAGCTCTATCAATTCATCTGCGTGTTTTACGCTAGATACTAAAGGCTTTTCGCAAATAACTTTCTTTCCTGCTGATAGTGAACGTTGGCAGGTTTCAAAATGTAGGTGCGGTGGTAGGCAGATATCGATTATTTCAATTGATTCATCTTGTAATACCGTGTTTATGCTATCGATGTACCGAGTTGTAGGTGAATTTATTAGTACTTCCTTTGCACGAGCGGCATCCAAATCGCAAAGAATGCTAACGGTAAATTTATCGGGCAATTGCAAATACGCATCAAGATGCTCTCGTCCAATCCCTGCTCCTATAATGGCAACGTTACGTGGGTTACTCATGCTGATTTTAACTCAGCTTGTTGTTGGGCCAGTAAGGCAAGTTCCATTGTGCGAAACGTATGTTCTTGGGATACAGCGGTTTCGGTTCGGTTCTCTATATCAGCAATTAATCTGGGTGAGTAGTTAAGTTCTACGTTGTTACAATCTATGTGTTCAACACGATCCCCATTGGCTAGGTATAAATGATTGCCGGTGTTTTCTCGGCCCACATCAATATATTTGCGTAATTCTATGTAACCTTTCTCTCCCAGTATCATCAGTCGGCCATCGCCCCAAACAGGTAGTGCGTCAGGTGTAAACCAGTCTACTCGAATGTATCCATGCCCTTTGTCGCCTTTTAGTACCACTTCACCAAAGTCTTGAAAACCAGGCTGATCTGGTTTAGTGGTGTTCTCCGCTAAGGCATGGGCAATGGTTACATCGGTTGATTTTGTGAAAAATAGAAATTGATCAATTTGGTGAGAACCAATGTCACAAAGTATTCCCCCAAAACGATTACGTTGGTAAAACCAATCGGGGCGTTTGTGCAATCCTTGCTGGTGGGGTCCTGTGCCTATAGTTTGAATAACTCGCCCGATTTCACCGTTTGCTACCAATTCTTCAGCCTTAACAACTGCGGGCACTTCAAAGCGCTCTGAAAAATTGACGCTCCATTTTTTACCGGTGCGTTTTACGCATTCCTTTATCGATGCGAGTTGCTCAAGCGTTGTGCAACCTGGTTTATCCACCATCACATCTTTACCTGCCTCCATTGCCGCTATGGCTAATTCTGCTCTGTCAGCAGGTATCGCTGAAATAAGAATCATGTCGATGTTGGGATCGTCAATGATGCAGGATTTATTATCAACTTTTATAAGCGTTGGGAAAGCTTTAATGAAATCGCTATCGTTACTGGTAGGTTCTGCACTCCACCAGTGCGCACAGTGGCTGCCATGTTTAAGCATATTGCCTAGCATGTTAAAGATATGAGCGTGGTCAATGCCTAGTACGCCTAGGTTAGGTCCGTCTTTCATGATGCATCTCCTATATGTTTTACAGCCTCTCGTTGGCCACTGCGACCAGATAGTTCAAGCGCTTCAATAAGCGCATGAACGGGTAACGCAGATCGAGCGGTTGCTAAAAGTGTATCGCCACTATCAAGCATGGTCATAAAATTCTCAATAACGATACGATGCCAATCGGATGTAAAAGCCATAGGGTCTGCACCCGCACCTGTTGCAGCCATTTCGCCAACGGTAGTTGATTGGCCATCGCGCCAATGTAATGTTAATAGGCTGGATTCTAAAGTGGCACTGACATTGTCATAGTGCAAAATGATTTTCTCAGTTCGCCCTGGGTAGCTGGCGGTGGACAGTAACACCGAGCCCACGGCGCCATTTGCAAATCGTAAACCCCCACAAACAAAGTTTTCCGCCTCCATTGTGTGCGCATTTGTTGTTGTTGTTAGTGCAATAACGTCTTGCACATCACCGGTAAATTGCAACGCAAGGTCTAAGGTGTGGATGGCCTGACTGATCATAACCCCGCCACCGTCGCGTGCGTATGTGCCTCTGCCAGGTTCATCGTAATAACTTTGGTCACGCCACCAAGGCACAGATATTTCTACTGCTTGCAATGCGCCGGTTGTGCCTTTTTTTATAAGATCGGTTAACGCACGCGCTGATGGGCGTGCTCGATGTTGCAAAACAATGCCCAGTGGGATGTTGGCCGCCTCAGATATTTTGCACAGTTGAACAGCCCCTTGGAAAGAGCGCTCTACCGGTTTTTCCATTAATACCGGTTTGCCAGCAGCGGCAAGTACCTTGATGAGCGGTTCCCGTGCATCTGGTGGCGTAGTAATAATGACAAAATCAATGTCAGGATCGGCCGCTATGGTCTCAACGCTTGAGTAAATGTGGGGCGCTTGCTGATCTTTTGAGAAATGTTTAGAAAGAAAACGTTCTGCCGTGCTCTTTTGGCTACTGAGTATGCCTTTGAGTTTGATAGGCCTGCCAATGTTGGCCAGCGCATCAAGGTATGTTTTACTGACCATGCCAAGCCCAATTAAGGCTAGGGTGTAAGTGCGCTCTGAGTTCATTTAAAAACGTCGCCGTGTCAGGGTGTGTTAATGCTACCGATGAATTTATCGCTAACAAGCTTAACCGTTTTCAACCTACAATAGCAGTCAAGGCTTTCTTAAAATGGCCTGGCGCTTTAATACATAAGCTTCCTGATTTGAACATCTCATGAACCGCGATACTAAAAAGCTATTAGAAAAAAATAAGCAATTGAACCAGCTGGAGGGTGCGAAGGTTGAGAGCCATGTGCAGCGCGAATCAGGAGAGTGGTTTCTTAACACCCTGATGCTGGTGGGTTATTCCGTACCGTTCCAATACAAACGAAAAAAACTGTACAAGAGCTTGATAGGTGCACAAGTTAACTTAACCTACTACCCAGTGGTGGAATCCGTTGCGGGGCTTGATTTTGAATCGATGAAGGTGGTTCGGATCCGCCGCAGTTAATCGAAGGGTTTAGCATCGATTATGAGGCTGAGATGCTGTTGTATTGCGCCTTCTTGGGCTTGCATAGGTTTAATTGAGCGGTATTTCTTGGTAAAAAAGCCATTGTGACCACAATGCCACGAAACCCATGCCAACGAAGCGGGGTCTGATCTTCTAAAATAGCAGTGAAACCTTTGTATGATCCCTCGCATGAATCTTATTAATCGATCCGTTGTCACATTTTTCGCGCTTTTTATACTGTCAGCGTGCAGTAGCGACAGTGGGCCTGATGAGCTGCCTAGTAATCCTGTTTCTGGTGCACAGGAGAATCCTGAGCCTAACAATCCTGGCACCACGACTGACCCTTCTGTTGATTCGATGCCTGACTCGATGATGCCTGTTGACGGTGGAGACAACGCGCCAGGTGGTCCTGTAGCTGCGTTGGTGTTAAGCCCGTTACCCAGCCCGTCCATCACTGAAGATCCTTCAGCCAATGATGAGCCGATTCCGCAGGCTTCTGAATTAAACACCATTACCAGTTTCCAGGTGGTGCGAGATCCGGCGCCGCGAATACCGTTTAAAACTCAGGCGGCTGAATTTAGTGAAGAGGACTTCGCACGTGGATTACCAGAAGCTGTGGTAACTGTGCCACCAGGGCTTGACACAACTTCGAACGCGCCTCCATTTTTTGAGGGCTTAGAAAACGTTCGCGTAAGCGCTGGAGATATTGTTGAGATTCGATACATTCCTCGCGACCCTGAAGGCGAGTTACCCGGTATGTTTGCCCAGGAGTTGCCAGAAGGAGCCACGTTTGATGATAACTTTGATGGTACTCGAACTTTGTTGTGGCAAACCTTTCAAGCCGACGTGGGCATTACAGCATTTACGGTTGTGGCTATCGACCCTGTTGATTCTTTATACCGCAGTTCGCAAACATTACTTATTGCGGTTGATGAAAACCCAACCAGTGTTGAGCCTAACATTGCACCCACCATAGAGCCTGTAACCAGTTACACCGTGCGTGTTGGTGATCCGGCTGTTGTGTTACTCGATGGCTTTGATCGAAATGGTACAACCCCCACCATTGAATTATTAAACCCACCAGCAACTGCAACCTTAACACCCGATGAGCGTGATCCCGACTTGCAATGGTTACAAGTAATACCCGATGAGGTAGGAACGGTAACCATTGATGTGCTAACTCGTGACGAGATTGACCCTGAATTAACAGGGTTAGATCAAATCACGTTTTTTGTTCGCCCGGCTAGTGATTTCGAACGAAGCGGTGCTCGATTGAAAGATGCTGCTGCTGGCAGTGGGCTGCTTTTTGGTAGTGCAGTATCTCCTGTGTTTTATTTGCAGGGTGACGGTGGTGTATACGAATCGGTTGCCTCTACTGAGTTTGGCATTATGACGCCAGAGAGCTCTATGAAATGGGATGCGATTAATCCTGTGCCTGGTGAATTTACGTTTGCTGATATGGATAACTTAATGCAGTTTGCCGCATTGCACAGTATGAGTGTGCGGGGCCATCCTTTAGTGTGGCACCGCAGCCTGCCTAGTTGGGTGGAAGCGACAGCGGTGAACGATCGTGAAGTACACATGCGTGAATTTATTACGCGTGTGATGAATCGTTACGGTGAAGGCATTGACTATTGGGATGTGATCAACGAGCCGTTGAACGATTCTGATGGCAACATGCGACAGTCAATTTGGTATGAAGCTATGGGCGAGAGTTATATTGATATCGCGTTCGCACAGGCAAAAGAATTAGACCCAACGGCAACCTTAGTGTTGAATGAGTTTGATATCGGATTCGCAGGGCCAAAATTTGATGGTTTACTTCAGTTAATTGATCGCTTGCAAGCGCGCAGCGTACCGCTTGATGCGATTGGTTTTCAGATGCACGTATTTTCAAGTTACGATCAGTTTGATGAGCTAGGCGCTAACATGGCAGCGGTGGTTGAACGCGGTTTGGATGTTCACATAACAGAATTGGATGTAGCAATTGCTGATGGTGGTAACGCCTCTCAACAAGCCGCTGTTTATGCAGGGGTTGTGAATACGTGCCAAGCACAGCCGAGATGTAATGTACTGCAAACCTGGGGTTTTACAGATCGTTATTCTTTCCGCACGTTTTTAGACCCTTTGTATTTGAATAGAAGCTATCAGGTGAAAGACTCATACGGGGCGATGCAAGAGGCTTTGGGCAATAATTGATTTCACTTGATGATGTCCACTTAGCGT
Source organism: uncultured Granulosicoccaceae bacterium (assembly GCA_938035125.1). Taxonomy (GTDB): domain Bacteria; phylum Pseudomonadota; class Gammaproteobacteria; order Granulosicoccales; family Granulosicoccaceae; genus Granulosicoccus. The sequence goes on along the minus strand of CALHNS010000005.1, from coordinate 56,286 downwards.
ACAGCGCAGGTGATACAACCATACCAGTACTAAAGGGTGCATCTCTTGATGTGGAGCAAGGTCAGAGTGTTGCCATTATAGGCCCGTCTGGTTCGGGTAAGTCATCGCTGTTGTTGGTGTTAACTGGGCTTGAGACTCCGGACAGTGGGTCGGTCGTGTTTTCAGGTAAATCATTGCATACCCTATCGAGCGATGCGCGAGCTGATATTAGGCGCGATGATATTGGCATCGTATTTCAAAGTTTTCATTTAATTCCAAGCCTAACCGCTTGCGAAAATGTTGCCTTACCACTGGATATTGCAGGTTCAGAAAGCGCTCGGACACAAGCAGCTGAATTATTAGAGCGTGTAGGGTTAGGGCACAGAGCCCATCATTATCCTAATGCTATGTCGGGTGGTGAAAGGCAGCGTGTCGCGATAGCGCGCGCTTTGATTCATAAGCCCTCACTTATTGTGGCTGATGAGCCTACGGGTAACTTAGACAACCAAACCGGCGATGCAGTAGCGGATCTATTGTTTGAATTAAATCAGGAGAACGATGCCACTTTGTTGTTGGTTACTCACGATCCTGCGTTAGCCGCTCGCTGTGAAAGGCAAGTTCGTTTGCATGAAGGCAGTTTGCAAACGGTGAGTGCATAGGGACGTATCACCGTGCTGAAATTTCTATGGCGAGATCTTTGGGGTAATCGCCGCTCGCGACCGCTACACCTCATGGCCATCAGTTTGTTTCTGGGGGTGCTACTCATTGCCGCATGCACCGGTTTGTTAGCACTTATTCGAGATGGCATTGCCAGTGAAGAGCGGCAACTTTTTGGTGGTGATGTTGAATTAGATGTGCGTCAGCCGTTAGACACAGAAACCTTAAATTGGATTGATGAGCAAGGCACGGTGTCGCGTTTAACCGAACTTCGCACCATGTTAGGTACTGAAGATGATGACTTCACCGTCATTGAACTGCAAAGTGTCGATGCAAGTTACCCGTTATACGGGCAAGTGCAGTTCGAGCCTGATATTACGCTGCTTGAGGCAACTGACTTATTGGGTGCTGCAATTGACCCGGCCTTAGCGGTTGACTTAGATCTTGAGCTAGGCGATACGGTTTCAGTAGGCGATATCGAATTAACGGTGAGGGCCATCATTCTCAATCAGCCCGATCGTGCGTTTTCGGCTGATGTTCGCGGCCCTCCTGTTCTAGTTTCACAAAAAACACTTGAGGCAACAGGTCTTATAACACCGACAAGCCTTGTCGATTATGAATACCGTGTGCGATTAGAGGGGCCTGGCATTGATCCTTTGAAAGGTGAGCATGGGAATACAGATGATTTCATTGAGCTCTGGCGGGCAGCATTTCCCAATAGCACGGCAGAAATCAATACCGTAGAGGGCCGTAATGATCGAGTATCAGAACGATTAAATGAAGTAGCGGCTGTGCTTTTGTTGTTGGCGGTAGCTACGTTGTTAGTGGGTGGTCTGGGCGTGGCCAACGGTGTGGCTGCTTGGATGCACTCGCGCCGAGAAGATCTAGCCACCTTATCAGCTATTGGCGCAAGGGATCATTCTCGATCGATGGTCATGGTTTCCGAAGTGTTACTGGTAGCAGCCTTCACCAGTGCCTTGGCTGCATTTATTGGCGTTAGCATCGCGTTTGTATTATCAAAAACCTTAGCCGGCGGCATGCCGGTTTCTACATCCCCCATATTGCTTATTCAACCTGCGGTGGTTTCTATGGCTTTTGGCACCTTGGCAGCCATTGCTTTTGCAGCACCTAATTTAGCAAGAAGTTTATCTACATCGCCTGCCAAGCTATTGCGTGGCGATACAGAACAAGATGTGCGAACACCTTTGTCTTCTCGTGCAAAAATTGTGTGTTCTGCGCTGGGTGTAGTGGCTGCTATTGCTTTGGTGGTGTTGTTGCCTGATCGGGTTATTGGTGTTGGATTCATCATCGCGATGGTGTTTCTCTACGCAGCCCTTTCGGGCCTTGTTGTGCTTATCCGTCGTTACTCTCGACGCATTGTGCGATCGGGGAAAATCGATTCACACTTCGCCACGCGGCGAGCGTTAGCGGGTTTGGATCAACCTGGTTCACCGCTTCGACCTTTGCTGCTCTCACTGGGTATCGCAACCACATTGCTTGTTGCCGCAACGATTGTCATCGTGGCTATGGTTCGTTTGCTCGATAGCACAGTGCCTGCTCGCGCACCTGCTTTGGCGTTCTACGATATACAAGCTGATGAAATTGAGCGCTTTGAGGAAACCGTAGCCAGTGCGCCGGGAATTACCGCTGTGCAAACGGTGCCATTGGTGCTGGGGCGTTTAACCTCGGTTAATGGCGAGCCGCTGGTATTACGTAACGATGCGTCTGAAGCATTAGAAGCCAATGACGAGCACAAGCTCAGCTATCGATTAGAGCGTGTCGATAACGTGCGGGCAAGTTCAGGAACATTTTGGCCATCCGATTATTCAGGGCCTGCCCAGGTAGCCATGGAAGACAGGGAGGCAGGGCAAATTGGTGTGCATGTTGGCGATACACTGCGTTTTACCATTCTCGGTAATACGCTAGATGCTGAGCTTGTAGCGATATACGCACAAGGCAACTTCGAAACGCGTTTCTGGTTTGAGGCTTTATTTAGCCCAGGGGTGCTGGATGACTACATCACACGTTACGTAGGAGTAGCTTACCAAGATGATAAGAATAATCTAGCGCAACAAACCGCGCAAAGTATCGACATAGTTGCAGCCAACACTATCGCATCAAAATTTCCATCGGTTGTTACTATCCGAACGGCTCGCGGGTTAGCTTCAGCAAGGCGAATACTCAATTCAGCAGCACTTGCCGTGGCCATTGTGGCGCTAACCAGTTTAATTGCTAGCTTATTGGTTTTAGCCAGCGTAGTAGCCGCTAATCGTCAAAGACAATTAAAAGAAGCAGCCGTGCTGCATGCTATTGGCAGCAGGCGTGGCAGCTTAATGCGATCTTTAGGGGTTGAATATTTATTACTAGGATGTGTAGTAGCGGTATTCGCCGGAGTCATTGGCAGTGCGCTCGGCGCTGCTGTGGCCATAGCTTGGTTAGAATTACCAGTGGGCGGCATAACGTGGTTGTCAGGGATTGTGGTGTCGGTGGCAATCGTATTACTTTGTTTAGGTGCCGGTGCGATTTGGGTGTCTCGCTCGTTGTCTGTATCGCCTGCGCAGTTACTTAGAACAGTGAGTTAGTATTATTTTCAACGTGGGTGTGCGTGCCGAGCAGCCCACCGATGGCGGGCTGCTGCGATATAGAGCTATTACTTTGAAACTTGACCACTTGAAATGAGAAAATTAGCCATTCCCTGAATGTTCATGGGTAGCCAGCTTTCGTATTGGTTCCAGTCGCTGTAATCTTCCATAACCACATTCTGTTGTATTTCTTCCATGCTCATTCCGGTCTGAAGGCCATTAAGCACCTCTGCACGCAATGTTTCCATGTAGCTCAGTACATCCTTTGCATCTTCTTTGGTGCCCACATCTCCGTGTGCTGGGGCAAAGATTTCAAAATCTAATTCGTTGATTTTCTTAACTTGCGAAATCCAGTCATCTATATTGGCACCACCAAAATTTCGAAAAGGTAATCGTTTAGGCGCGGCGGCATCAGTAATGAAAGCTACATTGTCGGGCCGAACAACAACGGCGATTAAATCTTCTCCGTGGCCGGGCCCGAGGTAGGTGAGTTCAAAGCTTTTGTTGCCTAACGAAAATTCTAGGGTATCGTCGAAACGCAGTGTGGGTGCAATGCCGTCGATTCGCTCTGGTGCGTTAGCGTGTGCTATGACTTCAGAATCACTGGCTAATAAAGCACCGCCAGAGGCGTGATCGCCGTGGCTGTGGCTGTAAATTAAGTGGGTTACTGGTTGATCTGTTAGGTTATGGACTTGATCTAATATGTACGTGGCCATACCAGAATTGATAGGGTCGGTAACAACGGCACCTTCATCAGTGATAACAAGTAATGAATAGTGGCGATTGTTTTGTAAGCGATAAATATTATCGGCGATTTCTACGATTGAACGTTGAGGAAGATTGCCAGTGCTTTGTGCCAATGCGTAGGTTGTGGATGAAGCCAATACAACCGTGCCAATCAGAGTTTTGGAAAGTCGATTCATAGTGGTGGTGCCTACGTGGTTGTTAAATGTTTTTATGTTGTTGATTTATTGTTGATATTTGGATGAGTGATTAAAGTTGCAGATTCTTGGTAACCACTCTAATGTCATTCACATCAATGTAGTGTTAAACCCTCGTTAGAAAAATGAATGAATAATCATGACGAATTTTTGAGATAAGCTCAAGTGTTAAATCGAATTCTATAAAAACATACGCTATAAAAAAGTTCCGTAAAAAAACACCTACGCAAAAAAAAGCCCCTGTTAATACAGAGGCTTTTTATCTATCGAATAAACGTTATGTTTATCGAGTTCGGCGACGTCTCCAAAAAATCAATGAAGAGAGCAAGGCCATGAGTGACAATGCAGGGTCCTTAACGTTAGATGCAGGGTTTACAGAGCATCCGCTGCCTTCCAAGCCTGTCAAAATTCGACCTGCAGTGGCTTGTTCAGGTAAGGAGATTTCCAAGACATCCGCAATTGAGTTCCCATTCAAATCAGGCAATTCATTGAATTGAAGCGTTGTACCATTGACGTTGATCGGCTGGAAGCCGTCTCCGAAGGTGATGCCAATTGAATCAATTACGCCGTCAGCGTTTGCATCCAAGCCTTGCGTAAAATCTGCATCGGCAAAGTCTGGTATGCCATCGCCGTCAGTATCTACCCAATCATCGACAATACCGTTGTTATCCGCATCGGTACCGCCAGCTTCCACTAAGTCAAACAGCTGGTCTCCATCTGAATCAATGTCCAGATGATTCGGAGCGTTATCGCTGTCTGTGTCTAATGTAATGTTGGCGTTGACGTTGTCATCTAAGCCGTTATTATCAGTATCGGTGAAATTATCAATAATCCCGTTACTGTCTTGATCGGCTAGAACACCTTGCGTTTCCAATATATCGGGTAAGCCATCGTTATCACTATCTAAATCTAAGTGGTTAACGATACCGTCACCGTCAAAGTCAGGGTCAGGTAGAGCAATTACGCCAACACCATCATCGTGACCATCGCCGTTTGTGTCGGTAAAACCATCAATAACACCGTCAGCATTAAGATCGTCACCACCCGCTTCAAACGCATCGGTTAAACCGTCGTTGTCTGAATCAAGATCTAAGTGATCAGGAATTGAATCACCGTCTGTGTCCAGAGGATTGGCTTTATCAGCGCCAGCCTCGTCAGTATCCAAAAGGCCATCGTTGTCTGAATCGATGTCCAGATAATCTGGCGTGCCATCTCCATCCGTATCTACCGTGCCTTCTAGTGAATCTAGGATGCCATCACCATCGCTGTCCAATGGAGCAGGCGTAGGTGTAGGTACTGGAGCCACAGGTGCCGGAGCTGGAGCTGGAGCCGGAGCTGGAGCTGGAGCTGGAGCTGGAGCCGGAGCTGGAGCTGGAGCTGGAGCTGGAGCTGGAGCTGGAGCTGGAGCTGGAGCTGGAGCTGGAGCTGGAGCCGGAGCCGGAGCTGGTGGCTCTAAGTAATCGGCTGTGCCGTTACCATCAGCGTCTTCAGGAACAGAAGGGTTACTTCCTGCTTCAGTTGAATCCGGCAAGCTGTCGTCGTCTGAATCTAAATCCAAATAATCGAAGACGTTATCGGAATCAGTATCAACTGCGCCTTCCACTGCATCTGGGATGGTGTCGTTGTCAGAATCTAGGTCCAGTACGTCAACCGCACCATCACCGTCAGAATCTGGGTTGAGTAACGCAGTGGCATCAACCGAATCGGCTAAGCCATTACCATTTGAGTCGGTATAGCCATCGATTATTCCATCGGTATCGGCATCCGAACCTTGTGCTTCAAACGCATCGGTTAAGCCGTCGTTGTCTGAGTCGATATCCAAATAGTTTGGTATTGAATCGCCATCGGAATCGGGTAGTGGTAACGGTTCGCTAAAGGTTGCATCGTCCATTCCGTCGCCGTCAGAATCAGTAAACCCATCAACGATTCCGTTTCCATCGGCGTCCACATCACCGGCTTCCCAGTTATCAGGTAAGCCATCGTTATCCGAATCTAAGTCTTGATTATTAGGAATGCCGTCTCCGTCTGTGTCAACAGCTGTTTCGATAACGTCTGGAATTCCGTCATTATCAGAATCAATATCTAAGTTGTTAGGTACACCATCATTATCGGTGTCGAGGTTCGCTTCATCGGCATCAGGAATGCCGTCGCTGTCTGAATCAACATCCAAATAGTTGAAGACGCCATCGCCATCTGAATCGATAGCATCTTCCACGCTGTCTGGAATAGCATCGTTGTCTGAATCAACATCGAGTACATCAACAACACCGTCGCCATCAGAGTCGGGGTTTGGAAGAGCAGCGGCATCAACTGAATCGGCTAAGCCGTTGCCATTAGCATCGGTAAAGCCATCAATTTCTCCGTTCCAGTCTGCGTCCGCGCCTTGTGCTTCGAATGCATCGGTTAAACCGTCGTCATCTGAATCAATATCGAGGTAGTCAGGTGTTGAGTCGGTATCTGAATCGGGCAGAGGCAACGCGGTCAGCTGAGTTGCATCGTCCATACCGTCAGCATTGGTGTCGGCAAAACCATCAACAATGCCGTCGCCGTCTGCATCTGTATCACCGGCTTCTAAATTATCAGGTAAGCCGTCGTTGTCAGAATCTAAATCTAAATAGTTGGGTATGCCGTCGCCATCGGTATCAATGGATGATTCAACTGAATCTGGAATGCCATCATTATCTGAATCGATGTCTAGGTTGTTAGGAATACCGTCGGCGTCGGTGTCAAACCCGACTTCAATAGCATCAGGAATGCCGTCGTTATCTGAATCTCCCTCTAGGCCATCGGTTATGCCGTCATTGTCTGAATCAATGTCTTGATAGTCAGGCGATCCATCATTATCTGTATCTACCGGAGAGGTAGGTGTAGAACCAGCTTCAACTGCATCGTCAATGCCATCGGCATCAGAGTCTGTGTCTAAAAAGTCGGGTGCGCCATCGTTATCGGTATCAGCCGTACCGGGAGTGCCAGCAGCTTCAACATTGTCGGGAATCGTATCGCCGTCCGAATCTGTATCTTGATAATTAGGTACGCCATCTAAATCAGTATCGGGTGCTAATTCAACAGAATCTGGAATGGTGTCAGCGTCAGAATCTAAATCAACGTAGTCGGGTGCCCCGTCATTATCGGTGTCAACAGGTGCCGTCGGTGATGCACCGGCTTCCATGCTATCGGGCAAACTGTCGTTGTCAGAATCTAAATCTAAGTAGTTAGGTACAGTGTCACCATCTGTGTCAACCGTGCCTTCTATCGCGTCAGGGATGCCATCGTTATCAGAATCAGTATCTTGAAAGTCAGGTGTACCGTCACCGTCTGTGTCGGTGTCTCCGGTATCTACACTTTCTACAGAATCTGGAATGCCATCACCATCTGAATCTAAGTCTTCAAAATCAAATAAGCCATCGCCATCGGTATCAATGGGGTCTTTAGGGTTGGGGCCTGCTTCAAACGCATCGAAGATGCCATCGCCATCTGATTCAATATCTAAATAATCTGGGATACCATCGTTGTCGTTATCATCTGTGCCTTCAATGCCGTCGGGAACGCCATCATCGTCTGAGTCATCTTCACGAAAATCTGGGATTCCATCATTATCAGAATCAACGTTGCCTTCTATAGCATCTGGAACACCGTCGTGATCTGAATCTGTATCTAGATGATCGGGAATGCCATCGGCATCTGTATCAACCCCTGACAATACTTCCACTCGAATATCGTCAACGAAATTTCCTAACCTTAAGTCTCCTGTGGCTGAAGATACGGCTTCAATAGCAAGCCGTGAGACTGTTTGTCCAACTGGAACGATATACTCACCATGGTATTGAACCCACGCCGTTTGATCTGTGCTGATTGTGGCTTCCACAGGTAGGTTGGTTATCGTTGAGTTGGTGTTGCCGATTTTCACCGCTATAGTATCCGTGCCGAAGCGACCACGGTGCCATAAACTCCAGCGAATAGTTTCACCAGGTACGGTTATAAAATCTTGGAAAAGAGCCCCTTCTTGGTTACTGTTTATTTCAACATGAGATGGGCCTTCAGCAGAAACAACACCGCTGTGACCTGATTCCCAGATCTCTATCGTGTCTTGACTAGCCGTTGTATGCCAGGCCAGAACATCGCTTCCATGGAAATAATGCGCCTGTGCTGTTCCCGATAAACCAAATGAAGTGGTAGCAAGTGTTGGATCAAAATTAGCGAAAGTACCGTTCGCTAAATGGTTCCCTAAGGCAAGGCCTTCATCCACATCTAGAATGCCATCGTTATCATCATCGGTATCGATAATATCCAGAATACCGTCGTTGTCTGTATCGGTATTCGCAAGAACCATCGCGGGCGAGGTAAGCCCTAGTAAAACAACTAAAGGTAAAAGTTTTGTGTTCATTTTTTTTGGCTTTGAATTAGAGGTTTCAAATTGAAACCGGCTGTTTCGGATACCACTAGAATTTGTAGCCCAAGCATTGGTGACAATGCTTGGGCTGTAACGTTTTATTGTGCGAAGAGTTCTACGCGGCGATTGCGCTTGCGTCCTTCTGCTGTGTCGTTAGTATCGATAGGGCGCGATTCACCGAAAGCGCGTGCTTGAACTCGGCTAATGTCAATGCCGCGATTCACTAAGAAGCGTAAAACGGATTTAGCGCGTTCTCTAGATAGGTTTTGATTGTAATCGTCATCACCCACGCTATCAGTGTGCGCAGAAATTGCCACTGGTGTGGTTGGGCATTCGGCCAATCGAAAAGCTACGTTATCTAAAATAGCTTGAGCTTGATCGGTTAGATTTGCAGAATCGGTGTGGAAACCTACGCCTTCTAACGTGCCAGAGAAATCGCTACAGGTGTTATCAACGAAAACGGGTTCTGGCTCGTAAACCACTTCAGGAGTAACAATAGCTGGCACAGGCGCGATAACTACGGGTTCTGGAGCAACTGGCGCTTGTACGATTTGGCGTGTGCGACTGCGTTTGCCAGTGCGATAAATTAAGCCCAATTGTGCGTAACGTGCGTCTTCATCAAATGCGATACCTTCTAAGCGTAAGCCTAAACCGATTCGAGTCATATATTCTAAGCCAGCGCCAAACAAGAAATGAGTGGCATTAACTTTTTCAAAATCCACATTGCCTTCAGCTGAATTTTGTAGGAATGCATAACCTAATCGGCCGTAGCCACTGAAGCCACGACGTTTGAAATTGTGACGGTTCTTACCCACATAAAATAAGGCGCTACCACCGTGAATGTTGTAGTTGATGCGTGAGTCGTTGTTCAACCCAGCACTGCCTAAATCGGTTGTGTGAAGCTCTAAGGAAAGTTGACGGGAAAGATCAACACCTAGAGTCAATTGTCCGCCGTTATCAACCCGCTCGTTAACATCGATGCCTGGCACTTGGCTGGTATCGGGATCTGTACGAGAAGGGCCAATTCCTATGCCTGCGTAAAAGTGGCGCTTTATGCGGTCATCATCGTAGGTAGTCGTTGTTGTCGTATTCTGTCGTAGGCTTGGAGCGCTACTTGACTGAGTTGAAAACATTGAGCACGCGGAAGTTAACGCGATGGCTACACCTGCAATGGTCAGCCGGGATAAAGGAGATAGATTCATGTGAAGTTCACTATGCAGTGGTTGTTGATTCACCGCTGTAATAACCACTGAGCGGGGAGGGTTTGCGTTTTTCCAAGGAAGTTCTATGCCAAAGAAATGCGAAAAGCCTTAGTTCACGTTGATTTACAAAATTCTTCTTCGAATTTGAACGGAATCGAGTTGGTACTAAAGTAGGGTTTAATACTGTGGGTAAAAAAAAGGCTGCGAATTATTCGCAGCCTTTTCTTCAAAAAAGAGTTCTTATTTAAAGAACAATCACTGTGTCAATAGTTCTACTCGTCGGTTACGGCTTCTGCCGAAAGAGGTATCGTTCGTGTCTATTGGCTGAGATTCACCGAAAGCAGTTGCTCGTAAACGTTCTCTATTTATACCGTAGCTTTCTAAATGCTGTGATACGGCATGAGCGCGACGTTCAGACAATGCTTGGTTGTACTCATCAGAACCATTACTGTCTGTGTGAGCTGAAACCGTGATTCCGATCGCTGGGCAATCAGCAAGGTTTGTGGCAACGTTATCTAAAATGTTGATCGCTTCAGGCGTTAGATCGGCAGAATCATTATGGAAATTCACACCTTCAAGGCTACCAGAGAAGCCTGTGCATAAATCAGGCTCTTCTACGATGGCTGCTGCCACAACAGGTGTTGGCGCAGGAGCGGGTGCAGGTGCTTCTACTTGTTGGATGCGACGCTCTGGTCGGCGACCTGTGCGATAAACAACACCCAGTTGGCCGTAACGTGCATCTTCTTCAAAAGAGATACCTTCTAAACGCAAACCTAAGCCAGAGCTGAACATATATTCAAGGCCAGCACCTACCAATACATGAGCTTCGTTAACTCTGCGGAACGGAACGCCTTGAGTGCTATTTTGTAAGTAACCTACGCCTGCACGAGCAAACCCACTAAAACCGCGACGTTTAAAGTTGTGACGATTCTTGCCAGCGTACAATAATACGCTACCACCGTGAACGTTATAATCAATGCGCCCGCCGTTCTCAAAGCCTGCACTGCCTAAGTCAGCTGTGTGCAGTTCAATTGCAGCTTGACGGCTTAAGTCCATACCTACCGTTAGCTGGCCGCTGCCATTAACTCGATCGTTTACATCGAAATCAGTGGTGCCTACATCTGGATTTTTCCAGCTGCTACCAAAGCCAATACCTGCATATAAATGATCTTGAACACGATCGGTTTCAGCGTTCAAACTGGGTTGGTTTGAAAAGCTTGCACAACCTGTGAAGATCAAAGCAGATAATAACAGTGGGCCTGCGCATGCGCGTTTGTATATGGGGTTCATGGTACATTCCTAAGAATCTGAGCGATTTCCATTGCTTCCCGCCCAAGCAAAATCCGTCGCGGGCTTTGTTTAAGAAGCTAGACTTGAAATTAATAACGGCACAGCAGTTAAATGCTTAAGGTCCGTATTAATAATCAGACTGTGGGAGACTGTTAAGGAATGTAGCGGTTATCTTTGCAAGCGAGTATGTGACGCGTTTGTCGAATTTAATGCGAAGGAATTCACAAGCGATAGCTATATGGCCTTTACGCCACAAACATCTATCCATTGAATATTCAATGCAAATGGCCCGTCAACGACATCGCTAAGCATCAGTGAAATTGATAAGGCTTCATTGGGGTTGAATTGATCAGCCTTTACGATACGCCCGCGAAATGTAGGTACAAGATCAGAAAAGAGTACCTCTACAGTTTGAAATTCTTTTGAAGCGGCTGTTTTTATTGAAGAGCGATGCGCTATTCGCGCTGTTGATGAGGCTTTGTCTCTTATGTTGACGCTATACGGCCTGCCATCTGATTGTATTGATAGTCGGATTCTATCTGATTCATTAAACAGATTAGATTTCAGTTCGTGCCGTATGGATGCAAACCCGCCACCATTGGTGTTAATGCTTCCAAAGAAATTTAAGGATTGGTTTGCTACACGGAAAGATCCGAGCGACCGCCCTCCCATAACATTATCATTGACGGAATACCACGGGGTTGCAATGGCATCAGGCGAATTCGTGTAATCAAGAAATCGTTCGCACGTTAATTTGTCGATCTGGTTTTCTCCACCAGCGGTTGCGCTAGTCAAGAGTAATGCAATAGATAAATAAACCTGTGCATGCCAAGTTCGTTTTCCCATGAGTAGTTTTCCAAACGTCAAACGCCTACTTAGTAATGTTTACGAATTATTTATCGTATTAGTTTGTCATTTTATTTGCTAAGTTGTTCCAATAAGGTACTTGCCGCTGATACGTCGTGATCCTTGGTTTCTGACTCTTTCGCCAAATAAGTGATAACACCGTTTTCAGCGATCAATGCGAACCGTGCGCTACGCATGCCAAAACCTTTTTCGCTCATGTCTATGTTCATGCCCAGCGCTGTAACAAAATCGGCATTGCCATCGGCAAGCATGGCTATACCTTCGGCAGATTGAGCATCTGCCCATGCGGCCACCACAAAAGGATCGTTAACCGTAATACAGGCAATAGCATCGGCACCTGCTGCTTGCAGTTCTGAGGCCCTTTGGATATAGCCAGGCAAATGTTTTTCACTGCATGTGGGTGTAAAAGCACCGGGAACACCGAAAAGTACCACGGTTTTGTTGTTGAAAAATTCTTCTGTGCTTATGGCGGCAGGGCCGTTGTTGCCCACAAGCGTTAGAGTGGCAGAAGGTACGGAATCGCCTGTTCTTAACGTCATATAGAATCTCTATTATTCTGGGTTGCTTAAATGATTCATAGCATAACCGTTAGCCATGTATCATGCGGGGTAATAAAGCGATGGATTCTGTTGGTAGGTGTGACAATGAAAGTGCATTGGAGTATTTGGTTGGTTGGGGCTATTGCTATTTTATGGCACGGCATGTCGGTGATGAATTTGGTTATGCAAATGAGTTCAGCTGGGGTAGCGAATATGCCTGAACCGTTCCGAACGCTAGTAGCATCCAGGCCTCTTTGGGCAACTTTGGCCTTTGCCGTGGCGTCCATTTCAGGTTTGTTAGGTGGGGTTGCCTTATGTTTGCGGCACCGAATCAGTGGTCCGCTGTTTTTCTTCTCTTTTTTAGGGGCGTTGTTTGCGGTGTTGCAAACTATGGTCGCAGGCGCTTTAGGAATGCTTAACTTTGCAATGATTGTACTAACCGTGCTTGGTCCTATTGCCTTTGGCTTCTTCTTGATTGTGTATACCCATCGTGCAAGAAAGCGCGGTTGGTTACGAGGAACGCAAGTCTCTTGAGTACTGAAAAGCCGAAATCAGTTTTCACGCGCCGCTGGAAACCCGTTCGTGGTGCGCACGATACGCCCAAGCCGTGTGGTGTGTATTTACTGCACGGTACTGGTGAACACAGTGGGCGATACGAACAATTTGCGAATGCTTTAGCTCGATCCGGTTGGGCGGTGGGCGCACACGATCACCCTGGGCATGGTCAATCTGGTGGCAAACGGGGCTCGGTATTTCCAGCAGGGCTGTTAGCCACACAGGCTGCCATGCAGGTTCAAGCCTTTGCTAATGAAACTGGCGCTGCGCCAATTTTGTTTGGTCACAGTTTGGGTGGTGTTGTGGCTTCAGAATTGGTGTTAACGCACCACTTGCCGGTTTCTGGGTTAATGTTATCAGCACCTGCATTCAAGCCATATCTATCCACCATCAATCGATTAAAGGTTGAGGCGTTGCACGCGGTTGCACCGGATAAGGTTGTTGAGCTTTCCTATCGGCCCGAACTGTTAACTCGTGATGAATCCATACAGCAGCAGGGGCGGCAAGATAAACTTATTCACGGGTTTCGATCTGCACGAATGATTCGGTATATGCTGGATTCAGGGGCTGAATCAATAGCGCAAGTACATCGATTGAATACACCCACTTTGGTGTTAATTGCTGGGGCCGATCCTGTTGTTGATAACCAGGCTATTAATAAATGGGTTAAGCGTGCACCTAAAGATTCAGTCACTGCGAAAACTTATGAGGGTGCTTATCATGAAATACTTAACGAGTTACCCGAAACACGAAGCCTCGTAACGGCCGATGTATTGGAATGGTTAAATAATTTGTCGTTAGGGTAGCTTGCAGTTAGGTAACCTTAGGCGAAACGGCAGGCATGTTTTAGCTATCCGTTCGGATATCGCGCATGCCTTTGGTTGGCGGTGGTAAGTTTCGCTTTTCTGGTATGGCATCAAATTCAACATGTTCTGATCCGTTGTATACCAAAAAATGCCGCCCCTTTGCTCTGGCAATCATGGTCATTCCGATTTCTTGAGCTAACTCTAGCCCCATCTGAGTTACACCGCTTCTGGATAAGAGCGTTGGAATGCCCATAAACGCTGTTTTCATAACAATTTCTGAGGTTAAGCGCCCTGTGGTGTAGAAAATTTTGTCGCCACCATTAATTTTATCTAGCCACATGCGTCCTGCAATCGCATCGGCTGCGTTGTGGCGACCAACATCTTCAATGTGCATGAGTGATTCTGTGCCTGTGCACAAGCCGCATCCGTGCACAGCACCCGACACTCGGTATACTTCGTTCAATTGGCCTACATTTTTTATCAGTGCATAAATGTTGGATTGTTTTAGTTTCGTTGGGCTGAGTTGCACCTCATATAATTTATCAACTGTGCAGCTAAAAATAGTGCCTTGACCGCAACCGCTGGTAACGATACGACGCTTCATTTTCTCTTGCCAATCAGCGATGCCAGTTGCTGCGTGTGTAATAACATCGACCAGCTCTCGATCCCAGTCTACCTGTACAGATTTTATTTCATCGATGTTTTCAATCAGTTTTTGGTTATGTATATAACCCAGTGCTAAGGCTTCTGGCTCAGTGCCTAAAGTCATTAAGGTAACCACTTCCATTCCATCAACACGCAGTGTTAATGGAATTTCACCGGGAATGTGTACATCAACAGCCTCATTGAATTCATTAACTGCGCGAACACCGTGCGCAGGAGATAAGCCTTCGTTACTGAGAATGGGACGTTGTTGAGTGGTTGTCATATAACGATTACACCAAGCGAGATTTAAGTTTAATCAGTAACTGCAAGCATTGCTCAAGCTGATCAATGGCTAAATATTCATCGGGTTTATGGGCTTGAACAATCGAGCCCGGCCCACATACCACCACATCCATATTCAGGGATTGAAATAACCCCGCTTCTGTGCCAAATGAAACCAGATCGGTGCCGTTCGCACCGGTAAGTTCTTGCATTAAATCGCGCGCGGCGTTCTCTTCCATTGGCTCTAAGCCAAGCACCTCGCCGTGGCAGTGTGTGCTTATGCTGGATTTTGGATGAACCGCCTTCATTGCAGGCAACAAGTCTTCATTAACATACGTGTTTAACTGGGTTTTGACAAATTCTCCATCACTTTCCTGCACTGGGCGCATTTCCCAATCGATGTGGGCTTTGCCTGCGATTACATTGGGGGCAACACCGCCGTGTAATGCCCCAATGTTAATGGTGGTTTCGGGCGGCTCAAAATTACTGGACTCAGGCGTTCGCTGCTTTAATTGCTCTCGAAGCTCAAGAAGTTTTGATACGTAACGGGTAGCGTATTCAACGGCGTTCACACCTTGTTCTGGTGCCGAGCCGTGGCCTTCTAAGCCTGTGAAGTGAGTGGTGTATTCAAAACAGCCTTTGTGGCCTTCAATTACCCGCATATCGGTGGGTTCGCCAATGATGGCGATGCTAGGCTTGAGCGTCTTTTTTTCTAAATCTTTCACAAGCTGTCTGCCGCCTATGCACCCCGTTTCTTCATCATGAGTAAAGGCGAAATGTATTGGACGTTTTAATTCGAGCTGTGCGAATTGTGGAGCCATGGCAAGCGTTGCGGCAATGAACCCTTTCATATCGCAGGTGCCACGGCCGTAAAGTTTTCCATCGCTTTCCACCATTTCAAAGGGATCGGTGGCCCAGTCTTGATCGGCAACAGGCACCACATCGGAATGGCCAGATAAAACAATGCCGCCACTAATCGCTGGCCCCAAGGTGGCAAATAGATTTGCTTTGTTGCCACTAGGATCTTTGAAGATATCCACCTCAGCACCTAAGTTTCTCAATCTATCGCCGATCCATTCGATTAATTCAATATTGGGATCAGTGGATACGGTTGGAAAAGCAATGAGCTCTTTGAGTATCTCTTTGGTGTCGTCCAGCAAGCTCACGGTGTTCTCAGATAATGGTTAATCACAATATACTCTACGTTAATGCTTTATAAACAGCTTGCGTGGAAAGTCACATAAGGTCTCCGCAGGCCCAGTTGGTTTTATCAAAATGGTTTCTGTCGTTTCAAGGCCCCATTCGTCCATCCATAGCCCCGGCATAAAGTGAAACGTCATGCCAGGTTGCAATACGGTGGTGTCGATATCGCGCAAAGACATGGTGCGTTCCCCCCAATCGGGTGGGTAAGACAAGCCGATAGGGTAGCCGCATCGATTGCTTCTTTCGATGCCTGCGCGGCTCAGTTCTTGATGTAAGGCGTTGGCAATATCACACGTTCTATTACCTGCCACAGCAGCCTGTAATCCTGCTTCTAATCCTTCTGTAAGCGCGTTGGATGTATCCACCATCGATTGGGGTGGTTTGCCTAAATAAACGGTGCGACAAAGGGGGGCATGGTATCGGCGGTAGCAACCTGATAGTTCAAAGAATGTGGCTTCACCTGATTTCATCGGTTCACCGTCCCACGTTAAGTGCGGTGCCGTGGCGTCTTTACCAGAAGGCGTTAATGGCACTATGGCGGCGTAGTCGCCCCAATGTTCATCAACCCCGTAGGTGCCTGCTTGTTGGATATCGCCCACTAATTCATTTTTTCGCAAACCAGGTTCTGCACGATCAATCGCCAGTGTCATCATGCGCTCTGAAATTTTCGCCGCTCGTTTCATGAAGATCAGTTCTTCATCAGATTTCACAGCTCGGCACCAATTCACTAAAGCGGTAGCGTCATGAAGCGTTGAGGATTTTGCTGCATCGATTAATACAGCGTGCGCTTTCGCTGAATAATAGTAGTTGTCCATTTCGACGCCGATGTTCGCTGTATTAATGCCTAGCGCTTTCAATGTACTGCCTAAGTGTTCCATAGGGTGGCATTGTGTGGATTGCACAAAATGATCGGGATAACCTATGACAGAATCAGTCTTCATCCATACGGTTCGAACCGCACCAGCGGTGTCTTGCATGCGACCCCACCACACAGGGTCGGCATCTAAACGTAGGATGACAGCTTGATGAACATAGAACGACCAACCGTCGTACCCGGTTAGCCAGGCTTGGTTGGAAGGGTCGGTGACAATTAAGGCGTCTAAGCCGTGTTTACTCATTGCCTGCCTAGTCAATGCTATGCGGCGATCGTATTCAGCTTGTGAAAAAGGGGTTTTTATAGCCACAGGTTAATAGGCTCTTTTTTGGGCGGCGCCGTTGTACAAAATATCGGCGTAGTTAGCGCTTGCAGCTTCTCGATCGGCCATCGCATCAGGGTCAAGGTCGAACTTAGGTCGGCGTAGTTCTCGGTGATCGGGTGTGTTACGACGTTCGCCTCTACAATGCATCCATTGGTTTTGACCTATCTGCTGGATAACATCATTTTGCATATACGATTGCAGGGCAAATCCGATTCGGCGCGTATCACTTAAATTAGGTTGAGAGCCATGAATAACCTCGCAGTGATGAACCGACATTTGCCCAGGCTTTAGAATCAAATGTTCAGCCTTAGATTCATCCACATCGTTAACCCTCTGGCCACGCGTTAAAATGTTGTCTGCACCGAAAGTGTCTTCATGATCAACAATATGTTGTTTGTGGCTTCCAGGAATCATGCTCATGCAGCCTGTGTCTAAATTACTGGGTGATAAGGCTATCCACGGCGATAAGAAAGTGTTTTTGCTCATGCCCATGTAAGTGGCGTCCTGATGCCAGCTGACAAACCCTTTTGATTTGGCTTCTTTGATAAACAGAACGCTTGCCCATAAAGAAAAGCTAGGCCCTAAAAGATCTTCAACCACATCTAAAATAATGGGGTGAAAGGCTAGATCATCTAAAAATTTAAAACTTAAGTGTGCGTTATTTCTGTTTTCAGCGTGTATGTGCTCAGGATGATCCCGTTCAGCAGCTTCCAACTTTTTCTTGTAGTTACCGGCTTCCTCTTCAGACATAACATCTATCGGGGAGATGAAACCCGTTTCGTGGTATTGCTCAATTTTTTCTTTGCTGAGAATCTTAGGCATTTGGAAAATCTCAAATGGGTGGTTAATGTTTTACACGTTCAGTGCAGTAGTCCATCGTTCACTGAAAATTAAAGCGCTATGTTGGGCTAAGGAACATAGCCACTAGATGCTCTTACAATTAATTCTGTTGGTATTACCGTGTGTTGCTCAAACGGTTGTTCTTGATTAAGCAATTGCAATACTAATCTTTTTGCAGCGATTTGACCGATACGTCTTGCAGGCAAACGCACTGTGGTTAAAGAAGGTTCGATGGCAGAGGAATGGCTAAAATCTCCAATGCCTACAATGGATACATCGTCGGGCACACGAAGCCCTAAATGTTGCGTTGTGTATAAAGCGCCGTAGGCGATGATGTCGTTACCGCACACAATAGCGCTGGGCGATTCTCTTCGACCTTTTAAAAGATGAACAGCTGCAAGTTTTGCTTCTAGTGTGTCGTAAGAACAGTGCACATCCCAACGTTCAGGTAATTCCAAGCCGTTGGCTTGCAAGGTTTCTAGAGCACCTTCTTTACGATCGCGAGCACGATCATTTTTTGCAGTGTCTGGAAACATAAGCGCAATATCAGTGTGCCCTAAATCAATGATATGTTGAGTGACTTGGCTTGCGGCCACCTTGTTATCAGTGCCAATGCTTGGCAGTTCCAGATTATTGCTTGTATTCCAAATGGTGATAACCGGGATGTCTCTTAAGCGCAGCATTTCCAGCGCAACGTCAGAATGATCACGCCCCACTAGGGCGATGGCGTCAATACGACGCTCTAGAAGAGAACGAATGATGCTCACTTCTTGGTCTAAATCGTAATCGTGGCTTGCGATCAGCATGGTGGTGTCGTGCTGTTGCAGTTGGCTGGAAAATGCCTGAATAAGTTCTGCGAAAATGGCGTTGTCGATGGTGGGTACGACAAGCCCTACTGTGCCGCTACGTTGCCCGTGCAAAGTGCCGGCAGCGCGGTCGCGAATGTAGCCCAGTTCGGCTGCTGCATCCAAGATCATTTTTCGCGTTTTGGGCTGAACACTATCAGGATGGTTATAACAGCGCGACACGGTTGCTCCAGAAACGCCAACCCTAGCTGCCACATCTAATAGCCCAGGTGCGCCCTTTCGACTTCGGCGCACGCCCGTTCGCATGGGTTTTTGTTCCAACAAGGTATCTTCCATGGCTTAGAACTTCGCACACAATGTAAACGTTTACAAGTTTATTTTCATCAGGTAGTGTGGAAATCAATAATCAGTTCTGAGTTTAGTTATGGAGTTTCTTCAGTACTTTGGTGGGGTTTTTGAACCCACCTCATTCTTGCTGCTGCTGGGTGGAACCATTGGTGGGTTGATTCTCGGGGCCACTCCGGGCTTGTCTCCCACTATGGCCGTGGCGTTATTGATTCCTTTTACTTTCCAGTTGGCGCCCACTCAGGGCCTCATTTTGTTAGGTGCCGCTTATACCTCCACCGTGGCAGGAGGCGCTGTTAGCGCCATATTGCTACGCATACCCGGTGCTCCTGCAAACATTGCAACCGCATTAGATGGCAACGCCATGGCCAAGCAAGGTCGAGGCGCTGAAGCGCTGCACATCTCCTTTCTATCCTCTGGCATTGGCGGTGTGATAGGTGTGTTGTTGTTAATTTTCCTAACACCCGTATTGGCGAAATGGGCTTTAGCCTTTGGTCCTTCACATTTATTCTGGATGGCTATTTTGGGTGTAACGGTTATCGGATCATTAGATTCAAAATCATTTGTGAAGGGGTTGTTGTCGGGTTGCTTGGGTTTGTGGCTTTCTATGATTGGTTACGACGACATTCAAGGGGCGCAGCGTTTCATCTTCCACGATGCGTTAACGGGTGGCGTTAGCATCATTACTGCGCTCATTGGTATCTTTGCCATCCCACAAGTAATCGATATGTTGGCTGCGGGTCGAGAAAAACAAAACATTGCATCAATAAAAGTAGAAAAACATTCTTTTATCGACTCATTAGCATTGACGCTTTCCAGTATTAAATCGTTATCGATAGGAACGGTTGTTGGTTCCTTTATCGGTTTGATTCCCGGTGTGGGTGGGCAGATAGCTGGTTTATTAGCCTACGATCAAACTAAAAAACTATCCTCAAACCCTGAGTCTTTCGGTCAAGGTAATCCGCAAGGCGTAATTGCTGCAGAGTCTGCAAATAATGCGATGGTAGGGCCATCTTTAGTTCCGTTGTTAACCTTATCTATACCTGGTAGCCCAACGGCTGCTGTGTTACTTGGTGGTTTGTTAATTCACGGAATTTTCCCAGGTGGGGATTTATTCGACAACCATCCTGAGGTTATCTGGACGTTTATCAATTCCATGTTGGTGGGCCAAGTTCTTATGGTGATCTTTGGCATTGCAGTGGCTGCCTATGCGGCAAAAGTAGCACAAGTACCCAAGGCTATTATGGCATCAGCGGTATTGGTATTAGCGGTTTTTGGAGCCTATTCCGTGCAGCAGTCCATGGGCGATGTGTACGTTATGTTCGTGTTAGGCGTGGGTATGTATTTCCTAGAGAAATTCGGATTCTCTGCCGCGCCCTTGGTGTTGGGTTTGATTCTTGGGCCAATCGCTGAAGCTAATTTTATTCAAGGCAGTTTGATCGCCAATGCAATTAGTAGCCCCGCCCAGTATTTCTTAACAGGGTCATTGAATTTGGTGCTGATTGCGTTGGTCATTGCCTCTATCCTGTGGAGCTTCTTTTCTACCCAAAAAGAGAATCGTGCTAAAAAAGAGGCAAACTCCCTATGAGTGAATTAACAGCGAATACTGACGATTCAAGCGCACACGATGCATTAAATTCTACCGATGCAAAGCCAGTAGCATCGCGCATGGGTTATTTGATACCGGCTGTTCTTGTACTAGGGCTAGCAGGGTTTGTAACTTATATCAGTTACACGCAAGAGCCAGCTGATGCATTTTTATTTCCGCGATTAATCAGCTCGGTGATGCTTATTTTGGCACTGTGGAATTTTGTGCGCGCAGCTTTGGGTAAGTCTAAAGTGGGCCAAGGAATAGCTGCTCGCGTTTGGCTTCGAATTGTTCCTGGTATTTTACTCATGGCAGCGTTTGTATTTTTTGCTGCAAAGTATTTCGGTTTTTATGCAGCCTCAACGGCTGTGTTTTTTCTTATGTATTCCGGCTATGACCCCGCCTCTCATTTATCAGTAAAGTCGTGGCGGAGGCGAGTCATAGTCACCGTTGCCTTTATGAGTGTTATTTATGCGTTGTTTACCTTGTTGTTGAAAGTACAAACCCCTCGGGGAATATTTTTATAAGTAAGAAGGTTGTGAATCGATCGAATGATCAAATGATGTTGAAATAAAAACTATTTGGAGAATTAAAAATGAAATTGCGTCTTATTGCAGCGGCTACTTTAGCAGCGGCTTCTTTTATGGCAGCCCCGATGGCGGCAGCTGAATACCCTGAACGACCTGTATCACTGATGGTGTCTTACGGTGCTGGCGGGGCTACTGATTTCCAAGCGCGAATTGTCACCATGGTTGCAGGTAATGAAGATTATCTTGGCCAACCCATCGTTATCATTAATAAACCCGGCGCCGGTGGTCGAGTGGGCTGGAACTGGTTTGCATCAGAAGCTGAGAGCGACGGCTACACAATGGGTGCTTATAACATTCCCCACTTTGTTGCCCAATCCATCGAAGGTGGGGTGAAGTACAGTGCTGCAAGTTTTGAACCGATAGCCAACTGGGGTGCAGATCCTGCTGTTGTGGTTGTGGGTGCTGATAGTCCTTACAACACCATTGAAGAACTGGTGGCTTATGCCACAGAGAACCCAGGTAGAGTGACTTTATCTGGTGCTGGCCTTTATGTAGGTCATCACATTGCAGCGTTGCAAATTGAAAAAGCAACCGGTGCAAAGATGGCTTATATCCCAACCAAAGGTGGTGGTGCTGCAGCAATGAAAGCCGTTATCGCAGGTGATGTGGTTGCCGGTGTGAACAACTTATCCGATGCTTTTCGTGCGCGTGAAGCGGGTAACGTAAAAATCTTGGCTGTGGCTGATTTAGAACGAAACGATTTCTTACCAGATGTTCCAACGATGAAAGAAGCTGGTTTCGATGTTGATAACAGTTCAGTTAATTTTCGTGGCGTGATGGTGCCAAAGGGTACTGATCCTGCCATTATCGAAAAGCTAGCGGCAACAGTTCCTGCCATGTTTGAAAACGCACGCGTTGCCAAGCAAATGCAAGCGGGTGGTTCACCAATGCACATTATGACTCGTGATGAAGTGCTAGAGATGTGGGCTGCACGTGAAGAGACCTTAACCGAGTTATTAGCAGGATTGAAGTAATTATGAGCGTTACCTCTTCACAGGCTGTAGATGAAGCCGCACTCGTTGATGATATTGTTGAACGTGCGCGGATTGCACAAGTAAAATACGCCGAAGGGGCAACGCAGCAGCGATATGACCAGGCGGCGCTTGCCGCCGCCTGGGCATTAATGGAGCCTGATCGTAATCGTGAGTTGTCAACGATGGCCGTAGCCACCACTGGGTTAGGCAATGTTCAAGATAAGATTACGAAGAACCACCGCAAAACACTGGGCTTGTTACGAGACCTTCAAGGGGCAATCACTACCGGTGTATTGAAAGAAGACAAAGAAAAAGGCATAACCGAATACGCAAGACCCTTAGGTGTTGTAGGGGCGGTTGTGCCAAGCACCAACCCAGCTGCAACCCCCACCAATAATGTTATTAATGCATTGAAATGTGGCAACGCGATCGTGCTATCGCCTTCGCCAAAAGGCAACGAGGTGTGTGTAAAACTACTAGAGGCTATGTACAAAGAATTCGATAAGATCGGATTGGATCATGATCTGGTTCAGATGGTGCCCACACCGTCTTCCAAAATTAAAACACAACGATTAATGGAAGCGGTTGATCTTATCGTGGTAACTGGCAGTCAAGATAACGTAAGACGAGCCTATTCTTGTGGCACACCAGCAATCGGAGTTGGCGCTGGTAATGCAACCGTCATTGTGGATGAAACTGCAGATCTTGCAGAGGCGGCTAGAAAAATTGCGGCCTCAAAGACGTTTGATAACGCTACATCGTGTTCTTCAGAGAACGTAATGATTGTGGTAGAGGCAGTAAAAGATAAATTTATAGCGGCGTTGCACGCTGAAGGCGGGCGTTTACTCAGCGCTGATCAAGCGAAACAATTTAACGACAAACTGTTTGATGGCGGGCATTTAAATCGATCATTAATAGCAAAAGACATTAATGTTTTTTTGCAATCCGCTGAATTGGATGTATCGAACAAAGCATCGGCAAAGTTTGTTGTCGTACCCAGCAGTGGTATCGGGCCTGAACATCCTGAGTCTGGCGAAAAGCTGTCGTTAGCGGTGGCATTTTATGTGGCAAAAGATTTTGATCATGCCACTGAACTTGCATCCAAGATTTTATCGTTTCAAGGGGCAGGGCACTCCATTGGTTTGCACAGTAATAACGATGCTCGCGCTCGTCAACTTGCGCAAACTATTCCCACCTGCCGGGTTATCGTAAATCAAGCGCATTGTTTTGCCACCGGTGGTGCTTTTGATAATGGCATGCCGTTCTCACTGTCAATGGGGTGCGGCAGTTGGGGCGGGAATTCCATTGATGATAATTTAAATTATAAGCATTTTATGAATGTGGCTAAAGTGGTGCGCCCCATCCCAGCTGTTGAACCCAGTGTGGAATCGGTGTTTGAATCATATTGGGCGGAGGCTGGGCGTTGAATAAAGAGGGCGATCATAACGTCTCCATTCGATCACTCATCGATCAACGCGCCGATGAGCACGCTGATCGAAAATTTTTAATAGACCCTGTCACGCACTTAAGTTGTCACTATGGGCAACTCCGCTCGTTGTGTGCAAGGCTTGCTGAACGCATCCAAAAAACGGGTGTGCAGCCAGGCAGCAGTGTGGCCTACGCCATGAATAACAGTGTAGAAGCGGCCATTACATTACTAGCATTGCAATACGGTGGTTATCGTGCGGTGTCTATTAATTTAGTAGCGGGTAGGGATGTGATGGGTTATGTGCTCTCTCATTCAGAAACGGTTCTTGTGATAACACAAACAGATATTGTATCTGCCATAAATGATGCGTTAACTTGTGAAAGTTTTACTGAAACTAAACATCCTCCTCCTCAATTGGTTACGTTTGAGTTTAACGAAGAATCCGATGCATCGAATTTAATGTTTCATTGGAACACGGTTGAATCCACTGTTTCTGCAGAGCCGCCATGCGTTATTTCCTCTATGCCGGAAATTTTAGATTCAAGCGATCACGCCATAAGCTCTAGCGATGATGGTTTACTGATGTACACATCGGGCACCACCGGACGACCGAAAGGCGTTGTGTTGTCGCAAGGGAATTTACTGGCAGGCGGTCATAATGTGGCCATAGCGCACGAACTCACCGATACTGATCGAGCATTGTGTGTATTGCCGTTATTTCACATTAATGGTTTGTGTGTGACCTTGATGGGTCCATTAGTTTCATCAGGTTCTGTGGTGATGCCAAAGCGCTTTTCAACTTCAAAATTTTGGGGCTGGATCGAAACTAGCGAATGCACTTGGTTCAGTGTGGTGCCCACGCAAATTTCTTATCTATTACGTGATGCTACCGATGCATTTAGTGGTGGTAAGTCTTTACCTAGGCTGCGCTTTGGACGCTCAGCTTCTGCACCCCTTTCACCTGATGTGCATGGCAGTTTCGAAAAGCAATTTAATGTGCCCTTAATTGAAACAATGGGTTTAACAGAAACTGCGGCACAAATATTGTCAAACCCAATGCCGCCTGGGCATCGCAAATTGGGGTCGCCTGGGTTACCCGTTGGCGTGACGCTACGCATTGTTGATCCTGAACTTAACGATGTGCCAGTCAACACCGAAGGAGAATTACTGATACGTGGGGCAAGCGTCATGCAGCGCTATTTTCATAATGAAGAGGCAACACAAGCGGCAATGACGGCAGATGGTTGGGTGCGAACCGGAGATTTAGGTAAAGTTGATGAAGAAGGGTATGTTTTCATCACAGGGCGCTTAAAAGAATTGATCATAAAAGGTGGTGAAAATATTGCGCCGCGTGAAATTGATGATGCCTTGTATCGGCATCCTGATGTGGTTGAAGCGGCCGCTTTTGCCGTAGCGTGTTCTGATTATGGTCAGCGTGTTGAGGCAGCAGTGAGTTTAAAGCCTGGTTCTACGCTAGCTATGACCGAGCTTCTGGGGTTGGTACAAGATGCTGTGGGTGCGTTTAAATGCCCCGATCAAATTCATTTCTTAGAAGAGCTACCCAAAGGGCCTTCAGGGAAAATTCAGCGCAATAAGTTGTGCGATATGAGTTTTAGTTAACCCCTTAATTGGCATTAATACATCATTTGAACGCTAGCACTTTGGCGTCCGGGGCACGCGTGCTATAAATCTATCGTGTTCAACTTTGGTGTAGGTAGATACGCTGTGTGCCCCATTTAAAGGGCTTGTAACGCGTTTTAAGGGAACTTTCAATTACATCATTTATCCTATTTTCCATTGGCATGAGGCTTGGCATGTTTAAAGCTAATATTTCTGCCTACACTTTAGTTTTCTCATTTCCCGACATAAAATTAAATAGGACAGACTAATAATGAGTGTTTCACGTCGACATTTCCTTGGAAAAGCTACCGCTCTGAGCGTAACGGGTATGGCCGCGGGTGCCGGAGCTTTGTCACTCTTACCAGCAAGCAACTCGCATGCGCAGGCTGCCAATGGTTACGAAGTGCTAGCAACACCGCTAAATACCGCAGATCCAGATAAAGTAGAAGTGTTGGAATTCTTCTGGTTCGGTTGCCCTCACTGTTTCGCTTTTGAACCTACCATAAACGAATACCACAAGAACAAACCCGATCATGTGGCGTTTGTTCGAGAAGCTCCTCCTCTGAATCCACAATGGGAGCAGCACTCACGCATTTGGTATGCGGCAAGAAGCTTAGACATCCATGAGCAAATCATCGAACCGGTATTTGATGAGATTCATAAGAAAAAAAATCGCCTGCGTAAACCTTCCGATATTGGCAAATTCATCGCCTCATTGGATGCAGGGGTGGACGCTAAAAAGTTTGAAAAAACAATGAAGTCGTTTGCTGTTGATGCTGGCTTACGCCGTTCAGTGCAATTGGCTCAGCAATCGGGCATTACTGGCGTACCAGCCATTTTGGTTAACGGTAAATACCGTACCAGCGTATCGATGGCAGGTGGTCACAAGCAAGTCATCAGTGTAATCGAGCGACTGGTTGACCTAGAAAAAGCTTAATAGCATTATTTTCCTAGGCTAGGCTGTCTGTGGCTTAGTTTAAAAAACGGCACACGTTTGTGTGCCGTTTTTTTTGGCCTTTTTTTAGCTGATTTTTATGCGGCGCGTTGCTGCAAGCTAAGTTCTGAAATCAGTACATTCACTTCGATTTCTAGTTTTGCGAACAGATTATTCGCATCTGTTAGTTCATTGTTTTGGCCCGCTGATTCCAATTGTTGGCAAAGATCGGCAACTCGAACCCCTCCCCAATTCGCGCTGCTGGATTTAAGACGATGCGAGGCGGTTCTGACGAGTTCAGCGTTGCCGTCTTTGATAGCTGTTTTGATAGAGTGCAAGTCTTCCTGAGAGCCTTCAGTGTATTTAGCAACGAGGTTATCGTAAAACCCTTCACTGGCCTGTTCGCACATCGTTAATAAGTCTTGGTAAACAGATTGTTTTAATATAGGTAATTCGTTTGAACTTGTTGCGTCCTTAGCAGACTGAGGTTCTAGATTACTGGTGTTTTCTAGGGTCTCTTTGTTGGTGCTGTTCATGGTGGTCTCCTTATCTTCTTCTACAACACGAATCCATTTGTACAGACACTGGCGTAGTTCTGCTGTGCTGACGGGTTTGCTTAAATAATCATCCATTCCAGAATTTAAACATCGTTCTCTATCGCCTTCTAAAGCGTTAGCCGTTAATGCCACGATGATATTTTTCTGTCTGTTTTTTTGAAATCTTTCTTCTGAGCGTATGGCTGCTGTGGCTTCAAAGCCATCCATCACCGGCATTTGGCAATCCATAAATATAAGGTCAAATGCTTTTTCGCTTATTCTAGTAACAGCCTCTTCGCCGTTTTCAGCCAGTTCAACACGCATGCCCATAATTTTGAGCATTTCCATCATCATTTCTTGATTAACGGGATTGTCTTCTACTAAAAGGACATCGCCTGCAAGAGTCGAGTCTTGTGCCTTGTGAAATTCGGAACTGGTATTAATAGCGGACTCATCGCTTAGCACCGCTGCCAAGCAATTGTAGAGATCTTTCTGTCTGGCAGGTTTTGTAATATGAGAGTAGTTAGAGAGCAATTTGGCTGATTCATTGTCTCTATTCTCATTAACCGAACTGAGAACTACAAATGCGGTGTCGTTGTTTTTTCTCGTGGCTTCTATTTCGGTAATCAGTTCAATACCGCTCATTTTAGGCATTTGTTGATCGACAATGGCTACATCTATAGATCGATCTTGTTTATGGCAATCATCGATTAATTGCAGTGCATGCGCAGGGCCTGTTGCCATTAGTGTTTGCGCGCCCCAATGAGCTAGTTGATCGTGCAAAATTTCACGATTGGTTTGATTATCATCAACGATCAACACTAATATGTCTGTTAGTGATTCTGTTGATGACCAACGTTTATGTACGCTTACCGGTAAGGGTTGCAATTGTACGGTGAACCAAAAATTAGAACCTTTGTTTATTTCACTTTCAAAGCTAATTTCGCCTTTCATAAGGGTTGTTAATTTTTTGGAAATAGCTAAGCCTAACCCAGTACCACCATACTCTCGGGTGGTCGTGCCATCAGCTTGTTCAAATTCTCGAAATATCCGATTGTGCTTATCTGCTGGAATTCCGATTCCCGTATCAGTGACATCGAATCGTACATTCGTAAAATCTGCATTAAGTTCTGTGTTGCTGGATATCGTAATTTTTACTTCCCCAGAAGAGGTGAACTTAATAGCATTACTAACCAAGTTCACAAGTATCTGGCGTATGCGCCCAGCGTCCCCTTCATAGGCTGCATGTTCATCAGGTGACATGTCGATATTAAGTTCGATTTTTTTCCTATGAGCTGACTCTGCCAGCATTTCTGCTACGTCTTCTACCGTTTCTCGAAGATCGAACGGGGCTTTAGTGATATCCAGTTTTCCAGCTTCAATTTTTGAAAAATCTAAAATATCGTTTACAACACTGAGTAGTGATTGGCCAGATCGAAGAATAGTCGAGGCGTAACGCTTCTGGTTGATGTCCATGTCGGTTTGCAGCATAAGTTCTGCCATACCTAGTACACCATTAATAGGGGTACGAACTTCATGGCTCATATTGGCGAGAAATTCCCCTTTTAACTTGGCTGCTTGTTCTGCAGCATGGGTTTTTTCAATCAGCTTGGCTTCATTTTTTTGAATGGTATGCCGCATAAAATCAAAGCTTTGGGCCAATTCACCAATTTCATCTGAATGCGTTGTGTTGCCGATGCGATGTTTGAAATTTCCATTGGACAGTTCACGCGCACCTTCTGTTAAATTTGCGATGCGATAACCAATAGATTTTGAAATCATCCACCACATAATACCCACCAGGGTAAATACAAATGCTCCTATCCACATATACATTTGGGTTAGTGAGGTTATAGGGGCTAAGGCTTTAGATTTATCAACGAATATATGCAGAAGTAACGATGATTCGCTTAAAGAGCTTACATCATCGGGTGCAACAACAAGACTCAGGAATTCACCGTTGTTTAGTTGCACTTCTTCGAGTTCGTTTAACGTAGATTGAGTTGTTGTGCTGAGTGAGATATTCCCGCCTGGTGATTGATAAAGCTGCACGCCATTTGTGGAAGATCGCACCGAAATAATGTGAGTCTTAGATTGAGCTTGGCCAAGAATGGTATCGCTTGACAGTTGTGAATCTAAAAACGCCCAGTTTAATGCACCGAGAAGCACGCCAACAACAGAGCCATCAGCGGATAAGATAGGCATGGACTGATGAGAAACGTAAAAATCAACCTGACTGGAATATTCTGGTAAGGAGATATAGGTGTCCCCTTTCAATGCTTCACGAAATTCTTTATTTTCTTTATAATTTTTCTTAAAAATGGATGCATCAGTACTGGCTATGACGTCTCCACTTGCATTTAATGCTGTGATTTCAGAGAAGATAGGATGCGATTCTGCAAAGCGATTGATATCTATTTGAAGTAGATCAAAGGCGTCGCTAGTTTGCACACGTTGCATAACGCCCATCTCACTGAAATTGAAAAGGGTGAAACGTGATTCCAACACGCGATCATGAATTGCTTTAATTGATTGGGTGGCTTGTGACGACAGCGATTCTTCAACTGTGGATTGCAAGTCTTGTTTCTGATGCGAATAGCTGATAGAAAAGACCAGCAAAAGAGGAAGAACAGATCCGAAGAGAACAAACAGGAACAGCTTTTCGCGAATGCTCATAAGCTGTTTCCTCCTAATTAGAATTTTTGCCTAGTGCGTATCTTGTAACGGATTAGCAATATAATTCTTTAAACTTACAGTCTGGTAGAAGGCCTCAGCTGTTAAAAATGTTATTTAGTGATCAAAACTTAACGTCTGGCGGCACCGGGAGAGAGTCGGCGCGCCAGACGGCAAGTTGATTAGGCAGCACGTTGTGAGCGCTGATCCACAGAACGTCCGTTTTTGACAGCGTCCACAATTGAGCCTCGTGAAATACCCATATCGTTCAATTCTGCGTTGCTCATGTTGCGCAGTTCTTTGATAGCGCGACGCTGTTCTTTAGAGATGGATATTGAGCCTACAGAGGTAGGTTGAGCATTATCACTACTTTCGCTCCAAGGCCAAGCAGCCACACCCTTTTTCAAAAGGTAGGGTGAAATGCCGATGTCTTCTAGTTCGCGGGGGCTTTTGTTTAATAGCACTAGGCGAGCCTCTTCACGGCCTTTCATGGTCATGTAGCGATCGTAACGAGCGAATAAATTTTTAAATGATGGGAACATGATGTACTCCGGTTACACTAAGGTTAAATTTGGTTGGCGATGAACTCGAAGGATTCTTCTCGTATCGCCTTGAGTGTTAATTTACGGCCGAAGCGGGCTCTTCACAAACGATAGTTTTTTAACCCCCTCATTAGATTTTCTTTAAACGGAAAAATATTACGTGGCAGCAGCGATTCCTCTCAATGCCCTGAACGCTTTTGTGGTGGCGGCTCGGGTGGGTAGCTTTAGTAAGGCAGCAGAAGAGCTGCATGTAACTCCTGCTGCCGTTAGTCAACAAATCAGGCAGTTAGAAGATGTGCTGGAAGTACCACTGTTTCACCGTTTAAGCCGAGGGCTTGCCTTAACCGATGCAGGCCAAGCGGGCCTTACCGAGTTGCAATCAGGCTTTGAGAGTATTCATAAGGCGGTGCAGAGAATGCGCACGGCCGATCAGCGTCGAGAATTGAATATTTGGGCATCCCCGTCGTTTGCATCGAAATGGTTAATGTCTCGAATGCATCGGTTTATGGCAGCGCACCCCAGTATTGATTTACGAATTTCAGGCAGCGTGGGTTTGATTGATTCAGATGCTACAACACCTGCGTTAAGTGCTGAGACTTTGAAGTCTCATAACATCGATGTGGCCATTCGGTTTGGTATGGGAAATTACCCAGGTTGCGAGGTGGAAAAAATTATGGATGTGGATGCAGTTCCCTTGTGCAGTCCTGGATATTTGAAAGATACGAATACACCAAAGCTAGAGCAGCCAAGTGATCTAAAGCATCACACGTTACTTCACGATGAGTCTCCTTATGAAGGTAGGCCCAAGTGGGTTGATTGGTTTAAAGATGTGGGCGAGGATAAATTAGAGGCGGCACATAACATCTATTTCAACAGCGTGTTACTGGCTTTGTCAGCGGCTCTTGCTGGCCAAGGTGTGGTGCTAACACTTGAACAACTGGCTCAAGACGATGTTAATGAAGGCCGTTTGGTGCCTTTATTTGAACGACGTAGCGATATCGAACAGGCCTACCATTTGGTTACCTTGGAAGGTTCTTCTGAAAATTCGCACGTACGCGCGTTTCGGGATTGGATTTTTAGCGAGCTAACGTCTGAGTAGTAAGGGTAACCAGCGCCACACGGCCAGAACGGAGAATAACGCGCTGCTTGCGTAAGTCAGTGCAGCCGCTTTCAGTATTCTTCGTACCGCTGGTTCTTGTGCATCAGAGATATAACCTCCTTCAATTAATAGGGGAAGTGCTTTATTAAAGCTTGCATCCCATTCTTCTGGCAACACAATAAGATAGGTTGCCGCCCCAGCAATAGCCGCAACCACACCGCCAACCACAGGCCCAATAACACCAATGGGATGCCGCGTGATAAGGCCTAGGATGGGGGAGATGCTCACCATGAAAATGCCAATGCGTTGCAACCGTCTTGCTAGCGGTACATAACGTGTTCGTAGCTTGAATACGGTTTCTTTTCTTGACCATTGAATGGCATGACCGATCTCGTGCGCAGCGACTGCCACAGCAGTGAGTGATCGACCGTCGTAGTTTGCCGGTGATAAGCGAATGGCAGGGGCGCTGGGATCAAAATGATCTTGCAAATTACCGGTTTTTTCTACCACCAGATCGGAAATCTCAAATCGTTCACTTAAATGAGTTACCAGCTGTGCGCCTGTGCCTGGAATACCTGCTAGATCCATCCGGTAACGCGCCATTACCCATCGCACCCAAAGGCTTGGGCCGATTAGCAGCAAAATAAATGCAACAATAGGAATCAGGAATAACAAGGGTGGGTGCTCTTAACAATGGTGATTTACAATATAACGTAATGGATGAATACCTTGCTCCCAACCGTGCTCAAAAGTTCGAACTGGATATTAAACGCAGCCGCTTTATAACCAGCGTGGTTCCTGTGCAAGGAAAAGAGTCTGCTAAGGCAGCGCTAGTGGAAGTAAGAAATACGTGGCCAGATGCTAATCACCATTGCTGGGCGATGGTGGCAGGCAAGCCTAACGACGTGTTTCAACAAGATCAAAGTGATGATGGTGAACCGCGCGGTACGGCAGGAAAACCCATGCTTAATGTATTAGTGCACTCTGGGTTTGGTAATACCTTGGTGGTGGTGACGCGATATTTTGGTGGAGTAAAATTAGGCGCTGGTGGATTAGTCAGGGCCTATACCCAATCGGTTAGCGAGGCGTTAAGTCAAACGATAACCCAAAAAATCGTGCTTAAAGAAATGATAGAAGTGGCGCTAGATTACTCGAGTCTTGCCTCTTTAGAACATCGAATAGTGGCGTTAGATACCACCATTGAAACCCGTGACTTTTCTGATCATGTGCGAATACAACTTGCTTATCCTGCGCATCAATGGGGTGCGTTGGAATCTGTGCTTAAGGTGTTAGGGGCTACCTGGCATGAAGATGAAAAGTAGCTCTTAATTTGTACGTTACCGTGAGTTGCGAGTTGGGAATGACAAATTGTAATTGCTAATTGCTAATTGCTAATTGCTAATTGCTGGAATTTGCCTAAGTGATTTCAAAGCATCATTACAATTCATCAAAATCATCGTCTGATTGATCCCAATCATCAGAATCGCCTAACTCCTCAGCATCAAATTCTGCCCGAAGTTCCTGTTCTAAGGCAGGATCAATCTCTTCTGGCTCCAGATCATCTTCCACAGAATAGCTGGCGGGAATATCTTTTTTCATCGCTGAAGAAGGTTTCTTCTGGTTAGCCTTTATTGTGTCTATCGATTCGCCACGCGCCAGCGCATCAAGCTCTTCGTCGCTGAATTGTTCGTAATCAGGCTCTTCAAAGTAGTCTTCATCCCGCTCAGGAGAAGGTTGGTTTGCTGCGCTCATAATCGACTCACCGGGGGCTGCAAATGAATTATACGAGTGATAAGCGGGAATCGTGCCTACCGGCTTTATTTCTTAAATTGAAGAGCGTCAGTCGTCTGGTTGTTATTGGCGGGGTGCCTGTGGTGAGTGATTAACCTTGCGCGTCTGGAGAAATCTAATGAGGAAATCTTAGACTTTTCGCCAGTTACCGCCGCTTTTACCCGATGCGTACACGGCATCAATCATTTGTTGATTTTTTAAAGAGTCTTCTAACGAAAATATCGTGGTCTTGCCTTTGGATTTAGATTTAATCGCTTGAGCAAAAGCATCGGCTTGAAGGGTATATTGATTGATGTTAAAAAAATGATACGTTTTAACATCGCTATGATTAGCGTTGTGCAGTTGAACGGTGGACCCTTCGTAAATATTACTGTTAAATGGTGCGTTTATTTCGATAAAGCCTTTGGTTCCGTGAAACACCATATGCTGCCTTAACGCCATTTGGGTAGATACATAAAAAGACAATTCAAACGAATCGAATTCGGCTTTAATGCTGGAGTAGCTATCGGTTTTAAACGTCGAATCAAAATTAACGTTTGCTTGCACGCGCTTTGGTTCAAGGCCAGTAACGAATCGGGTTACAACGGTTGGGTACACGCCAATGTCAGGTAAAACGCCGCCACCGAGTTCTGGGCGATTGCGCATATTGGTTGGGTCGATATTGTGATAGCAAAACGCCCCTTGCACATGACGCAGGTCGCCAATTTTTCCACTTTTGATTAAGTCTTTAACTTTTAACCATTGCGGATGATAGGTAACCATAAACGCTTCAGAAATCTGCACGCGGTATTTATCGCGCGCCTTAATCACTTTTTTAATCTCTGCAGCTTTTAAAGCAATCGGTTTTTCACACAATACATGTTTGCCCGCAGCAGCGGCTTTTAGGGTCCATTCGATGTGGTGAGCGGTAGGTAGTGGAACGTATACAGCGTCTATTTCATCGCTATTCAGTAGTGCTTCGTAACTGCCAAACGACAAAGGTGCGCCAATAGTTTTGGCAAGCTTCTTCGCTTTTTTCTCGTCACGGGATGCGACAGCAGTTATGCGAGCATGTTGAGATTGTTGTATGGCAGGCAGTACTTGTTGTGCGCCTATTTTTGCCGTAGATAAAACGCCAAAACGAATCATGTGTGCCTCTTTTTATATCAACGAAAACAGAACCGGCCCCTAAAAAGGAGCCGGTGCCTGAACGTCGATCATACAGAAAAGAGCGTTGTGTATTAACCAATAAGTGAATCGGAGTTTACGTATTCGTAGCCCAGTGTTTCAGCTACTTCTTTATAGGTGACTTTTCCATTACACACATTAAGCCCAGCTTTTAAGTGTGGATTGTCTGTTAACGCTTGCTTCCAGCCTTTGTTGGCTAAAGCCATGATATGGGGAAGGGTTACGTTGTTCAGTGCATAGGTTGATGTTAGTGGAACACCACCTGGCATGTTAGCTACACAGTAGTGAACCACGTCGTCAACGATATAAGTTGGCTCTGCGTGAGTGGTGGCCTTCGATGTTTCACTGCATCCACCTTGGTCAATGGCTACATCAACGATGACAGCGCCTGGCTTCATTCGCTTCACGATATCTTTTGTGATGAGTTTTGGTGCTGATGCACCTGGAATAAGTACAGCGCCAATAACCAAATCAGCCGTTAGTAAGTGGTGCTCTAATGAATCAGCGGTTGAGAATACGGAATTTGTTCCGCGGCCAAATTGCTCCCAGTGCTTTTCAATAACCTTAGGGTTTCTATCGAGCACCCAAACATCTGCTCCCATACCTACCGCAATGTGTGTGGCATGAGTGCCCACAACACCTGCACCGAGAACAACGACTTTAGCTGGGTCTACGCCAGGTACACCGCCCAGTAGCATGCCCAATCCGCCGTGTGGCTTTTCTAAGGCATAGGCGCCAGCTTGAACTGCCATGCGGCCAGCCACTTTTGACATAGGGGCTAATAAGGGTAAGCCGCCGTCGGGGTCAGTGACGGTTTCATAGGCAATACAAACCGCGCCACTGTCTACCAAATCTTTGGTTTGATCGGGGTCTGGTGCTAAGTGCAAGTACGTGAAAAGAATCTGTCCTTCTCGCAGCATGGCGCGCTCGACAGCCTGCGGCTCTTTTACTTTCACAATCATGTCGCAGTTGGCGAATAGCTCGTCTGGGGTCTTCACGACAGTAGCGCCGGCGGCGCGGTAGTCATCATCAGATTTACTAATGCCCTGGCCGCAGGCGGTTTCAACACTCACCGAATGGCCAGCAGCAACCACTTCGCGAACACTGGTAGGGGTCATACCTACCCGATTTTCATTGTCTTTTATTTCTTTTGGAACACCGATGTGCATAGGAATTTTCCTGCGTTGAACTGTAGCGGTAAGGCTGTGAAATTGTTTTTCAATTTGCCTTGAACAGTACCTGTAGTACTCAAGGAGCTATACCATGGGATTCTGGTACCCCGGAAGTCACTCTGGTGAGGCCAGACAGCATCAATCCGTAGGCACAAAGCCAAGGAAAGAGAATTTATATGATCCGTTCGACACTGTGGTTGTTTTTACTCATTTCGATTTCGGGATGTGATCGACAAGTGAATATCGATTCACCTGAATCGGTGGTACAGAGCGCTGTTGTGACGCCATCCGCAAATGCGTCTGCGATGCTGCCTGAGCCAGTGGCTCCCGTTGTATTCGATTCACCGGTTGTTGAGGCCTCCATGGACGCTCCTGTGGACGCCTTTATTGAAGCCACCCCGGA
The DNA here is from genome assembly GCA_938035125.1 of uncultured Granulosicoccaceae bacterium. GTDB lineage: Bacteria > Pseudomonadota > Gammaproteobacteria > Granulosicoccales > Granulosicoccaceae > Granulosicoccus. The sequence goes on along the minus strand of CALHNS010000005.1, from coordinate 20,640 downwards.
AGCCACCCCGGAAGCCCCCGTGGAAGCCCCCGTGGAAGCATCAGACAGCGATAGCCTATCGGATTCTGATATGTCGGCGTCCCCAATGAGCATTGTCGAGCCGCCAACGGGTGCTTTCACCACTGGCCGGGTGCGGGTAGCTGAACCCCCTCTATTAGCGCTGTCAGCGGGTTTAGTGGAATTTGAGCCCGTATTAGTCAGTGACGATGGCAGCCGTGTAGAGCTCATATGTTGCGATGCAGACGATCACTGGACAGGTGAGGTGCCGCTAGACGATCAAGCTCAATGGAATGGTTTGTTGCAATGGGCAACAACCGTGAACGGCGAAGAATTGGTTGTACTAGAGGCTGAAATTCAGCTGCAAGCTCCAATCGACGATGAAGTGGACATTAGCCCTGAATCTTATGATCGAGACTTAGACTCGGATGGCGATGGCATTGGAAATCTTACAGAGCTTGTGGAAGGCACCAACGCTGACAATGTTTTGGATGTAAGCCAAGACTTTTTAGACGCAAGCGTTCGTATTCCACGAGTGGATCCTTTAAGCGTACCCATCATTGATGGGCGCGCAGGTGACTATGAGCCTGGCACTACCCGTTTTAGTGGTGAATGGGCTAACGCGGTACAAGCCGATGTGGATGGGAATCGCTTGTCTATTGATAACTTAATGTTTGCATCCGAAGGCTTTGCAACGTCTGCAGAAAATCACCATTGGTTAGCGATGCATGATGGTACTTGGTTGTACGTGTTAGTAATTGTTGATGATGCGGGTTTGCATCACTTCGATTCGCGAGAAGTGGCCAAGCCTTGGCGTGACGATAGTATTGAGGTTTTTGTGGATGGCGATAACAGCCAACTTCAAACTTATGATCAAGTGGATGATTTCAGTATGCATTTGATGATGTTGAATTCCGAAGCATCCGGATCGAACAGCAGTTCAGATGCCACGCCCAATATTTTTCGTTCGGTAAATTCTGTAGCGTTGCCTGCAGGAATTGTGTTTTCAACAGGTCCTCTACAAGGGCCCAGTGCACCCGCTGAATTTGCATCCAGTGGTACTAATCAAGATGTGTACGAATTTGCTATTCGCATCAGTGATGTAAATATTGAATTGGGCCGCACCTTTGGGTTTGAATTGCAAATCGATGACGATGATGATGCCGGTGATCGAGATTCTAAATGGGGCTGGGCGCACCCAACAGGCAACGGTGATGATAATGATTTCACATGGCGCGACCCAAGCTTTATGGGGCGAGCGGTGTTGTTGCCTTAAAGCCCAGTGAAGATCGATCGATTACGTTATTTGTTTCCATGAAGTAAGCAGCTCACGGTTCTAGTTCCAAAGTGAATGACCTCGGGTACTTGGTGGTCGCATTGATCAGAACGTTGCTTACAACGTGGGTGAAAATGACACCCAGACGGCGGTGAAATAGGATCAGGAATCTCGCCATCGCTGGGCTCATGGTTTCTACCAAACCCATCAACTCGCGGTGCGGCATCGATTAGCATTTGGGTATAAGGGTGTGCAGGGTTTTGAAACAACTCTGCACGCGGTGCAGATTCAATTAAACGCCCCAAGTACAAAACGCCTACATGGTCGGCCATGTAACGCACGACGGCTAAGTCGTGTGTAATAAATAAATAGGTTAACCCTAGGTCGCGTTGTAAATCACGCATCAAGTTAAGCACTTGGGCTTGCACGGATACATCCAATGCCGAAGTAGGCTCATCGCATACGATAAATTCAGGCTCTGCGGCTAGTGCTCTAGCAATACCAATGCGTTGTCTTTGTCCACCGGAAAATTCATGGGGGAATTTATCGGCATCTTTTGAAGACATACCCACTTTTTCAAGTAGTTCGTCCACTTGGTAATGCTGTTCTTTTGCGGATACATTTTTAAATGCAACAATGGGCTCTGCCACGATATCGCGCACCCGCCAACGCGGGTTAAGGCTTGCGTAAGGGTCTTGGAAAATCATTTGAATTCGTTTACGAGTGGCCGCGATTTTATCGGCACTGGCGGTTACCAAATCAACGCCATCGATGTGAACGATGCCAGAGCTCGGTTTTAATAAGCCCACCAGCATTTTGGCAATGGTTGATTTTCCTGAGCCACTTTCACCCACTAACGCATAGGTGGTGCCTCGTTCAATATTGAAGTCAACGCCGTCAACGGCGGTGAGCGTGCGACGACCTTCTGCTGAGAGTAATCGATTAAGCCATGGCTTAGATACATCAAAGGTTCGGGATAAATTTTGAACGCTAACCAGAGGCTCTTTCATGAGGTTTTCTCTGATGGCAGATGAGATGCATGATGTGATGCCAGATGACAGGCAATGGTAGATTGCTTGTAAGGGGTTAATACGGGCAAGGTGGTTTTGCATACCTCCATCACTTCATTGCAACGCGGATTGAATGGGCATCCGGTGGGCAGTGAAAGAAGCCCAGGCATTGAGCCTGGAATTTGGTTGAGTCGAACGTTTTCATCATCGGTATTGGATGGGTTCGGTGTGGCGCCAACCAACCCTTTGGTGTAAGGGTGATTAGAGGCTGTTATCACCTCTTTCGTGTTACCAATTTCTGCCACGCGTCCGGCGTACAGCACCACCACTCGATCGGTGGTTTCTGCAATGACACCCATGTCGTGAGTGATTAGCATCACACCGGTATTTCGTTCGCGACATAAGCGTTTTAACAGCATAAGTACCTGAGCTTGAACGGATACATCCAACGCGGTTGTGGGTTCATCAGCAATGATTAAGTCTGGTTCGCCAATTAGTGCCAGGGCAATCACAACACGTTGCCGCATGCCACCAGAAAATTCGTGTGGGTAAGCATCAAGGCGCGTTTTTGCTGCAGGTATTCCTACATCGATCAACGCCTGCAGTGCTTTTTTGCGCGCATCTGATCGGCTGATCTCTAAATGCGCCATGGCGGTTTCAGCTAATTGATTACCCACTGACATAAGTGGGTCGAGGCTTGTTAAAGGGTCTTGAAAAACGGTGCCAATTTGCCGGCCTCTAACCGTGCGAAGCTGTGCTTCACTTAATGAGCTGATTAACTTGCCGTTTAAATGTACGGTGCCACTTCCAATGCGCGCAGGTTTATCCAATAACCCAATAAGGGCAGCACCGGTAATGGATTTTCCCGCGCCCGATTCGCCCACCACGCCAACAATTTCACCAGCAGCTATGGAAAAGCTAACGCCATTTACCGGTTGCAACAGGCCACGGCGAGTGGGAATTTCCACCACCAAGTCTTTAACATCGAGTAAGTTATTTTCGCTCATGGCTTAACGCAGTTTCGGGTTCAATACATCGCGCAACCAATCACCTAATAGATTTACTGACAAGGCAAGCACTAATAAGGTTAAGGATGGGAACAAAATAATCCACCATTCTCCGGCGAATAAAAAGTCTTGGCCGATTCGAATTAAGGTGCCCAAAGACGGCTTTGTGGGTGGTGCGCCAACCCCGAGGAACGACAAAGTGGCTTCAAGAATAATGGCCAAAGCCAAAGAGATGGTGGCGATAACTAAAACGGGGCTCATTACATTGGGTAGCAGATGTTTTCGCAAAATAACCCACGGGCTTCTACCAATTAATTTTGCAGCCTGTATGTATTCTTTTTTAGATTCGACCATGGCAGAGCTTCGAACCGTGCGGGCAAATTGCACCCAGTCGGATAAGCCGATGGAAATGATTAAAACCCATACGGCCATTTGATCGCGAAGTTCAGGTGGGGTAAGGCCACGGGCAACACCAAAAATTAATAAGGCGACCAATATGGATGGGAAAGTGAGTTGTATATCGGCAATGCGCATAATGATGGCATCGGTCCATCCCCCGACATAACCTGCAATTAACCCCAGTGAAATACCTAAAGTGGCCGCAAGTGCAACAGCCATTACCCCAATAAATAATGACAGCCTCATGCCGTACAAAATGGCTGAATATAAATCACGACCTTGATCGTCTGTACCCAGCCAGTAATAGTTTCCCGATCCCAAACCTTTTTCGCCAGGGGCTGTGAACCCGTCCATTAAATTTAAGGTGGCTGGATCGAAAGGGGTGTAGGGCGCCACGAGTGGTGCAAACACAGAAGCCAGTACCAGTAACAAGAACAGCAAGGTGGCCACAATCGCCACAGGTGATCGTCGCCAAGACCAAAATAAATCGGATTGCCACCAGCTTCTTATGCGTAAGAGTTTCACTATCGCGCCTCCGTTCCATCAAGGCGTAGGCGCGGATCAATCACCACGTATAACAAATCAACAATTAAGTTGATCAGTACGAATAAAGTGCCAACCAATAATAAATAGGTTGCCATGATGGGGACATCAACGAAATTTACCGCATTGATGAATAACAGCCCAACGCCTGGCCATTGGAAAACCGTTTCGGTGATGATGGCAAACGCAATGATTTGCCCTAACTGAATACCAATAATGGTAACCACTGGTAGTAAGGTGTTCTTTAACGCATGGCCAAAATTGATTACGCGAGAACTTAAACCGCGCGCTCTTAAAAAACGAATGTAATCGGTTCGAAGCACTTCTAGCATTTCCGAGCGCACCAAACGCATAACTAACGTCATTTGATAAAGGCCGAGAGTAATGGCCGGAAGAATAATAGACTTGATGCCTGATGCGGTAGCAAGCCCCGTTTTCCATCCCCAGATGGTTACTGTGTCGCCACGACCAAAAGAGGGCAACACATTCAGTTCAACAGCGAATATCCAGATCAGTAAGATACCGATTAAAAAAGTGGGCAGTGATACGCCCACTAATGAGGCTGTCATGATGAAATTTGCGATGAATCCATCTCGGTTTATGGCGGTGTAGACGCCCAAGATGATGCCAAGAGTCAAAGCGAAAATGGCGGATACTAACGCAAGTTCTATGGTTGCTGGCAGTCGCTGGGCGATCATTTCCGATACTGGAATGCCGTTGCGATAGGACACACCAAATTCGCCTTGCACCGCATTGGTTAGAAATTTGAAATATTGAACAGGTATGGGTTTATTTAAGCCAAGACGTTCCTCTAACGCGATGCGATCGAGAACGGTAGCGTCTTGGCCTAAGATGTTTTCATAGGGGTCGCCAATGAAGCGAAACATGCTAAACGCAATGAAGCCCACAATGGCAAGAACCAGCGCGCCTTGAAACAGGCGCTGAATGATATAAGCGAACACTTAATTAATGGGCCCCACCGTTGATACCACTGGCGTCGAGTGGGGCCCAGTCTATATTCACTACTTTGCGAAGGTCAAGAATTTAAAGTGCGGTTGATCTTCTGGTTGCACATCAAAGTTAATGGAATCGCTCATTCCCCAGTTTAAAATCTGGTTATGAATGGGAAGATACAAGGTATCGGCTTGTACGCCATCCCAAATGGCTTTGATGGTGGCATCTCTAGCTTCCAAATCCGTTTCTGATGCCAAGCTAACGATCATGGCATCTCGTTCAGGTGATGAGCTGCGCGTGTTGTTCCAAGAACCCAGCTCATCGGTGGTGCTGTGTAAAAGGAAATTAAAGATGTATTCAGAATCAAACGTTGGAACACCCCAACCTAACATGTAGAAATCGGTTGTTTTATTTTGTATAAGCGGGAAATGTTGAGCTTTGGGTTTCGCGTCTAAATTGACCGTAACTCCGATTTGCGCAAACATTCCCACAGCCGCTTGGCAAATGGCTTCATCGTTTATATAGCGATCATTAGGGCAGTTCAACACAATGGAAAACCCATCGCCGTAACCAGCATCAGCCATTAATGCTTTGGCGGCATCGACATCCACTGCTGGGTAGGCGTGCAGTTCTTCTGTCCAGCCGTTAACAAACGGAGGCATGATTACACCTGTTGGTTCAGATTGATCACGCATTACAACGCGTTGAATGGCATCACGGTTTAATGCCATGTTCATCGCTTGGCGAACACGCACATCGGCGAACGGGTTTTTGCCGTCAACGTTATCTGAGGTTAAGTCATCATCACCGCTGTTCATGCCAAAAAAGATGGTACGGTTTTGTGCAGCTTTAACCACTTTCAAGCCATCGGTGCTATCAACACGCTCAAGATCTTGAACGGGTACGTCTTGTATGTAATCGACTTCCCCTGATAAAAGGGCGGCAACACGTGTGGCAGCCGATTGGATGGGTGTGTAAATAATTTCTGTGACTTCCATGGGGAAATCATCTTTACCCCAATAATTTTCATTAGCCACAAGAACCGTTTTCTCATCGACAACGCGCGACACCAATTTGAATGCACCTGTGCCATTGGTGTTCTTAGCGGCGAAATTATCGCCACCATTGGCAATGTCTTGCGGTTCGGCAGAGTCGTTAGCAGCGGCCCAATCCGAATCCATAATAAAGGTATTGGTTAAGTTCGCAGGCATCAAAGGATTTGGGCCATCGGTTTTGATGTCGATGGTGAAGTCATCAACTTTAGTAACGCTAACCACAGAAGACAGCAATTCTTTCATGGCAGAAGTAGGCTTCATCGCGCGCTCTAACGAGAACAACACGTCGTCGGCATTAAATTCGGCACCATCGTGAAAGGTAACGCCTTCGCGCAATTTAAAACGCCAAACAGTGGGGTCATCCGTGGGCGCCCATTCGGTGGCAAGTGCAGGTATAACTGCGCCTGACATGTCGCGTTGCAACAATGGCTCGTACATTTGATGCGCCAAGGTGTGCGTTGGGCCTTCGTTTTGCGCATGTGGATCAAGGGTAAGTGAATCCCCGGCTCGGGCCCAACGCAGAGTTTCAGCGTTGGCAACGCCTGCCGTCCCTGAGAGGGCTAGGGCAACCAATATGGCTGCTGACAAGGTCTTACGGGTCATACCATTCTCCTAATGTGTGTCGTTTTTGTATTTGTCATAGGCGTCGCCGCCCTGTGTTACCTACTGTGCCTGAATTTTGTGCAAGGTCAAGTGCTAAGTAATCGGATAGGATGATGGGTACGGGCGCTGCGCCACGACTAAGCCACCCGCAAGCCACTTCAAAACACTAAAAAGGATTGAATTAACGTTGGAACGCCAAAAGCTACTAGAACGCATACGAAAGCTTTATGCAATGGCGCAAGAGGCTGAATCCTCGCCTCATGAGGCTGAAATCGCCCTTCGGCGTTGCCAGTCATTGATGCAACGATTTGGTGTGACTGAGGCCGATTTAGAAACCCCAGAGTTTAGTTCTATCAAAGTAGGTAAAGGCTATCGCTCAACTCCGGCCTATGTTTCTGTATTAGGTGCCTCGGTGGGCTTGTTGCACGATTGTCTGTGTGTTGATTCAGGCCATATCGAATTTCGAGGGTTCAGCGTGGATGCCGATGTGGCGCCACTGACTTATCAGTATTTATTTGATGCGATGGAGCGATCGTTGAAGCTACGTAAAACCACGGGTGATGTAGGCCCTGGACGTTCAGCGAGTTTCGACTATCGAGTTGGGTACGCCATCTCGGTTATGCGTCGTTGTCAATTAATCGACGAAGAGCGACGGGGTAAAGCCCGTGTTGATTCAACTTCGAACCCATCAGAAGCGGTTGCAGAAGATCATGCGCTGGTGGTTAGAAAGTTAGAACTTGTGCGTAAGGCTTGCTCAGGTGACTTGGCTCGTACGCGTCCTAGAAAAGTGCGTTACCGAGATGGGGATGCTCACCGTGCAGGAACCACGGACGGAGATCATGTGTCATTAGATCAGCAGCTGGAATCGGCTCAACGTGAAAGGATTGGTGAGGCGTGAGTGAATCGCTGCGTTGGTTTGATGCCAGCATTAGTGAAATAAGCGCGCAAGAATTTCATAACCTATTAAAACTTCGCATTGACGTCTTTGTTGTAGAACAAGCTTGCGTTTATCCTGAGTTGGATGGTAAGGATGCTTTGTTAAGTACGCAGCATATTTTTGCAGTCCAGCCTCATGGGGAGGTGATTGCTGCTGCCCGTGTGCTCGCATCAGATGCTACCCAACCTGTGCGAATTGGGCGCGTGGTGGTAGCGCCTGAACATCGAGGCACCGGTTTATCTTATGAGTTGATGAGCCGAGTAATGGCGTATTGCGAACGGGTGTATCCGAGGGACGTGCTTGAACTATCAGCTCAAGTGGGTGTTGAGCGGTTGTATCAGCATTTTGGTTTTAAGGTGATATCGGATGCGTATTTGGAAGACGGTATTCCACATTGGGATATGCGGCTATCACCTAGTGCAACATAAGCATTCAAGGGTTGTGATTGTTTAAGCTAATAAGCCTATGTGCGCACTAAAGTGTTATCGCCAAGCTCTAGTGTGAGTGCTTCAATATCGGCATCAATATCGGCTAATTCTTCTAGGTGATCAGCTCGTAGCGCTTTAAGTTTTTCCAGCTTTTTTTCAGGTGTAATGCGCAGGATGCGATTAACCACCTGAAACATCAGCAGCGCTCGAAATAACTTAGTACCCAAACCACGCATGCGATAAATGCGACCCATCTTCGCAAGTTTTTGGATCTTTGCAAGCTTTGCTAGGCGCAGAACGCGAATGCTGCGAAGAAAGGAGATTAACGGTAATAAAATAATGGCCAGATCAATCCAATTCTTCTTGATGTACTGAAGTTTTTTATCGGTAACACCCAGCATTAAAATAAATTCAACAGTGAATGCAAACCAAATGAAACCTGTAGCGATGTGAATAATCATTTGTAGCCAAAAATGCTCGGCCACTAATGACTTTAAACCAAATTCCAATAACAATATGGGCAAAATGAGTAAGGCAATGGCCACCATGGGCTTGCCAAAAAATCGGGTTAGCGTTTGCGATGATTGTTTGCCAGGGTGCACCCAGTGCAATATCGGTATCCATTGACGTCCTTGCCATGCAATCGATGGTATGCCCATCCAAATAGGGGGCACAACAGCGCTGGCAACGTGCAACAGAATGTGTTTGCGTGGTGTGGGAATCGATTTAGCTAAAATGATTCGGTAAATAGATTCTGCGATAAAAATAGGCCATATACACAGCAACATAAATAGGAGGTTGCGGCTTACCTCTTTGGCCAAGTCTAAGCGCATTAGCGCATCATGGGTTAACGCCGATTCTCCTGAATCCAATAGGGTTAATTCCACCACACGAGGTATGTCCACCCAAGCTACGATCAATGCGGCGAGCACCATTAAAAATGCGATCGCTAACCCGAACATCCCCGGTGCGAGCCGATCGTCAATACTGCGCTGTTTGTTCAGATCTGGGCTGGCATGGGTACTCATGTAAAGTAACAGCGGCAGGGCCGTTTATTAAATGAAACGGCCAGAGTTTGATAAGTGAGATGTACCTCTCACTTATTGTAAGCAGCGACTCTTTTGCACCTTAGCGAACGTGCACTGGAAACGCGGTATTGATTCCACCGCTATTGGAAGTGTAGCCCTGCACTTGAAAGCCTAACCCAGATGGGCCTTCCCACTTAGGTACGTTTTTATCGCCTTTGTTGTAGGCATTTAAAATGACATTGATCACCTCATCTCGGGAAAGATTGTCGGGAAAGAAAGAGGAAAACTTTTCTTTCCATTGCCCACCGTCGCGCACGGCGATAGTGGCGGTGTACACACCATGACGATTCGGTTTATCTCTAATGGCCACCACGCGCGCGTTCTGCGGGTCTTTGCCACCGGGTCGAGAATGAAAACCTGTGGGGGCATTGCGTCGGTTGATCTCGCCTTCGAAAACGTGATGCAAGTTGATGTTGGGCGACGTATCGGACCATTTCTGGCCGCTGTGCTGGTTGCCAGTATTGCCTCTACTGGCTGAATTCGAATTGCCAGGTGCTGAATTATTGGCGCTTTGACTGGTAAACGGAGATTCTCCCCGAGTCAGAGCATCCAAATCGATACCAAATTCATCCAACTTGGCCCCAAGAGCCACCAGAACCACGGCGATAATGGGGAGGAAGCGTCTGTATTTTCTCATGGCAGCGGGTCCGTATCGGTTTCACATTAATACCGCAATTATGCAACAGACAGACGCCTACCTACTTGTAACCGCGATAATGAGTGATAGGTCTGGTGTGGGCTGAAGTCCTTTGGTAAAATTACCTCGTTGTTTTACAACGATTTTTCGGCAATGAAATCGTTTCTGGGTAGTCTATGCAGATGGCCCGAATCGGCGGATGAGGAAACGCGGTTGACGAACAAATTACTAGTCAGGATGGCTTGCATCGTTTGGTTCTGTGTAGCGCAGATCATTACGGTGATGGACGTCTCTGCCCAGGGCTTTGATGTCGAACCGCCGATTATTGAGCACGAGGTTATTGAGTCGGCCGAAGCGGCTGACCGCCAAAGCTTTACTGCAACAGTTGCAGACGATGATGAACTGGCCAGTGTGCGATTTTTGTATCGATTCGAAGGTGATAGAAATTACACCAGCGTAGAAATGGATCGTGTGTCGTTCTCATCCACTTTTATCGTACAAGTGCCAATGGATATTCAAAGCGATCGAGCCATTCAGTATTATTTTGAAGCGCGAGATGTAAGCGGTAACCGTACATTGCGCGGTTATAACTTCAGCCCACTCGTTCGATTTATCGAGCTACCGCAGCCCGCGGTGGTTCCTGCGGTAGAACCTGAGCCAGCTAAAAGAAACTACAAACCATTTTATTACGTTGCGGGTGCATTGGTTTTAGGTGCACTGGTAGGTGCGTTAGCAAATTCAAGTGGCGGTGATGATGGCAGTATTAATCCAGGTCCTATGAACACAGGCGATTGCCTCAATGGATTGTGCGATTTTACGATTACGATAAACGCACCAGGTGGCCCATGATCAAACGTTTTCAAACCCAATTAACCCGCAAAATTGCACTGTGGCTAAGGCTCGGTGCGTCTTTGGTTTTGGCGTTGTTTTTAACCGCTTGTTCTGATTCCTCTGGAACCTTGGCACTGTCGCCCATTGGCGCTAATACGCAAGCGCTTGAATTAACAATGCCTCGGTTTTTACAAAATAGAACGGTAAACCCGGATGATCTCATTGCTCGGGTCACCATCAACGGCGAGCGGTTTAATCCCACCCGATTAGCCGATACGTCTGTGTTTCGCGGAACCACTCAGGTCCCTGAAGGCGAAGCAGTTGAATTGCGGGTGGAATGGATAGAATTAGTTTCAGGGCAAAACGCTGTTACCCAAGAATTACTGTTGGCAATACTTGAAGAAGATTTTCCTCGAATAAACAGTAACGTTGAAGTCAGTTTTCTTGAAGATGATTACGAAACTCAAGATTTTCGTACCTATCCGCGCCTAGATTTAGACAATGACAATGTGCCTAATTTCTCTGAGCGCGTTGAAAATTCAAGCCCGTTTGATTCGTTTGATCCTGTTGCTCGGGCTAACGCGTTTGTGCCTTTTGTTAACACCACGAATTTTCCTGTGGTGATTGATGGCCGGTTTGATGATGTTTGGAGACGGGCCCAGTACCAAGATCGCAATGGCAATAACTTGTTTATTGATAACCGCATGGTGGGTTTTGACCCAATTCGACCCGACCAGAACACAGAATTCCGTTGGGGCGCTATGCACGATGGCCAATACCTCTATATTTTGGTGTTTGGTGAAATTGGAATGAATCGAACCACGCAAGGTGATTCTGTTCAGCCGTGGATGGACGATGCCATCGATATATTTTGGGACGGTAATAGAAGCCAAGGCAGAACCTATGATGGCGTGGATGACTACCACATGATCATTCCGTTAACTCAATTGAATTCAATCGCCGATAATTCTTCTCACCTAGCCGATGGCACTTTGAACCCGAATGGTCGGGGTGAACCTGGTTTTAATTCAGCGGATATCGTCGATTTTGAAGGCGTAAGTTTTGCCACCTGTGTTGCTTGCGATCAACACGTATATGAAGTTCGCTTAGATCTTGATGTGTTAGGAATTCCGTTGGACCGATCAATGGGATTTGACGTACAAATCAATAACGATGTTGATGGTGGTGAACGAGATTTCAAATTTGGTTGGGAAGCGCCTTCTGCACCTGACAATATTGCAGAGCGTGATAACACCTGGAGAGACCCATCGCAGATGGGGCTTTTAGAATTGGTATCTGCTGAAAATTCCACTGCAATATTCATTGAGTAATATCACCAACCGGCTATACGAATGACCCAACACATCGGCGCGTCAGCACCCACTTTGACGCGAGGTGTGTTGTTTGCCTACGGCAGTCTAGGTTTCCCATTGGCTGCAGCGTTCATCGCTCTGCAAGTAATTGTTCCCACGTTTTATGCCGAATACACCGACATGAGTTTGTCTGTGATTGGTGTGATGCTTTTAGTGGCTCGGTTGTTTGATATGGCAACCGATCCCATTGTGGGCTTGTGGTCAGATCGAACCCAGTCTTCTATCGGGCGGCGCAAGATTTTTGTGCTTGCTGCGCTCATTCCGATTGGTGTCAGTATCTGGGCTTTATTTAACCCGCCCCAAGATGCTGGCGCTGTGTATTTGTTGTTTTGGACTATCGCGATTTATGTCGCAGGCACCGTATCGATCGTTCCATTATCGGCTTGGGGCGCAGAACTTACACCCGACTATCATCAAAAGGCGCGAGTCACCGGCGTTAGGGTGGCCTTCGGACTTGCCGGCACCTTGGCTGCATTACTGGTGCCCGTGGTTGTGGGCACTGAAGCTGGGCAAGGTTATGGTGAAACCCTAAAGGCTATAGCGGTTTTAGCCATAGTTACGCTTGCGATATCCACGGTATGGGCAGCCTTTAAAGTGCCCGATACTAGTGATACTCAATTGCCAGAAAACACCGTATCTGCGGTGCGTGAATTGTTAGTTACTAAGAACCCTTTTCGTCAGCTGTTAGTCAGTTTTTTACTGAATGCGGTAGGAAATGCCATACCCGCCACCTTATTTTTATTGTTTGTTACTCACGTTATTGAACGTGAAACGATGGCGGGGCAACTGCTGTTTTTATACTTCATCACAGCGGCGATATCGGTTCCGTTCTGGGTATGGCTTGCTAAGCGATTGGGTAAACATCAAACCTGGTCGGTCGCCATCATTCTTGCGTGCGTATTTTTTATCTGGACTCCTTGGTTATCTCCAGACACCGCGTGGTTGTTCGTAGTTATCGTAGCTTGCACAGGGTTCGCTACCGGAGCCGATCTTGCGCTTCCTTCGGCGATAAATGGCGACATTATTGAATGGGATGCACTTAAAACAGGATACAAAAGGCCGGGGTTGTTCTTTGCGTTGTGGGGAACAGCGGCTAAATTAGCCTACGGGTTGGCCATCGGTGTGGCGTTTCCTTTGTTGGATCTATTTGGTTTTGATGCGAATGGAGGTAACACGCAAAGCAGTATTACAGCGCTTGCGTTTTTATACGGTGTGCCTTGTATTGGTTTTAAATTAGCAGCCCTTTGGGTTATGCGTAATTATCCAATAACCGAAAGTGAACACCAAAAAATACGCGCAGAGCTGCAAAGGCGTGAAGCTGCGTCATGAGTAAATCATTGCCCGCCTGGCCGCATGCGTTACCCGAGGAAGGCGCAGGTGATGATTCTGTTGCGCTTAAGATGCATCAATGGATAAGCGAATATTCAGCTGCCTTGGGGGATGCATTGGCGTTTGCTCATATGGATCCACCTACATCAACTGTTGCTGCAAGTGTTGTGGGATGGAATGCGGCAGTCAATCAGAATTTATTACACCCCGATTTAAGCCCACTGGCAACGCGTGCTGAAAAAACAGCGATTGATTGGTTGCTACCTTACTTCGGTATGAACGATGGTCACTGTTGCAGTGGCTCAACGCTTGCCAATTTAACGGCTATTTGGTGCGCGCGTGAGCATGGGGCAACACGAGTGGTTGCATCATCTGATGCGCATATATCCATTGCAAAGTCTGCCCACATACTAGGCATGCCACTGCAAACGATAGCGGTAGATGCATCGGGCCGTGCAAAAGATCTTGAAGCGATGTGTACCAAAACAGACTGCTTAGTAGCCACAGCAGGCACAACCAGTCGAGGCGCTATCGACCCTATGCAGCCGACAAAGGCTTTGTGGTTTCATGTGGATGCCGCATGGGCGGGGCCTTTACGCTTAACAGATTATACAAACCGCTTAGATGGAATTGAGCTAGCAGACAGTGTGGCTGTTTCTGCCCATAAATGGTTATACCAACCTAAGGAAAGCGCGTTAGTGCTGTTTAAAGATCCGAATGCGAAAGAACGCGTTAGTTTTGGCGGGGCTTATCTTGCGGTGCCGAATGTGGGTTTGCAGGGCTCTAAAGGTGCGCAAGGTTTGGCTCTTTTAGCCACATTGATGTCGGAAGGGCGCTGTGGGTTAGCCACATCAATCGAGCACAGTATGCGCTCGAGTGAACAACTGGCTAAATTGATCGATGATAGTAAGAGGCTAGAGTTGCGGCAGTGGCCTGATACCGGTGTGATAAATTGGCGCCCTAAACAAATGGATGCTAATGAAGTGCTCGACAGTTTGTCTGGCGTTTCATCTTCCACTGTTATTGATGGCGAACTTTGGTTGCGCCAAGTGGCAGCCAATCCGAATGCTAATGTTGAACTTATTTTTAACGCTATTCAAGCGGCTGTTCAGACTTGATTGAAACCTATGAATTAGCGATTAGCATCGCCGGGGTCTGCAAACAGTTCTAGAAAATCATCGGCGGTAAGTTTTGATAAGGGGTTTTTATCAGCGTTGATGATTCCGTCAGAAAGCATGCGCTTATGATCTTGCATGCGAAGAATCTTTTCTTCTACCGTGTTGCTTGCCACCAATTTGTATATGAACACAGGCTTGGTTTGGCCAATACGGTGAGCACGGTCACTGGCTTGATTTTCCACTGCCGGGTTCCACCACGGATCATAATGAATAACCGTATCAGCAGCCGTTAGGTTCAATCCGGTGCCACCAGCTTTTAAGCTGATTAAAAACAACGGCACTTCACCATTTTGAAACGCATCCACCACTTCTTCGCGTTTGCGGGTGCGGCCAGTGAGCTTCACATACGGGATGTTGGCCTCTTGCACTTCATTTTCTATGATTTCTAACATGGAAGTAAATTGGCTGAATAACAAAATCTTTTTGCCTTCAGCGATGAGTTCTTCCAACATGGATAGCAGCAATTTGGTTTTGGCTGATTCTAAAATGCCTTCAGCACTTTCCAATTTTACTAAGGCAGGATGGCAGCAAGTTTGTCGAAGCTTCAGTAGGGCATCCAGTAATTCAATATGAGAACGCTGCAAGCCACGTTCTCGAAGAATTTCTTGAACCCGTTGCTCCATCGTGACGCGGATGGATTCGTATAATCTTGCTTGATCACCAGCCAAAGTAATGGGTTTGATGATTTCAGTTTTAGGTGGTAAATCTGATGCCACATCTTCTTTGCGACGGCGCATCAGGAAGGGCTTTATGCGCTGAGTTAGCCTTATCTGTGCATCGGTGTCTTGATGAGATTCAATGGGCGTTCTGAAATGTTTGGTAAAAAGCTTTCTAGAACTTAATAAGCCAGGCATCAGAAAATCAAACAGGCTCCAAAGCTCTCCTAGATGATTTTCCAGTGGGGTGCCTGTTAAGCAAAGCCGCCTGGGCGAATCAAATTCTTTCAGCGCTTGGGTTACTTTAGCGCTGGGGTTTTTAATAGCTTGTGCTTCATCCAACACAATCATTTGAAAAGATTCGGCTTGTAGCAAGGCAGAATCTCGGTTCACTAAGGCATAGCTGGTGATAATGATATCGAAGGCAGAAAAATCAACGCGCTTTTGTTTACGATCGGCTCCGTGCCAAACCATAGTGCTTAAGTCAGGTGTGAATTTTTCGGTTTCACGTGACCAGTTAACCAACAAACTGGTGGGGGCAACGATTAATGTGGGCCCTTTTAAACGGCCCAATTGTTTTTCACGCAATAAGTGCGCAAGCGTTTGTAAGGTTTTACCCAAACCCATGTCATCGGCTAACACGCCGTTCATGCCGAAATCGGCTAAGAAATCTAACCAAGCAATGCCTTCGTGTTGGTATTGACGCAGCTCAGCTTGTAAGCCTGTTGGCGGGTCAACAGCCTGCACACCTTCAAACGATTGAAGCCTTTCGGCTAGCTTCATTAATTCTTCCGCGCCATCCCAGCGAACATCCAAACCATGGGATTCCCAATGGTTTTGAAATTCTTCCAAGGTGGTGGCATGCTCTCGCATGAGTTGAATGTTTCCATCTTCACTGCGTTGGTTAAACAGTTCTTGCAACGTATCGGCGATTGGGGCGAAGATTTCTGGAGAAACTTCAAGCCACTGGCCATTCTCAGCCTGTAACAAAATGGGTTGGTCACGTTCGCCAGTTTCTAACCATTCAATGACTAAAGGC
Source organism: uncultured Granulosicoccaceae bacterium (assembly GCA_938035125.1). Lineage (GTDB taxonomy): Bacteria > Pseudomonadota > Gammaproteobacteria > Granulosicoccales > Granulosicoccaceae > Granulosicoccus. The sequence goes on along the minus strand of CALHNS010000005.1, from coordinate 4,300 downwards.
ACTAAATCAAATTGTTGGTCGTTATGGTTTAGCTTCAATGCCATATCAAACCAAGACGAGCGCATGTTGCTGTCGGTAAGCGATGCTTCAATTTGAGTAACCGGCTTAAAGGTTAGATCAAAGGGTTCACGCTTGTTCACTTCCCAGCCTTCGGCTTCAAAGCTTTCTTTTTTCTCAAGCAGCTGGCGCCATTGTGTGGCTAGTTCGTACACATTTTTAGTGCGCGGTTTTCTATCGGCAACTGAATAAAAATTAGGATCGTTTTCGTTAGCGTGATCAAAATCGGGAAAAAATTGTTCGAACTGCATAACGAATTTATGTTCTTGCGCTAAATTTCGTTTTAGTATTAATGGGTTTCCATCACGCGTTTTACCTTCTAAGGTGTCTTCGGTGTTGGTGCCGTTATACGCCAATGTGTAATCACCATAACGAAAGTGAATAGCGGCAAAGTAATCACGAATGTCGTGGCTCTCTTCTCGTGATTGCAAAATTAAAATGGGTTTTGCATCCACTACCACACGTTCAAAATTTGGCTCTGCAGGTAATGGAATGTCTGCTGCGGGTAATCGTGATGCCAAATAATTGCTGATGGCTTGGGCGTGGGCTTCAGGAATGGTCGGCGCTTTAAGCAGGCGCGACAAAAGCGCGGTGGGCGGCACATCTTTCAATAAGCCTGCTTCAAGGTTTTGTGTATCTAAGTACCAGGCAGGTTCTGTGGGAACCAGCTGCCAAGATTCTGTGCCTTCCATGCGAATTTCTAATTGATAATCTTCCGAGCCTTCGCGTTGCCAGTCGATGGTCAGTGTTTTGGGTTCGCCAAGCGTTAAGGGTTTGTCCCGATCCGCACCCCAAAAGCAGCGCTCTGTGGATAACAATCGGGTCATGAGTAAATGGCCCGTATCGCCTTCTACCACTAAGGTACGGTAATTAATGTCTGCGTTTTTGCCGATCGCCAGTTCTAAAATGGCGTGGTCGCTGGGTTGTACCCAATCTGGGTGGTGAAAATGCGCGTGATAACGATAGGGCGTCTCTTTTCCGTACCCACCGCGTTTTAGTAAACGGCTTTGTAGAATTTGCAGCTCCACGCCCAGTTGGTGTTGCGACAAACTGGTTTCATCAAGCTGGAAGAACAGCAACGGCTCGCCGGGCGTTTGCTGTTCTAAGGTGGGGTCTAGTTGGCGGCCCTGAACCACCAAATCTTGTAACCAGCGATTAATGGTGCGAAGCGATTGGTCAGATTCGGTTGGTTGCTCGTTCTGCTGCTCTATCCACGTGAGAAGCGCTGCAGCCACGTGTTTGCAGTTGTATTGAACCGGACAAGTACAAGTGCCTGACAGTAAGTGCGCTTCAATTTGCACGCGTTGGCGGTAGGGGTCGGCTGCGGTGCCTTTAACGGCAGCGGTGAGAAGCTGGCGTTCGGCGTTCCATTGAACATCGCGCACCTTGCCGCTGGTTTTGTATACCCCACCGCGTGATGTAAATACCGAACCACACAGTTCGATAACATCGTCAAAACTTAATATGCGAGTGCTTTTGTTCACCGCGGGATTGTAACCTGAGAATGCCTATGCTGGCCCAAGATTCATTGCTTAAGTGCTGGGCCACTGGGAAAAAGTAAAAACCTTATCCCCCTAATGCAGGTTGAGTGCCCAGAAACCGATTGATGGCTGCAGCCACAGGCTCTGGTGTGTCCATATGCAAGTGATGAAAGCCTGGCAGTTCGGTAATTTCCAAGTTGCTGATTCTGCCTAGCCGACTTGCGGTTTCGTCACGATTTTTGATGTAACCATCGCTAGCCACTACAACGTGCGTTGGGCACTGAATGGCTGCTAACCCTTCCTCAATATGAGCCTCGTCATGGTAGGCAAGGCTTGCGTTGCGAAGGGAGGGGTCGAATCGCCAGATGAAACCTGTGTCGGTTTCGATAAGCTGCCGGCGAATGATGAGTTCGGCGGATACTCGTTGCATTTTGGCCGCCTTCAAGCGAGATTCAATCGCCTCATCACGAGTTTTAAAGGTGCGTGATAAAAAGCGCTTTGGGTGGGCGCGATCGTCGGCGGCTTTTTGCAAACGTTCAGCAAATTTTATGGGTTCGCCTGAAAGCGGGCCTGCGGATTCAATACTGGTGGTGGACAAAACACGATTGGGAGCGGCAACCGCCATCATCAAGGCCAAAGATCCACCTAGTGAATGCCCGATAACATGAAACGTTTCCCAGCCAAGTGCTGTGGCAACATCAAGGCATTGCACCGCAGCATCTAACGCAGAATAGTGGCCCGTTTGGTGGCTTGAGTGCCCGTGGCCAGGTAAGTCGATTGCCACCAAATCCATATCGGGTAAATACGGCATCATGGGAACATAACTATTGGCGTTATCTAACCATCCGTGTGTGCACAACACCCGTATCGCATCGCTTCTGGATGCCTCGTGTTGGCGCAGGTAGGCAATCTCAAGCCCATCGTGCAACGTCAATGAAGAAGCGTTAAGTTTTGGATCGTGATTGGGCATAAGTGGTTATGAGTTCAAGTGGGTGATGTACACCATGATTTCAGGGTCGTTCGGATCGATCTCACCTTGGAAACCTAGGTGTTCCATAAAGCCGCGCATAGCCGTGTTGTTGCGCAGCACATCCCCACGTAAGGCTTGAAGCGATTGCGCTTTCGCGTGTTCTATTAATTGTTGCATCAATTGTGTGGCAATACCCTGGCCGTGAAAATTATCATCAATGGCAATGGCAAAATCACCAGCAATACGTTCACTGTCGATGGTGTAGCGGCTAACGCCCACAATTGCTGTTGAATTTTCGGGTACAGCAACAAAAGCCATCTGTCGATCGTAATCCAACTTAGTGAATTGCACGACCATGCGAGGTGATAAATCGTTCACTGCGTGCATAAATCGAAAGTATCGAGATTGTGCTGACATGTTTTGCACAAGCTGTTTAATTGAATCGGCATCGGTTGGTCTTATGGGGCGAATTGAAAACGTGTTGCCGTGTTTGTTGGTTACCGATTTCTGCCACTGCAGTGGGTAGGGATGAATGGCAAGATGGGTGTAAGGTCTTTTTTGTCTTCGCTTTTCCAAAACGATGCGCACACCTAAAGCCACAGCTTCCTTTTCTGAAACCGCTAGTGGATTAATATCGATTGAATGAATATCGGGCACTTCGGTTGCAATTTCGGAAAGCCTTCGTAACACACTGGCAAGCGCTGCTCGATTGGCAGCCGGTTTGTATTGCCACGGCTCTAAGTACGCCTTTAACGGCTGCTCATCCAGCATTTGATCAATAAGAAATTGATTTAAAGGGGGTAATTGAACGGTACGGCGAATGTGCACAGGGGCAATATCTCCTCCCAGAGATAACGTTATAACCGGGCCGAACGTTGGGTCTTGGTGAACGCTGAGCGATAAAAGCCGACTGTGTGGCTGGTGGTACATTTTTTCTATTAACACACCTCGAAATTCAGCCCCTGGGCGGATGTTTTCCAGCGCTTGCTTCATGCTGTTAAAGCTATGTTTTATTTGATCGTCGGAATCGATGTTTAATTGGGTTTCTGCCACCGCCGCTTTGTACATTAAGTTTGGCGATACAATTTTTATGGCAACGGGATAGCCCAAATCGTTTGCGATTTTTACAGCTTCCGTTTCGTTTTGTACACGAATAGCGGGTTGTGTATTGATATCGAAAATCTTTAAAAATAACCTAGCTTTCTGCGGGCCTAAAACGCGTTCGCCCTCGTTTAATGCTTTTTGCGTTAGCACACGAGCTGCAGAGATGTCGGCTGCTGTGTTTCTTGATGTGGGATTGGGTAATTGCAGCAATTGTTGTTGGCTAACATGGTAGCGGTGCAAGAAATCAATGCAGTCGATCGCACTTTCTGGTGTGCCAAAAGTGGGTAATGCTGCTTCCATTAACGAATCTCTTGCCTCTCTTACCGCACTATCACCCATCCAAGCCACAGCGATGGGTAAGTGTTTAGGCCGATGTTCAATGACCGCTTGTGCCACATCATGGGGTTTGGCGATGGAGTCAGGCACGTGTATAACCACGATGGCGTCAAAGTCATTTTGCTCGTGTAACGCATCCAAAACGTTGGCGTAAGCATCTGCTAGTTTTTCAGTTTCTCGCACAACGATTGGATTAGCGCGACTCCATTGGGGGTTGAGTTTTGGTTTCAACGTTAGGCGAATATCACGTGGCAACATCGGTGCGCTTAATCCGCGTTCTCTTAATCGTTCTACCGCTAATAATGCGGGTGCGGCGCCGTTACTAATGACGGCCACTCGTTGCCCTTTGGTT
>CALHNS010000004.1 GCA_938035125.1 uncultured Granulosicoccaceae bacterium | reverse complement strand
CCGGTGCGTTGGTTGCGTTCACCGTGATAAGCCCTGCATCGAGTTCTTGCTGTGTAAAGCTATCGTTTAGCTCTAACGCAACCCCATTTTTATCAATGGTAAGTCCGGGTTCTGTAGGTAACGATTGAACAATGTAGGCATTGATACTGGCGTTTTCTTCATCGGTAAACGTAAAACTTGAGGAAGATAAAGCAACAATTTCCCCCTCATTTATTGTAACCGCAGCCGATTGTGCCATTAATATGGCCGCATCGTTGTCTGGTAAAACGGTGGTACTTAATATGCTGGTTTCAGTGCGATTAGAATTCTCATCAACCGCATGAAATACTAAATTTATAGCATCACCTAATTCGACGTTTGCATCACTTGCATCTTGCCTTACAAGGCCTTGGTTCAGCTGCGCTGCGGTGATGATACCGCCTTCAGTTACGGGGTTACCGTTTAAAGTGAGAATGACGCCCAAGTTATTGTCTACAGATTCAACAACAATATAATCGAGTAAATCGTTTTCTTCGTCGCTATAACCCAACATGGATGCGTTTAATAGCAGCGAGCTGTTTTCCACTAATTGCTGAGAAATTGGATTAACAGTGGGGGAGTCATCCGTGGGGTTTACCGTAATGGTGAATGCGTGGGCTTCAGATGCTGGGCCAGTGCTTGGTTGAGCAATCACAGTAAAAATTATGTCAGTACTTTGATTATTCGGTACGTTAGCATTTACCGAAGTAAAAGATACTAATCCACCGAGGAGCTGTGAATGTGTAAATCTGGTGTTTTGTCCTGCGCTAACACCATCGATCAGCAGTTCAGTGCCCAATAAATTATCATTTGTAACCAGATGGTAAACGGTGCTGTCTGGGCTTTCCTCGTCAGTATAATTAAATGTTGATGCGTTTAATACAACTAAATCACCTTCATTAATTACGATATTTTGAGGGTTTAGTGCGGGTGCATCATTTTCAGGAAGTATTGTAAACACAAAGGATTGTGGTGTTGTGTTTTGTCCGTTTTCAGTTATGGCTGTAATATTTATGTTTTGAATAACGGGCGCTAATAGATCGGTTTCAGTAGTATCCAAAAGCACGTTACCGTTGATAAGATCTGTGTGTGTGAATGAATCACCTTGTGCTAGTGGTGTATTGCTGCCGGCAATAATGATAGAAAAAGGGTTGTCACTTATATCACTGTTAATCAAATACTCTGCTGCTAAATCGTTTTCCTCGTCTTGTAATATAAATGCAGATTGTGGAAGCGCGGTTAACGAATTCTCGCTTACCGTAAAATTATCGTTTGAAATGATAAGTTCTGGCAGTTCATTCACTGGGTTAACAACCACATTCCAAAGCTCGGCTGTTGTCGCCTGGCCTGTGGCAGGCTGAACGCTTACGGTGAATGCAATTGTGGTTGGCTGGCCTTCTGGTATAACAGCCAGTTGTGTATCAAACCCCACCAATCCAGCCATCAGTTGTGCATGGGTGAATAGGGCATTCGAACCCACATTAACACCGTCTACAACTAAGCTAGCGTTATGCAAATTATCCGTTGAAAAAACGGTGTACGTAGCGTTGTTCGGCGTTTCTTCATCTTGATAATTAAAGGTTGATGCATCGAAAATTACCGTATCACCTTCGTCCAGTAAAACATCCACGGGTGCAATTGTGGGCGTATCATCTACTGGGTTTATCGTTACAGACAGTACCGATACAGCCGAATTGGGGCCTGAATCCATTACAGCGGTTAAAATGATGTTTTGACTGTAGAGGTCTGTAATGTCGGCGTGGGTGGCATCAAGAATCACGTTGCCAGCCGCAAGATCTTGGTGTGAAAAAGTGTCTCCATTGCTCAACACCACAGCATTTCCCTGGGTGATGAGGGTGAATGCGCTATTACTAAGATCGGTGCCAACGATGTATTCAACGGGTAAGTCACCTTCCTCGTCAACTACGACTAGATCATTTTCTGACAATACGATTTGCGAATTTTCATTGAATGAATAAGCATCGCTATTAATATTGAGTGAAGCTGCTTCATTGATGGGGGTGATTTCTACTACAAATGGTTCTTCTAAAGATGCAGGGCCTGATATCGGCTGAACCTGTGTTGTAAACACAATCTGAAGAGGTTGGCCTTCGGGAATGGTAGCCTCTTGGGTGTTGATAGCCACTTGCCCGTTGATTAATTGAGTGTGTGTGAAGCTTGCATTTGACGTTGATTCCACACCATCAATGATGAGAAAAGCACCATGCAAATCATCGTCTGTTGCTAAAGTGTAGGTGGCGTTATTGGGTGTTTCCTCATCTTGAAAATTAAACGTTGTGGCGTTCAGCGTAACAAGCTCGCCTTCATTTATAGATACAACAGACGGTGCCAGTGTGGGTGTATCGTTCACTGGGATAATGCTAATGTTAAGAGTGGCGATATTTGAAGAAGGGCCATTGTCCATAACAGCGTGCAAAAATAAACTCTGATTAAATATTTCTGTTAGATTATCGGTGGTTGCAACCACCATCACATCTCCGTTTACTAAATTTTCATGAGTAAAGGAATCGCCTATTTTCAGTGGTACTGAATTTCCATTGATTAAAACATCGTAGGGGCTTGCGCTGATGTCAGAACCGATGACGTATTCTACTGCGTTATCACCTTCTTCATCAGTTAAAGAAAAATCGCCGAAAGACAGAATTGTTGTTTCATTTTCATTAACCATTAAATTGGTGTTGATAATTGTCAGAGTCGCGGGTTCATTGACAGGGTTTATCGTAATGATAAAGTTATCAGTTGTTGTTTGTCCTGTGGGTGTCTCTACACTTAAGAGAAAATTAAGAGCCGCTTGCTGCCCATCGATATAGTTTGCATTAGCGGTGTTTAGAAGAATTTGTCCGTTAACCAACTGTTGGTGCGTAAATGTAGCTGACGTTCCTTGTGATACATTATTTACAAACCATTCAGCGCCGCCTATATCTTGGCTACTGGTTAACGTGTACACGGCCGTTTGAGGAGATTCTTCGTCGATGTATTGAAACATGGCGGGTGTAAGCAGTAATTGATCGCCTTCATCGATTTCTTGAGAAGCTAGCGTTACCGTAGGTTGGTCATCTATCGCATTAACCGTTATGTTGAGTTCGGCAGGTTGTGAATGCGGTGCTGTGGGCATGATAGCGGCTAGCATCACAACGCCTTCTTCGTGAGTAGAAGCTATAGAATCGTTGCCGATAATCAGTACATTACCTGCGATATAGTCAGCATAAGTAAACTGATCACCCTGTTGCAAAGGGGTAGGGTTTCCCAATACTTCGATAGTAAAAGGTGAGTTATTCGAAATATTGTCAATATAGAATGCTACCGGAGTTTCGTTTTCTTCATCAGTTGTTACCAGCGCTGTGCTGGGTAAAGCAACAACGTTATCTTCGTCCACTTCGATCACATTCGGGTTGATGTTTAGTACGGGAACTTCATTCACGGGGGTTACGTTAATTTCAAATACCGTATGAATGGTTGAAGTGCCGTCGATTAATGTTACTTCTAGCCCATAGAGAACGAGAGCATCTGCTCCATTAGGAAAATCTGCATTTTCCGTGCTGTATACAACATCGCCGTTGTCTAATTCTTCTTGCGTAAACGTTACACCCTCGCCAATACCTGATGAAACACCATTGACAAAAAATTCAGAACCACCCACGAAGCTTTCTACGGTTAATGTGTAGACCGCTCCACTGGATGTTTCTTCATCCATTAAATTAAACATCGATGAAGTTAATGTTAAGGTTGAATTTTCCGACATAGATTGCACTAGTGGTGCAACGGTTGACGTATCATTGTTAGGGGTAACATTAATGGTTACATCTACTGTGTTCGATTTAACGCCATTTTCATCAACAGCATTGAATGTTAACGTGTAAACTCGTGGAACATCATCCTCAATGACAGCATTTTCTGCACTTATAGTGATACTGCCATTCATCAATTCAGATACAAGGATTTGATCCCCACCGGGGTTATTAATAGGATTGCCAGCGTTAAGTAGTTCTATACCTGCAGGTAGGGAATGGGGGGCTAACTCATAATGTGATAGTGCGTTGTCTTCTTCATCCGTAAATCGAAATACATCGTCTCTAATGACGGTGGGTTGAAGCCCTTCTTCAATATTGATTTCGGTTTGATTTAATTCCAGAACGGGCGAATCATCATTTGTCTGAACATCCAGCACTAAAATGAATTCTTCTGAATACGTAGTATGATCAAAAGGCACACCGGTTGTTGGGCTTTCGTGGCTAGCGTTTTCTTCAGAAACTGCGCGAAGATGTATATGCAAAACGTCGTTGCTTAACAGTATTGCATCGGTAGCATCAATCGTAATATGCCCAGAATTTAAGTCAGCCTCGGTAAAGGTGTCGCCCACCATCATCACTTGGCCGTTGTTCATAATATTGATATTATTGATTGGGCCACTACCGTCCGATTTGGTAATTTGCGTTAATTCGTAGTGCTGTAAAGTGTCGTTTTCTTCATCGTTATATTCGAACAACGTACTATTTAATTCAGTAATCGCATTCTCAGAAACAACATGCCCTGTAACAGGTATCACTATATCCACTGTAGGGCGATCATTCGCTTGAAGTATGTCTATGTTCAATACGAATGGGTCGGATGCGGATGAAAAGCTTGGGTCTGTTACATCAGTGACAGCTTGAAAACTAATAGATGTGCTGACACTGTCGGACGTTAAGTTTGCGTGTGTAGAATCAATTTGGACATAATTTGCTGAAAACTGGGCTTGGGTGAAAGTATCTCCAACGTTTAGCGTAACGCTATTGGGTAATGTTGGATCGTTTAAGGTTAAGAGAACTAGATTAGAATCTCCGGTGTCAGTGACTCTATAGATAACATCATCGGCAACAGATTCTTCATCATGAAATTGATAATCTGCTCCAATTAATGGCAAGATACTGTTTTCGGATAATTGTACACCTGAGAGGCTAGATAAAATTTCCGCTTTATCGTCTACAGGAATAATATCAACGGTTAAAACACCAGCATTAAATGGACCCGTAGGATTGAAAATAGACATGTCGCTACCCTCAACCTGAGGAATTACTTGTAGCGTTGCGGTTACTGGAGTTGTCGCGTTAGCTGGAAGTATTATCGTATCTTCCGTGCTGATCGTTACATTACCCAGAGCTAGATCTTCGTGTGTAAAATAAAACGTGGGTGAGCCGTTAACTAATGGTTTTACGCCGTAGTTCGTCAGTGGGTCTTCTGTAACACTATAGGCATCCGGTATAACGTTTTCCTCGTCAACCAAGTTAAAGTCGGCAAGACTTAGCGGTGTATTGGTTGTATTTTCAACTGCAGTTATCGGTGCGATTGAGAATGTAGCCGCATCATCAATGCCTGTGAGTGATACAACAAATGCTTTTACGGGGCCTACTGCCACCTCGTCGTCATACAGTTGAATTTGAAAAACATCACTGGTTTCATTAGCAATGAAATCATTAGAATAGGTAAGCACATCTGATAAAGTGAATTGATCATTTGGTGTTAGCAAAACACCGTTCATAGCTAAGGAGCCCCCGCTAGTTTCAGGGCCACTAATCAACGCAAAAGTTAGGTTAGAATTATCAGGGTTATTTACGATAATATGATTAGCATCAATAATTTTCGGGCCTAAACCTTCCATGTAATCGAAATTTTCGATATAGAAAGAAGGTTCATTCGCTGGTGTAGTTGATGCACTAGCAAGCACTACCGGTGTGGCGGAATGATCATAAGGAATGCTACTAGGCTCTAATGTGTCAGTTAATGAATAAATCTGATTATTGGTAGAATCTGTCACTAATAATTCAGAATTATTCGACACAAACGCTATGTCTTGTACTCCGGAAATACTTCCATTACTAGAAATAGGCAATGTATTCGATAAGGAATTTGATGCAAGATCGAATCGATTCACGGTGCCGTCAGCTTGATTAGTGAAGTATAAAAAATCAGCGGTATCGTCAGTCACTAAACCACCAAAATCATCCGACGTTGCACCGGTAAACAGTAATTGGTAATCAGAACCATCGGTATTTGAAGAATGAATCGTTGCATCAGAAGTACCCGGTTCACCTTCTATCCAATACAGTCGGCCCGTTGCTGTGCTGTAGTGAATATCCCGTGGGTTATCCATAGGATTCCCACTAGGCGTTTCAATTTCTCTAATGTAGGTTGATCCAAATGTATCTATCTCCCAAACGCGAATGGCTGCTGGGTGATAAGGCGTGGCGGAATGGGTGACAAAGAGAAGATCACGATCTTCATCGAATGTTAAAGAATTTACAATTAACGGCAAGCCTTCGCCGTTTAATGCGTCCACAGGGCCGCTGAGTATCGTTACGTTGGGGCCAGCGCCAATGGCGGTTCCATCCAATTGAGCTGAATGAATTGTGCTGGTGTCTTGATCTATCCATAAAATTCTACCAGCGCCATCATTGTTGAAACCGTTCAGATCAACCACAAGCCCGCTTATATTATGGCCGGTGTCTCCTATAAGCACCGGGTGCAACAATTCAGCATCAGAACGCCATATTTTGCCATCCTCATCAGCCCAATACACTGTATCGGATGGGCCTTGAAATTCGAAAGCACCGGCATCGGGTAGGGCGTCTGCGGCTTGGTTAAAAGCATCCGTTTCGTTTGACGATAAGGATCCTGCATTAATAACTGAAGAGCCAGCTAGTGGTGGTCTTACCTGTACCACGCCTCCAGCTTGAGTTGTTAATGCACCTAGAGCAAGGTTTGGATCGACAATGTCGGTGGGTATTGGGTTTGAAAGACTGGTTTGCGATAAGATTTCATCAGAGACGTTAAAACCTGCGGATACCGCAAAGGGTACATCTCCCCTGTCTTCGCCGCTCACTGTATTGTTCAAAAATACGGACGAGCTTACCGAGGCCCCACTTATGGGCGACGACAAAATGCCTGCTGTTTGATGAGGGCTGGAATTATCTGCGAATGTACTTGAGGTAACTACTAAGCCTGCGCGGGAACTTGAATAGACTGTTCCTCCAGGTATTGCGCTATAATTACTAACGGCAAACGTTTCATTTTTAGTAAACGTTGTATTGTTTATTGATAGGGTATCAACTGGATTTCCGTCATCATCGGCGATATCTCTTCCGGATATATAGACTGCGCTACCGCTTATTGCCTTATTACCTACAAATGAACTGTTATCAATAGACCCTCCTTGTACTGTATAAACCGCTCCTCCTCTAGTGTCGAATTTGTTTGAGATCGCTTGCGTATCACTCAAAGCGTGATTGTTTTGAAAATGAGAATTAGAAATTTGAATTTCTGATTGACTGACAATCGCCCCCCCTTCATCTATCGCTGAATTGTTTTTAAATTCTGAATTATGGGAAATTACGTTGCCTGTTGAGTAAATCGCTCCACCGCCAGCATTACTGGTTGTATTACCATCAAATACGCTGTTTTCAACACGTATACCAGCTGTTGTGTAGATTGCACCACCTCTGTTATCTGCGATATTATTTGTAAAGGTGGAGTTTTCGATGACTAGAAAAGCGTTGGAAAAAATAGCGCCTCCATCGGATGAGTTATTGTTTAAAACGTCTGTTTTATTGGATATGAAATTAGAATTGTTTATAGTGAAATCTGTTGCGCTGCCTGTAACGAAAATCGCACCGCCAAAATCTGCTGCATTGTCTTCAAATAAAGAGTCATCTATGTTCACGCTTCCGCCGGCATGAACAGCGCCACCTTGAATTGCTTCATTACGTTCAAATACCGAATGATTTATTTGTAAGTTACCTTCGGAAAATATAGCGCCTCCTTTAAATGCTTCGTTGTTTATGAAGCTCACATTATTTACAGTTAGCGTGGTGTTTAAACTTGCAAACAACGCACCGCCATCTCCCGATGTGTTTTGACCATTTTCCAATACTAAGCTATTGCCAATGCTGTTTGGGTCTCCTTCTATAGTTAAGGAGTTATTTTGAACCTGCATAAGCCTAATAATGGAGCCGATTTCAGGGCGAATCGATACATCAGCGCCGGTATGGTTTTCAATGATGATATTGCCAGAATCGTTATCACTATTAAGAATAAGCGTACGAGAGATTTCAAAGTCGCCTTGGTTTCCTATCAAGCGTATAACATCGTCACCGGGGGTGTTGTTGGCTGCTTGGATGGCTTGCCTGAGTGTACCGTTGGTTAATCCGTTGAACTGGCTAACTGAGAGTGTATCCCCATCGCTGATGTTGCTATCGGTACGGTTAAAAACATCTAATACGGCAAGCGAGTGTGTCCAGTCAGCCATTCGTTGAGTGTCCAACGCACTGTAATTCAGAGTTTCCCCATATGAAAATTCTAAATCCCAATCACCGCCTTGTGATGCATTGCCAGTTATATCATCACTGGCCGCTACATCAGCACCGGTTATGTTCGCAAGTGTTTCAACAAACGAGATTCCAAAATCACTTTGCGCTACGTTACAACCGTATAACAATATGTCAGCATCGCTTGTCATCACCTCTGACCATTGAGCTAATAAATGATCATTTTCGTTTAACGTTTTTTCATTAATATGGGCATTACCCAATTGCAAAAAACCATCGCCACCGTGTGAAACAATTCGAAGCGATGACACAGAGTCACCAGCAGTTGTTGCAGAATTTAAATGACGATTGATCACACCCAGTGCATCATCATGTTCATTAATGACAACAAAATGAACCCCGTCTGATGCCCAGGCTTCAACAAACGTATTGCTATCTTCTACTCTTGCGTCGATGAAAACGAATTCGATCGGGTTGGTAGCGATATCTACCGTGTTGTTGTGTGGTGCATTTTCTATTGAATCAAAGTCATTTACACTCTGATAACTAACGTATTCATCTGCGGAGGTGTCATTATCTTCAGGTAACAGCAACGCACTGATGCCCAAAGCATCTGCAGAATAAAGCACACGAGGTTCTAGCCGCTCAAATACAGGAGACTCATTAGTCTCAGACGTTCCAGTAGGTCGGTCTTTTCGATGTTGAGGTTTTTTCATAAAAACTCAGTGCCGAGCGCAATGTGGTTAGGTCCACAGTAGAAATCGGCTGAATCGCACAGTTCTGCAGCAGTTTGTGCGTGGTCTGGCATTACTTTCGTGAGCCTCTTCTCATCTGGTGATTGGATGAGGTGTTTTGTTAAGGAAATATGGCCTCGCCTAGACCTGTAGTAATCCATTTGCTGGTCGCTACGCTAACTGTTAGCCCGTGAGGGGTGCTAAATAGCTCGATTTCTTTGACTTTATTGCGAAGGAGCTGGATAGATGTGTAATGCCAAATGACATGACTGATAGTCAGCACCAAGTTGCTTTGATCGTAGATGATGAACTCTCGGTTCTGGCAATTCTTGCGCGCGTGCTAAACGATGCCGGTTTTGAGGTTGAAAGTGTGCGCTCCGGTGAAGAGGCTATCGAGCGTTTTCAGCCAGATGTTTATTCGGTTGTTATTACCGACATTCGAATGGATGGCATAACGGGTTTTGAATTGATTGAGCAACTAAAGCTAATTGATTCAGCGGTGAAAACGGTTGTTATGACTGCACACGATAGCGTCGAGATGATAAAAAGCGCGTTTCGAATCGGCGCTTATGATTTCTTGCCAAAGCCATTCGATAACCATGAAACGATTAAAGCTTGTGCGCAGCGTGCAGCGCAAGCTACTCATCTGGTTCGTTCTAATGTTGAATTAGTGAGTAAACTGCGTGCCAACCACGCCATGTTGGAAAGTGCTAATCAGCAGCTTAGATTATTAAATGAAGAACTGCGAGTTCAAGCGAATACAGATAGTTTGACAGAAATTTATAATCGACGATTTATTGATCATGCGTTGTTGCACGAAGTGCAGCGTCGCAATCGTTACCCTGATCCTTTATCGGTTGTTATGATTGATGTTGATTTTTTTAAGAGCTTTAATGATAACTATGGGCACGAAGGCGGCGACAAGGTGCTTCAGTTTATCGCACAAACTTTAAAAGATTGTTCGCGAAATATTGATGTGGTTGGCCGTTACGGTGGCGAGGAATTTTTCGTTATTCTTCCAAAAACCACTCCGGAAAATGCGCGTGTATACGCTGAGCGTGCGCGAACGACTATCGGGTCAACTACCATTCAATTGGATGATGTACGCTGTGAGGTGACTATTAGTGCAGGCGTTGCAGGCATTCAGGCCGATGAGGCAGGAGTTTCGGTTTCAAGCTTGGTCAATGCGGCTGATCGAGCCTTGTACAAAGCAAAAGAGTCGGGGAGAAACCGTACCTGCACCGGCTCAATTGAAAATAATACGTCTGGTGCCGAGAAGAGGACTTGAACCTCCACGGGGTTACCCCCACTGGCACCTGAAGCCAGCGCGTCTACCAATTCCGCCACCTCGGCACTGAGGTCGGTTCGCTTAACCTGCGGCAATATACAGTAAGGTTTTTGTGGGTGTCAATCGATCCCTATATACTCCCCCTAGCTTTCTCAACAGCTTAGGCTTGTATGTCCTCCCAAGATGACCCCCATAAGGCGCGTGAAGCGTCGAAATATGACAACCCCGTCGCCAGTCGTGAATTCATTGCACAGGCATTAACAGATGCGCGCGAACCGATGACGTTGGATGAACTCGCTGAGCATTTTAAATACGCTACAGATTCTGATGCTTTTGAAGGATTGCGTCGACGTGTCATTGCCATGCAGCGCGATGGGCAAATTATCTCCAATCGACGCGGTGGATTCATGCCGCTGGATGAATCATCGCTCATTGCAGGGCGCATTCAAGCCCATCCTGATGGGTTTGGGTTCGTAATTGCCGATGAAGGTGGCGACGATATCTTTTTAAACGGCAAAGAAATGCGCCAAGTGCTGCATCAAGATCGTGTGGTGGTTAGCGTAACGGGAACTGATCGTCGCGGGCGTCGTGAAGGGCGCATTATTAATGTCGTGGAAAGAGCGCACAAAACCTTAGTGGGTCGGTTCATGGAAGAGCATGGGGTGATGCACGTATCCCCTGATAATAAGCGCATCCATCTGGATATCATGATTCCTGTTGCGGGCCGCGGGCTGGCGAAGTCTGGCGATATAGTGGTGTTAGAACTTACTGAGCAACCCACGAAAAGGCACCCTCCGGTAGGCAAAGTGATCGAAGTGCTTGGGGCTGAGCTGCAAGCGGGAATGGAAATCGATGTTGCGCTGCGCAGTCATGATATTCCTCATGTGTGGCCTGATGCGGTAACCGAGCAAGCGGATGGTTTCGGTGCGTTAGTAAGAGAGGAAGATATTCCTGGGCGAAAAGACATTCGCTCGTTACCTCTGATGACCATCGATGGTTTAGATGCGCGTGATTTTGATGATGCCGTGTACGCAGAGCGTACCGAAAAAGGGTTTCGTTTGTTGGTGGCTATTGCCGATGTAGCCACTTACGTGGCACCGGGTAGTGCACTGGATGCCGAAGCTGTCTTACGCGGCACATCGGTTTATTTCCCTGGGCAAGTAATTCCTATGTTGCCTGAAGTGTTGTCTAACGGATTGTGCTCACTGAACCCTAATGTAGATCGTTTGTGTATGTTGTGTGAGCTAACGCTGGATGCTGAAGGTGGAATAAAGCGCACACGATTTTTCAATGCAGTACTTCGCTCTCATGCAAGGCTCACTTACGACCAAGCGTGGGAAATGCTCAGTAACTCTTCATCCGCGTTACGAGAAGAGCACGCCAATGTTGTTGAGCCCTTAGACACTTTATACGAGGTATACAAAGTTCTGCGTGCGGCCCGAGAAAAACGTGGTGTCATTGAATTTGAATCGAATGAAACCCGAATTGTTTTTGATGAACATAGAAAAATTCAAGAGCTACTTCCTGTTGTTCGAAACGATGCGCATAAGCTCATTGAAGAATGTATGATTCTTGCGAATATCGCTGCTGCAGCATTTATTGAAAGCCAAAAAATACCTGCGCTTTATCGAGTTCATCAAGGCCCGAAAAGCGATAAATTAGAAGATCTGCGCTCCTTTCTGGCGTTTCGTGGGCTCACTTTAACAGGCGGTGATTCCCCCGCGCCTATTGACTACGCTCGATTATCAAAAAATATTAAGGATCGGGCCGATCGTTCAATTGTGGAAACCACCATGTTGCGATCGATGCAACAGGCTGTGTATCAACCTAAAAATGAAGGGCATTTCGGGTTGGCGTTAACACAGTATGCGCATTTCACATCCCCAATCCGGCGCTATCCCGATTTGTTGGTTCACCGAGCTATTAAATTTGCGTTAGCTCGCAAGAACATTGAAGAATACAATTATTCGCCTGCGGATATGCAAGCTTTGGGGGAATCGTGTTCGACCACTGAGCGACGGGCTGAGGAGGCAAGCCGGGATGTGCTCAGTTGGTTGAAATGTGAGTACATGCAGTCACGAGTTGGAGAGGAATTTGAAGGTGTGATTGCAACGGTTACCTCGTTTGGGTTGTTTGTTGAGTTGGTTGATATGCACGTTGAAGGTTTAGTGCACATCACTAGCTTAGTAAAAGACTATTATCGATTTGACCAAGCGGAAGGGGCGTTGCTTGGTGAGAAAAGTGGCCGTCAATATCATTTAGGTGAGCGTATCCGGGTTCAGGTGGCTGCTGTGAATTTAGATGATCGAAAAATTGATTTCCAAGAAATTGATACAGGACCACGGGTTCGAAAAACGCATGCTAAAAAGCCATCATTGATGGATCCATCGAAGCGACAGAAAAAGCCTGGAAAGTCTAAGAGCCAATTACGACGTAATAAACAGCGAGCCAAAGCCAAAGAGGATGCACGTACAGAGACGAAAGCCCGGGAAACTCAGACTGAGCGCCCAGTCTCGAAAAAGACAGAAGCCCAGCAGAAACGAGCAGATTGGAAAAAGGCTAAAGAAGAGGCTGAATCAAAAGATTCTAAAATGAGTTCAGATAACTCTGCCGCACCCACGCGTCGCCAGCCTGATGTTTGGAAGAAAGGACGGGAACGGGTAAAAGCTCAGGAAGCAGCTGAAATCACAACGACGACTAAAACGAGTGCTGAGCGATCTGAACCGAAATCGACGGTTAAGCGCGCTGGGGATAGCATCGGCTCTAAGAAGATAGCTAAGAAAAACTCAAAAACTTCTGCGAAGAAGACAGCAAAAGTTAGCGGAAAAAAAGCTGCATCTAGAAGAAGCGCTGAACAGGTAGCAAAGAAAGTAACCAAGAAAACAGCAAAGATAGCGGCGAAGAAGTCAGCGAAGAAAATAACTAAGAAATCTACGAAGAAGTCAGCGAAGAAGTCAGCGAAGAAAACGGCGAAGAAAACGGCGAAGAATATAACTAAGAAGACGGCGAAGAAAAAAACGAAGAAAATCGCTAAAAAGTCGGCCAAGAAAAAAACGAGAACGAAAAAGTCGTGAGCATTTAGAGTCTGGCCAGCTTCAATATGAAATAGGCCAGACTCGATAAGTTATAGAGCGATTCGTTATACCTGCGCAGCGAACAGTTGTTTGTTTACGGTGACACTCTATGCACGATTTATTATCGCCAGCTAATCGCTTTTTTACTAAAGAAATACTTCAGTGTCCCCATCATCGCCGCTGCGTTCATTTGCACAAAGATTTTGGGGAAAATTAAGATTTTCGCACGAGCAAACGGCAAATCCATATAGCTTGCGATAGCAACTGCGTAAAAAATAATTTGAAGAATAAGCATTAGCGTTAAAAAACCGCTACCAGCGAACAGCCCAAACAGTGCTGTCAGAAAAGCAATGATTAATGCCCAAGGTACCAACAAGCGACCAAGCTTGTGG
>CALHNS010000003.1 GCA_938035125.1 uncultured Granulosicoccaceae bacterium | reverse complement strand
CACCGATTGACCGGCTAATTCCACCGTACCCTCATTCGGCGTATCTAATCCGCCCAGCACATGCAGCAAGGTACTTTTTCCACTGCCCGAGCTACCGATAATGGCCACCCGTTCACCGCGACGAATGTCGATAGACACATCGCCCAACACCTTCACGGACAAATCGCCCTGGGTATAGGTTCTGGCCACGTTCTTCGCCTGTAAAACCATCGCACTGGATTCATTCACAGGCAGCTCACTGGTTGCCGATTCACTAGGAATAGTCTCACTCATAACGGATTGATTACTCGTAGGCCAGCGCAGAAGCAGGATCGGTGCGCGATGCACGCCACGCAGGATACAAGGTGGCTAATACCGATAAAATAAACGACATGAGGCCAACTTTTGCTACATCCATCATGCGTAAATCACTAGGCACTTCATCAATGTAATACACCTCTGGATTTAACACAGGCCCGGTGAACCGTTCGATAAAAGGCACAACCACATCGATATTCGTGGCAAGCAAGGTGCCGCCTATGAGCCCAGCTATGGTGCCGATAACACCGATCAAAGTGCCTTGAACTAAGAAAATGCCCATCACGCTCATTGGTGATGCACCTTGCGTTCTAAGTATTGCAATATCGGCTTGTTTATCCTGCACCATCATCACTAGAGTGGAGACAATATTGAATGCAGCAACGGCCACGATCATGGATAAAATAATGAACATCATCGTTTTTTCCATTTTCACAGCCAGAAAATAATTGGCGTTCTGGCGTGTCCAATCGGTGATGTAGTAATCCAATCCGATGTCACTGCGAAGTTCACGCGCCACAGCCGGTGCCCGGCCAGTGTCTTCAAGTTTTAGCCGAACGCCTGTGTAGCCGCCTTCGGTTCGAAATAATTTGCCCGCATCGGCGGCGTGCATAACGGCTAAGTTTCTATCAAATTGAAACATGCCAAATCGGAAGATACCGGTAACGGTAAAGCGCTTTACACGAGGCACAAAACCCATCGGGGTTACGCTGGCCTCGGGTGTAATCACCATGACTTTATCCCCTGGCACCGCGCCTAAAAACGCTGCTAAGTCGGCGCCGAGAATAATGCCAAAGTCACCTGCACTTAAGGTGGCATCTAATGAATCACCAATCTCTAAGCTATTTTCTAATTCTGATACAGCCGATTCAGCTGACGGCTCGACCCCGCGAATTAACGAACCAGTTGAGCGCCCAGCGTGCACCAACATGACCTGCCCCTCCACATAGGGGGCAGCGCCTGTCACTTCCGGGTGTTTGGTAACCACATCGGCCACCGACTGCCAATCGAGAATCGGTTCATCGTATCCGCTGACGGTGGCGTGAGAGGCGGCACCAATGATTCGATGCCTCATCTCTTTTTCAAATCCGTTCATTACCGAGGTAACGGTGATGAGCGCGGTAACGCCTAGGAAAATTCCTAAGATGGAGATAAGCGAGATAAACGAAATAAAATGATTGCGACGTTTCGCCCGCGTATAGCGCAAACCGACAAACAGTTGATAGGGCTGAAACATGATGGTGTGAGATTAGGCCTTGGCTTTGCGTCTGACGAGTATAGGAAATGTGGGACAATACGCGGGTTATTGCGTTCCCGAAGTCCGATGACCACACATCCACAGTCGTTGCTGCCAAAATCCGCCGCTGGCAAGAAGCGTTGGGGGCAGCTTTACGGTGCCACCGAATCCCTTGCCATTGCTGAATTCTCTTCAAACCACACCGGATTAACCGTTGTGGTGGTGCCAAACACACCAGAATTGCTGCAACTGGAAGCAGAGCTAGCATTTTTTAAGCCCGAAGGCACCCCAATGCTTACCTTTGGCGATTGGGAAACGCTGACTTACGACCGGGTCTCACCTCACCAAGAAATAATTGCCCAGCGCATCCGCACCCTGGCAGCCCTCCCCACCATGACCAATGGCCTGCTATTGGTCTCAGCTGGCGCTATGATGCAGCGGTTGCCACCCAAAGAGTTTCTGGGGCAACACGCACTGATGATCAAGCCCGGAGACGCCTTCTCCATCGAGCAATTCCGAAATCGCTTAGTTGATGCCGGTTATCGCAATGTCTCTCAAGTAGAAGAGCACGGCGAATTTGCGGTGCGCGGATCCATTCTGGATTTGTACCCAATGAGCAGCTCGGTGCCCTATCGCATCGAATGCTTTGATGACGACATAGAAACCATTCGAAGCTTTGACCCCGACAACCAGCGCGGCAAAGACAAAGTGGATGAGGTGTCGCTGCTGCCTGCCTACGAATTTCCGATGAACGAAGACGGCATTGCTCATTTTCGGCGAGCGTTTAGAAATCGGTTCGATGCCGAGACGAAAAACTGCCCCCTATACCGTGAGGTCTCAGATGGGCGAGCCCCAGCGGGCATTGAATATTATATGCCGCTGTTTTTTGACAGCACCGCAACCTTAATGGACTACCTGCCATCGGACAGCCGCATGATTGGGGTGGCAGATGCGATGGGTGCAATGAAGGCTTTTTTTGAGAACACCACCGAGCGCTACGAACAACGTCGACACGATGTTGAACGACCCATTCTCGACCCAGCTGAACTGTATGTGCCTCCAGAAGAATGGATTAAAGAGCTGAGCACTTTAAACCCCATTGAAGCCATTCGATTCGAAATTGAAAAAACCGGTACAACCGGTGTGAACATCAAAGCACAAAGCCCAGGGATTTACCCCGTTGAAGCGCGCAGCGAACGCCCAATGGGTGCGTTGCAGGATTTCTTAGACGAGTTTAAAGGTCGAACCCTTTTGGTGGCTGAATCCACCGGCCGACGTGAAACCTTATTAGATCAATTAATCGGCAACCAGTTGCCCACAGAAACGGTGGCTGATTGGCGTGCGTTTTTGGCAAGCGATCGGCCCTTGTGCATAACGACAGCTGCCATAGATCGCGGTTTGTTATTACCTGCGCAAGGCGTTGCCCTTATCACAGAGAACCAACTGGGTTCTAATCGTGTTCGCCAACGCCAGCGCAGAAAACCAACCCGCGATGCGGATGCGATTATCGCAAACTTATCCGATTTGCACATCGGTGACCCTGTGGTGCACATCGATCACGGTGTTGGCCGATACCAAGGGTTAACGCGCATCAATATCGGTGACTTTGAAAGCGAATTCTTAACATTGCATTATGCTGGTGACGATAAGTTGTATGTTCCTGTGTCATCGCTACATTTAATTGCACGCTTTACCGGCGCCGATAGCGATACTGCACCGCTGCATAAACTCGGCAGCGACGCTTGGCAAAAAGCCAAACGGAAAGCGGCTGAAAAAGCCTACGATGTTGCGGCTGAATTACTGGAAATTCACGCTCGCCGTGCAGCCAGAAAAGGCTATGCCTTCCCTGTTGACGATACGAACAACCAACTGTTTGCTGATGCGTTTCCATTTGAAACCACACCCGATCAGCAGCGCGCTATCGATGATGTAATTGCAGATTTAAAATCCTCACAGCCCACCGATCGTGTGGTGTGTGGGGATGTTGGTTTTGGAAAAACGGAAGTGGCCATGCGGGCAGCTTTTGCCGCCGTAGATGGTGGCAAGCAAGTGAGCGTGCTGGTTCCAACCACCCTACTAGCTAAACAGCATTATCAAAACTTTTTGGATCGCTTTGCCGATTGGCCTGTGCATATCGAATGTTTATCGCGCTTTTCAACGGCAAAAGAACAAAAGGCGGTATTGGATAAATTATCCAATGGCAAAGTAGACATTGTTATCGGCACCCATAAATTACTGAACAAAGACATACGTTACGACAATTTAGGCCTTGTGATCATTGATGAAGAACATCGTTTTGGTGTGCGCCATAAAGAACACATGAAAGCTCTTCGCAGTGAAGTGGATATTTTAACGCTTACCGCTACACCCATTCCTAGAACATTAAACATGGGCTTAGCTGGCCTGCGAGATTTATCCATTATCGCCACCCCGCCTGCTCATCGTCATGCCATAAAAACATTTGTAGGCGAATGGGACGACAACCAAATTAAAGAAGCGTGCGAACGAGAAATTGTTCGCGGTGGCCAAGTGTATTTTTTGCATAACGAGGTAAACAGCATTGAGCGCATTACCGCCAGCTTGCAAGAGCTTATGCCCACCGCCAACATTCGTTTTGCGCACGGACAAATGCGTGAAGCCGATTTAGAATCGTGCATGGTGGATTTCTATCATCAACGTTTTAACATTTTGGTGTGTACCACCATTGTGGAAAGTGGCATTGATGTGCCTACAGCCAACACCATTTTAATTAACCGTGCTGACAAACTGGGTTTGGCACAGCTTCACCAATTGCGTGGTCGTGTGGGCCGCTCACATCACCGTGCATACGCCTACTTAATCACGCCACCGCAAGCCGTCATCACCAAAGACGCAGAGAAACGATTGGCAGCGATTGAATCGTTAGAAGATTTAGGGGTGGGCTTTACCCTCGCCACACACGATTTAGAAATTCGTGGTGCTGGAGAGCTTTTAGGCGAAGGCCAAAGCGGGCAAATTCAAGCCATTGGTTTTACGTTGTATCACGAGTTATTGGAGCGCGCAGTCAGTGCATTGAAATCGGGCAAATTGCCCGATCACGACAAGCCATTGGCTCAAGGCACTGAAGTGGATTTAGGTGCGCCTGCGCTTTTACCTGAAGACTACGCACCCGATGTGCATCAGCGATTAATCTTGTACAAACGCATAGCAAACGCACCCGACAGCGATGCGCTGCGCGAACTTAAAGTCGAGCTAATCGATCGCTTTGGTTTGTTGCCAGAACAAACCGAGAATTTATTTAACGCCACTCGTGTTAAGCAGCGTTGCCAAGAGCTAGGTATCGAGAAATGCGAGATGAACACCAGCGGCGGTCGAATTGTGTTCAGTTCTGAACCTAAAATCGACCCTATGAGCATTATTTTGCTAATTCAACGTGAGCCTAATCGGTATAAATTTGACGGTAAGCAAACGCTTCGAATCATTGAAGACTTTGATTCTGTAGAAGATAGAGACGGATTTTTGGACACGCTGTTGGATAAGTTGTCGATTAGCGAAGCGACGTGAGATAATGGAAGCATGACTTTGATGAAACGAACCAAATCAGCGGGCTTTATCGTATTGGCGTTGTGCTTATTCGCACCACTCAAGGCGTTCGCAATTGACTACAAAGTTGAAATCATTCTGTTTGAACACGTGAATGGTGGCGCAGACATTAGAACTGGCCTTAGTTTCCCGCGAACCGGCAGTGCGTTTGGCTTGACCACCGACGCCGCTGCTCAAAACGATTTTATTTTGTTAGACAGTGGCTACGAGATGCAGGATGCGGCCGACGAAATAAAAGCTTCAGGTCAATATCGGTTGTTGCAACATTTTATGTGGCAACAACCCGGGTTAGACCGTTCTGAAGCGAAAGCTGTGCGCATCAATGTGGGCACAGTGTCCACCATGTACATTCCTGAATCATTAGATGGGCTTGGCAAGTTTGTTACTGCCAGCGCTAACGCACAACCGGGGCGATCCCGCGAAATTCGCACCACAACAGTCAATGGAACTCTTAAGGTACGCTTAGGCCGATTTTTACACCTAGAAACGCATTTGGTTTACACCGATGCAGAGCGACAAACCAGCTACAACCTGTTTCAAAGCCGAAGAATGCGAAGCCGTGAATTGCATTATGTGGATAACCCTCGGTTTGGTTTGCTAGCGCGCATTGTTCCTGTGGAAGGCAGTGATAGCTAAGCCACACACGCATCGCATCATTACCCAAAACATACATTTCTGTATAGCGAATTAGCTGAACCACAAGCCACCTTTAGACCTCTTAGTGTTCATGTAAGCCGCAACGCTTATCCTGAAAACAATTGAGGATCTATCTAGTGAATGATAAAAACCTAAACATCAGTAATTCAGTTATCGCTTTTATGTTTGGCTGTTTAATTTTTGGATTTCTAGCCATCGGGGTTGCAACAGCAGCATCGGCTACAACGGCCGCTGACAGCTCTGGGCAGTTCATCAAAAAAAATTATGCCATTAACGGTGGATGGAGCATTGAAAAGCGTGGCAATCAAAACATCATCAAATTTAATGGTGACTTTAAAACTAAAAACGGCCCCGACTTAAAAGTATTTCTATCACCTCGGGCTTTTGAATCGGTGCGCGGTTCCAATGCAACACACAAAGCAGCTTTGGTGTCTAAGCTAATTCGCAGTTCGGGAGAACAAGAATACGTACTGCCAAGCGACATTGATTTAGCCGACTATCGATCGCTATTGATTCACTGCGAAGCGTTCAGTGTTTTATGGGGCGGTGCAAATCTATAAACAGCGCCAACTTTTAAACCAATACCGTCACTAACAGGTACTTAGTAAGAAAGATAGCCTTCAGCCGATAGGAGCGACTGAAGGCGCCACGTTATACGTTATAGGTACTACTGGACACATCGCCTCCGGTACCCGTCCAGTTAGTATGAAACGATTCATCCCCTCCACCCATCCTGCGATAAGTGTGCGCACCAAAGTAATCCCGCTGGGCTTGCAGTAAGTTATGAGGCATAACCTCACTTCGATACCCATCATAGAAACTTAACGCAGAACTCATCGCGGGCATAGCGATGCCTTGAGTAACGCCCACCGCCACCACTTTCCTCCAACCGTCTTGCGCACGATCAACTGCTTCTGCAAAAAAATCATCGAGTAGCAAATTACTTAAATCGGAATGCTTATCAAAGGCTTCTTTAATGTTATCCAAAAAAGCTGAGCGAATAATGCAACCGCCTCGCCACATTTGCGCAATGCCGCCGTAGTTTAAATTCCAATTATATTCTTTGGCAGCTTCTGCCATGAGCATATAACCCTGTGTATAGGATACGATTTTCGCTGCATACAAGGCATCGCCTAGTGGCGCCACCCAAGCTTCTGCTGGCAACGCAGAAGCGGTTGGCCCATTGAGTTTTTTGGATGCAAGAACGCGCTCTTCTTTAAGCGCTGATAAGCAACGAGCAAATACCGCCTCACCTATCAATGTCAGTGGGATGCCTAAACTTAGCGCGTTAATACCTGTCCATTTACCCGTGCCTTTTTGCCCTGCTTTATCCAAAATGGTATCGACAACATAAGAGCCGTTTTCTTTAAACGCTAAAATTTCAGCTGTTATTTCAATAAGATAACTTTCTAATTCCTCTTGATTCCATTTAGCGAAAACGGCACTCATGGTATCGTTGTCCATGTTCAAAAGGTCTTTCATGAATTGGTAGGCTTCGCAAATTAATTGCATATCACCGTACTCAATACCGTTGTGCACCATTTTGACAAAATGCCCCGAACCACCGTCCCCCACCCAATCACAACAGGGCACACCCGTATCGGTTTTGGCAGAAATTGATTGAAAGATATCTTTTATGTGCGGCCAAGCTTCTGCGTTACCGCCAGGCATTATGGAAGGCCCATGCCGTGCCCCCTCTTCACCACCAGAAACACCACTGCCCACAAACGCAATGTGCTTATTTCTTAACGATTCCACACGGCGACTGGTATCGGGAAAATTAGAA
The DNA here is from genome assembly GCA_938035125.1 of uncultured Granulosicoccaceae bacterium. Lineage (GTDB taxonomy): Bacteria > Pseudomonadota > Gammaproteobacteria > Granulosicoccales > Granulosicoccaceae > Granulosicoccus. The sequence continues at coordinate 40,738 of CALHNS010000003.1, read as the reverse complement.
TTCCCGCCGTCAATGATGATGTCACCTTTATCTAACAAAGGCAGTAAAGCGTCGATGGTGTCATCAACCGGTTGGCCAGCTTTAATCATCAACATGATTTTGCGCGGCTTAGCAAGCTTTGCAACCATCTCATCTAATGAGTAAGCACCCACAATATCGGTATCTTTTGCTGGGCCTTCCAAGAATTTTTTAGTGCGCGATTCGGTTCGGTTGTATGCAACCACTTTATGACCGTGATCATTCATGTTAAGAATTAAATTCTGCCCCATAACGGCCAGACCCACTACTGCAATGTCATACGCTTCGCTCACCGGATGGTTCCTTTTAACATGTTAAGGTTGTAATACGACTAAAAACGAGTGCTTATCCTAGCCCACTTCGCCTAATTGATGATAACCCTTTGTAACGTATAGTTTCTCAAAGCAACGAATTCAGGACAGTTCAGTCTACATTCAGCATGACTGCCCTAGAGTGGCCACACAGCGAATTACATCGCATCATTTGTGGAGTTATCTGATGAAACGCATTATTTCAAAAATTAGCCGCCCTGCGCTACTTGCCACCACTACCGCCTGTGCATTACTGCTGCCATTAGCTCAAGCAGACGCGCAAGATTACGGTTCCGATCGTTACACCACTTACGGCAAAGTCATCCGTGCAGAACCGATATACCGTGAAGTGGTTATTCGCAAACCCGTGCAGCAGTGTTGGACAGATGAAGAACGCTACGTCATTCAAGAAGGTCAATACCATTCAAACCACTACTCGAATCGATCTTCACGTAACACACAACATTCAAGAAGATCAGGCGATACCCTTGCTGGCACCGTTATTGGCGGTGTAATTGGTAACCAATTAGGGCGTAATGGTAGCCGCAGCGCTCGCGCAGGCGCAACCGTTGCAGGAGCGATTATCGGCTCAGTTATCGCTAATGAAGTAACAGGAGGTTACCGTCATTCAAATAAATCCTACAAGCGTCACCGTCGGCACAACCGGCACCATTCGCACCATCGCCCATCTCGTGAGATACGCTATGGCGTGCGCCCTGTCGAGCGCTGCGAAACAATAACCAAAACGCATGTTGAACATCGCGTTGAAGGGTATAAGGTTACCTACATTCATCGCGGCCGCAAACTGACAACCCGTACCCGAAAAGATCCTGGCTCACGAATTAAATTAACCGCGCGGGTATCACCAGTACAAGGTCAGTAACCCCTAACCACTGCACCCTGAAGTGGTTTAGAATTGGGGAATGCCTAACACAATACTGATTACCGGGCTCCTCGGGTTATTGGCCAGCATCCTGGTTGGGGCTGGTGAATATTTACTGCATTACGACAGCCTCAGCCGTTTCAGCGCGCAAAGCTATGACTTCCTTTTGGACATCAGCGCCAACCGAACCACCCTGGGGCACTTTCTGGGTGTGTTCGGGGCCACTTTGTATCCCTTTGGCTGCTACCACATTTATTTAATGTTGAAGCCTGCCAATAGCCGGTTAGCGTTCGCCACTTTTCTCATTGGTTCTTTCGGCTTTATTGTCGGTGCGGTGTGGATAGGTTCGCGAGCATCCATATCAGCGCTGGTTCAATATCAAGAATTAGCGCATGTGCAAGAACTTATAGCCCTATACCAGCTGCGCTACGAAACGCTGCTTTGGGTCATACGCATCACTACACTGTTCATCTCTGTAATCATTGTGGTTATGAGCATCAAAGGGAATACTCACTACCCAAGATGGATTGGGTTATTCAACCCCATTCTCATTATTATTGCCTGCTTTATCGTGTTTCTGCTAGCACCGGCTATTGGAAAACATATTATGCCAATAGCCCTCAATGTGGCCTTTTTAGTATTCTTTTCATTATCATTACTCAGCAAACGAGACGTTAATTAATGGCGCTAGTTAAAGACAATAAAATGAGCATTGGCAATTTGCTCAAATCGATTCTGGTATTCATCGTTCTGTTTATTTTACTCATCGCTGTTTTCTTAACGGCGCTGGGCTGGCATGATCGGCAAGTTGATTACGATATTTCATCCGATGGGTTAGTCATCCCTTCATTCACAGAGCAAACCATTAATTTTGTTCCCACCTACGATGAAACACGCACCCTACCGTTCACCGCTAGCGCCATTATCGATATTAATAACGACGGCGTAGAAGAAGTTTTTCTAGGTGGCGGAATCGATCAAGGCGATGCCTTTTACCAGTTTGCCGATGGAAAATTTCAAGACATCACAGCCAGTACCGGTTGGATAAAAGCATTCCCCGATAAAACATTTAGCTCGGTATCGATTGATGTAGACGCCAATGGCGATACCGACTTAATCGTTACCCGGCAATCGGGCGTTTGGTTGTATAAAAACACAGCAGGGCAATTCACTGGCGAAAAACTAGCACTGGAATTAGACGCTGAAACCGTACCATTATCAGTGGGTGTTGCCGATTTGAATCGTGATGGACATTTCGATTTATTTGTGTCTGGCTACATAGCGCGTGAATATGTGCAAGGTGAAACCTTGTTCAATCTAGAATACGGCGGTGTGAGTGAATTGTTCATGAATAACGGTGACAACACGTTTGAAAAAATCACTGAACAAGCGGGCATGAGCTACAAACACAACACATTCTTAGGCGTTTTTATTGATGTAGACAACGACTTACAAGAAGATTTAATGGTTGCGCACGACACCGGACAAATCCGCACTTGGAAAAACAACGGGAACCTAACCTTTAGCAACATTCCCAACCCATCCACTGATTCCTACGCCTACCCGATGGGAATCGCTGTAACCGACTTAGGTAACGATGGATTACCTGATTTTTGGTTCTCTAACGTAGGCTCAACCACGCCCGATTTTTTAGTGCGCGGTGATTTAACAGACGACCAAGTCTTGAATAAAAAATGGTTTATGTTTAAGAACAACGGTAACTTTGAATTTGATGATGTGGCTGAAGAAGTTGCCTTAGCCGACTACGAATTTTCTTGGGGAGCGGTGTTTGAAGACTTTAATTTAGACGGCCGGGATGATTTAGTGGTGTCTGAAAATTACACCGGTTGGCCGTTGCACGCTTTGAAGCTATGGCGCTTAGATGGCCGTTTTTTATTACAAACTGAATCGGGTCAGTTTTCTGAAGTAAGTGATAAGGTGAATGTGGTTAACCGTGAATATGGCATTACGCCCCTAACCGCAGATTTTAATCAAGACGGCTACCCCGATTTAATTCATGTAAACCTTTTAGGGCCTCAAAAAGTGTACATCAGTGAGGCAGGCGATCAAGGGTACTTAAAAGTAAAGCTTCCCGATCTTTTAGAATCCATTGGTGCAAAGGTAGAAGTGCAGCTGGATAATGGCAAAAGTTTATTTCAATATTTTGTTGTGGGCGAAGGCCTTGTGTCCGATCAATCCCCTATCATGATCTTTGGCCTAAACGATGCCACCGCCACCGCCATTTCGGTGCAAATGCTCAACGGTAAAACGTCTGAACAGTTGGGTGAATTTCGAAACACCCTTGTTGAAATGAATTAAGTTGATTTAAGAATTAAGTTGATTTACGAATTAAGTTGAATTAAAAGGAATTCATCGCATGCCAATTAATCGCCCAGTTAGCCTCATCGCCTTATGGATTCTTTTACTCATCGGTTTTGCCTATGCGGTGCTGGTTAGCTATCGAAATTTTACGGGCGATCTATGCCCTGCCGTTGGCCCCGTACCCATTTGTTACATAGTCTTATTGGCCTATGCGCTCATGATCTTATCGTTGGTTGTGAACCACAATGGCTGTAAGCATTATTTTTTCACCGCAGGCTGGGGCATTGCCTTTGTGCTGGCGGTTGTAGGTTCTGCGGCTGAATTTTTTACAAGCGGCGGCGGCGTATGCCCAAGTTCTGCAGGTGGCGGCTTAAGAGGCGCCTCTCAAGGCGGTGTGCCGATGTGTTACGTCTCATTGGCACTGCTAGTCGTCATTCTTGTGCTATTTCTACACGGGCCTTACCGGGCGGCCTGTGATGCCCACAACGCCAATCACTAGCAACACTAAATTGTGATTGTTTACACAGCGAAAAGCGCAGTTCAAGGGGACCTAATTAAGTCCTGTTCAGGCCCTATTCAGCCAAACACGTTACCTTAAGCCCTAACAGAATCAATGAGCACCTCATGGCATTGCATCGCACCCTATTTCGTTCAAGCCGAATGACCAAGCTCAGCACCGCTTGGGTGCTGTTGCTGCTGTTCACACTGGTTGCACCCAATGTAGCGCTGGCACAAGGTACGGATGCTCAGCGCCGCGCTGCCATCGAAGAAGCCGTTGATCAAGCCGGTGGCTTTGGCAAAGTGCTTAGCGTAAAACCTTATCAGCAGGCCGACGGCCAACCCGGTTTTCGTATTCGCATTTTGATTGATGGCAAAGTGCGCACTTTCGATATTCCAGCGGGCGAAGGTTAGGCACATGCGCGCATTAATCGTTGAAGACGAACCCACCCTTCGTCAGCAGTTAGCCGATGCGCTTCGAGAAACGGGGTACGCGGTTGATGAAGCCGAAGACGGTGAAACCGGTTTGCACATGGCAACCACCATGCCGGTTGATTTAGCTATTGTCGATTTAGGCCTACCTAAAATTGATGGTGTATCGCTTATTCAAAAAACTCGTGAGCAAGGCCACAGTTACCCTATTTTGGTATTAACCGCACGCGACAGCTGGCAAGACAAAGTCGATGGATTAGAAGCTGGCGCTGATGACTATTTAACCAAACCCTTTCATATGGAAGAACTGCAAGCCCGTCTTCGCGCCTTGTTGCGCCGCACCAGCGGCTTCACCGAATCGGTATTACGGTTTAAAGCCATGACCATCGACACGCGTGCACAACAGGTTGAAGTAAACGAGAAAAAAATAGACTTAACAGCGTATGAATATCGATTGCTGGCCTACTTAGCATTGAACGCCGATGAAGTCATCAGTAAGCCTGTATTGTTAGATCATTTATACGAAGAAGACACCTACCGCGATCCAAATGTGCTTGAAGTGTTTGTCAAACGTTTACGTCAAAAGCTTGATCCAGAGAAAACACTAAAACCCATTGAAACCTTACGAGGCCGTGGGTATAAGTTTGCCCTTGATCGAGTGAACTGATGCCTTCGATTAATAGAAGGCTTACCATCGGCACGGCAATCATGCTGGCTGTTGTGGTGCTGGTTCTGGGTAGCGCTGTGAACTACTCCGTTCATCAACGAGCTGAAAATGCTTTAGAGCGAAGGCTGCAAGGGCTAATCTACGGGCTCTTAGGGGCCACCGATGTGCAAGACGATGGGTCGGTTATTTTCAATGAAACCGAACTGCCCGACCCACAGCTCTCAACAAATGGCACTGAGCTGTATGCACAGCTCTTGGGTAATGTAGGGGATGTGTACTGGGAATCGGAGTCGCGCACCCACACGGTGCCACCAGCGCCTCACTCTAAAATTGGCGAATGGCTTTTTAGCGAACACCAAAGCAATGGCCATAGTAATGGCCAAAGCGATAGTCAATCTTCAGGCAAGGTATATCAGCTTCAGTTAACTATTTTATGGGAGCTTATCAGCGGAGAAGAATTGCCATTGATCGTGCGCGTGGTCTCCGATGCCGATGTGTTAAACAAAGAACTTGCCACCTTCCGTAGAACGTTGTGGACGTCTTTAGCGTTAGCGGCAGTTTTATTATTATTAGCCCAAACCATCATGCTGCGAAAAGCTCTGCAGCCATTGCACACAATTAAAGCCGAGCTACAAGATATCGAAAACGGGCAACGGGAATCGCTAAATGAACATGTGGCAAAAGAGCTTCGCCCCTTGGCCAATGGGCTTAACACACTCTTAAGCAGTGAACGAATACGCCAGGCAGAATTTAGGCATCTAGTGGAAGACTTAGCCCACACATTGAAAACGCCTTTAACGGTGCTTAAAAATCTTGCTTCACAAACTTCGCGTACCTCTAACGATGCGCGCATTGTGGGAGAACAAACGCAGCAAATGCAGGCCAGTTTAGAACACTACTTAGAGCGTGCCTCAGGAAGAGCCACTCAAGCGTTGGTCTCTCCAGTTGCGGTGTTACCGGTTGTACAGCGTTTAGCCACAGCCTTACCCAAAATTCATCCGAACGTAACCGTATCAGTACACGAAAGCGTGTCTTCATCATTAAAAGTTCGTGTAGCGACAGCCGATTTATTCGAAATTTTAGGCAACTTAACCGAAAATGCGTGTAAGTACGGAGCAACTGATGTAAACATAAGCGCCGATGAAACGCTACGGAAAATTTGGATTGACGACAACGGTCGCGGCTTTGCAAAAGAGACGATTGAGCAACTCACCCAACGTGGCGTGCGAGCCGATTCTTCAGTGGCAGGCCAAGGATTGGGCCTTGCAAACAGCCGCGAGCGCTTGCAAGCCTACGGCGGCACGATGCAGCTTTCGATATCCGACGCAGGCGGCGCCCGCGTCGAACTCGATTTTCCTTAAGGCCGCGCCACCAGATAGCCTAACCAGCAAGCAAAATCTTCAGCTTCTTCTGTGGCCACGTATTCATCTAAGGCTTCATCGGTTTCATCATCAAATTCTTGGCGATAGATAATGGTTTCTGAAAAACCGGCATCGGATAAAATGTCACGCAGCTCACGTGCGCCCCATACACGCCAAGTGTATGTGAAGGCATTTTTCATTTTCGATTTATCGGGGAAATGAAAATGAATAGCACACTTTAATTCGTAGGTAATGGCGTTGAATTCATACTGATCCCACACGTATTTAAAGCCATCCACTTTGCGCTTCTCTTTCTGAGTTTGGTAGCACTCAGAACCACCAAAAACATCCAGAAACAGTAAGCCATCATCCACTAATGATTCACGCAGCGACTTGAAGTACTCCACAAGCATTTTTCGTTCTTGGAAGAACCAATAACTGAAGTTGTAGGCCTGGATCATATCCACCTTGTCGGTTTTTACGTTCCGAACATCAGCCTCAATCAGCTCGATGCGCTTACGCTGATCATTGCTTAGTGGCCCAAGGTTATTCTGCCGGCCCCAATCAAGCACTTCGGGGTCGTTGTCAACGGAAATGGCGGTGTTCCCACGCCGACGCTTAATCCATTCCACTGATGAGATAGCCGTGCCGCAAAAATCTTCGCGCATGCTGGTCGCTTTACGGCCCACCAAGTCTTCAAACGTGGCGTCCATGAAGTCGATTTCAAATTCAGAATTTTGCACCGACGCCTGATACAACGCGTGGCGGTCAGCCTGATCGGCCATCGTGGGGCCAGATGCGGCTTTTTTCTTGGGTGAACCCATGTGAGGAAGTACCTTATTGTTTAATGCCAGCGCCACGGTTAAGTAAGATTACGCAGACGCTGCCAAGTGCTGCAATGAAAATCAATATAACAGCATAGCTTTGCCACAGCGGAATGTCACTAGAACCGAGTATCCCGAAGCGAAAACCGTTGATCATGTAAAGAATCGGATTCAGCTTGGATACGATTTGCCAAAAATCAGGCAACATGGAAATTGAGTAAAAAATGCCACCGAAATACGTAAGCGGTGTAAGCACAAAATTCGGCACGATGGAGATGTCATCGAAAGTTGTGGCAAATAGGGCATTCAAAAAACCACCCAGTGAAAACATGATGGACGTAAGAATGGCGATAGATATCGTAACGACGGGGTGTACAGGAATGAGATCGGTGAAGAAAAACGCCACCACTGTCACCAATGTACCTACTGCTAATCCGCGCGCCACGCCGCCGATAATAAAGCCTGCCAAGATGGTGATGTTACTGACCGGTGCAACCAATAGCTCTTCAATAAAGTGCTGCATTTTGGCGGAGAACATCGACGAGGAAACGTTGGCGTAAGAATTAATAATGATGCCCATCATTATTACGCCCGGCACGATGAAATCCATGTAAGGCACACCGTTCATCTCGCGAATGCGAGAACCAATGAGCCCACCAAAGATAAGCATGTATAAAACGGCGTTCACCGCAGGTGGTGTAATGGTTTGCACCCAAATTCGCATAAAGCGGCGAATCTCTCGACGAACTATGGTGAAGAACGCCACCCGTTCCTGCATCAATCGAGAACTCATACCGCGCCCTCTTTCGTCGAAGATTCATGATCAATAGAGGCTGAATCATCACGCTTAGATTGCACCAATCTAACGAAGAACGCTTCCAAACGGTTTTCCTTGTTTCGAAGGCTACTCACAGAGATATTCGATTCTGATAGCGCTTTAAACACATCATTCAATGCGGTGCCTTGGGGTACATCAATTTCTGCTTTGCCATCATCGCGATGGCGCATGTGGTAACCGCCCACTTGTTCAGGAATGGTGGTTACGTCGGTGTCTAGTACAAACGTTTCCATCATGGAGCGGCTGAGTAGCTCACTTACCGTGCCTTGTTCAACAATTTGCCCATGATCGATGATGGCCACATCTTTACAAAGGGCTTCAGCTTCTTCCAAGTAATGCGTGGTGAGAATAATGCTGGTGCCCTCTTCTTTATTCACCCGAGTTAAAAATTCCCACATGGTGCGCCGAATTTCAATATCAACCCCCGCTGTGGGCTCATCGAGTATGAGCAGTTTAGGTTCGTGCACCAAGGCTCTGGCTATCATCAACCTGCGTTTCATGCCCCCGGATAGATTACGAGACACGGTATCGCGCTTATCCCACAAGCTCAGCTGCTTTAAATAATATTCGGTGCGTTGTTTGGCCACACGGCGCTTTATGCCGTTGTAACCTGCCACGTTTAGAACAATGGATTGAACGGTTTCAAACACATTGAAATTAAATTCTTGTGGCACCAATCCGATGTTAGCTTTTGCAGCTTCTCGGTTTTTATCAAGGTCAAACCCGCACACGCTGACGTGACCTGAAGTTTTATTAACCAAAGACGAGATGATGCCAATGGCGGTGGATTTACCCGCCCCGTTGGGCCCTAATAAAGCGAAGAAATTTCCGTCTTCAACGTCTAAATCAATCCCTTTAAGGGCTTCAACGCCACCGTCGTAGGTTTTTCGTAAATCTTTTATGGTTAGTGCTGACACTGGCTACCTGCGGTATAGCTGGATAGTTCAACCAGCTTACCCACAGACCTTGTGCCTAAAGGGGCACGCTTGTGCGTGGTGTCAGTTCGACACTCGCTGGTTAGCGAATCGTGTGGTGGCTGTATAACGTTTGTATATGGCCATCACCGATTTTACATAATCCTGAGTTTCTTCAAACGGTGGGATGCCCCCATGACGCTCAACGTTACCCGGCCCCGCATTATACGCAGCTAATGCCAACTCTTCGGTTCCAAAGCGTTTACGTAAATCGGATAAGTATCGAATGCCTGCCGATAAATTCTGGCTGGCGTTGTTGCTATCGGTAACTTTTAACCAACGAGCCGTTTCAGGCATGAGTTGCATCAAGCCCTCAGCCCCCACTTTGGATACCGCTTTGGTATCAAAGCACGATTCTTTGGTGATCACCGCCTTGATCAAACTGGCGCTTATGCCATATTGGATGGAATAAGACAGTATTTCTCGCTCATATTTGGCGGCACGATCTGCAATTTGTTGTGATGACAAACCCATGCAATACACAGCAGGAATAGGTTCCCATTGATCGTTGGACGCGTTGACAAGCTTCCAATCCACTAACGCTTTGTATGTTTTGTAGCGGCTGTCAACGCGGTTATCGTGAGTTTCAATATTGGGAAAACCAACGCCCGATAATGCCCAAGGATCAGAGCCTACTTGCGCTGTGAAGGAATCAGAGAGCTTCCAGGTACGACCTTTACGTTGCAAACGACGATCATCGGAATGAGCTGTTTCCATCATGGCTACAGAATCGTTGCTAACAAACGCAGGCAGATGCCCTTGGCGCTTCAGAATACGTAAATGCCGTTCTTTACTGATTAAAGATGTGGGCCGCACAGAAGGTGTGGCAGGAACCGCGGTCGTAGCCACTAAGTTTGTATCAGAACTACCCTCTATGTTCGCCTCAACCACCGCTGAAACTGCCGCCGTCAATTCAGCAGAATCGCTATAGGAATTCGCACTGCCACCAGTAGGTAATGCCAGCACTAATAGGCAGATAGACCCAAAGACCGCGAAAGGTACTGGTAGGTTCTTGGGCTGGCAGGGTTCCGGCAAACTAAGCATCTTAAGCATTGGTTCGGTTCAGCGGGTTTCGATGGGATTGCACTGTAACAATGTTACCGGGCGCCAGAACGGGCTCTAGTCGCAGTTTTGGTGTGAAACAGTGGACATTTATGCGCTAAATTGCCTTATTTGAGATCGGCTGGGTCAATTGGTGCACGATCGTGCTGCCAAAGCACCTCAGAACCGCCCTCTGCTCGCGCTAAAACGCGGGCTAGCACAAACAGCAAATCTGACAAACGGTTCAAATATTTCATGCTGAACGGCGGAATGTCCTCTGTGCGCTGCAAACTCACCAACAAACGTTCTGCGCGCCGGCATACCGTTCTTGCCACATGGCATTGGGCAGCTGCAGGCCCACCGGCTGGTAAAATAAAATCTTTCAGCGCCGGTAAATCCTCGTTGAAGTGGTCCAAGATTGCTTCCAACCACGTTACGTGTTCTTCTTTGATCGCCTGGTGACCAGGAATGCACAGTTCCCCGCCCAGATCGAATAAATGATGCTGAACTTCATGCATCACCTTTTGCACAGGGGCAGGAATAGGATGCGATAACACCACACCGATAACCGAATTAAGCTCATCTGTGGTGCCATAGGCCGCAACGCGAGGGCCGTCCTTATCCGTTCTGCTACCGTCGCCTAGACCCGTCGTGCCATCATCGCCTGTGCGTGTGTAGATTTTAGAAAGTCGATTACCCATTGAATGCTTCAGCCTTGGTTCGCGGTTAGGTTCGCGGTTACGTGCGCGGTTGGTTCCGTATAAGGAGCGCAAAGGAGCTTGCACGTGAATGCAAGTGTGTCGAAAGAGTCCGCACAGATTGTACAATCACAAACACTTAATAAACTGCCGAGAACGCGTTCCATGACCGAAGAAACCTTGTTCAGCAAAATCATTGATAAATCGCTCCCTGCCGACATGGTTTACCAAGACGAATGGGTTACCGCTTTTCGAGACATCAACCCAGCCGCCCCGACTCACATTCTCATTGTGCCAAACCGCATCATTCCCACGGTGGATGATATAGAGGACAGCGACGAGAAGGCCATGGGCCGTATGCTTTGTGTGGCCAGAGATTTAGCGCGCCAAGAAGGCATCGCAGAAGATGGGTATCGTTTGATCATCAATTGCCGCGAAAACGGCCATCAAGAGGTGCCTCATCTGCATATGCACCTTATCGGGGGAAGAGATTTAGGGTTTATGGTGGCACGCGAATCATGAACAACGATGCCGCCTCCACGGTGCCTGAGTACATTCGAACGGATGCGCTAGAACAAGCCATTAACGCAGCTCGCACTCTTTCGCGCCCGCTACTTATAAAAGGTGAGCCTGGCACAGGAAAAACCGAACTTGCCATCGATGTAGCAAGACAAGCCGGTTTAACATTGCATTCGTGGCACATAAAATCCACCACGCGTGCCCAGCAAGGTTTATACGAATACGATGCTGTCTCCAGATTGCGTGATTCTCAGTTAGGTGATGCTCGGGTAAATGATATTAGTAACTACATCGTGAAAGGCGTACTTTGGGAAGCGTTTGAAAGCGCAGAACCCTCGGTGGTGTTAATCGATGAAATTGATAAAGCCGATATAGAATTTCCCAACGACTTATTACAAGAAATTGATCGTATGTCGTTTGATGTTTACGAAACCAAACAAACCATTGAAGCTATTCATCGCCCCTTAGTCATCATAACCAGCAACAACGAAAAAGAGCTACCTGATGCGTTCTTGCGCCGTTGTTTTTTCCATTACATAGAATTTCCCGATCGAGCTACGATGGAACGTATTGTTCATGCGCACCATCCCAATATAAAACAAGATTTATTGCGCGATGCACTTACCGTATTTTTTGATTTACGTGAACTTCCAGGGTTAAAGAAAAAGCCCAGCACTTCAGAGTTACTGGATTGGTTAAAGTTGTTGGTGGCCGATGATTTATCAGCACAGAGCCTAGGTGCTAATGATTTACGCACGGTATTACCGAAACTTCATGGCGCTTTATTGAAAAACGAACAGGATGTTCATTTGTTTGAACGCTTAGTGTTCTTACATCGCCAGCGCACCCGAACCCAGTAAGCTCACCATGCTGTTAGATTTTTTCGAAAACTTACGCCGCGCACAACTTCGGGTTACCCTGCCTGAATACTTAACGCTGCTTGATGCCTTATCTAAAGGAGTTGGAACGGGGTCATTAGACAACCTGTACACCACCTCTCGTATGATGCTAATAAAAGATGAAACCTTATACGATCGCTTTGATCAGGTTTTTGGCGCTTACTGGGAAGGGCGAGAATTAAGTTTTAATACACTCTTTGAAGACATCCCAGAGGAATGGTTAGACCCAACCCAACGACCTGCACTTAGCGCAGAAGACATGGCAGCTGTGGAAGCGATGGGCGGTTGGGATAAACTGATGGAAACACTGGCCGAGCGCATAAAAGAACAAGATGAGGCTCACCACGGAGGCAGTAAGTGGGTGGGCACAGGTGGCACCTCACCTTTTGGGCACAGTGGCTATAACCCTTTGGGTGTGCGCATCGGCGGTAATTCAAAGCACCGCCGGGCCACGAAAGTTTGGCAAGAACGAAAATATAAAGATCTAGACAACGATTTAGAGCTGGGCACGCGTAACTTTAAAATGGCGCTGCGTAAGCTTCGAAAGATGGCCAAAAGCGAACGCGAAGATAAACTGGATTTAGATACCACCATTCGGCAAACCGCACACAATGGTGGTTTACTCGATATACACATGACGGGTGAGAGAAAAAACGCCGTTAAAGTATTGTTGCTACTGGATGTTGGTGGGTCGATGGATTGGCATGCACGCATCACCAGTGAATTGTTTTCGGCAGCAGCATCTGAATTTGGCCGACTTGAATACTATTACTTTCATAATTTTATTTACGAAGGCGTGTGGAAAGAAAACCAGCGCCGCCACACCGACCGCGTATCCATCGACGAGCTGCAACGCACATACAGCCGCGACCATCGGTTAATACTCGTGGGTGATGCCTCCATGAGCCCTTATGAGATTGTGGCACCTGGTGGTAGCGTAGAGCATTGGAATGAAGAACCCGGCGCCGTTTGGGCGCAGCGCTTACTGCAAGCGTTCCCACATTGTGTTTGGTTGAACCCTGAACCCAAAGTGCATTGGGGCCATACGCAGTCCATTGGTATAGTGCAGCAGTTGATGGGCGATCGAATGCAGCCGTTAACCGTTCACGGCATTCAAGAGGCTATTGTGCAACTGAAAAAACCGCTTGTTCCATCATGAATAATGTTTCGACACATCGATAGCACAATCAACCCAGCTGGGTAAGGATCTTGCAAGATTACTGGTGCGGCGTCCAACAACATTTCGGGACACTGATCCAAGACGGTTAAAACCGAACATTCGCGTTTGCCGAAAACGGTTAGGACGCCGCATTTTAAACCCAACTGTTAGTTAGCTGGATACACCGGCAGCATGCGTTTAAGATCTAACAATAACGCTTGATTTACCCCGCGCACATTCACAGCCTGAAGCCCACTTAACGCTCGCGTGAGCACATCGTGTGCAGGAATATTTTGGTTTTCTTTAAGCCCTAATAAACAACCGTTCACACATAACGTCCCTCGCCCAAAAAATGATGCAGGCAACTCTGTGTCGTTGCACAATTGCATAATTTTTCGAGTTAAGAGATAAGACTGCGGTGCATCGGTGTGACGCAACAAAAACCCGTATCGATGCCCTGCTAACTGAGCAACATGATTCTCGCGCCGGTAAATGGCCATAACTGATTTATGGACCACATCGTTCAAATCTTCAAAATCAGATGCTGGCACCACCGTACCATCGTTATGTCGAAACATTACCCCTACCACTAACACACTAACGGCATCAGCTCGTTGATCAGCATCTTCTAAATAGCGAATGAGCTGAAGTAGAAATAAATCCGCTGTGCCATCGATTGAGGATGTACCGTGAAGATCTTGTGTGTTGGGCAAGCGTGACGCTGGTTCTTGCGTCGTTTCTTGTGCTGACTCTTGCGTTTGTTCTGGCGTTTGTTCTTGCGCTGAGTCTTGCGTTGTTTCTTTGATTGTTTCTTGCGCTGACTCTTGCGTCTGTTCTTGTGACGCTTCTTGCACAGCGTTCGTTGTAGATTCTGGTGCGATATCAGGCGCGGCAATTATTGATGTATTGGTTGCGTCTGCGGTAGCCATATTCGCAGATGAATCGCTAGACACAACCGCTGCAACCGCAGCCATTGCCGAGGGCTTTAAACTAGCCGCTTCTGATGCCAGCTTGAAATTCATCATGCGCTCTGCTGTGCCAGGAATATGGATAAGGCGATACACAACGGCCATTGTCTGTTGGTCTTCCATAACCCAATTCGATTCATGGCGGCCTGTGCCAGCGGTGCGAATGGTTTCAGGATCAACAATGGCAGAAACCGATTGCCCAATCAGCTCTCGACGGTCAGAAAATCCTAATTGCTTAGCGGCTTGATGAGAGACATACGTTAACTTATCTTCTTCATCGATTAACAAGGTTGCACCTGCCAAGGTATCCACTAAACGATCTAACCTTTTTTGCTCTACCGCTAGCGCTTTACGTTGTCGTACCACTCTAGCCAACGCATCAATGCGGGCCAGTAGTAATTCACCGGCTTCATTTTTAAAAAAGCAATCCACCGCACCCGCCCGCAGGCTGAGTTTAATAATGGGATCAGAATACGCACTGGTAAGAATGGCGCACACGGTACCAGGTGCAGTATTCATAATGTTTCTAACCACTTCATCGCCCGTTTCTTCTTGCAGATAAAAATCCACAATGGCAATGTCGATAGGGTGTTCTTTAAGTACATCAATGGCATCCTCGCCATTGGCAACCGCTTGAATTCGATAGCCGTGCAGTGTGAGCACCTTAGTGAGCGATTCTCTAATGCTGGGGGAATCATCGATTAACAACACACCAATGTCGCTGTTATCGAATTTTAACGGTGTTTTGGCGGCCGCCTCTTCGTCAGAATTATCCGCATCATTTTTAGATGGCTTCACCAGTCCTTTGATAATTTCATCAATAGACTCATAAGATTTCCAAGCC
The DNA here is from genome assembly GCA_938035125.1 of uncultured Granulosicoccaceae bacterium. Lineage (GTDB taxonomy): Bacteria > Pseudomonadota > Gammaproteobacteria > Granulosicoccales > Granulosicoccaceae > Granulosicoccus. The sequence goes on along the minus strand of CALHNS010000003.1, from coordinate 25,482 downwards.
AACATGGCGCTGTTCGGTCGATCAGCGACCCAAGCTCGCGTCTCTGCACGTTGGTCGGTGGACATCACCACTACCGGCAAGGCATGAAAATCATCTTGTTCCAGTAGTGAGGTTAAAGTATCCGCCTCACGCACAGCGATACTCGGCCACCCTAGGATAACCGCATCGAAGTCGTTATCAAACGACTGAAACTGATCGCGTAAGGACTCGACGGCCTCGTTATAATCCCCCACGGACACCACTGTGTGCCCCAGAGATTGGACGTAGTTATCGAGAACAAAGCGCATGGTGGTAGATGGCTCTACCAGAAGCAATCGGGAACTCATGGACCTCAGCTCAACTCTTAGAGCCTCGTGATGCAAGATGTGCACTAGATTAACCGTTTGCCGCAGCCACACCCAGAGGACTTTGTGAACCACAGCACAGACTGGATCAACGAAAACACGTTCTGCCAACCACCACACGAACCCGCCTTCTACAACGACCCCTATTCGTTGTATCGAGACCTCCACCAACGCGGCGGGCCGGTATTTTGGCAGGACTATGGAATGTGGTGTTTGACAGGATTTGAAGCCGTCAATGAGGCGTTAAAAGACCGTCGTTTCGCCCGTCTTCCACCGCCTGGCATCAAGAGGCCAAAGGCTGCTGAACACATGAAAGAATTCTTGCGTGTTGAAGCCCACTCGTTATTGCAACTAGAACCGCCTGAACATACCCGCCTGAGAAAACGGGTTAACCGTGCATTCGTTGCCAGACAAATTGAAACCATGGCGCCGCTTATCGAGCAACAAGTGAACGCATGTATTGATCAGTTCATTGATGATCGATCGTGCGATCTGCTGAAAACCTTAGCCACGCCAGTTCCCGTTACCGTCATTGCACAGCTATTGGGGGTACCTTTATCATTAAAAGACGACTTACTGCGCTGGTCACACGATATGGTAAAGGTATACACCCTGACCCAATCGCACAGCGATGAGCTAACAGCGAACCAAAGTGCGGCCGATTTTCGCAGCTGCCTATTAACCTTAATTACCAAGAAAAGAGCGGCACCCGAAGACGACTTATTGAGCTTGTTAGCTAGCCATGACGATCCGGATAACATTCTTACCGATGATGAAATTGTTAGCGTGTGCGTGTTATTGCTTAATGCAGGTCATGAAGCCACCGTGCATCAGTTTGGTAATTTGGTGAACGATTTATTGCAAAACGATTGTGCACCACGCGGAGGCTTTAGTGATTTAACCTCAGCTAAGCGCGTAGTGGATGAAGGTCTACGCCACGATGCGCCGTTGCACCTGTTCACGCGGTACGCCCAAACTGAGATGGAATTAGCACCAGGTATCACGCTTGCCCCCGGTGATCAAATAGCTTTACTACTCGGCGCCGCTAACCGCGACCCCAACCGCTTCGTACAAGCCGATACCTTCTTACCAGAACGCACTGACGGGGCGCATGTTTCTTTAGGTGGCGGTATTCACTTTTGCATAGGGGCAGCGCTTACTGGGCTGGAACTACGAATTCTTTGCGATACGCTGTTTCGGCGCATTCCAGAACTACGGCTTACAAAACAACCCCAGTATTTAAACCTTTTTCATTTTCACGGTTTAGAAGCACTGCAAGTAAGCTGGTAACGAACAATCAAGCCTGCAAAGACAAGGGGTTGTAAAACTTAAGACAGCTAAGACAACAATCCTGCAAAAGGCCACACCACGACTTGATCGCCTTCAACAACTGAATCCACATCATCGCCAAGAACGATCAGGCAATTTGCAGCGCTCATTGAACTTAACCGCCCTGCCCCTTGTTTGCCAGTGAGTTCAACTTGCAACACACCTTCAGCTGACAAAGAACTGATGCCTCGTTGGTATTCGGTGCGCCCAGGTGATTTTTTGATACTGCTTTTTATCACAGCTGGAACGGCGAAAGGCTCTGTGTGCGTGACCCCCATGCGCTGCTTTATAGCAGGCTGAACGAACGCTAAGAATGTAACCATAACGGCAACCGGGTTACCAGGTAATCCAAAAAATGTGGCTTCACCGATTTTACCGCAAGCCAGTGGTCGCCCTGGCCGCATGGCTAATTTCCAAAACGATACATCGCCCACTTCATGAAACGCTTGGGTTACATAGTCTGCTTCACCAGCAGAAATCCCCCCAGAGCTAACGATTACATCGGCTAATTCAGACGCTTTTCTCAGTGCAGCAACCGTATCGTCTAAGGTATCGCGAACGATACCTAAATCTATAACCTCAACATGCATTGCCTGTAGTAAACATCGTAAGGTGTGTCGATTGCTGTCGTACACCATACCTTCTGGCAATGGCTGCGTATCGGCTTTGTCTAACGGGTGTACTTCATCACCTGTTGAAAAAAAAGCTACTTTCAATTGCCGAGTAACTTCAACAGAGGTTATGCCAATGGATGCAATTAATCCAACATCAGCCGCGGTTAATTGTCGCCCCGCTTCTAACACCGTTTGCCCTACGGTTAAATCTTCACCGGCATGACGAACATTGCGACCGGCTTGCACTTCAGAATCGATAGCAATGCGCTCACCGTCCACCGCGACATGCTCTTGAATGACGACCGTATCAGCGCCTTTGGGCAATACCGCGCCAGTGAACACCCGCACCGCTTCACCGGTTTGAACGGTTCCATTAAACGATCTACCTGCAAAGGCCTCCCCCACAACACGTAAAGAAGCTTCACCGGTTGACGGGATATCATTTTGTTGAATCGCAAAACCATCCATTGCCGAATTGGTTTCACTAGGCACATTAATGGCGCTTACTACAGGCTTACTTAATACCCGGTTTGCAGAATCTGCTGTGGCTACCTGTTCTGTTCCTGTAACCACTTCGGACAGCGCCGATAATCTGCGCATGGCTTCGGCAACAGGCAGAAGCGCCGGTTCAATCGGATCGTCACAAGAAGGTTGTTTGATGATGGCCATACTAAAGCTTACTCTAGCAACCGAATTTGCGCAGCATCGCGCTGTTCAGGTGTGTTGATGTTATCGAACATAGCACGGTGCGCTGTGCAATCCACTGGAATAAACCCCACCTCGGCGTACCATCGATCAATTTTTCGTTCACCGCGTTCAAGAAAATTGCGCATCGAGCTTGCCAGATTTCTTCGCACAATGGCAAACACCGGTTGCAAACGCTCACCATCATGGGCAACAACAATGGCCTTTCCATTATCTGCTGCTTGCGTTTCCATCAACGCCGCTTGCCATAACGTTGATATCAGTTCAGGCTTTATAAACGGTGTATCGCATGGGCACATCAGCACCCAGTCATTATGCAAATGCTCACAACCGCTAAGTAACCCAGCCAACGGGCCTTGAAAATCAGCCACTACATCTTCAATAACGTTGGCACCAAACGCTGCGTATTGATCGGTATGCCGGTTTGCATTGATAACAACCGTATCAGCCACAGCCGATACTGCATTCAAAACCAACAAAACCATTGGCTTATCGTTAAGCGTAATTAACCCTTTATCTACACCACCCATACGACGAGCAAGCCCGCCAGCCAAAACCACAGCGCCTAAACTTGGGGAATCAGCGCTCAAAGACACGGTGCTCCGTACCAAAAAGCTGAGCTTCAATGGCTTCAACATCATCCATTAAGGTTGATGTCATGGGCGTATTCAATTGCGCAAAACGTAAGGCGAGAAAGTCTGAAAATTCACCTTCAGTTTCTGCCTCCATTTGCCGCTGTTTTAGCATCGATTCGGAAGCACCCACCATTAAGGTTTCGCATAAACCTTCATCCATCACGCTGTCAGTTAGTGTGTGATGATGACGGGTGGATTGGTCCATCGCAAAGCGAAAAAACGATCCGCTAGAATGCACTTGGTCGATAACATCAGCAGAAGCTGTGTAGTCTGATGACTCGAAACGCTGACGTTGAGTGTTGACACTGGATGAATATAAATCAGTTCCGTTTTGTTGATCGAACCAATGCGCAAGCGGTGCTAATGCATCCACCAATTGCACACCCCAATCTCGAAGCGTAACCGAGCCGTCTACAGTTTCTAATGTCAAACCAGGTTCTCTTCCTCGATGAGCCACGGTTTCTACGTTGTGTTTAGCCCGCAAAATAGCTTGTGCATCTTGAGGGCTTGGGTCCATTAATGCGGTGAATACCATTAACACTTCAAGAAACGCTAACTGCTCTTCGGTTAAGCCAGTAGGTTCAAACGGATTGATATCTAAAGAACGAAGCTCTAAATATCGAATACCGCGCTCACGCATAGCGATCAGCGGCATTTGATCACCTTCTGGAATCTGTTTCGGACGAATGCTGCTGTAAAATTCGTTCTCGATTTGCAAACGATTCGCGTTCAATTGTTGGTAGTTGCCGGACGCATCTAACACCCCTTGTTTAGCGTACTGAGGGTGCTCTGTGGTGACGTGGCCGTGTAAGTCGTTCATGTAATGCGCGAAAGAGCTGTGAGAAACCGATAAATCTACGCCGCTGTCTTCTCGATACCGGTAGCCAATGTTGCCCATTCGCAACGAGGTGCCGTAACGGGCGTATCGGGTGTGGGTATCTAATCGATCTAATTCCGACGCTTCTGCGTTTTCCCCAAGAAACGATTCACATACGGCAGGAGATGCACCGAATAAATACGGCACCACCCAGGCTATTCGCATCCAACCTCGGGTCATGTGAAAGTAACCGGCCGTTCGAAGCGAAGCCATATTGTCATACTGAATTGAATTTAATTCGGCCCAGCGCTCCCAAAAAGAATCGGGAATGGAGAAGTTGTAGTGGATGCCTGCTATGGCTTGCATCATGCGCCCGTAACGCTGTGCCAGCCCGCGACGATAAGCGTGCTTCATCGTGGCGCTGTGCGCATCGCCGTATTCGCCAATGCGTATGCTGTCCTCGCCTTGCACGATGCAAGGCATGCTGGTATTCCACAACATTTCCCCAACGGGCAATTGCGTGGCTACGAACTGATGGATGCCCGTTAGGTACTCTAGTGATGCGGAAGAGGAGGCACACGGAGGTGTTACCATCTCGATAAGGCTTTCCGAAAAATCGGTGGTGATGGCCGTGTGGCACAATGCCGAGCCCAACACAGAAGGATGATCAAGCTGACTGATGGAACCGTTTGCACCCACCCGCAGCGACTCTTTTTCCAAGCCTACCTGCCGCCCAGCCAATACCGTAGCATCGCACTGTGTGCGTAACCAATCGATGCGATTAGAAATAGATGAATACACGCGAAATAAAACTCCAGATTACCGCTCAATTGTATCGCACTCAATCGGGCTCTAACCAAACGTGACGCAAGTGCCTATTTCCAACAACCCTCTCGCCTTGAAAGACCAAGGCCAAGGCCCTGTGGTGGTTATCCTGCACGGGCTCTTTGGTAGCGCCAGTAATCTGGGCCACACAGCAAAGGATTTGGCAACAGACCACCGCGTTATCAGTGTCGATTTACCCGGACACGGCCGCTCAGCATGGGCTGAAGACTATTCACATGATGCAATGGCGCAAGCCATTCTCGACGCTCTGATCCCCTTGCAACTGCATTCATTCCAATTAATTGGTCACTCGTTAGGCGGCAAAATCGGTATGCAGTTGGCAAGCCGTTTGGCCAGCGATTGGACCAACATTGCAGAAAACAAACGGGCAGTCACACTTGAAAAACTGATTATCGTAGACATAGCACCGCGTGATTATCCGCCCCATCACGATGCGGTATTTGAGGCGCTAAACGCTGTGCCATTGAATGCAACCATTTCACGAGCCGAGGCGGATGAGATTATGGCGCAACACATACCCGACGCCGGTACTCGAGCCTTTTTACTCAAAAGTTTTCGGCGTAACGAGCAAGGACTTCGCACCTGGCAATTTGATGCGAAAGAGCTGCAAGCCCAATATGCCAAACTGGCCTTGTCACCTACGCTAGAACATAAAATTTCTTGCCCTACGTTGTTTATTAAAGGTGCGAACAGTGACTACTTATTAGCCTCCGACGAAGCACGCATCACTCAAGCGTTTGCGTTACCTGAATTTAAAATTATTCACGGTGCGGGTCACTGGCCCCATGCCGAGAAACCGGCTGCATTTAATAGCCTGGTACGACGATTTTTAACACGAGCAGCCAATCCGTGACAGACGAAACTTTTTACTGGTTCGATTATGAAACTTGGGGAGTGTCGCCATCATGGGACAGACCTGCACAGTTTGCAGGCATTCGCACCGACAAAGATCTTAACGTGGTGGGTAAACCGGACATGTTTTATTGTCAGCTGCCGCCCGATTATTTGCCCGACCCTGGCGCGTGCATCATCACGGGGTTATCCCCAGAATTCGTTAATAGTAATGGGTTATCCGAACCAGAATTCATTCAACAAGTGGTGAATCTTATTGGCAGTGAAGGCACCTGCTCAGTCGGTTACAACAGCATTCGATTCGATGATGAAGTGTCACGTCATACGTTGTTTAGAAATTTTCACGATGCTTACCAACACGAATGGAAAAACGGCAACAGTCGATGGGACCTACTGGATGTGGTACGACTGACGCGCGCGCTTCGCCCAGAGGGTATTGAATGGCCAACCAACGAAGATGGAAGCCCCAGTAATAAATTAGAGCACTTAACACATGCGAATAATTTATCTCATGAACAAGCCCACGACGCCTTATCCGATGTGTACGCCACCATCGCGGTGGCGAAACTAATTAAGAATGCCCAACCACGCCTGTATGACTACGCTTTGTCATTAAGAAACAAACACGCGGTTGCCGAACGATTAAATTGGCAAACCATGGAGCCTGTTGTGCACGTATCTGGCATGGTGCCAGGCAGCCAAGCGCACACCTCCATTGTGGTTCCGTTATTTCGCCACCCTACTAATTCTAACGGTATCGTTGTGCTGGATATGCGCACTGATCCCGATGCACTTAACGGGTTATCCGTTGACGATATTCGCAAACGTTTATTTGGTAAAGATTTGCCATCCGAACAACGGCTGCATTTACGCACCATTCAAACTAACCGCTGCCCTATGGTGGCCCCCATGACCACACTTTCGGAGGCCGATGCCTCCCGTATTGGTCTAGACCGGTTGACGTCAATGGAAAGAGCAGCCCGCACAGTTAACATAAGTGATGAGACAAAAAGTGCTATTGCCAGTGCACTCACTCATCAACCCAATGAGCAATCCGAGCAACGAGATCTAGCGATTGCTCGGTGTCCAGAGGCCAGCTTGTATCAAGGAGGTTTTTTAAGTGCGGCCGATAGAACACGAGCGACAAAAGTGTGCACTCTTTCACCCAAACAGTTGATTGGCTTTTCAGAAGAACACGGATTGTTCGACGACAAAAGATTGAACACGTTACTGTTTAACTATCGAGCAAGGCATGCCAGCAATACGTTAAACGATGAAGAATTGACGCTTTGGCGAGACGACTGCATCGAACGATTAAATGAAGAGGCCGCTGGTGTGCCTTGGCGCACTTTCGATGCATTTGATGAACTAATGCAAACCACTGCATGGCCTGAAAACAGTGAAACGCTGCAGCAAGCGTTAATGAATTGGCGCGATCAGGTGGAAGAATGTCTGATGGATTGAGATAACTTTGGAGGCGTTTTCACCTCCAAATAGCGACGCACAAATTGGGGCGCATCAATTGATGCGTCGACCCCCACCGTCCATGAAATCGGTACCACTGACGAGCGGACGCAGCGCACCGGTTACGAAGAAGGCGAAAAATAGAAAGAAAAAGATAAATCGCGGGTCGAGCAAGCTGGGCAAAAATAAGGCGATTGTGGGCAGCAACAAAACGGCCGCTAACAAAAAGCCATAAGCTGAATGCACATATAAATTAATGATGCAGTTAGTGATGTCTTCTCGGAACACGCCGCTTGCCACCATAGAAGCCATCATCAGGGCAACTATCGATAACATGGGCACCAGCATCTCTTCATAGGGAAGTTGCAAGCTGATTTTACTTGCCGCCACAAAGACGCCTGCGAACATGGCAAATTCAGCCAAACCGCGACGCCACGAAGGAAAACTGATTTGGCGGGTAGCTGTCTCCATCAGCCAATTACTTTGAACGCCATTATTCTGAGGAGCTTTGTTATGCAAAGTGATTCTCAACATAGTGAAAGTCGTAAGACTTTAGGATAGTCGGGTTGCGACTGCCTAAATTCCGAACGAATTCTAGCATTGGCTACTGGGTCAAATTGTTACCTATCGCAAAGGATTTAGGCGACTTTCAATTTTGTACCACATTCCACACTGGTTCATTCTGCTATTGGTTTGATACAGTCAGCCTTGTAATGGGAGAGATACGCATAAAGTTGTACCAAGGATCGGTTAGCGATTGCAGCTATTTAGAAGATAAGCAGGCTGTCAATATCTACGCTGATCCTCACCATCCAGAACCTAGAGCCGTATACAACCAGCTTATCCAGCGTGGCTTTCGCCGCTCGGGTGAGTTTGTCTACCGGCCAGGCTGTCAGCAATGTAGTGCCTGCGTTCCTGTACGCGTGTTGTGCTCAGAATTTAAAACTCGCCGAACCGATCGGCGGAATATGAAAAAAAATGCTGACCTTTCGGTTAACTTCCACCCTGCACAATATACCGACGAATATTTCGAGCTGTACACACGTTATCTAAACCGGCGCCATACCGATAGCGGTATGGACAATCCAGAACCCAGCGATTTTGAACGCTTCCTGTTAAACCCTTGGGGAGAGACGTTGTTTTTGGATGTACGTTTGGATGGAAAACTGGTGGCAGTTGCGGTAACCGATTCTGTTACTGAAGGACTATCAGCTGTTTATACTTTCTTCGACCCTGAAATGAATAGCCGCGCGTTGGGTCGTTATTGCATTCTTCAACAAATTGAATTGTGCAAATTAATGTCTCTGCCCTACTTGTATATGGGGTACTGGGTGAACAATTGCCGAAAGATGGAATACAAAACAGAGTATCGCCCTCAGCAACACTTTAACGGCACAGTATGGGTTCCAAGTGAAGAATCAGACGAAATAAAAATTACCCCACACGACTCACGAGTTGCTTAAGCGTAATTGCTTAACCGATTTGGCTTTCAATGCCGCGTATATACAATGCGTACATATCGTTGGGGCCCCAAGACACCTGCAGCTCCCCAAATAACTTTTTCGCAAGCACCCAATCACCTGCTTTGCTGGCCGCCATCGCTTGTCGATGTAATTCCAAGTTTTCTAGTAAGATTTCATCGGCGCGGTTTTTTAAACCCATCGGCTGATACATCGTAACGGGTTGTTTGCGCCCTTTTACTACAACGGTATCTAATTCTCGAAACAGCATATCGGGTAAGGCATCAGCGGTTTTATCCGACACAACTACGGGTACGTGGTATTTGCGCGTTTGCTCTTCAAGCCTTCTTGCCACGTTTACGGTATCGCCGATAACGGTGTAGTCCATTCGAAATTCAGAACCAAAAGTACCCACGGTGGCAAGCCCTGTACTAACACCGATGCCTATGCGCATTGGAGGGAGCCCCAGTTCGTTAAATTTTTTATTTAAATCGGAGAGTTCCTGACAGATATCGGTGGCCGCTTGAAGAGCATCAAAGGCATGCGTTCGTGAAAGCTGCGGTGCACCCCATACTGCCATCACACTATCGCCCATGTATTTATCAATGGTGCCTTCATGGCGGACAACTATGCGGCTAACTAAATTAAAAAAACCATTCAACCAAAGCGCTATTCGATCAGCCTCAATTTGCTCAACGATGGCTGAAAAACCCACCACATCGCAGAACAACACACTTAATTCACGTTCTTCCCCGGTAAGACCTAGCGAGTCTGGGTTGCGGCTGTAGGCCGATGCCAATTCTGGCGGAACGTATTGGCTGAGTAGACTGGTGAACTGTTTTCGATCACGCACCTCGGCGGCGTACATTAACAACACATAAACGGCGTAGAGAACGCCAACAGTTAATAACTGAAACTCTAGCGGTACTGGCTGCGATTCACTTCTGCTCAAGTACAACGCGAAAATCCCTGCAGCACTGGCTAACGCCAACAGTGAACCACCAATTACGCTGAACGCAGGCATCAACACGGCCAATAGAATTAACACCAGCAGTGTTAACCAAAAAACCTGCCCTAAATTATCCGATTCAAACAAATTAAATGAATTGCCGCCACGAACCCCAAGCGAAAACAGTTGCCCAGAATCTTGTGCTCCTGCAGTCCAATCAAAATCAAAATAGAGCCGAAACACACCTAAGCCTGTGAAAACCAACAACACCAGCGCAAGCAGCAGCAGTAACGAAAACGTTACGCTTCTGCGGCCAGGGTTGTAGTAAGGAATACGCATGCGGTTATGAGTTTCTATGTTGCCACTGAATCAGTTCAAATACGCTAACGCGCTGTCATGTAATGCTTGGGTGCCCGCGGCCAATACCGAGGTGGTGTTTTGATCAATCGGCGCACCTTCTAAATCGGTAATGATGCCACCGGCTGCACGAATTCCAACGCTAAGCGCTGCGATATCAAGGATATTCACATCCGACTCAATGATTAGATCAGTTTGGCCAGCACAGAGTTGATGATAATGGCAAAAATCTCCATAGCCACGCACTCGCCGCACCTTAGTAATTATCTCAGCTAACGCGTTCCAACGTGAAGGGTTTTTGGCCAACCGAGTAAGATTGCCTGTGGACAAAAAAGCATCACTCAATTGGGTAATGGGCCGAACCTTAACCGCTTGATCATTAAGCCACACCCCGGCACCTTTATGACCTTCAGCCACCGCGATAAGCCGCTCACCGTAAGCCGGTGCGTTGGAGACTCCGACGCATAATTCACCATCAAGCTCTAATGCAATTTGCGTAGAGTAATAACGCATGTTGCGAATAAAGCTTTTGGTGCCATCGATCGGGTCGATTAGCCACAGCGCATTGATACCGCCTTCAGCCGGTGCATGGCGCCCCGTTTCCTCACCGTAAAATCCTGCTTGTGGCACCGCTTCACTTAAGCAGGTGTGGATAACTTTCTCTGCAGCGACATCCACCTCCGTTACCGGGGAATCGTCGGCCTTGTAAGAAACTGACCAGTCTTTACGCAACTGGTGGTTTTTGATCACCGCTTCGGCGGCATCGGCAGCTGAAATCGCTGCCGTTCTAGCATTGTCAATGTCAAGGAAATTCATGCTCACAAGTATACGGCTTTACAGGACGGAACCCACACCATAGGCTTCAGATAGACTGAATTCCTGAGCGTTGTTAAAGATCAAACCATGGCATTAAATCCACAACAATTGGCCGCTGTAAAACACACCGATACTCCTCTTTTGGTGTTGGCGGGTGCCGGTAGTGGAAAAACGGGCGTAATTACCGAAAAAATTGCTTACTTAATAGAAAAAAAACAATACCAACCGCGTTCAATCGTTGCGGTTACTTTCACCAATAAAGCTGCTCAGGAAATGAAATCCCGCTTATCGAAGAAGTTGGGAAAAGATGTTGTTCGGCAATTATCAGTATCCACCTTTCACCGACTGGGCTTGAACATTTTACGAGAGTCCCCTGAACCTGCAGGGCTTCGAAAAGGTTTTACCATTCTGGATCAAAGTGACGCCATCTCTATTCTTAAAGAACTCATTCGCGAACAGAATTGCCCGCTAGAAGAGCGCACGGCTCAGCACATGATTTCAACATGGAAAAGTGCGTTTCTAACCCCTGAACAAGCACTAGCTGCGGCCGATAGCGATCAAGCGACCTCGGGTGCGTTGTTGTTTCGCGATTACGAACAATGGCTGCGTTCCTGCAACTCGGTAGATTTTGATGATCTGATCAATTTACCCGTACAAATTTTAAAAACCGATCCGCAAGTGCGTGAACAATGGCAGGGCCGTGTTCGGCATTTATTGGTGGATGAATACCAAGATACCAACGTTGCGCAATACTCATTAATGCAATTGCTGATGGATAAATTTGGTGCATTAACGGTGGTGGGCGATGACGACCAATCAATCTACTCCTGGCGCGGCGCTCGCCCTGATGGATTAATTACATTAAAAGACGATTACCCTAACTTACGCGTTATAAAGCTTGAACAAAATTATCGTTCAAGCCAACGAATTTTGCGAGCAGCGAATGCGGTTATCAGCCATAACCCACACCTATTTGAAAAAAAATTGTGGAGCGACTTAGCCATTGGGGATGAGCTATGCATAAGCGTTTGCCGGCACGGGCTAGACGAAGCCGACTGGGTGGCAGGTCAAATTCTCATGCGACAGTATCAAAAGAAATGCAATTTCTCCGATTTCACCATCTTATATCGAAGTAATTTTCAGTCGCGCCATTTTGAAAAAGCGCTAAGAGAGAAAAACATCCCCTATCAAATAACGGGCGGAAGTTCGTTCTTTGATAAGGCAGAAGTTAAGGACATGTTGGCGTACTTAAAATTATTGGTTAATCCCGATGACGACACCGCGTTCATTCGCGTAGTGAATACGCCGCGACGAGAAATCGGCCCTAATACGATGATGAAACTGGGCGAATATGCTCGCAGCAGAAGCACGAGTTTGTTTTCGGCTAGCCATGAAATGGGGTTGGAAACCGTGCTTAGCGGAAAACCACTGGCTCGTGTGCAGTCATTCGTATCATGGCTTACTTTGCAAGGTGACAATGCCGAACGCGGCGATGCCATGGCAGTGGTCCAAGGTGTATTCGATGACATCCATTATCGCGATTGGCTGGAAACCACCGCCGACACCCCCAAGCAAGCTGAGAAAATGTTAGCCAGCATGGACGAGCTTTTAGAATGGATCGGACGCATGATGGTGGACGAAGATCAAAAGGATCGATCGTTGGCAGAAATCGTTAACCGATTATCTTTGCACGACATGCTTAGCCGGCAAGACGACGATAAACCACTGAATGCGGTAAATCTTTTGACTTTGCACGCCGCCAAAGGCTTGGAATTTCCCCATGTGTACATGGTGGGCATGGAAGAGGAGATGCTACCCCACAAAAACAGCATTGAAGATGAAGACATCGAAGAAGAGCGGCGTTTGTGTTACGTGGGTATGACCCGAGCGCGCTACAGCTTAACGCTAACTCGCTGCCGAAGCAGGCAACGCTACGGTGAATCATCACTGAGCGAACCGAGCCGATTCTTAGCCGATTTGCCACCTGAAGATGTGGTGACGATTGGCGATGTGGGTGAAAATAACGAGGAGCGCGACCGGCAGGCAGGCACCGATGCCTTAGCAAGTTTACGAGAAATGCTCAGCAGGGCTTGAAATATCGTTCTGCTTGCATATCTTTGTTCTTCACGAACTGCATAAAAATTAACAGGTTCACTAAAAATGGCAGACGATAGCGATATTGGGATCATCCTGGATGAGGATGAGGCGGAAAATTTGGCGGACGATTCAAGCACAGAACTCGTTGTGCCACATCAAAATCTTCCCGATAAATTACTGCTATTGCCAATATTTGAACGCCCTTTCTTCCCTGCCCAAGTTCAACCCTTGGTGGTTGACGAAGAGCTTTGGGAAAAAACCTTTAAGCGCGTAGCCAAAATGGAACAACCCATGCTGGGTTTGGTCTATGCCGGCGAACATGAAAATACCGAAGATTTAAAAACCGATGACTTCAGCAGCATCGGTTGCGTAGTGCGTTTGCACAATGTAGTGGCCAACAACGGCAAAATTCAATTCATTGCGCAAGGCTTACAACGATTCCAAATTACTGATTGGATTAAACAAAAAGCACCCTACGCGGCAGAAGTTACCTACCCCTACGAGGCGGTGACAAAAACCAAAGAAATAAAAGCTTACGCGATGGCGCTTATTCAAGCGATCAAAGAGCTAATACCGTTAAATCCGTTGTATAACGAAGAGCTTAAGAATTTCTTAAACCACTTTAATTTAAACGACCCCTCTCCTTTGGCTGATTTCGCAGCAGCGATCACAACCGCTCCGGGGGCCGAACTGCAACACATCTTAGCCACAGTGCCTTTGCAGGAACGCATGCAAAGTGTTTTGCTGCTGTTGCAACGTGAGTTGGAAGTGGCTCGGCTGCAGAGCGAGATTCGATCCGAAGTTGAGCAGAAAATGAATAAGCATCAGCGCGAATTCTTTCTGCGAGAAGAGCTGAAAGTTATTCAACGCGAGCTTGGCATTGCCAAAGACGACAAAACTTCCGACATCGATACGTTCATTGAGCGCATGGGGGAAAAACACCCACCCGAACATGTAGAAAAGCGCTTTAACGATGAAATAAACAAGATGCAGGTGCTGGAAACGGGTTCGCCTGAATATGGGGTAACCCGTAATTATGTGGATTGGTTAAGCTCGGTGCCTTGGGGGGTGTATTCAGAAGACCACATAGATTTAGACACCGCTCGTGAGGTATTAAATCGAGATCATGCCGCGCTAGACGACATTAAAGAACGTATCGTTGAATTTCTAGCGATGGGTTCTTTCCGCGGTGAAATTGCAGGCTCCATCTTATGTTTTGTTGGCCCACCAGGTGTGGGTAAAACGTCTATTGGTAAATCCATTGCCGAATGCTTGGGCCGAAAGTTCTACCGTTTCAGCGTAGGCGGCATGCGTGATGAAGCCGAAATCAAAGGCCACCGTCGAACTTACATTGGGGCTATGCCCGGTAAATTGGTGCAAGCGCTAAAAGATGTAGACGTGAGTAACCCAGTCATCATGCTCGATGAAATTGACAAAATGGGCAGTTCTTATCAAGGCGATCCAGCATCGGCCATGTTAGAAGTGTTGGATCCTGAGCAAAACAGCGAGTTTTTAGATCATTATTTAGACTTGCGTGTCGATTTATCCAAAGTGCTTTTTGTGTGCACAGCAAACCAACTGGACACCATCCCTGGCCCGTTGCGCGACCGAATGGACATCATTCGTTTAGCAGGGTATCTCACAGAAGAAAAAGTGGACATTGCCAGAAACCATTTACTGCCACGCATGCTCTCGCGTAACAAAATCAAGAAAAGTCAGCTGAAAATTTCTGACACCGCACTGCGTGCCTTAGCCGATGGTTATGCCCGAGAAGCCGGTGTGCGAAATTTGGAAAAATTACTGAATCAGATTATGCGCAAAGCCATTGTAGCGTTACTCGATGGCGAAACCAGAATCTCGGTTACCCCTAAAAACTTAGCCGACTATGTCGGTGAAGCTAGATTCAGGCTTGAACGACAACTCGGTGGTGTGGGTGTGGTCACAGGGCTTGCCTGGACGGCGATGGGTGGCGCCACCCTACCCATTGAAGCAACGTCGGTGCATGAAAAAAATCGCGGCTTAAACCTCACAGGCCAACTAGGTAAAGTGATGAATGAAAGCGCTCAAATTGCGCACAGCTACGCCACGACTAACGCCGAATATTATGGCGTTGAAAACGATTGGTTCTTGAATAACTTCATTCACCTGCATGTTCCTGAAGGAGCAACACCGAAAGACGGCCCCAGTGCTGGCGTAACAATGACCAGTGCCTTATTGTCGCTGGCATTAGATCAACCGATTCGAGAAAGTATCGCCATGACTGGCGAATTAACCTTAACGGGAGAAGTGTTACCGGTGGGTGGTATTCGAGAAAAGATCATTGCAGCAAGACGATTGGGATTAGACGAGGTACTGCTGCCAGAGGCCAACCGAATAGACGCCGAAGAGTTACCAGAACACATCACTGAAGGCATAGAGATTTATTACGCTGAAAATTACGATGATGTGTTCGCTATCTTGTTTGATTAGGGCTTAGGCGAGCCGAGTGCTGCATAACTGGTGCAGTAGCTCGGCGTTCGCTTACTAACAGCCGTATTGGGTAACTGAGGGTCAGTCAGCCTTGGTCACGGCGTATAGCTATAAGCAATGCGCACCCCAATATCTGGCGCGGTATCAATCGCTGCATCTTCACTGATGCTGAATTCCACTTGGTGGTGAGCCGCTAACGCCACGCGAGCCCCAACGTGAATTTGTGCCCCCCAATTTCCGATCTCAGTGAGTTCACTGTGGAATGTAGGGCTACGAATATCCAATTGCACAACAGATTGCCATGTGGGGTTCCAACGATAATCAAACACAACCGCGCCATAGCCCAACACACGCCGCGCGGGTAACGCTTCAAACCGATCTGCCCATTCACCGCTATAAGACACGCCCGCAGTCGTGGTGATTCGTGCGTTGTCGTTCAAATGATAAGGTGATGCATGCCAATCGGCAAATACCGCGGCTTGTCCACCAGATGCCCAGGCCGACACACCATCGGTTATTGAATCCAAAGGCAACTTCACCCCCAATCGAACATGACCTGTCGGGTTTTGCCGCCCAGTACGACTCGGCGAACAATTAAGGGGCCGTTGCACGCTCAACCACACATCGCCTAATGCTTGTTGGGCTGTTTCCAACCGGGTTTGCTGATCAGAGAATTCATCCACATTCGCGTTAACCACGGCATTGGATGAAAAGAAGTAATTTAACGAATCATATGGACTTAATTCACGCATTGCATCAGGCAAATTAAAAAATTGATGCCAGGCGTTTATTTCTTCATCGAATGATCCACCAGAGTGGCTAATAAAACGAGAATCAAAACCAAAGCTATAGCACTCACTTAGCGCCACTTGGGCTCGAAGTTCTATCTGCCCAATCTCGCCATCCATAACCAATAGATCTTCGTTCTCTGCACGGTTTCCAACACCTCCAGAAAACACATTGACGTATGAGGCAGCCACTTGAACTTGTATGCCTTTCGAGTGAGGCGATGAAAGCGCTGGGATGGCAGCAAGTAAATTTAGCGGATCGGCAACTCTATGCTGAAAGAAAACAGGCTCGGCCACAACTTGGGCTGACACCAGGCAACCAATAAAGCCGCCCGCAAAGCCGCGCATTGGGCCGCGCATTGGGCCGCGCGTTGGCCCGCGAAATGGGCCCACAAAAGGTATTAACCGCATCGGTTATATTTCTGTACCTAATTGATCACGCGCTTGCTCAGCGTTTTGTAAGGCTGATGCGGATAAGGGGTTGATTTCTAACACCGCCTCAAATGCGGCTAAGGCACCTTCTGCATCACCCGTTCGAAGCAGTATCAAACCCAGCCCCGACAAAGCACCAAAGTGATTGGGTTCTAAGTTTAATGTGGTTTGTATGTCTTCAACCGATTCATCGAGTCGATTCAAAAGGTAGAAAAACGTAGCACGCTTATTCCAACCTTCAGCGTAGTCAGGGTATTGATCTATGAGCTGATTGGTTAACACCAACCCCACTTGATGACGACCCAGCTGCAACGCGGTTTGAATTTGCAACATCAGTGCATCGGCTGCTTCATCAGGGCCTGTTAACCAATGTTCCCAAACAGACTGCTGGATTTGATTGGCACGATTCTGATCGCTAACAACGGCAAGTTCTTCAAACAGCGCTGGCAGCTCTTTCGCGTTTTGATCCGCATAGGCAGGTGCTAATGCGGCATTAAAAATAAGCCCAATGAAAGCAAGCAAAGCAACAAACAAACGTCGAACAGTTTTATTTCTAACCATGCTTGCCTCGAAGGAAATTTTGCTTATTGTACGAATTTCTCTTGCGATGTGACCATTTGCACAAGCGTTTGCGCATCACGGTAACCCGGTACACGCTCACCGGTATCCAGATAAATTAACGGTGTTCCTCGTAAACCTACTTCACGCGCTAGAGCTACATGCTGCTCCATCGGATTAGCACAGCTGGCAGGAGGCACTCGACCGCCAGATTTCGCCGTCGTCATAGCCTCTTGAGGGTTATCGTTACACCAAACCGATTCCAATGCATCCGCTGCCGGTGTGCCAAGACCTGCTCGTGGAAACAACAAGTAATTTACCGCCACACCGTTTTCTAACAAAGTATCAATCTCTTGGTGCAGGCGTTGACAAAAACCACAACTGATATCGGTGAATACCGTAATAGATCGGCCAGTGGGTTCTTCGGGTTGGTACACCAGCATGTCATCTTCAGTTAATTCGGTGAGTAGGCTCATGTGTAACTGACCTAGCCGTTTGTCGGTAAGGCTGGTTCGAGTGGTTAGATCGATCATGTTGCCATCGATTAACAAGGTGCCCTCTTCGTTAACGTAAAGAATGCCGCCATTGGATACCACCTCATAAATACCCTTCATCGGAGATTCGATCACGCTGGTTACATCGAAGTCACCTAAGTGTGCACGCATATTGGTGGCAACCTGAGCGGCCTTTGCTTCTAGTGACATTTCAGAATCGTTGCTGGACACCGCCGTACTTTCATCGTCTTGCGCAAAGACAGGCGTACTAAAAAGGGCTGCAGCGATGACACAACGGGCTGTAAGCTTTACAAAGGACATGAGTTATCTCGCAATGATTATGAGTAGTAAGCGCGCTGATATTTCAAACAGCTACGACAATAAAATCAGTTATTTAGTTCAGTTCAACCGCGTGGGTGATGTTCTTGATGTAACGTTTTCATTCTTTCTCTGGCCACGTGGGTGTAAATTTGCGTGGTTGATAGGTCACTATGACCAAGCAATAGCTGCACCACCCGTAAATCGGCGTCATGATTCACCAAATGGGTAGCAAACGCATGCCGGAGCACGTGCGGGGACAAATCCATCTTCAATTCAATGATTTTGCCGTAATGTTTAACTCGGTGCCAGAACGTCTGGCGAGTCATTGCTTGGCCTCGTGAGGATAAAAATAGAGATTCGGTGGGTGTTTTCATTAAATCGGGCCTAGCGGATCGAGAGTAACGCCTAATCCAATCACAGGACGGCTCACCCATGGGCACCAAACGCTCTTTACTGCCTTTTCCCCATACCCTAACCACACCTTCGCCTAAATTAACTGAATCTACGGTAAGCCCGACAATCTCAGACACTCGTAATCCACAGCCGTACAACACTTCCAACATGGCTCGATCACGCAACCCTAAGGTACTTTGAACATCGGGTGCGGCCAATAAACGTTGAACATCGTCCTCACTTAACGTTTTGGGCAAGCTGCGGCCAATTTTAGGTGCTTCAACAAGCAGTGTGGGGTCTGCATCCACCCGTCTTTCTCTTAGTAGCCAAGCATAAAAGCGCTTAATGGCTGAGAGCTTACGGGCCGCAGAGCGTGGGCTTATCCGCCTTTCCAACAGTAGCGCTAAGTAGCCTAATACATCGGATCGGTTAACCGACAACAGCGTTTGGTTTTCAGAACGTAACCACAATGCAAACTGACGCAAATCAGAATCATACGCCGACAGCGTGGCCGCTGATAAACCACGTTCCAGCATCAACATATCTGAATAGTGGGTTAACAACCGAATTTCAGTTGAGTCGACCTGGCCTGAGCTCATGCGCCAAAAGTTTTAGTTAGGGTTGCAGACATAATAGAATGTCTGGCATGAATTACACCACTGACCTTACATCTCAATCCGATGCAGACCCCAATGCGGTGTCTATTGAACAAGCCAATGAACGAATCCACGAACGCTTGCCGATGGTATCGGGTACCGAATATCTACCTCTTCACCAGTGTCGAGGGCGTTACTTAAATAGTGCCTTGCTAAGCCCAATGTCTAGCCCACCGTTTCGAGCCTCAGCCATGGATGGATTCGCATTCCGAGCAGCAGATGGTGGCGACACACGATCGGTTGTGGGTGAATCGTTTGCAGGCCACCCCTGTTCTGACATCTTGTTACCCGGTGAATGTGTACGTGTCACAACAGGTGCGCGGGTGCCTAATGATGCCGATATGGTGGTTCAACAAGAAAACACCTCCCTTTCAAAAACAACGCTTTCGATTGAAAAACTCCCTGAGGCACTGGGTCATCACATACGAGGCGTTGGCTCTGATTGCCAGCAAGGACAATGTATTGCACAGGCTGGTACACGAATAAACGCAGGGTTGATTGGCTTGTGTTCGGCGCTAGGAATAGATGCATTAGAGGTTAAACGCAAAGTACGCATCACATTGATATCTACCGGAGATGAATTGAAAAGCCCCGGTGATGTTTTATCCAGTGGGCAAATTTACGATTCCAATACAGCGCTTTTAACCGCCCTACTCGATAATCCTAATTTTGATGTCAGCGTTGGTGCGCGAATGCAAGATAACCCAGCATCGGTAAACCACGCATTGGA
This sequence comes from uncultured Granulosicoccaceae bacterium, assembly GCA_938035125.1. Classification (GTDB taxonomy): domain Bacteria; phylum Pseudomonadota; class Gammaproteobacteria; order Granulosicoccales; family Granulosicoccaceae; genus Granulosicoccus. The sequence continues at coordinate 5,356 of CALHNS010000003.1, read as the reverse complement.
TCAAGCCATCTCGGTATCTGATGTGGTGATTACAACCGGTGGTGTCTCTGTGGGTGAAAAAGATTACTTAAGAGAAGTCGTTGATGCGCGCGGCGGGGTTGCCTTGTGGAAAGTAGCGATGAAACCTGGCAGACCGTTAAGTTTTGGCGTGATCGATGATAAAACGCCGTGGTTCGGCCTACCGGGCAATCCAGTCTCTGCAGCACTCACCACACTTTTATTCGTTCTGCCCGCAATTAAACACAGCTTAGGGCTCAAACAAAGCCCCATGCGTACCTTGCAAGCAAGGTGCTCTGATAATTTAAAGAAATTGCCTGGCCGAGTTGAATTTCAGCGCGGGTATTTAAGTTCACTGGACAATGGTGAGATAGTGGTATCAACCACAGGCCTTCAAGATTCTCATGTATTAAGTTCGTTAGCTAATGCGAATTGCTTTATTCGATTAGCAATGGAATCTAGCGGTGCTAATCCGGGAGACCTGGTGACGGTCATCCCTTACGAATTTGCGCAACACACATTGGCGTAAAGAAAAATTGACACTTGGAAACATTTGTCGAACTTTTGAACACTGTAACGCAAGACGGGCGACTTAAAAGCCGCCCGTCTTGGAATCGATTGAAAAAACTATCGATTACTTGCGCTTAGTAGCGCGTTTCTTAGAAGCACGCTTCTTTGTAGCGCGTTTCTTAGTCGCACGCTTCTTAGTAGCGCGTTTCTTAGTCGCACGCTTCTTGGTAGCGCGTTTCTTAGTCGCACGCTTCTTAGTAGCGCGTTTCTTAGAAGCACGCTTCTTAGTAGCGCGTTTCTTAGTCGCACGCTTCTTAGTAGCGCGTTTCTTAGTCGCACGCTTCTTGGTAGCGCGTTTCTTAGTCGCGCGCTTCTTGGTAGCGCGTTTCTTAGTTGCCCGCTTCTTAGTTGCGCGTTTTTTAGTCGCACGCTTCTTAGTAGCAGCCTTCTTGGTAGCGCGTTTTTTAGTTGCGCGCTTCTTAGTTGCGCGTTTTTTAGTCGCGCGCTTCTTGGTGGCTTTTTTACGGCCTGCTTTTGCCGGGCTAGCCGACTTAGCTTTACTGATTCGAGCCATGGATCATCTCCTGACGTTGCCAGTTAGAACAAAGAAAGGAGCCAATACATCCAGACTCCAAGCATTTTTGAGTAGGTGACGTACAACAACACCCTTCTCTTTCGTTAACCACAATTTAGGCCAAACTTTGTACAAACAGTTTTACCCGTGTGGGTTCGTACAAGTTTGCGAATACAACTTTTATGTTTTCAAATTGTTAGTGAATAACGTTTATCAACATAACTTTCGCATGCGCATTGTCCACATAGTTTAGTTTTATTTCAACTGCAAGTTGAAAATTAATAACAAATTCATTGCAATTTTACTTTCTGAGCCATGAATTACGTAAAACGTTCAACTTAACTATATGCTCTCAATGATGTCTGTCGCTGTGTAAACACAGCGTAAAACACCCTTAAACAAGCTAGTTTCAAAGTGTTTATCAATAAAACTTGAGTATCACTATGCAAGACAAATCAACATTGCCTTATTTGCTGTTGCGACGAATGTTGGCGTTTCTTTATGACTGTTTATTGTTAACAGCGGTCTTATTTATAGTCACAGGCGTTGCTGTGTTGCTCAACAACACGCAACCTTTGAATGTTTTCATACAACTTTTAATCGTTTTTATTGTTGGATTTGTTTATTTCAGTTGGTTTTGGAGACGTGATGGACGCACATTAGGTTTACAAGCATGGAAATTACATGTGAAAAGCGATAACGATGAAATGTTGACTTGGAAACAGTGCTTAGTTCGTTATATCAGCGGTATTTTTTGTTTTGGTTTCACCTACATACCGGTTGTGCTTAGAAGTGATCGAAAAGCACTTCACGACCTACTTTCAAACAGCAATATATCTTTTAAAAACAAGTAGTTAAGTAACTTTTCACAAAACCACTAAATGTTATCAAAACCGATTTTCTAGTGTGTTAAATAACGAATTTCCGCTTAAATTTAAGCACTTCGTTGTATTCCAACGATGGCAACCACTAAGAAAATAATTAACGGTAAAAGCGCACTCATAACCGGTGAAAAACCTGCATTAAAAGCCAATTGTGTCAAGAGTTTGTTCACAAGTACGTAAACAATTCCTAACAATATGCCTACAAAGATGCGTTGGCCGGCACCACCAGAACGTTGCGAGCCAAAAACAAACGGCAAAGACAACATCAACATAACCAGCGTGGATAGCGGGCTCATAATTTTTTGCCAAAATGAGAGCTCCGTCTGCTTTGAGTCCAACTGATTTTCTTTTAAATACTGTACTTGCTGGTATAAATTTCGCGCCGATAAACTCTCACTGGATACCGATAGGCTTTGCACAAGCTCAGGACTGATTAACGAACTTTGCCCATTGTTGATTGAATTCACACTTGATAATTCACTCCAACTTGCACTTGTTTGTTCTTGAGTTACTACCCCTTTTTCATCAAATTTTGACACACGAATGTCTTCTAGACGCCAATCATCACCTTCTCTTACCGCTCTAGCAGCAATCAGTGATTCCACTAACACTTGGCCTGCAAACGTATGCACCGTTACCCCCAACAAGGTTTGATCGGGTAAAACCGTGGCTATATTTACGTATTGTTGCCCTGAACGAACCCATAGCCCTTTCGATCCTTTACTGCTCAAACGTTGTTCTAAAGCGTTCAAACGCAGTTCTTCTGCAATTTGTTCGGTTCGTGGCATCACTGTTTCACCTAAAAACGCCACAACCAGCGTTAAGGCAATACCCGTAACCAATACCGATCGCACAATGCGCCCCACTGAAACACCAGCGGCACGCATGACGGTTAATTCACTGTTGGTTGCTAAGGTGCCCAACCCTAATAAGCTACCTAGTAACACGGCTGGAGCAAATAAAAGGTAGGCAACGCCTGGTAGCGTTAATAAAATGTACTGAGCGGCAACTCCTGCGGTGTATTCCCCCTTACCCACATCTTCAAGCTCTGCAATGAATGCAAAGACACCCGCTAAAGACACCAGCGTTAGCAATACCAACAAACTGGTGGACAGAATTGAGCGTCCTAAATAGCGATCTAAGGTGCCAAACATCTAAATCGCCTGCGCCGTGCCGGGTTTTGCAAACAAAAATGACCAACCTTGACGGCGTATCAGTAGAAAAACGATTAATAGAAATACAGCCACATGAACCGGCCATAAGCCAACCCAAGCGGGCAAAACACCTGACGCAATCCATTTACGGGCTAACACCAGCAGATTGGCGTAAGGAATATAAATAAGAATCGCGATAACGATTTTTCCAAACCGACCTTCTCTTGGGGAGGTGTAACTCAAAGGCACAGCCAGCAACGCTAATAAAAAGGCTGCCAACGGTATCGACAACCGCCATTGCACCTCCGCTTTTTCATCAGGACCATCCTCTTGTAACAATTGCGCCATAGTTTTGGATTTGTTGCGCAAATTAAGCTCAGTTCGTTCCGCTCTTGGACGAAGAATGCCTTGCCTACGAAAATCGGTGATGACGTATTCAGAATCTCCCGGCGTTCCAATGGATGTTTGGCCATCGGTAAAAATTAGGTATTCATCGCCTGTGGCCTCATCTCGCTGATAAGAGGCAATGCGTGCGGTGTCCACAGCAGGTGGCTGATCATCGCGTTGACGGTGCATGAACACACTGTTGAATTGAGTTTTATCGGAGCTTGCGTCTTCTACAAACAGAACGGTGCTGCCATTTGATGTACTTACAAAGCGCCCCGGGGTTAGCGCACTTAAGGCCGAGCGCTCTCTCATATCAAGAATAAGTTGCTGTTCGGTTCGAGCCGCCCACGGCGAGGCAAAACTGGTAAGCGCTGCAATAATTAACGCACCCAATACGCCCAAAACGGCTGTTGGGCGAACAATATCTAACCAACTGACACCACACGCCTGCATAACCGCCATTTCGTTATCACGATAAAAACGGCCGTGAGCGAGCAATATGCCCAAATAAAGACTTAAGGGAATGAGTGTAACGAGAATACCCACCGATTTAAGCCCGACAAGAGCCAACAACGCATCGGCTGCTATGGTGCCATCGGTAACTCGGCTTAAACTTCGGGCCAATACGTTTCCGATCATAATGACAAGCAAAACCACCGTAACGGCCAGCCAGGTCAACAGCATCTCTTTTATGAGGTAACGATCAAGTATTCGCACGGTGTTCCTAATCTAACACGTTCAATTCTGCCTTCCCTGCTGAGGCTTTCATCCATTACACTTCCAGCAGTTCCACACACACTTCTTATGAAAAAATATAAATAGCGCTTATGGATATCAAAGTTCTTAACAAACTTCCTCAACGCAGCCTGAAATCAGCCTTGCTGCTGAGTGTAGCCGATGGGCAATCGAAACCCATTGAGTCCCTTCCCTCAGCCACCCAAAAAGCCATACAACGTGTTCTGAAACGCGGTGATTTACCCAACAAGGCGAATAGCCATTTAACCTTGCATGACTTACCAGAATTAGGCATTCCTCGAGCCATCGTGTTACGACATGCTAACTCCAGCAAGCAAAAACCCGCTGTTCAGATGACTCATCGAGCAAATGCCATCGCAAGCGCTGTGCAATCGATGACCTGTGATGAACTGATTGTGACATTGAACGAAGAAAGCTGCCCCGAAGGTTTAGATGTGGCCGAATGCGCTCAAATTATTAGCCAATGCCTATCGGCAAGTCAGTACACCTTTACTGCACACAAAACCCAAAAAACAAATAACCCTGCCCAATTGAAAACGTTGTCTTTTGTGGTTGATAAAAAGTATTCAAAGTCGGTTAAACACCACGCTAATATCGGTCTTGCCATCGCTCAAGGTTCGGGTTTATGCAAAGACCTAGGTAATTTAGCCCCAAACATTTGCACACCTGAATACCTAGCAGGCCAGGCTAGAAAACTCGGTAAAGGCGATGCACTCATGAAAGTTAGCGTGCTGGATGAAGCCAAAATGGAAAAGCTAGGAATGGGTGCTTTTCTAGCGGTTAGCCAAGGCAGTCGACAACCTGCGCGTTTAATTGCGATGGATTATCAAGGTGGGAAGAAAAATCAAAAACCGATAGTAATTGTGGGCAAAGGTGTGACTTTTGACACCGGAGGTATTTCAATAAAACCCTCATCGGCGATGGATGAGATGAAGTTTGATATGTGCGGAGCTGCCACTGTGTTTGGTGTGATGCAGGCCTGTCAAACTTTGGGGTTGAAACTGAACGTTGTGGGTGTGGTTGCAGCGGCTGAAAATATGCCCGATGGCGATGCGTGCCGCCCAGGTGATGTGGTAACCACATTATCGGGGCAA
>CALHNS010000002.1 GCA_938035125.1 uncultured Granulosicoccaceae bacterium | reverse complement strand
CCCCCGATGGCCAAATTGCGTTAACCCCATGGCAGCTGCCATTCGATTAAGCACTCGTGTGCATACGGTATCGCCTACCTACGCAAACGAAATTCAGCAAGCAAACGATGCCAGCCGCGGATTTCATGGCGGTGAAGGGCTTGAGAAAGATTTACAAGCGGCTGCGCGCGAGCAGCGTTTGGTGGGCATACTAAACGGCACAGAATACGGACCTGTAAGCGGTGTTGGAACCGGCGTTAAACCCAGTGTTAAACCCGGCGTTGAAACAAATGAAAAGCAAAGTAGATCATTTTTAAAACGCGCCAAAGTATCTTCGCGCGATGCACGTTGGACAACAGAATTAAAAAAAATTCGCGACACCTCACTCAGCTGGTTAGGTAAAACCGATCCCATGTTGGCGGTGCACTATCTGGCGCATCAACGAACCTTACAATGGTTGGAAAAAAATACAACACCGACTCACATTGTTACCAGTGTGGGCCGGTTAACCGATCAAAAAATGGCGATTGCGCTGCACCCTATGAGTGATGGCAGAACTGCCTTAGAACACATGTTAGAACGATTAGCAAAAGACAATGGCGTGTTCATTTTTCTTGGCTCGGGGGACCCTGAGCTTGAAGCACAATGCCAAGCTATAAGCGCAGCTCACGACAACTGTTTGTTTTTAAATCGATATGACACCAACATTGCCGATGCATTGTTTGAATTTGGCGATTTATTTTTTATGCCCAGTAGCTTTGAACCTTGCGGCATCAGCCAATTGGTGTCTATGCGCAATGGGCAGCCGTGTTTGGTGCACGCCGTAGGCGGCTTAAAAGACACCATTGTGGATGGTGTTGACGGGTTTCAATTCACCGGCACCTCCCCTGATGAACAAGCGATGAATTGCGTGGCGCGATTTAATGACGCCATTGAACTGCATGCAAACGATTCATTACGTTGGCAAGAGATGCGAAAAGTAGCTGCCGAAAGGCGCTTTACTTGGGCTGCCAGCGCCGAGCAATACCGCGAACTACTTTACCGAGACGCCTGATGAGTCAATTACCTGTAGATGAATTGAATGCGCTGGCAACAGGCAGTCACGGCGCAACGTTTGCTGTGCTGGGTTCACACCCTATTGATAACAACACAACCACCGTTCGAACCTTTCAACCCAAAGCTGCACAGGTTGACTTAATCGATGCCAATAACACCGCGCATCCGATGAACAAGGTTCACGATGACGGTATATTTGAATTAACCATTTCACGTCCGTTACCGCAATACGTTTTGCGTTGCCGCCGCGACGAGTACCAATGGGACACCCACGATCCCTATGCCCTTCCTAGCTTATTAGGGGATATGGATCGCCATTTATTCTCCGAAGGTAACCACTACGAATTACACAAGCAGTTGGGTTCAAAAGTGTGCGAGAACCAAGGGCTTAGCGGTGTACAGTTTGCGGTTTGGGCACCGAACGCACAGCGAGTTAGCGTGGTGGGTGAATTTAACGAATGGGATGGGCGCATGCACACCATGCGTAAACACCCAAGTAGCGGCCTGTGGGATATCTTCATTCCAGGCTTAGTGTCAGGCACCCTATATAAGTTTGAAATTATGGGCGCTGGTGGCAATCTGTTGCCGTTAAAGCATGATCCTTTTGCACCCTATTTTGAACAACCGCCAGGCAATGCATCCATTGTGTTCGATTCCCAATTCGAATGGAGTGATGCTAGCCACATGGAAGCACGCGTTGGCGCTAACCCACTTAGGCAACCGATATCCATTTATGAAGTGCACGCAGGCTCTTGGCAACGAAACGTTAATGGGGATTCATTAACCTACCGCGAATTAGCCGAAACGTTAATTCCTTATGCCGTAGATGGCGGTTTTACGCACATAGAATTACTGCCTATCACTGAACACCCACTTACAGCCTCATGGGGTTACCAGCCCATTGGTATGTTCGCACCCACCTCACGTTTTGGGTCCCCCGATGATTTTCGTTACTTTGTAGATTGTTGCCACAATGCCGGATTAGGCGTCATCATGGATTGGGTGCCAGCGCATTTTCCTAGCGATGAACACGGCTTGGCTCGCTTTGATGGCACAGCGCTATTCGAACACGAAGACCCACGCCAAGGCTTTCATAAAGATTGGAACACGTTAATCTTTAACTACGGCCGTAATGAGGTGTCCAATTATTTAATCAGTAACGCACTGTATTGGATTCAAGAATTCCATCTTGATGGTTTACGTGTGGATGCGGTTGCCTCCATGCTGTACCTTGATTATTCTCGTGACGATGGTGAATGGATTCCTAACGAGCACGGTGGAAATCATAACCTTGCCGCCATTGAATTTTTAAAACGCATGAACGAAGCCGTGCATCTGGCTGGCGGCATCACCTTCGCCGAAGAATCCACCTCTTTCCCACAAGTATCGCACCCCACCTACGATGGCGGCTTAGGCTTTACGTTTAAGTGGAACATGGGTTGGATGCACGACACTTTAGAATACTTTCAAAAAGATCCGGCCTATCGCCAATACCATCAAGATAACTTAACCTTCGGTTTGTTATACGCCTTTAGCGAAAACTTTCAGCTGCCCTTTTCACACGATGAAGTGGTGCACGGTAAGGGTTCGTTGCTGGAAAAAATGCCGGGCGATGATTGGCAGAAACGTGCAAATTTAAGAGCGCTTCTTGCCATGATGTACACCTACCCCGGCAAGAAGCTGTTGTTTATGGGCTGCGAATTCGGCCAATACACCGAATGGGCCCACGATGGCAGCGTGCATTGGGATTTACTTTTTAATGGAGGCCATGCCGGCATTAAAAAACTGGTTACCGATCTAAATCATCTTTACCAAAAAAATCCTGCGCTGCACTCCAGCGATTGTGATCAAGCAGGCTTTGACTGGATTGATTGTGACGATGCCAGCCACAGCGTTATTTCATATCAGCGCCGCTCGGCCGTAAACGATGATCATGTGGTTGTGGTGTGTAATTTTACACCGGTGGTTCGCACGGGTTATCGGGTGGGTTTTCCCGATGTGGGTGTTTGGAACGAAGTGCTGAATTCTGATGCAGCCGATTATGCTGGCAGTGGTTTAGGCCACGGTGGTGCGGTGCAAACCAGTGGCCAACCATGGCATGGGCAGCCAGATTCTGTTGAATTGACGTTACCGCCATTGTCGGTATTGGTGTTTGCTAAGTAATCAGCCAATCTGACTGATTACTTACTTAAGCCTGCTGAACTTTGCGCGGCTGGATTTATATTAAATCCAACCACCTAGCGCTGATTCATACAAACGACGCATCACATGCGTTGGCTCACTGCCAACTATCACAAAACGCTGCCCATTGTGAATCCAATCGGCTGTGTGTAAATCTTCGTGTTCGCCGATAGTGAGCTCTGCGGAGGATTCACCATCAGATGGCATATAACAAAGGGCTAATGGTGCCTTGCCGGGTTTGTAATACACCAGCTGTACTAAAGGTTCTGCTTTGTAACCCAATTCTTGCGCTCGAACAAACGTGTAACCGTGCTCACTTAAATCGGGCACGCCCGTTTTTAATTCAGATGTTTGTTCCATCTTGTTTAACAACGCGGTTGTGGCCGCATCATTGGGAACAAGGCTAGATACGGTATTTTCCACATATAAGGTTTGATAATCAGCAACGCGTTTAACCCAATCAGCCTGATCATCAGATGCTTGAATCAATGCCGTATCGGCTTGACCATTCCAATTGGCCACAAGGTAACCAATGGAAAAACAAAATGCAAAACTGGCTGCAAGCCCGATAATGCGTTTGTGATAGAAGATCTCTTTTGCCCAATTGAGTTTATCGCTTGCACCCGTCAGCTCTTCTTTCAAAGCATTATTAGATTGACGATCTTCACCCAGTATTTTTTCAACATTAAGCGACAGTGATTCAGGCATTTCAGGAAGTTGTTCACTTTCAAACGCTTCTTTATAAGGCAGATTAGATGCGTTCATTAGCGCAATTCTGCGAGCTAACTCATTATCTTCGGCCGCCATTTTTTCAATTAATTCAGCCCGTTTTTTATCTAAATTGCCGTCGCAATAATGCAACAGCTCATCATCGGTAATGATCATACGGTAACTCCCGATTCAACCGATTTTTGTGTGGGTTTTAAACACGTTTTCTTCCCTTGGAGCCTCTCACCGATGGTGATTCTAGCTCTGGACAAACGACTCATAATAGTTCCAATAGGGGTTTCCAAAATATCAGCGGTTTCACTGTAGGTAAAGCCGTACACATTCACGAGTAGCATCGCGATGCGTTGGCTTTCTGGTAAGGCGTTAACTTCATTCACAATTTGCTGAGCCAGCACACGGCCTTCAGGGAAATCGATGCGAATATCACCCACTGAATTGGACTTATCATTAGCGAACTCTAGGGTTGATTCATCTGTATAAGAAAACGATTGGGTTTGTCTTATTTTTCGGTGGCGCAATTCATTAAGCCAAATGCGATGCTGAATACGAAAAAGCCAATTTCTGAGTTTTCCGTTAGGGGTATAGGTGCTTTTTTGTTCTAACGCCCTTACACAGGTTCTTTGCACCAGATCGGCTGCATCGTCTTGGGACAGGGTGAGCTTCAGCGCAAACCGCCACATTGAAGGCAATTCTGCCTGCAAGTTGTGGTTGAATTCATGCATCTTGGTGCTCATGGGTTGATCGCGTACACCGGCTAAATAAATGGGCTAAATGAATTGAGGCTACTGGTTCGGCCAGAATATCGACCTCGACTGTGTCTCTCAATTCCGTGTTCAACTGTCCATATTACCAGCATACACCATGAAAATCGGGGTATGGGAACACAGAAATAGTTCAATTTAGTTCACTGTGGCCGAGCCAAAAACAAAATGAATTAATTTGGAATAAATCAGTCAGTTCAGGTGTTATCAGAGGTACATAGGCAAGTTTTGCCTCGTAATCCAGCAAATCTTAGGAAACCATCATGAACAAAACACTTAAAAATCTCGTTATCGCATCCAGCGCCCTATTGGGGGTTTTCACCATCGCACCGGCCTCAGCGCTTGATTTAGACAGCGCTAAGTCAAGAGTGAGCTTGGTATCTACCAAGGTGGTCGGTGATGGCAAAGCCAGCGTGTCTGAAGTGTTCTCATTCCCCGCCCTTTCAGGTAGCGTTGCAGGCGATGGCACAGCATCCGTTGCAATTGATTTAAATGCTGTTCAAACTGGTATCGACATCCGCAACGAACGCATGGGTAAATATTTCTTCGAAGTGGCAGAGCACCCCGCAGCCACCATTTCAGCGAAAGTGCCACAAGATGCATTAGGTGAAGGCACACAACAGATGGACCTTCAGGTTTCAGTGGCCATGCACGGCAGCGAAGCTGAGTACACCGTACCGGTGGTTGTTACCGCCACTGCAGATAACGTTACCGTGGTAGCTGTTGAGCCCGTGCTGGTTAATGCAGCCAGTTTTGAACTAGAAGGTGGGCTTAACAAATTAGCAGAACTTGCTGGTCTGTTCCACATCCCAACAACCGTACCGGTATCGTTCAGCTTATCGTTTAACCGTTAATGGGTTACTAATTGGTAACTGATGAACTAGGCGGCTTGCTGGGTTATGTATTTTCTGGCAAGCCGCATTGATCACTGTTGGGTTTAACTCACAGTCGCTGTGCATCTATTTAAAATTTAGAAGATCGCTGAAATTGGCCGCTCAGTTAATACTGGTTTATCCTTTAAGTGATTTCGCCAAAGCACATACGCCATTATCGGTTGATGGGTTGTTTCTAACGCATGCGGTTGGTTTGATGCATGAACCACACAGCCTCCCGGTTTTAGCACTTCATCCGGTTCGCCTTCACGCATAAATATTCCTTCACCTGCCAGCACATAGTACATTTCTTCAGCAGGATGATGATGCCATGGGTAATGTAAACCAGCGGGCATAGCCACCACATAAGCTGACAGTTCATCGCTTAACCAAGCACCACTTTCACCGATCACACAATAACAACCGAAACGCTGCACAAAATCTTCACCGATCATGTTGCTGCTATAGGGTTCAAGCCAATGAGCATCTGGTGCAGCGTCATAAAACGCTTTGGCTAGCGGCAGTTGCGCGTGTTTAAAAATGGGTTCAGATAAAAAATGATCTGCACAGGGTAAATGCCTGGGGCTATGATCGATTGGCCGTAAATCGGTAGCGAAAGAGACGAAATCACCTACCAATGAATCTGTTTCATGAAGGGTTCGAATTTCGTTTAGCAAGTGTTCAAATGCAGGTGCCATTCTCCGGCGTACTCCAAATTCTTTCATACACCCAGAAGCGGCAGATGTTTTCGCTTCTTGTAAGTCAGAGCTAGCTCTAAGCAATGCGAAATTTCTGCTTTGGGTAATGGTTTTGATAGGTTTAATACAATTGCTCGATTACCTTGAAAGTCAAGCACACTACCGTACAACTCGTTAAACGTGTCAATGAGTTTCGTTTGGCAATTGAAAAACACGTAGTAATCGTTCGGTGTTTTTTGCTTCCAATCGATTCGAATGGGGCTACCCGTCTTGACGCTATAACTCGGTTCTCCCCACTTTAAAGACTCTTCAACTTCACCTAATTCTAAATCGGCGGAATGTTTTAAAATTAAAGCACGCAATTCTTCTAATCGAGCACGAGCGTTTTCAGGATACTTTTCGAATTGAATTTTGACTATTTTTTCCATCAAAATTATTTATCTATCGTATTTTACGTTCAACGAAAGCCGTAGCGTATGCAGCCAGAAATAGTGTCATGTAAGTACCCGCTTATGAGCGTAAAATCCTATCCATAGATTTCCCCTTGGCAAGCTCATCTATCAATTTGTCAAGGTATCGAATTTTTTGCATCAGCGGCGCGGCTTTGTAGCGTTTGCCGCCTGTTGTTATGTGGATCTTGAACAATCTAGTTGTTATCCAACAAAAAAACCATACTGCTCTGCAAGAATATGGCGTGTGTCCACTCCCAGTGTTTTAGCGGCTTTCAATGCCCAGTGAGGGTCACGCATCATTTCGCGCCCCAGTAACACAATGTCGGCTTTTGATGTAGCGACCAACTCTTCTGCTTTTTGTGCATCAGTGATATCACCGACCGCCATAACCGGCATCCCTGTTGATGCTTTTAGTTCGCCCGCCATATCGGGTTGTTCTGCCGTTCTGTTGCCTATGGCACCTCGGGCAGCAGGAACCGCACCACCGCCTGAGCAGTCGAGAATGTCAACACCACGCTCTTTGAGCCACAAACCGACTTGAGCGGTATCTTCTAAAGTTAAACCGCCCTCAACAAAATCATGCACAGATAAGCGAACGGATAACACACGGTTTTCAGGCCATACGTTACGAACTTTTTCTACCGTCTCTAAGAGGAATCTGGCCTGATTTTTTAAGTTACCGCCGTAAGAATCATCTCGTTTGTTTACCAACGGGGTTAGAAAAGAATGGAGTAAATACCCGTGAGCACAATGCACTTCCAGTAAATCGTACCCGACGTTGGCTGCAAGCTTAGCCGAGTTTACAAATTGCTCTTGTATCGTCTCAATTTCAGTAATCGAGAGCGCATGGGGTGTTTTCCAAAGCCTGGTGCCATCTGGGTCAAATGCCTCAGAAGTAGGACCGACGGTATCCCACCCATCCGGGTCATCAGCATCAAGATGGCTGCCTCCATTTAAAGCAGTTGCCGCACTGCCCTTGCGACCAGAGTGCGAAATTTGAATGCCCGCAACGGCGCCATAATTATGCAAAAAATCAACAATAGGTTTAAGGCCATCGGCATGTTTTTGATCCCACAGCCCAGCACAACCTTGGGATATACGACCTTCACGTGACACCGCCGTACATTCAGCCATGATAAGGCCAACACCGCCTACCGCTCTGGAACCCAGATGAACCATATGCCAATCAGATGCAACGCCATCGACGGAACTGTATTGGCACATCGGGGACATCCCGATGCGATTCTTAAAAGTTACATTATTAATTTTGAACGGCTGAAAGAGCTTCGACATATCGTTTTTTACATTTTAGATTGTGATTAGCGCATAGCGCTTAGTACAGCCGCAAATAATATACTAAATGCTAGTTTAGGTAAAAAGCCAGCTATGCAGCAGCCTGCCAGGCATAAAAGCAAAGGAGCCTGCTATGAGAATGCCGCCAATATACAGGCTAAGCATGCTGCCCCGGTGGGCTTTGATATTGCCGTTGCGCGCAGCAAAAACCGCAGCAGGTACGGTGTAAAAAACCAATAGACTGAGTATATGAATAAATCCAAAATGGCCGAAGAGAGTAGGCCCAACCTCAGCCGACATAAATAAAGTAATAAGCGCAGTAACGAGCATTAGCACCATATAAACTTTGCCCAACAATTTATGCCGAGATGTTCCTTTACGATTGATGAGCAAATAAGTACCGATTAAAAATGCAGGAATAACTGTACTTATATGAAAATACGCTAACTGCACATAAGTCATTTTTATTCCCTTAAAACATCAGAGATGAAGAACAGCTGCGCTTAATGTGTTTTCTGGCGCAGCCACATTGCGCGCTAAGCGCTACTGAATTGCTTCATCAATCTATTAGATTTACGTGGCAGAGTGAATTAACGATTACTGTGCGTTTGTAAGAATGATGGAAGTGGGGAACTCTACTCTACCGCCTGAATGCAAAGCTGAATATTCACGATCGGAAGCGACACTCACAACCGTATAAATTCCAGCGGTGCTGAGAGCGTATTCGTTGGCATTAACTACCGTTTCAAGATAGGTGCCGTTAGCATTTGGGCTAACACTACTTAATAGGTAGATATCGTAAGTTGAGACGCCAGCGACGTCATCCCAAACCAATAGATTTTCTTCAAGGCGAATATTGGATGGAGCATCAATTGCACCAATATTAATGGAGTTTTCATAAATTACGCGATCACCTGAATGTAATGCTGAATAATCACGATTGGCTGTGACACTGACTACCGTATAAATACCAGCGGTGCTGAGCGCGTATTCATTGGCATCAACGACAGTATCAAGATAGGTGCCGTTAGCATTTAAGCCAACACTGCTTAATAGGTAGATATCGTAAGTTGAAACGCCAGCGACGTCATCCCAAACCAATTGATTTCGTTCAAGGCGAATATTTTCCGGAGCTTCAATACCACCAACGTTGACAGAGTTGTCAAAAATTACGCGATCACTTGAATGCAATGCTGAATATTCACCATCGGGTGTGACACTCACTACCGTATAGATTCCAGCTGTGTTGAGCGTGAACTCGTTGCTATTGACTACAGTATCAAGATAGGTGCCGTTAGCATTTAGATCGACACTGCTCAATAAATAGACATCATAAGTTGAGACGCCAGCGACCTCTTCCCAAACCAACACATTCTGTTCAATCCGAATTTCTTCAGGAGCATCAAATGCATACGCGTTGCCACAGAATAGGAATGCTTGCAGCGCGCTAATAATGAATAGCAACGGATTCTGGTTTAGACGTAACCAATTTTTTGTGTTTCCAGATTGTGCCTTGAAAGAAGTGCAGTTCATCATTATTTCCAATATCTTGCTATGACAATTGATCTTAACAGTCTACGCAAGCAAATAGATGGGAAAAGAACCGTTAGTATAGGCAGTCAATATATAAGTTTTACCGCTCTAACCACCTTGCTTTCGCAATAAAGAATTTCTCTGTTATTCCTATCTAATAGCGTAGCAGTTACATAACATTTACTACCGGTACAGACGATTCACCTATTATTGGTAGTCATTGCTAACCTTACTCAAATACTCTTTAATCGCACGCGGTGATTTTAAATGAACCACGTTCTTTTCTCCTGCGACTTCTAAAATATATTTACGATAACGAGGCGTGAGTTTTCGATGACACAACCACAGCACCTTGTAACTGTTGATTGTACTTTTTATCATTGGGCTACGTTCTGGCCAACCTTCCGGATTAACTACAAGCCCTTTCAAAAATCGCTTCGTAACCCACGCAATGTGTATATACAATGGCAAATCTATGTAGATAAGTGTATCCGCTGCTTCAAAACGCTCCCATGCTGAAGGCACACACCCGAAGCCATCGATTAACCATTCATCTTTTTTTAGTAAACCTGCATGAAAACTTAGGTATTCCTTGTGCGGGTTTTTCTCACCACCAGGTTGATAAATGATTTTATCTAAAATTGTCAGAGGCAGGCTTGTGATGTCTGCTAATGCAATTGCGAGCGTAGACTTACCAGCCCCTGTATTGCCGAATATCGCCACTTTTTTCATGTTGCTTCCTATAGCTCAAAGACACCCATGATTACTTCAAGCACCGGACTCCCACCACAACCATCACAATCCCAATGGCCAAATGAATCAACATGAGTTGGAAGTTCGGGCCTACTGACATGTAGTGCTCAGTTTGATCAGGAGACGAATAAACGGTGACTGAGTCTCCCACCTCGTTGATGCGCCCCTGAAATACCTGTGACCATGACGGGACACCAAGATTTATGCTAAAGGAGAATTCTTGGGGGTGACGTTTTATGGATATGCTTTCGCCGTCTTCTGTTTTGGCAGTAACTTTGATGTGGGCTCTGTCAGGTTCCGAAATGATTTCCCGATCTGAGACAACAACTTGTTGAGGCACATAATCAGTCGTTCGCCAAGCCTGAAAAAAAGCAAAGTTTGCGAAAATAAAGAATCCCAACCCCATCACGACCATGGGTAGCCCTAATATAGGCCAGTATGATTCCTTATTTTTTTCACCTTGCCCCATAGCCTGATTCTCCTAAAGTCGTACTCTGTATTGTAGTAATTTCGCAGTACAGTTGTGGGGGTAACACAGTCAGCAGGGGTTGCCAGAATTGAGGTGGTAGAGCTCCGATCAGAACGATTCGTATATGGCTATGCTCTCAGCCATTCAACACAACCCAGTGATGAATCAGTTTTACGAAAAACATGCATCACAAGGCAAACATAAGGAAGTCGCTATTTCTGCCTGCAAGCGGAAAATGGTCGTTATTCTAAACACCATGGTGCGCAACGATACCCCTTGGCAGACAGCGCAATGAATACACGCTGCATGACTGATTTTTATCACAGTCGCTTGTTAAGTGATTTTTTGAACTGTACGACACAAAGGATACCCCGAACAACCCCAGAAATTGTTTCCACTATTTGCCCCCTTTTTTGCAATGCGTAAAACCATCTCTCTTCCACAACTTGGACACACCCCATCCGACACAGATAGATGACGGGATTTCAGATTTTGCACGTGTTCTCTATCTGTTTTTCTTGAAGGCTTAAGCCTACAAGATTCAATCTGTGCCGCAAGAGACTGCACCTGCGCTTCTGAAAAAATTGGTGTACTAAACGATCTAATATAATCCACGTAGCCAATGCCCCGTGTTACGTTTGGAGGCATCTTAGTTTTTAAAATGCACTCACCGGTAAAAGCGATTACTGAGATTATTGCTTCAGGCGGTATCTCTAGAGCGGACTCCAATGTTTTCACATGCTTATAATTCTGACGAATTGGGTTCTGAAATTTATTTTTTTTCTTGAATATCTGTTGCGTCCACTGGGCTTGATTTTCCCCACCAAATATCCAGCCTTTCATATTTTTTGTCTCTACAACGAACACTCCAAAACGTGAAACAAAGATATGATCTATCTGAGTAGTGCCATCATCAGTAGGCAGGGTTACATTATGAATCGGATGATAGATATCCTTTGGTAGCTTAATCTTTGCTAAGAATTTTACGAAAGCCTCCCCTATTATACCTTTCACTTTTGGCGTTCTCAGAAACCCAATAATGATGATAAACGGCACAACCCATAACATGGGTTTTATTGCTGCTAGTATTATTGGCGTGAAATCCATATTAGTTCTACCTCAGTACATCTGGTCTATTTTCACCTAACATCCACAATAAGTTGCAATTGAGTCAAATGCGGGTTGTGGTGTAGCCACGTCCTATGATTGGGTCATATTGTCGAGTTCATCGTCACATTAGGTGTGCACGATATAAGCCAGAAGGTTTACAGCTCATTTGTGAGTTCACACGCCGTTCTTATTCTGAGCAAAGGCGAATACTCTGATTAGACGGAGTAAAATTGCCCCGATCAAAATCGGTTTGATAATCTTTAATAAATTAAGCTGCAACAGTAGACTTTGCGGCAAGAATTTCATCAGCAGCAATTGAGCGTATGTCAGATAGGTCTGGGTCTAGCGCTAGCAGCCCTAGCGTTTTTCAAGATCCGGTAACAAATTCAACTTGCACGCTATTGGGTTCATAGAGTTCGACTACAACTCCAATAACTCCTGATTTCAGCCCACTCTCAGGTTGGGGAGTTTGCTGTACCACGTCGAGCTGACTAATCAGGCTTTGCATCGGCTTAAATATCGGTGCGCATACGCAGTAAATATGTTGACACCAAGCTAGTAAAGACATTCATAGAACCAGCTTATAGAACTGATACAACGAACTATAGAGCACCCCATCAATGACCCAAAGTTTTGAATTGATCCACAATTCACGTAGTAGCGGATGGTAGCATTACCCATGAACCTTCATACGCAATTTACTGCGGCTACTCCGATGATATCCTCATTACATCATTGACCGTAGCAGCTGCGCTTCTGTTCCTCGATTTAATGAACGCGCATACCGAGTCACTCCATTCGAGTAAACAATAATGTCTTCTATATCAACAAAAATTTTTAATTTTTCAAGGCCTACATTTTTACCGCATACAATTGCGTTGGTATTGAGTACTTTCATTCTATCTGCATGTTCAGGTTCAGGTTCAGGTTCAGGTTCAGGTTCTGTTTCGGGAGCCAACCCTGAGAGTTCTCAAGAGTTGGTTTCCAACAATCCGAATGATGTAGAAGTTACTCCTCTAACGGCTGACGACGACACTGTTGAGAATAATGAAACGCAGGATGTTGTGGCACCTTCTGATGATTCAAACGAAGTAACGACAGCTCCAATCACACCACCAACTCCAACTCAAACCACACCGCCTCCTCCTGAAATAGAAACCATTACAGAGGCAACGACAGAAACTCGCGTTGTCTTCGACATCATAGTTCCTGATTTCGTCTCAAATGAACTGCAACTTCAGCTTCGTTGGGGCGATAAAACCATTAACGCAGCTTGGCTTATTGATGAAACCTGGAGAGCAACAGATATATTCCCTGTCGACACTGATAACCGTTTAAGCGTAACTTTTTTCGATGGTAACGGAGCACTAATTCTTGGAACTTATGAAACTGACTTCAGCACAGGGACAAGCCCAACACAGACTCTTGAGATATTTCCTGATCAGTTTGAGACCGTTCAGTACGATGCCGATGGCGATGGCTTTAGTAACTTAGAGGAATCCCTATCGGGAACGGATCCACTTGCATTCACAGAACCAACCTTGCCACCTTCTGAACTGGTCAGTGTGTTTTTTGGTGTGACGGTGTTACCTGTCATGTCAGATTCTTTGCAGGTAAAAATTACGTGGGGTGATGAAGAAGTACTGGCCACTTGGATTGGCGATGAGTCGTGGACAGCCGTTATGGATTTACCAAAGGATACTCAGCAGCCGTTAAGCGTATTATTTTCTTCGGGAAATGGGCGCATCCCGCTTGCGGATTTCTCTACAACCTATCGAACTGGAACCAATAGCGCGGAAAACATCCAATATGTATCTCAGCGCTTTAACTACTACCATTTTGATGAAGACCTCGATGGTGTAAGTAATTACAACGAAGTACGAGCATCCACCGACCCATTAGTCGTCGATTCTTTAGTGCCAGTAACGTTTACATCCGTTGCTAGTTCATTTATTGAGCAACGTTGCACACGTTGTCATACCGATTGGGTAGATAGTGAAGTTCTGTTTGCAGATCTTATGACACGAGTATCGAGCCAGGGAATTAATTTTGTTACACCCTATATCGTTGAAGAAAGCTCTATAGTATCTGAGCTTGAAGGCTCTCTGCGAAACCTTGGTGGCCCTGAAATGACTGAGTTAATGAGGGCTTGGATTAGGTTAGGTGCTTTTGACAATTGAAGCACTCTGGATAACTGAGGTGCTGCTGGGTTACTCAATGGCGAGTAACCTAGTTGCTTTCGAGGGCTGAATAGCCCTAGTTTCATCGGCGGCAGATCTCTCAGTTCAGTTGTAAATTCTGTAGTCATTGGCAACTTACTCGTAAAATAAAGTAAATCGGCACCCAAGCCAACAAATCTGACGTTGAACGAGTACGATCAATACAGATAAGCCGCGCCCTCACCGCCTTCACCACGAGCTCCAACCGCCAGTGAATCGCCATTTGCGCTCAAACTAACGCTAACGCCAAAGGCGTCAAAAGTAGATGTATTGCTCGCCTTTACATAAACTTCCTGTTGCCATGTTCCATCACCACGTGTAAAGACATGAACTGCACCAGCACCTTCAAACCTTGGCTGTGTGCCCTGAAAACCTTGTAAGCCTATTTGCCCTGTAGTGTCCCGGCTGTTTCCTATTGCCAACGTATTACCATCAGCACTTAAGCTGATACCGTCGGTCTCGAAATCCAGCGTGCTATTTCTCCCAAACTGAACGAAGCGAGCTTGTTCTCGCCAAGTACCTTCTAAGTTGTCGAATATGACCGCGTCACCATCATCTGCCACAGCCAGTATTTCGCCATTCCCACTTAGACTAACCCTGGAGGCAATTACTAGGTCTTCAATGACCGCATTTTCCCGCCAATCTCCGTTGGCGCGTACAAATATATAAATGACACTGGTATTAAACACACCACGAAAATCTGCGACACGCGCACTAGTTGCGAGAACGTTACCATCGGAACTCAGACTGACTGCACGTCCGAAAATACCATCATCGCTTCTGGAGGGGTTAAAGATAGCCTGCTGTTGCCATACACCGCTGCTGCGCACAAAAACATACACCGCACCTTGGGCGCCCTCCTGCCTGGCTCCAACTGCAAGGGTATTACCATCTGCACTTAAACTAACAGTGGTGCCAAATTCATCTGATGTGCTATCGTTTTCTGCCTCTGAACTACCAGCTTTTATGTAGGCTTGTTGTTGCCAGCTGTCTCCATCTCGTGCAAACACATAGACTGCCCCCGAAGCAGACGAAGAGTTGTCGTCTTGATTGCCGTTGATGCCTCTCGCATTACTATCTTCCTCAGCCGCACCAACTGCCAGCGTATTGCCGTCCGCACTTAAACTGAGCCCTGATCCAAATAGGTCTCTGAACTCGGTATTACTGGCCTTCAGGTAAGCTTGTTGCTGCCAGCCACTACCGTTGCGTATAAATACATAGACCGCACCTGAGCCTTCTGCTGAGTTATCGCCCTGATTCCCGTTAACTCCTGTTGCGGCACTATCTTCAAATGAAGCACTAACGGCCAGGGTATTACCGTCGCCACTTATACTGACGACAGAACCGAACTGATCTGACTGATCCGGGTTGCTGGCTTTTAAAAAACCTATGGCTTCAGCAAGATTGCCCTCGATTAACTGTTGAGCCGATAGTGTGCATCCCATGGAATTACAGGCCTCCACCATATAACGGGCATTTACGCGTTGATGCAAACCAACCCGGTGATCATAAAATTCAGTAGACGCATCAAGTTCGCCGCTGATATCTGTGAATCCGGACACCCCGTCAGGATTCTCCAGCACACGATAAAAATCTGCGGCATTGGTGGGCTGCCAGCGAATGCGAAACGTTTTATCCGCTACCAGTTCAATACTCGCTGATACCGGTAATAGCGTCTCTGCAGATTCAGAGTTTGTGTCCGTGGTGGTGTTCGGCACAAAGGGATCAGATCCCGCTATCAATTCATCGATGTTACTGACCCCATCACCGTCGATGTCCCATTGTTCCGTATTGAACTGATCGGGCCCGATGATAAAAACTTCCGCAGCATCGCCTCCCGTTCTGTAACTTTGTTCAAAGCTCGCCAGGATGATTGCACCGTTTTGGTCAGAGAAAGTCACGACGAGACTATTTTCAGTATCTGTTGGAAGATCATCAGCCACTATCCAGGATTCATCAGTAACCCAGGCAGCCGTAATCTCCCTGTCTCCCCAAGCGACCAAAACCTGCAGAGCGTCAGAGGAGTAGGCAGGGACCGTTATGTCAAAGGTAACGCGTGTTGATAGCGCTACAACTGGATCAAGCGTAGAAAGATTTTGGCCCAGTGATGAAGTCGATTCTTCATTGTCTTCTGTGGCTTCGTTGCTGGTCTGCTCTGCGGTGACGTCAGTCGAGCCTTCTGCTAAACCACCATCCAATTCGTCTTCGCTGTCAATAACGACTTCATTTAACAACGGACTTTCCTCATCAGACCCTGAGCTGGATCCTGAACAACCCGAAACAAGTAACGCAGCAATCAGGAAAACCAGTACTGACCCCGGTAACGGTACGATTTTTATTCGTATACATCTGTAGATAAACGAGCTCATAGGTTTCTCTGGCCAGACAACAATTGCAGACATGTAGAAATAAAGGCTATGCTCTCAGCCATTCTACACTACCCAGTGATGAAACAGTTTTACGAAAAACTTGTTTCGCAAGGCAAACATAAAAAGTCGTTATTACCGCCTGTATGCAGAAAGTGGTTGTTATTCTTAACTCCATGGTGCGCAACGATACACCTTGGCAGACAACACATGCACAAACTCTCCCCATTATTCCCTCAAGACCCGGATGTTAGAGCCCTTGGCCAACTCACCGAATCACGCCGATCGTTAGTACAAGATAGGGTTGCACTAACCAATAAAATAACCAGCGCACTGAAAAACTATTACCCTCATGCTTTGCAGTGGTTTCAGGAGAAAGACACTATCATTTTCTGTGATTTTGTTTCTCGCTGGCCAACCCTTGAGAAAGCAAAAAGAGCACATCGCTCTTCGTTACTTAAATTCTTCGATCAACATAATTCGCGCTACCCAGATGTAAATCAAAAACGTATCGACGATATCAAAACCGCTACGCCACTCACCGCTGACCCTGGCATCGTTGAACCTAATCAACTTCTTGTACAGATACTAATTACTCAGCTGCGATCACTCATTCTCGGTATTGAATCCATAGACAATGAAATCAAGACACGCTACCGAAAGCAGAAAGATCGACACATCTTCAACAGTCTCCCTGGCGCTGGCCCTCAGCTTGCTCCAAGGCTATTGACCGCGTTCGGTACAAACCGTGATCGCTTTCAGAAAGCTTCTGATAT
>CALHNS010000001.1 GCA_938035125.1 uncultured Granulosicoccaceae bacterium | reverse complement strand
GCTTGGAAGGCTGGAGTACTACCACTGTACGACACCCGCTCTGCAACCAGCTAACATCAAACAACACCTGCCCGAGTACCTGTTAAAGTACCGCGTGACCAGTGCCGTGTGGTGGAGGGAGGAGGATTCGAACCTCCGAAGGCGTAGCCAGCAGATTTACAGTCTGCCCCCTTTGACCGCTCGGGAATCCCTCCACAGGCAAGCCCACCATAGTAGCTATAAATCGCAGAAGTGTCAACTAAATCAACCTATTTACATTGTTTACTTTCTATGGATTTTGGGCGCATAGATCCGTGTATTTGACTGTTTTCAATACTTACACGAAAGCGGCATACGCCTACACTGTAAGGAAAATGCGAAGTATGTAGCGCTGATAAAGCTGTAATCCGAATCCTGCTTGCGGTATCATCCCCCCACTGCTCGGGTATAAGGCCTGTGCATTTCCATCAATAACAAAGTATTCACCCTCTTTGGAGAGATCATGAAGAAGACTTTACTCGCGGCAACAGTCGCACTGACTGCGGTAGCGGGCTCAGCCCAAGCCGCAACCCTTGACGACGTAAAAGCACGCGGCGAATTAAACTGCGTAGTAACTACTGGCCTTGTTGGCTTCGCTGCTCCTGATGCCGACGGCAAATGGCAGGGTTTCGACGTTGACTTCTGCCGCGCGATGGCAGCCGCTGTTCTTGGCGATGCCGACAAAGTGAAATTCGTACCGTCAACCGGTAAGACTCGCTTCACATTGTTGAATTCTGGTGAAGGTGATGTGCTGTTTCGCAACACGACTGAAACTATGAGCCGTGATGCTGACTTAAAATTATCGTTCTTGCCAGTTAACTACTATGACGGTCAAGGCTTTTTGGTTGCCAAAGATCTAGGTGTTTCTTCAGCAAAAGAACTTGACGGTGCCTCTGTTTGCATCCAGACAGGTACAACTACAGAATTGAACCTAGCTGACTACTTCCGCACAAACGGTATCTCTTATGAGCCTGTTGCGATTGAAACTAACGAAGAAGGTAAGACTAACTACCTAGCTGGCCGTTGTGACGTGTACACAACTGATGCATCAGGTCTTGCCTCTACTCGTGCAGCATTCGAAGCTCCTGATGATCACATGGTTCTTCCAGACATCATTTCTAAAGAGCCTCTAGCAGGTGCGGTTCGTCACGGCGACGACCAGTGGTATGACATCGCTAAGTGGGTTGTTAACGCACTTATCTCTGCAGAAGAGCTGGGTATAACTTCAGCTGATGCTGAAGCTCTAGCGGCTGAAGCTGGCGATAACCCAAGCATCAACCGTATCTTAGGTTCTGAAGGTGACTTCGGCGCAATGATCGGTCTTGATAAGCAGTGGGCTATGCGCGCCATTGCAGCTGTAGGCAACTACGGTGAAATTTTTGACAAGCACATCGGTCCTAGCACGCCTTTAGGTATCGAGCGCGGCTTGAACGCACAGTGGAAAGACGGCGGCATTTTATACGCAGCACCAATTCGCTAAGCAATGCGTTTGTAGTTTGAGAAAGGGGCACATCAGTGCCCCTTTTTCTTTCCATCTTCACTTCCAGGTAACTTGCCCATGAGTGCAACACCGACTGCCAATACTGCAGCCAATACCTCTTTGTTCGCTAAGCTCTGGTACAACAAAGAAAACCGATCCATCATTGTTCAGATACTGGCAGCGCTTGCATTGCTTTGGTTTTTTGGATCGATGGTGTTAAACGCCGTTCACAACCTGGAGGCTTTAGGCAAAGGCTTTAGTTTTAACTTTTTAGAACAACCGGCAAGTTACGACATCAATCAACACCTGATTGAATACTCCTCGCGATCCTCCCACTTCACCGCCATGATGGTGGGCATCATCAATACGCTTTTAATTGCAGTTGCAGGAATCATCCTAGCAACCGTTTTAGGTTTTATCTTAGGCGTACTCAGGCTTTCTAAAAATTGGCTAATCGATAAGCTGGCCTATTGCTACATTGAATTCGTTCGAAACGTTCCCGTGTTATTGCACATATTGCTCATACACGGCATCGTCGTACACTCACTTCCAAAACCCAAACAAGCAATCAACTTTGCAGACACCACATTCTTAACCAATCGTGGTGTATTCATGCCCAGTCCTGAATACCTGCCTTTATTTAAGTTCGTTGTTGCAGCTTTTATTGTTGGGGTCATTTTCGCTTGGTTTTTCCGCAAATTTGCCAAAGGTCTACAAGAGAAAAAAGGGACTCAACTTCCAGTTTTTTGGGTTTCACTATTTTCTATTATCGGGCTACCCGCTATTACGTTTTTGGCATTAGGCCAACCAGTTGAATGGGACATCCCAGAACTCAAAGGCTTTAACTACAAAGGCGGCATGGTTATTCGACCTGAGTTTCTTGCCTTGTGGTTAGCGCTTTCTTTTTATACAGCAGCGTTTATCGCTGAAATCGTTCGCGCAGGCATTTTGGCGGTTAATCACGGCCAAACCGAAGCCAGCATGGCACTGGGTTTACCGCGCAACAAAACACTGAACTTGGTGGTTATTCCACAAGCCCTTCGTGTCATTGTGCCGCCTTTATCCAGTCAGTATTTAAATTTAACCAAAAATTCATCGCTTGCTATCGCTATCGGCTACATGGATGTGACCGCCACCATCGGTGGCATATCACTTAACCAAACCGGCAGAGAGATGGAATGCATGATGATTGTTATGGCCATCTATCTCACCTTCTCGCTGATCATCAGTGCCAGTATGAATTACTACAACAAACGCATTGCGTTGGTGGAGCGATAGTCCATGAGCAATTCAACCACCGAACAGAAATACGAACCGGGCAAACACCCCTCCATGCCACCGCCGTTTAAAACCCGCGGAATCATGTTGTGGTTACGGGAGAATTTATTCTCATCACCCACCAACATTGTGTTGTCATTGTTGGCTATCTACTTCCTTTATAAAGTGCTTCCCGGTGTTCTGGATTGGACTTTATTCGATGCCGCTTTCGTTGGTGAAGATCGCAATGCATGCAAAGCGAAAGCCGGAGGTGCTTGCTGGGCGTTCATCGGAGAACGTTTGCGCCTATTCACCTATGGCTTCTACCCAGAAGCAGAACGCTGGCGCGTCAACCTTGCCTTCTTAATGCTGGTGCTCTCTTGCATCGTATTGCTTTGGGAAAATTGCCCGTTGCGTAAGCCCTTAATGGGGTTTGTTGCTTTGTTCCCATTTGCAGCAGCATTTCTATTGGTAGGTGGTAACGGCGTCAAGCTACTGGTTGCACTGGCCTGTATCGCGGTTGTTTTGATGTTGGTTTATAAGGGCTTTTCATCCCTGTTCGTTATGATCATCGCGATAA
The DNA here is from genome assembly GCA_938035125.1 of uncultured Granulosicoccaceae bacterium. Taxonomy (GTDB): domain Bacteria; phylum Pseudomonadota; class Gammaproteobacteria; order Granulosicoccales; family Granulosicoccaceae; genus Granulosicoccus. Next base: position 64,559 of record CALHNS010000001.1, on the reverse strand, counting down.
CCGCTGCGGTGCTAGCCAAAATAATATTTTTCGGAGGCTTTCAGCTCCCCTTTAGCGATCTTCAAATTCAAGGCCTTGTTGATCTTGATCAATACGATCAATTGAACTTGAAAAAAGTCTCCACCGATTTATTTGGTGGCTTTATGTTAACGCTCATCATCGGTGTAACCGGTATCGCGTTTTCATTACCCATCGGCATTTTATTAGCGTTGGGGCGTCAGTCGAATTTACCGATCGTAAAATACGCTTGCGTGGTGTTCATCGAATTTATTCGTGGGGTTCCATTAATCACGTTGCTGTTTGTGGCGTCCACTATGCTCAGCTACTTCTTGCCTCCAGGCACCACGTTTAACTTGCTTATACGCGTGTTAATCATGGTTACACTTTTCGCATCGGCCTATATGGCCGAAGTGGTTCGTGGTGGTTTGCAAGCCGTGCACCGAGGGCAATCAGAAGCAGCCGATGCACTGGGCTTGAAGTATTGGCCATCCATGCGGTTAATCGTCTTACCGCAGGCACTCAAAATTTCTATACCGGCAATCGTAAATACCTTCATCGGTCTTTACAAAGATTCCACACTGGTTATTGTTATCGGGCTACTTGATCCTCTAGGTATTGGTCGAGCTTCATTGGCCGACACCAAATGGAACGGCTTAACAAACGAAGTGTATTTATTTGTAGCCATTTTCTTCTTTATTTCTTGTTATGCCATGGCTCGTTACTCGTTGTACTTAGAAAACAAACTCCACACCGGTCACAAACGTTAAGGCACCCACTATGAATAACACAGAGAACAACATCAGTGCTACGGGTCGTGCACTGGGTGATTCAACCATTGAAATTCGTGAAATGCACAAATGGTATGGCGAATTTCACGTGCTTCGAGACATCAACTTAGATGTAAAAAGCGGTGAACGTATTGTGGTGTGCGGGCCATCAGGCTCCGGCAAATCCACCATGATTCGATGCATCAATCGTTTAGAAGAGCACCAAAAAGGCGACATTATTGTCGATGGAGTTGAACTGACTAACGATTTGAAAAACATCGAAGCAGTACGTCGTGAAGTGGGCATGGTGTTTCAACACTTCAATCTTTTCCCGCACTTAACCGTGCTAGAAAACTGCACCCTGGCGCCCATCTGGGTTCGAAAGCAGCCAAAGGCAGAAGCAGAAGCTACCGCCATGAAATATTTAGAACGTGTAAAAATTCCAGATCAAGCGCTTAAATACCCCGGACAACTCTCAGGGGGTCAGCAGCAACGTGTGGCCATTGCGCGTTCTCTTTGCATGAGCCCGAAAGTGATGTTGTTTGATGAACCTACCTCAGCTCTAGATCCTGAAATGATCAAAGAAGTGTTGGATGTCATGATCGAGCTAGCTGAAGAAGGCATGACGATGATTTGCGTTACGCACGAAATGGGTTTTGCGAAAACCGTAGCCGACCGAGTTATTTTTATGGATGAAGGCCAAATCATTGAAGAGAATGAGCCAGAGCAGTTCTTCAATAACCCGCAATCTGAACGCACCCAGCTGTTCTTAAGCCAAATCTTGGCTCACTAATTGGCCCACTAACGCGGCTGGCTGTATCACGGCGCTGTAAATTGAAAGCTTGTTATAAAATAGCGCCTGGTTAATGTAATAACCAGGCGCTTTTTAGTTTCACGTCACCGGTAGCTTTGCAGCCACATCGTTTAGCAGCTCATAAAAGCTACTGTACAAACCCGGTGCTGGCGGAGCTTTGGGCGCTCTTACGCCATTAGCCACGGTATTTGCAAGACTTGCTGCTACGCTGCCTGAAAAACTTGATCCTGAGTAGTGCAAGTAACGTTTACGTTCGATGGATTGATAATTAAACGAATCGTGCATACGCACACGCCCTAGTCCTAATTCCACTAATGTTGCCGTCATGGTAACGCTGCGCATGGTCGATAAAACTAGGTGCTCTCTATCGCTTAGCACTTGACCTTGATGGTCTCTTAGCTTGACCCGCTCTTCTGGAAGATTGGTAACCTCATTTCCGGTAACGGTTAACGCTACCGCCATTTTGGTAGGTAGGTTTGCCCCATTCAACATGGTCAGATCGGTCGAGTCCAATTCGCCAGCGTTGGCAAGGCGTTTCAACAGCAGATCATGACGCTCTGCCCCAAGTGCGATTCGCACTTGCTTATAGGGCATAACCGAATGACGCTGCTCTTCTCGCAGCAAAATTTCTAAATCGGTTGCCAAACGGTATTCATTAACAGGGATTCGCAACCCAGCTTGCTGCACGACCCCAAGCACCGCCACACTATTATGCGCAATGGCAGCACCACCAACGCCGTTATAAAGTTCAGGATGATGAGTGGCACAGCCAGACGCAATAAGGCCGTAGGACAGGGATTGAAGAAGAAAGGCGCGCCGATTCATGTGGTAAAAGTGTAGACCAATACACAGCGTGCGCTGGCAATGAAAACACGAGGGGCGAACAGCCCCCCGTTGAGAATAATCCAGCTTGTGCCCTGATGATGGATCGCCTTAGTTCTTGTTCCCGTCTGACGCGGGATTTTTTTGACGGCGATTTCAATTCAGAGGCAGGCATCCTCCACTAAGCGCACCACCAGCGCCTGAGATTGTTAACGACCAGTAAACCAACCTTTTAACCGGTAAAATTAGCCATAACGTCCATTCTGTGTGACACCGACAGCGGCAATTCAAACTTGAACGTAACAATTAGACACAGTTCGTGAAACCGCTGGCGATTAATGCACACTTAAAAGGGAACTGATCGGCCACATTTGGCTACAAATAGTTTCTATATCTTTTCGTCACTATTTCACCGCTTATAATAGGGATTGTGATTTTAGTTTTATGCGTCGTTTTATACGCGTATCAACGCCATATCACGTCACATAGCGACATCGCGCGGCAATTTTCCTACCGCGACTGTAAGTAAACAAACGGAGACCCGTAATGACCGATAGCACCGCCACGATTACTAACCCAGCCGGAGACAGCGCTGAACTGCCGGTGTTAAGCGGCACTCACGGGCCGGACTGCGTTGATGTGCGTGGCATGAATAAGTCCACAGGGTTATTCACTTACGATCCTGGCTTCGCCACAACCGCCAGCTGTAAAAGCGCTATCACCTTCATTGATGGTGGTGAAGGCGTATTACTGTATCGGGGCTACCCCATTGAACAGCTGGCTGAGCGAAGCACCTATTTAGAAGTGTGCTACTTGCTTATGTACGGCGAATTGCCGACCCCAGAGCAATCGGCTGACTTTAATACCATCATTACGCAACACACCATGGTGCACGAGAACGTTCGTAACTTCATCGCAGGTTTTCGTTACGATGCACACCCCATGGCCATGCTGGTGGGAACGGTTGGCGCTTTATCTTCGTTCTACCACGATTCTCTCGATATCAACAATCCAAAACACCGAGAGATCTCGGCGCATCGCTTAATTGCTAAGATGCCAACCATTGCGTCTTATATCCACAAACACGCACTAGGTCAGCCGTTTATGTACCCGCAAAACGAGTTGAGCTACGTGGAGAATTTCACGCAAATGATGTTTGCGGTTCCTGCTGAAGAATTTACGCCAAACCCCACAGCGGTTAAAGCGTTGGAATTGATTCTTATTCTGCACGCCGATCACGAGCAAAATGCCAGTACCTCTACCGTTCGTTTAGCTGGTAGCTCAGGCGCGAATCCTTTTGCATCCATCGCTGCTGGTATTGCAAGTTTATGGGGCCCGGCTCACGGTGGCGCAAATGAAGCCGTGATGAACATGCTCGATGACATTTTAAACACCGGCGAAACCATTGAGAAAACCATAGAACGTGCGAAGGATAAAAACGATCCTTTCCGCTTGATGGGTTTCGGGCACCGCGTTTATAAGAATTTCGACCCACGCGCCAAGCTCATTCAAAAGATGTGTCACGACTTACTGGATGAACTGGGCGGCGATCAGCCTTTGTTTGAACTGGCAATGGAACTTGAAAAAGCTACCTTAGCCGATCAATATTTTGTTGATCGTAAGTTATACCCTAATGTTGATTTTTACTCAGGCATCATTCTTCGAGCGCTGAACATCCCCATGAGTATGTTCACCGTTATGTTTGCGATGGCTCGCACCGTAGGTTGGATCTCTCATTGGATTGAATCTCACGAAGACCCTGAAGGCCGAATTGGTCGTCCACAGCAAATTTACACAGGTCCTGCACGACGAGATTACCCTGCGTGATCTCATCATCTTTTGATGACAAATCGTGCAATACCGAAGACTTCGTCGCCGCTTTATCGTTAGCGGCGAACGGAGTCGCTGTTGTCACCACCAACGGTGCTTCTGGAAAATCTGGTTTAACCGTCAGCTCCATGGTGTCAGTTTGCGCAGAGCCAGCTCTGATGCTTGCCTGTGTTAACACCAGCAATGAATTTTGCAAAATGGCCGATGCAAACCAGGTATTTGCGCTTAACTTACTGGCCGAAGATCAACAAGACGTATCCAATACCTTCGCAGGTTTTGGCGACAACCCAGAGATCGATCGATTCACGAAAGGTGAATGGACAACGGCAACTACTGGCTCACCCATACTCACTAACGCATTAGTGTCACTGGATTGCGCCTTAGTCGAATCACGCGAACACGGCACGCATCGCGTGTACATCGGTAGAGTACTGGACGTAAGCAGCCGCAAAACGGCGCCATTGGTATACAGCCAGCGCAGTTACGTAAAATTAGCCTAATGGCTTTGCTGTACTACAGTGGAACGGACAAAGACGGCGTTTTTGAACGCCGTTTTCGTGATGCACTAAAAACACTGAGCCCATCACTTGACGTTCGCACTTGGCCTGATGTGGGCGATGCCAAAGAGATACGCTTTGCAGCGCTTTGGTTACCGCCTGAAGGTTTGTTCGATGCACTTCCCAATCTTACTCATATCTTTGCGTTATCAGCAGGCGTTGATCGCTTATTAAAAGCAGCCGACTTACCAGCTGATGTACCCATCTATCGTTTAGAAGATGGTGGCATGAGCACACCGATGAGTGAGTATGTACTGATGGGTGTGCTGCATGCCCATCGTCAAATGCACGTGCTAGCCGATGCGCAAGCAGCGAAACAATGGAAACGAGATGCAGCAGAACCTGCCGCTGCTGACTGGCATGTCGGTATTTTAGGTGCTGGCGTACTTTCATCGGCTGCCGCAGAGCGTTTAGTGATGAATGGATATAAAGTCAGTACTTGGAGCCGAACTGAGAAACATCTAAACGGTGTAAAAAGCTACTTCGGGCCAGATCAACTATCCACATTTTGTGGAACGCTCAATACGCTGGTTTGCTTGTTACCGTTAACACCAGACACAACCGGCTTACTCAATGCTGAATTTTTTAATCAGTTACCTGAAGGCACCTCATTAATCAATGCAGCACGCGGTGAACACTGCGTGGACGACGATGTGATAACCGCCTTAAACGATGGCCGTCTATCAAGCGCAATGTTGGATGTATTTCATGAAGAGCCATTGCCACCCACACATCCGTTCTGGACGCACCCGAAGGTGATCATCACCCCGCACAATGCAGCCCCAACTGCAGGAAATATCGCAGCACAGCAAGTGGCTAAGAATGTGGCAGATGCCTTAGCAGGACGAGAACTGGCGGGGTTTGTTGACCGAAATAAAGGTTATTGAGTAAAAGTCGTTTACGTTGGCTTCGGGGCGCGATTAGGCCGATTTAGCCAAATTTTCAGGCACTTTTTCAGACACGCTATTAGGCACGTTCAACCAAAGTAGCTACGGCCCGCAACACCACTTGGCGAACTAACTCTTCGCGCATCTCAGAACGAAGTATCTCGGCTTCTTGCTCCTTACCTAAAACACCGCGCGTATCGTTGGTGTACTCGCGAATAACTTCCACACGATTTGCAGGCTGTTCAGGGTTGTATACAGGCGATTCATCGTTTTCACTGCGAGCCACTTGCATATTCACCGAATGGCTAAGCTCTAACTCACTAACCTGCCCTGTTTGTTGAATGGAGATGATGCGCTCGTTTTGTTGTTCATCGCTGATGCGAAGCAAGATGTCCGCAACATCGCGATTGGCAGCAATGCGAAACGCTCTTTCACGCAGCGCCACTTGCAAATCTCTGCGCAAGGTAACGCCGCGTGAAATATCGATAAAAATAGCACCTGGATCGGCCAGTTCAGTGACACTGCCGCGCGGGCGAAAGCCACAACCACTAACCAACGATGCAGCTGTTACGCACGCACCGGCAGCAACTCGCTTGATCCAAGTGCGACGAATCATTCTGCCGTGGCAGCCTTAGCAAAGTTACCTAAAGCCCCTGCAACTTTTTCCAACACACCATCACAACCTTCGATGCCGTGACGAGCCTTTAAATGCATGGGGTCGTTGTAGCCTAGATAAACTTGACCATCAGCGTCTTCCCAAGCCAGCATCTTTTGCGGTAAATCGATTGCTACGCTTTGCGCGCAAACCATTAACGGGGTGCCCACTTTCGGGTTTCCGAATAGCAGTACCTCGGTGGGACGCAATTCGAGGCCTGCACCGGCTGCGCCTTCTGCATGATTAATGCGAGCAAAGATATTCATTCCTTTACTCTCTAATACCGTGCTGAGTTTATCTAACGTATCAGCCACACTGTGTGGGCTCTTAACCGTGACCAGGCCTTCTTGGGCCACTGCAGAATTACCAACCATTGAACCTAACCCTAATGCTATGGCAAACGTTGCCTTGAGTAAAACCCTATTCAATCGAATTTTCATAGGTACATTCCTTTTCTATTGATGGAAAACATCATTTGAAGGCTCAGTTTATCCGATCTTCAGCTTGGCAGCAGCAAGCAAAGGGTAGTATTGAGGTTACACTGCGAACATGCATGAACTTCTACTGAATCGAGATATTTACACCCGTTTCTTGCAGCCGATACTGCCTGAAGCTAAGCGGTTTCTTTGGATCGTCACGGCCGATATTAAGGATTTGCACATCGAGTTCCAAGGCTCATATCAACCGCTGCTGAATGTTTTGGACGAATTAGTAAGACGAGGAGTATCGGTGCGCCTCATACACGCTAAAGAGCCAGGGCCGCGTTTTCGTGACGATTTTGACAAATGCCAGGCGCTGATTAATAGTGAGGCCTTTGAACGAATTTTATGCCCAAGAGTCCACACTAAAAGTGTGGTCGTTGACGGGCGCATCGCTTTTGTCGGTTCCGCCAATTTGACGGGTGCAGGCATCGGTGCAAAACACGCCGATAAGAGAAATTTTGAAGCCGGATTCATGTTCGATGACCGTGGTGATATTGATACATTGATGCAATGGATAGACGAATTATATTTAGGAGAACATTGCAAAAATTGTCGCCGACGTGAATATTGCCCTGACCCCATCATTGACCACCTATAAAACCAGCCCAATATAACAATACAAACTAGCCCTATGGATGTTAAAAAACTACTTAACGATACGCTGCGCCAATACAAAGTTGACACCACACATTCCCAAGCGGCCCATGATGAGGTGGCCTACTGGCAGCAAAACAATGGCATTCACGATGCCGAATTGCTGGATTGGACAAACGAGCCGTTTGTTACCATCGACAACCCAGATTCTCGTGATTTAGATCAAGCGTTATTAATTGAATCGATTCCCGCTAACCCGGCTCATCATGTCGATCAAGACGATGCTAGTGTTAGCAATGGATACCGTTGCCGCTATGCACTCGCCGATGCATCGTATTATGTAAAACCAGGCAGCGCGTTATTTAAAGAAGCTTTGGCACGTGGCACCAGTTATTATTTACCTAGCCGTTCGGTGCCGATGCTCCCAACAGCCCTTTCAGAAGATTTAGTTTCATTAAATGCGGATGTGGAACGTCGCGCATTGGTGTTCGACATGACCTTAACAGCGGATGGTGTGTGCACCCGCACTGAAATTGTACGGGCGCGAATTAAAAGCTTCGCCAAGCTAAGTTATGAAGGTGTGCAGCGCTGGCTAGACAATCAATCCAAACCGCATGACCCACCTATTCCGCAAGAATCGGAAAACTCCTTAAGATTACTTAAACAGCTGGGCCTTCTATTAATTGAGCGTTCCGAAGATAGAGACGTTATCCAATTCGATCGACGTGAAACACAAATAAGCCTTACCGCTAACGGTTTTGAGTTACATGAACGCGAGCGCTACAATACCGAGCGTTATAACGAACAAATCAGTTTGTTGTGCAATATGCAAGGTGCCCTTCTTCTAGAGTCTTTGAACCGTTTACATCCAGAGCTGCAGCCCATATTTCGTGTGCATGATGCACCGCTTAAAAAAAGAAGAAAAGCGTTAGCCGATAATCTTGTAGCGTTGAATAAAATAAAAACACTAGACGAACGATTCCAACGAAAACCCGAGCAAAGCCTTGCAGACTTCATAGCAGGATTACCTAACGATGCTGAATCAAAACGCTTAGTGCAGGCCATTGAGCGCCAAGTGCTCATGATTAATCAAGCCTCCGAATTCAGAGCAGAACCGGGTAGGCACCATGCATTAGGCGCCGAAAGCTACGCCCGTTTCTCATCTCCCATGCGAGAAATTGTTGGCATTTACACTCACAAAGAATTGTTAGAGGCGCTAGGCCTTGAACCCGCATTAGATTCTGCGTTTGATGCCGCCATTCGATCTGACGTTATTGAGGCTGCAAATACTGCGAAACAACGACAAAAACAATTAGGTAAAGCCATCGAATTCGCTGTGATTGATGCGCACCTTAAGAGCGATTTAGAACACGGATCTGACCACACACACTCAGGAACCGTTATGGGTTTTCGCAGTGGGCGAATTTATGTGGCCATTGACGACTTAGCGGTGGATTTAAAAGTATACGTTGAAGATTTAAATGAACAATATCAAACCGATTACATTATCAGCGACGTTAGCGCAGAAGCGTTGAATGTGCAGCAACCTAGGTTTGTGTTGGGCGATGCGGTAAGCGTTAAAGTGCGAGCCTTTGATGCTGAGCGCAGGCGTTTTAAGCTGGATCTTTACCTTTAGCACTTTTTTCAGCTAAGAAAATTCCACCCAGCACCAATACCATGCCTAATGCATGATAAAGATGAAACGATTCACCGATTAATAAAACGGCTAGCAAAGAACCAAATACGGGCACCAGATTGATAAACAATCCGGCGCGATTACCTCCAATCAGTTCCACCCCGCGTGCAAACGCAAGTTGCGACACAACCGTTGGAAAAATAACGGTGTACCACAACAGCATCCAACCCTTGATAGAGGGCGGCTCAAAACCTTTGGCATTCACTTCCCAAACGGTGAGCGGCAAACAAACCGCTGCGGCCCCGCAGGCGATCACAAAGAGAAAACTGAGCCAGTGAATATCAGGTCGCCAACGTAATGAGATGGTGTAGCCTGCGTAGAAAACCGCCGCCACTAGCATTAACGCATCGCCTCGATTTAAGGCGCCACTAAAAAAGCCCAGCGGTTCGCCATTGGTGCTGGTAACAATCACACCCACAATGGAAATAGCAACGCCCACTAGTTGCCATATCGTTGCCTTTTGACGAAAAAACAAAAAATTCGCCAAAATGATGAGCACAGGCATTAATGATTGTTCGATGCTTGCGTTTACCGCTGTCGTATAACGAAGTGCGGTAAACATGGTGATATTAAAAAGCCCCATACCAAACGCGCCCATACAAAACAAAACAACCACCCGAGAGCGCAACACTGGCCAATCGTTTTTCAGGTGTTTATAGGTAAAGGGCAACAAACACAATAAAGTAATTGTCCAACGCACAAACGTTAGGGTAAACGACTGCCATTCATCTGCAGCCAAACGAGCTGCCACCGCATTACCACCCCAAAGCATGGTGGCTGTGATGAGTAATAAATAGGCGTTGGAAAACATGCTATGCGAATGCCGCAACCAACGATAAGCGGTTAATTGGCAACTATGTTCACCAATTTCCCAGGCACTACGATCACTTTACGCACAGTTTTACCGTCAATATTTTTTATCACATTCTCATCGGCCATCGCGGCTGCTTCACATTCATCTTTGGAAGCACTGGCTGCAATCGAAATTTCAGAACGGCGTTTTCCATTGACTTGCAATACCAACGTGATCGAATCGCGCACTAAGGCTTCTTCATCTACTTCTGGCCATGCTTCATCAATTAACGCAGATTCGTACCCAAGCCCTGCCCACATCTCATGAGTGATATGTGGTGTGAAGGGGCTTAATAAACGAATTAACGCACCATAGGCCTCATGTTGCACAGCGAATCCGCTGTTACTTCTGTCATCAAACTTACTGGCTTCATTAAATAATTCCATCATTGATGCAATGGCGGTATTAAATGTGTAACGTCGTTCGATATCGTCAGTGACTTTTGCAATGGTTTCATGAGTTTTACGACGCAGCGCTTTCTGCTCATCGTTTAGCTCTTCTTGGTCAAATAAGTGCTGGCCCGCATCGGACGGCAAACGCGACACTTCCCGCCAAACGCGTTTTAAAAAGCGATTCATGCCTTCAACACCACCGTCTTTCCATTCCAAAGATTGGTGTGGAGGGCTGTCACTCATGGAAAACAAACGAACCGTATCGGCGCCGTACTTATCAATCATCTCAATCGGATCAACACCGTTGTTCTTCGATTTAGACATTTTCTCGATGCGGCCCACCGTTACAGGCTTACCATCGGCTTTAAGTGTGGCGCCATTAATGCGGCCTTTATCGTCGTATGTTAAATCAAGTTCACGTGCATTAAAATATTCGGGTTTACCATCATCATCACGATAAAACGTTTCGGCTATAACCATGCCTTGAGTTAATAGGCGTGTAAACGGCTCATCTGATGTAATCAATCCCACATCGCGCATTAGCTTGTGGAAGAAACGCGCGTACAGTAAATGCAGAACGGCGTGCTCCACACCACCGATGTATTGATCTACCGGTAACCAATAGTTAGCCCGGCTATCTAACATGGCATCCGCATCAGGGCAGGCATAACGGGCGTAATACCAACTGGATTCAAAGAACGTATCGAAGGTGTCGGTTTCGCGCGTACCTGGCTCATTGGTTCCAGGAACCGTGGTGTTAAAAAAGTTAGGGTCTTCTTTTATAGGTGAATTCACACCAGAAAAAGCGACATCTTCAGGTAACACCACAGGCAAATCTTGTTCAGGCACGGTATGGGCGTTGCCGTCTTTGTCATAAATTATTGGGATGGGGCAACCCCAGTAACGTTGCCGAGAAACACCCCAATCGCGTAAGCGGTAATTCACTTTCTTATCGCCGTTGGCATTAGCTGCAAGAAAATCGGCCGTAGCTTTAAAGCACGCTGAAAAGTCTAAACCATCGAACTGCCCAGAATTGATCGATACGGTGTTCTCTTTATCGGTAAACGCAGCTTCTGATACATCAACCGCTTCATTAGTAGATTGCACCACTTGCTTGATCGGTAAACCGAATTTTTTAGCAAATTCAAAATCTCGTTGATCATGGCCTGGTACAGACATAACCGCACCGGTTCCGTACGTCATCAACACGAAGTTGGCTACATATACCGGTACCTTTTCACCCGAGACGGGATTGATTGCATCAATACCCAGCGGCACACCCTTCTTCTCAAGTTTTTCCATGGCAGCTTCGGATGTGCCTGTTTTTTTGCACTCATCAACAAAGGCTTGTACATCTGCATTCGATTCGGCTGCGTGCGTGGCTAGCGGGTGTTCAGCCGCCACAGCCATGTACGTAACACCTGCCACCGTATCAGGACGTGTGGTGTAAACGCGAATCGCCGATTCACCGGCCACATCGCCATCGGCTAAAGCAAAATCAAATTCCACCCCTTCTGATCGGCCAATCCAATTGCGCTGCATGGTGCGAACGGCATCGGGCCAGCCGTCTAATTTTTCTGTTTCTTCTAAAAGCTCTTCTGCGTATTGAGTGATCTTTAAAAACCACTGCGAAATTTGTCGACGTTCTACCAACGCACCTGATCGCCAGCCGCGACCTTCGGCATCCACTTGTTCGTTCGCTAGTACCGTTTGCTCAACTGGGTCCCAGTTAACGGTGGCCATTTTTTTATACGCCAGACCTTTTTCAACCAATTGCGTAAAGAACCATTGTTCCCAGCGATAGTATTCAGGAGTGCATGTGGCAAACTCACGCGACCAATCGTAGGCGATGCCCATGCGCTGCAACTGTTCGCGCATCTCATCGATGTTTTGATACGTCCATTTGGCAGGCGCGGTGTTGTTTTTTATGGCCGCATTTTCAGCCGGTAGGCCGAACGCATCCCAACCCATTGGTTGCAACACATTGAAGCCTTGCATGCGCTTGTAACGCGAGAGCACATCGCCGATGGTGTAGTTACGCACATGGCCCATGTGCAGGCTGCCACTGGGGTAGGGAAACATGCACAAGCAATAGTATTTGGGCCGAGTTTCGTCTTCTGTGACTTCAAATGCTTGATTTGCGTTCCAAACATCTTGCACGTGCGACTCTACCGACGTGGCGTCGTACTCTTCCTGCATGGGATGACTCTTTAATACGTAGGGAAATGACGCCCTAATTCTACCGCATGCGCCCTGAGAACAATGTGTGCAATACACGGTAACTGGCCTGACCCAAGGTTCCGTTCAAATCCAACCCAATACTGTTTTGATAGGTGTCGGTTAAATCTAGATCGATACCGATAGCCGCCAAGTGCACTGGCGTATGGCGCTCGATATGTCCTGCCACATCGCGTAAGTGCTGCTCTAGAAATCCTTCAGGATTGTTGTGGTGAGTGGCAGCATCCATTGGTGCCCCATCGGAGATAACCACCAAGTATTTTTGATCTTCTGGCTGGCGATTCAATCTGCGATAGGCCCACAGCAAAGCCTCTCCATCAATACCTTCTCTAAAATGCAAGGTTTCCAACAAGCTCGATAGCCCGTGTCGCGAGCGTCGCCAAGAGGTGTGCTGATCTTTGTATACCACATGCAAGGCCTCACCCAATCGGCCCGGCTCGTCCGGCATACCAGCTTTTCGCCAAGCCTCCATCGCTTTGCCGCCGTTCCAATCACCTGTGGTAAATCCCAACACTTCGGTAGTAACGCCTGCCAGTTGCAAGGCTCGACAAAACGTATCAATTAAGGTGGCCACCGCTACGAAGCGTTGGCGCTTCATGGATCCAGAATTATCAATCAGGAACGTCACCGCAGAATTCGAACGCGGCTGCTGCCGACGCTCTACAAACACTTGTTTGTAATGCGGGTTACTGACCAGCTGAGCCAAACGCCGAGCATCAACTAAGCCAGCTTCTTGACCAAACAACCAACCATCGTCCACTGGCTCTGAAAAAAGGCTTTGTAGCTCGCGAGCAAGCCTTGGCATACTGACCGCCTGCGCTAATACGTGCTTATCTAACGTAGCTCGTAGTGTTGCGCGTTTGCTTTCTCGGTATAGCGATTCACCGGTAACTTCAGCATCAAACTCGGTAGTGAATACGTGGTAACCGCCTACCGTATCCAGTAGCGACTCTTCTACATTGTCGCCTTCGGGCAAAGCCCCTGCCACCCCATCGCCCACTTCATTGATGCCGTCGCCATCCCAGTCGGGCGGCAGAATGATGGAATGACGCTCTTTAACGGATTCCACATCCGCATCATCACCACCGTCATCGTCAACCATGGCGGCTAGCTTGTTAGCCATTGACGCGGCATGCACTGCATAAGCGGCCTGATCGAAACGATCTTTCTTAAACGCATACAGTTCATGCCCAATAATTTTGGACAAATTAGCGCGGGTGGCTTCAACCAATTGTTCGGCCGTCTCATCTTCTATGGTGCTAACCAATCGGGCACGCACCATGTGCACAACCGTGTACAGCAGAATGCCCAATGCGCTATCGGCCATAGCGCCACCGTGCACCGTGTTACACCACTGCACGAAGGCTGCATCTAAATTTTTTAAAATTCCGCGTAGCGATTGATCGGCAAGTGACTCACAGCGAAGCTGTTCAAATACATCAAAAAATATGCGCGCTAATGGGTCTTCTGGCGCCAGTTTTTTGTGTAATTCTCGATCACTGTGTCGCAGGCGCAAGGCTAATGAATCGGCGATGCCACGACTGCCATCTAAGGTAGATTCAGCAAATGGAACGCCTAAATGCGGAGAGGCAAACCCTTGGGCATTGTGCCCTACGCGCAAACGGCTGGCACGATATTCAGCCGATGGCTCACCACTGAGCGCACGCAATGAGGCTGCGCCATGGCGCTCCCACTCGCGTGTGCGGGCAAGTTCAGACATTATGTGCGATGGAGCCAGCCAGTTCTTCACCCATGGCTCGTTGGTAAAATTCGGCCACAATGGAATGCTCAGCATCGTCACATTTGTTTAAGTAACTCAGTTCAAATGCTTTCTCAACGTTATCAAATATGATGATATTTTCAGCCCATGTGATGACCGTTCGTGGTGACATCACTGTGGACACATCGCCTGCGATAAACCCATCACGAGTAAGCGCTGCCAGAGCCACCATCGATTTTACTAATTCTGCACCACCGGCCCGTTCGCCCATAGCAGGTACCCGTGCGTGCACGATGCCTGCTTCGGCATCTGGTGCTAAGTAATTCAGTTTCGATACGATGTTCCAACGATCGATTTGCGCCTGATTAAGCACTTGGGTGCCGTGATACAAACCATTTAAATTTCCCAATCCGATGGTGTTTGCGGTGGCGAATAATCGAAACGATGCGTGTGGATTAATGACACGGTTTTGATCCAACAGCGTGAACTTACCATCGCGTTCCAAAATGCGTTGAATAACAAACATGACATCTGGGCGCCCTGCATCGAACTCATCGAATATTAAGGCCACAGGACGTTGCAACGCCCAAGGCAAAATACCCTCTTGGAACTCGGTGACTTGCACACCGTCTTTCATCACAATCGCATCGCGGCCAACCAAATCAAGGCGTGAGATGTGCCCATCTAAATTCACCCGCACACACGGCCAATTTAATCGAGCGGCCACTTGTTCGATGTGTGTGGACTTACCGGTGCCATGATAGCCCTGTACTAACACTCGTCGATTGGCACTAAAGCCTGCCAAGATCGCAAGGGTGACATCCAAATCAAATCGATAGGCGTCATCGATTGCCGGTACGTGTTCGGTGCGCTCGCTAAAGGCGGGAACGCGTAAATCGCTGTCTATACCCAGAGCATCACGCACGGATACGATGGTGTCAGGCTGGCCATTATCTGTATTCATGTGCATCAATTTACCATTCGCCACCGACACAACGTTCGCCAACTGCCCCCATCAATTAGCACCAAAACGGGCCATTGCCAATACGGTCGCCAATACGGCAGCCAGTACAGCAGCCGCTTGTTGCCAACTAGGTCACCAGGATATCGTCGAATACCGAGGAGCGGGTCTCAGGAATGGGTTGATTATCACCTGCTCGGTAGGTGTACACCAAGGTACGTTTGACCGTATCTGATTGGTTCTGCCCAGCCGCATGCAGGGTTCGAGAATGGAAAAACAGCACATCCCCTCGTTGCAACTCCACGGGTGTGGCTTTGGCTATGAGCTCTTGGTTTTCTGCTAAATCTGTGCGCAAAAATAACGCAGCATCTAAACGGCCAGGGTCTAAGTCCCATCTATGAGAACCAGGTAGCACCAATAAGCATCCGTTGTCGATCGTTTCAGGCCCCAAAGCCAGCCATACGCTTATGAGTTCTGGCCGATCAAAGCGCCAATACCGAATGTCTTGATGCCAGCTGGTTACGCTGGAAAAACCGGGGTGTTTCGTCATCACACAGTTGTGGTGATTTTGAGATAACAGCAGCTGATCGGTTTGCATCAATGCGGCAAGCGTTGCAACGATGTCTGGATGACGAGCAATGGCTTGAAATTGTGCATCTCGGCTGTAAGCATGCAATAAACGCCTTGGGGTGTTGCCACCGGGCGCGGTGCGAGATTCGGGCGACCCCGGGTAATGCACATCGGCTTCAAATTCTACAGGGGCTAAAGCAGGCTTCAACGAACGGTCAATTAATGACACTAAATCGGTTGCGGTAGCATCGTCGATAAGGTTGCGACGAACCAAAAAGCCTTTCTCTTCAAAGTCACGTATGTCGTCTTTCACGGCCTGCCCTATGCGTAATTGGGGGTTCACCTTTGTTATACGGCCAACGATTGACCGCGTCCACCGCTTCTTACGTCAGAACCCTTATGAACTCACGGCTTGCGAAGCGCGTAACATGACAGTATGAGTAAGCACATCGTTGTAAAGAACGCCCACCAGAACAATTTAAAGCATCTGGACTTAAAGCTGCCCCATGGCGAGCTTATCGTGGTCACAGGGGTGAGTGGCTCGGGAAAATCGACCTTAGCATTCGACACCATTTATGCCGAAGGCCAACGACGCTATGTGGAAACCTTCTCCCCTTATGCGCGCCAGTTTCTTGATCGAATGGACAAGCCTTCTGTGGATAGCATCGAAGGCATTCCGCCTGCGATAGCTATTGATCAAACCAATCCGGTTAGAACCTCGCGTTCCACCGTAGGCACCATGACAGAATTAAACGATCACATAAAATTATTGTTTGCGCGCACAGCCAATTTATTTTGCGGCGGTTGCGGCGATCCGGTGCAACGCGATAGTGCTCAACATATTTGTTCGTTGTGGCTGGAAGGCAAAGCGAATCGCGCAATGATTACCTTCAATGTCAATGTGCCAGATAACTTTACAGGCGAAGAGATTACCGATTGGCTTGGCCGACAAGGCTATACGCGCATACACCAACAAACAGCGAAAAATATTGAAGTTATACAAGATCGATTGCGCATTGATAAAGAAAACAGCGGTCGTTTTACAGAAGCGGTGGAAACGGCCCTGCGATTCGGGCAAGGTAAAGTCAATATCTACCCCATTAACGATGCCAAAAAAATAGGCAAAGCCACCACCTACTCGGCAGCGCTTCAGTGTGAGCGTTGCAACACTCGATACAAAGAACCCACTCCATCGCATTTTTCGTTTAATTCACCCATCGGGGCATGCGAAGAATGCCGTGGGTTTGGTCGAGTGATGGGCATTGATCATCGATTAGTGATTCCTGATCATACTAAAACGTTAATCGGTGGTGCGATTAAGCCGTTTCAAACAGAATCGAATAAGATTTGCCAAAAAGATTTAGTGCGTGAAGCGGTAGCTCAAGATATTCCCTTAGATGTGCCTTGGAATGCCTTAACCGACACCGAAAAAGACTGGGTTATTCACGGTGACGGCGGCAAACGTCGGCGCGGTAAGCGCAGCAAACATCATTGGTATGGCATCGATGGCTTTTTTGCCTACCTTGAGCGTAAAGCGTACAAAATGCACGTGCGGGTTTTTCTATCCAAATACCGCAGCTATGAAACCTGCACAGCTTGTAATGGTGCTCGATTAAAACCTGAATCATTGAACTGGCGGGTGGGATCACTAAAACAATCGAGCGCTGTTATATCGCCGAAACAGCGTTATTACCCCGCAAATTCCAAGATAAAAACAAAAGTTTGCGAAGCGCTACCTGGCTTAACCATCGTGGATATGATGCGACTACCGTTATCAGAACTGCAGAGCTTTGTGGACGCCGTAGTATCCAGTGATGCTGATGAAGCCACTACTTTAGTGTTATCAGAAATGCGTTCACGGCTCCGATATTTAAACGATGTGGGCTTAGGTTACCTTACCCTTGATAGACAATCGCGCACCTTATCGGGCGGGGAAGTGCAGCGTATTAATTTAACCACGGCACTGGGCACCTCTTTAGTCAACACCTTATTCGTTTTAGACGAACCTAGCATCGGTTTGCACCCTCGTGACATGGATAGAATCGTTCGCGTGCTGCAACGCCTGCGCGATGCGGGCAACACGCTAATCGTGGTTGAACACGACCCCCAAGTGATGTTCGCAGCCGATCGCATCATTGACATGGGCCCAGGCCCTGGACAGCTCGGTGGCTCGGTTACCTTCAATGGCAAACCAGAACTGTTATTGAAAAGTAAAAAATCGCTTACGGCTAAATACTTGGCGGGTAAGGCATCACCCACGCCTGAAAAGTTAAAGCGTCATAAAAGTTTGGGCAAACTAACGTTAAAAAAAGCCTGTGGGCATAATTTAAAAAACATCAGCATTAGCTTTCCTTTGAACCGATTAGTGGTGTTAACAGGCCCAAGCGGGTCAGGGAAATCCACCCTCATTCACGACACGCTGTATTTAGGCTTACTCAGCGAATTTGGCACACCGAAAGATTTACCTGAACCCTATCAAGCCATAAGCGGTATCGATAAAATTGATCAGGTAGTCATGGTCGATCAATCACCGATTGGAAAATCAGCCCGCTCAAACCCTGTGAGTTATACCGGGGCGTTTGAATCGATTCGAAAGGTGTTTGAAAAAGTGCCCGAAGCGAAAGAACGAGGTTACAAAGCCAGCTCGTTCAGTTTCAATAGCGGCATGCGATGCCCCATGTGTTCAGGCAACGGTTTTGAACATGTTGAGATGCAATTTTTAAGTGATGTGTACCTTCGTTGCGGCGAATGCCAAGGTAAGCGGTATCGGCCCGAACTATTAGATATAAAAGTGTTTTCAGACAATACATCAACTGGCAAATCAATCGCCGATGTATTGGAAATGACCGTGGACGAAGCTCTGATGTTCTTTCACAATGAAGACAAAGTGACACTGGGTTTAAAGCCACTAGCGGATGTGGGTTTAGGCTATGTACAACTGGGGCAACCGGTGCCCACATTAAGTGGAGGCGAAGCGCAGCGATTAAAACTAGCGGCTCATTTGGTGGAAGCCGAAACCGCATTACGTAAGCGCAACGCGGTAAAAACCCATACGTTGTTTTTATTTGATGAGCCCACCACAGGCTTACATTTTGATGACATCGCCAAACTACTTGGGGCCTTTGAGCAGCTTATTGACAAAGGTCATTCGTTAATTGTTATCGAACACAATTTAGATGTCATTCACCACGCCGACTGGTTAATCGATCTAGGCCCCGATGGAGGTTACGCCGGTGGTGAACTGGTGTTCGCAGGCAGCCCCGATAACATTATTGATGAAAAAAATTCGGCAACGGGGCAAGCACTGTTGGCGTATCGAGAAGCCACCGATCAATTAAGACTGGCTGCGGCCGTATCAGAACTTGATAATCGAGTGGCGGAAGACCCAGCACCGGGCACACTAGCCTCTCATGACATATCGGTGCGTCAAGCACGAGAGCACAATTTAAAAAATATTGACGTGGACATTCCGCGCGATAAATTAACCGTGGTAACCGGCATGAGCGGCAGCGGGAAAAGCACGCTTGCATTCGATATTGTGTTTAACGAAGGGCAACGCCGCTATCTTGAATCATTAAACGCCTATGCACGCCAATTTGTACAACCAGCAGCAAGACCCGATGTGGATGCCATCACCGGGATTCCACCCACGGTGGCCATCGAACAAAGAACCAGTCGTGGAGGGCGAAAAAGCACCGTTGCCACCATGACTGAAATTTATCACTTTCTTCGGCTTCTGTTTGTAAAGCTAGGCGAGCAATATTGCCCCGAGTGCGAGGTGGCGATATCGGCACAATCTATCGATGCCATAACAGCTCAAGTGATGAAACAACATAAAGCGAAGAGCGTTGAGGTCTTTGCACCATTAATTATCGATCGAAAAGGCTATTACACCGACTTAGCTAAATGGGCTTTAAAAAAAGGGTTTACACAGTTACGTGTGGACGGAACACTGTGCCCAACCGATGATTGGCCAAGGCTCGATCGGTTTAAAGAGCACACCATTGATTTACCCGTAGGCACCGTCAAGGTGTCGGCTAAAACCGAAAAAGAGGTGCAACAGTTAATTCAACTGGGTTTGGATTACGGCAGTGGTGTGGTGAAAATTGGCAAACCAGGCGCCACCAACACCTTGTTTTCAACCCAGCGGGCCTGCCCCAGCTGCCAAACCAGCTTCCCTGAGCTTGACCCCAGAATGTTTTCCTACAATTCCAAACACGGATGGTGCACAGCCTGTTACGGCACCGGCATAGACATGCCAGCGATGAAAGATGAAGACATTCACGAGGGGGCCGATATTGCGGTGCCTAAAAATGACGATGAGGGTGAGCCTTGCGTTTGTGCTCAGTGCGAGGGCCAGCGATTAAAGCCAGAATCGTTAAACGTATATTTTAAAGATTACAACATTGCCGATTTTACAAGTTTATCCATACACGAAGCCGTTCAACAAATTTCAAAACTAAAGCTTACTGAGCGTGAAGCAACCATCGCCAGAGACGGTATGCAAGAACTACTGTCGCGCTTAACGTTTTTGGATGAAGTTGGCTTATCGTATTTACATTTAAACCGAGCGGCTCCTACCTTAAGTGGCGGTGAAGCGCAGCGAATTCGATTGGCTGCTCAACTGGGTTCAAACCTTCGCGGGGTTTGTTACATCTTAGATGAACCCACGATTGGACTACACCCGCGCGATAATAGGATGTTATTGAATACGCTGGGTAAACTGCGACAAAAAGGCAATACCATTGTTGTGGTTGAACACGACGAAGAAACCATAAACAGCGCAGAACACATTATTGACATTGGCCCTGGTGCCGGTGTTCGTGGAGGTGAAGTGGTTGCTACAGGAAGTGTTGCCCAGATTAAACGTAACAAGGCATCCATTACTGGGCGCATGCTGGCCAATCCGTTAAAGCACCCAATTTACAAACCACGCGGAAAAGCGGCCGAATCTCTTAATGTTAAAGGGGCGACGCTGCATAATTTGAAAAACGTTAACGCCACCTTGCCCTTACAACAGTTGGTGTGTGTCAGTGGTGTGTCAGGTTCTGGTAAAAGCACCTTAGTGCGCGATGTACTGCACGATAACTTACGCATAATTAACAGTAAAAAACGTTTGAAGAGCTTAGGTAAATTACGCGGATGCAAATCCATAGAAGGCTGGCAAAGCATTAACCGTGTATTGGAGGTGGACCAAACGCCCATTGGAAAAACCAGCCGCTCCTGCCCTGCCACTTACATAGGTTTTTGGGACAACATCCGCCGCTTATTCGCCGATACCACCGAAGCACGTATTCGCGGATACACCGCCAGCCGATTCTCATTTAATGTCAAAGGTGGTCGCTGCGATGAATGCGATGGACAAGGCATGCAGCGTATTGAAATGAGTTTTCTACCGGATGTAAAAATTCCATGCGAAACTTGTAACGGGCAAAGGTTCAACCAAGAAACCTTATCGGTCCAGTATCGCGGCAAGAGCATTGGCGATGTGTTGTCAATGAATGTTGATGATGGCGTTGAGTTCTTTGAAGCCCACAGCACCATTCACCATGCCTTGAAGTTATTGCAAGATGTTGGGCTAGGCTACCTGACGCTAGGCCAACAAAGCCCAACGCTCAGTGGTGGTGAGGCACAACGAATCAAACTCGTTAGTGAGCTCTCTAAAGCCAAACCGGTATTGAAAGACTCTTCAGGGCGCGCCGTAGTGTCGGTGCACACGTTATACATTTTGGATGAACCCACTGTGGGGCTGCACATGGCTGATGTAGAGAAGCTTATTCATGTGCTGCATCGTTTAGTGGAAAACGGAAATTCTGTGGTGGTTATTGAACACAACTTAGACCTTATCGCTGAAGCTGATTACGTACTAGACATGGGGCCAGAAGGCGGTGCGGGTGGCGGCAAAGTGATTGCGAAGGGTAAGCCTGAACAAGTGGCTAAATCTAAAACCTCTCGCACTGGCCCATTTTTAATGGAACTGTTAACAAGAGATTAACGTATGGCGTTAGCTTTTCATCACACACCTGCCAGTGTCTCCACACAACACAAAGACAAACCCGGCGTATTGTTTTTATCCGGGTTTCATTCCACCATGCAAGGCAACAAGGCACTAGCGCTAGAAGCCTTTTGCCAAAGAAACGGCGTGCAATTTACCCGCTTTGATTACACCGGCCATGGAGAATCTGCTGGAAACATCGATACCGGCACTATCGAACAATGGCGTAACGATGCTTTAGAAATAATAGACTCGGTTTGCACAGGCCAACAAGTATTGATCGGTTCTAGCATGGGCGCATGGCTTGCCACCTTGGTCGCGCTTGAACGCCCTGAACGAGTGGCTGCGTTGTTGGGAATTGCCGCAGCGCCTGATTTCACCCACCGACTATTAGAGCCAAAACTCAGCGAAGCGCAACGCATGTCGTTGCAGGCTGGCGATACTTTGGCGCTTCAAAGTCATTACGACGAACAAAGCCCACATCGTTTCCAGCAAGGCTTACTGGATAGTGGTCGAGCCTTGAGTATCTTAGGGCGCTCACTCCCAGTATCCTGCCCAGTACGACTGCTTCATGGCACCGCTGACACCGATGTGCCCTACACGCTATCCATAGAGCTTTTACAGGCCGTTGAGAGCTCAGAGGCGCAACTTGCGCTGATCAAGGGCGCTGACCATCGTTTCTCAGAACCACACCAACTCAAACTGATCGAACAACAGTTGGCAGAAATTCTGGCTCTCAGCCCTTAGCCTACCCCTCTGGAACACAATTTGCGTGGTACGTCACAAAATGAACTGAGTGACGAACCGTGGATTTACCCAGCACTACCTGCAAGGCTATTTCTGATATTGACACTGATGCTAGTGCTAGTGCTAGTGCTAGTGCTAAGCATCCATTAGTGCAGCCTATGCTGGTGATTGCCGGATTGGCAGCAGGAATCATGTCTGGCTTAATTCTCAGCCTAACCTTCACGCCAGTCTTAAGTACGCAAGAAAAGCTAAACCTGCCAGCTAACTACAGCACCGCGGCATTACTTCAGCCAACACCTAGATCCGGCAGGCAAATTTCAGCGGTAGAGCCATCGCTTATATCAGCGGCACAATCATCGCGTATTTCAGCAGCCCAACTATCGCGTAAGCACGCGAACAGAGTGTCGGCTAAACCCAGTATTAAACGCATCGATCCTGCGTCGCGCTATTTAACCGCCAGTAAAACACTGACGCACGAATCAATCGATTTTCTAGGTTTGTTAACCAACACTTCCTTTACGCGCCCCAATTGGTCTTGGTCACGAGAAGACTTTTCAATTGAACATGCCACAACGAGTCGGGTGTTCGGTGCACAAACATCTACGGTGAAAGTCGCACAAGCGCCCAAAGCAAATGCAGAACGCTTAGTTGTGGTGCTAGATCCTGGTCACGGTGGCATTGATCCTGGTTCCGAAGCTCACAACGGCTTAATTGAAAAAGAACTGACCTTAGATATGGCAAAGCGTGTTGAGTTGTTTTTATCAGAAATTGAAAATGTAGATGTCGTCATGACGCGAAATTCTGACAAAGGCATGTCGCGTCAAAATCGTGTAAATAAAATTAAAGCCGTGGGTGCCGATGTGGTGGTATCGCTTCACTTTAACCATTTGCCTCAAACCGATATTAATTTGGTTGAAACGTTTTACGCGGATAGACACAACGTTATCGAGAGTTTACAGAAGCAAAACTTATCCCCTAGCTCAGTTAACCTTGATCACACAAGCGCTTCTAAAACGCTTGCGAACATTATGCATAAAAAGGTTTACAACGAAGTTGCCACCGCTAATAGCGCAGTGATAGATGCCGGTGTGAAACGCGAAACCTTATTTGTTTTGACACGCAGCTTTACCCCGGGCGTACTATTGGAACTGACCTGCATCAGTAATCCTGCCGAGGCTGAAAGATTGGCCTTACCGAGCTACCGAAATCAGCTGGCGGCCGCCATCGCGGATGGGTTGCGGGAGTATTTGGTGGACTTTCGCAATGAACAACGAAGCGAACAACGTGATGATGTTCTCGTAAAGCTTGATCTGTAGTCTTTATGGGTACCTTACTGTGACCCAGATCCGGTACGAAATTTTCGACTGAGGCATTATGATCTCCGTCAAGCGATGAGATGCGTTGAACCACAGGTTCCGCTCTCAACGATAAAGAAACCCGCCCGCTGGCCAGAGACAGTCTGCGGGTTTTTTTATGCCTGACGTATAATAACGCCCGTGAGATACCGAACTGATCAAGGCCCAAATGAGGCCTACCCCTACTCCGAAAGCATGCACCAAATGCTGTCATTGACTATGGTGCTGTCCATCATAATTGGCGTGGTTTTTATCATCGCCGGGCATAAAGGCAACATTCTTTGGATGAAAGCCTGGGGAGCGGGACTTATGGTGCTTTCACTAGCGTATTTGGTGGCCGACTACTTAGGGTTTGTATAACCCCGCCCTTTTTTGTAAGACAGCCCTTACTGATCTGATGAAAAGCGCTTACGTCTACGTTGCTTTACACGTTCAGTATCGGCAGTAGAAGGCGATGGCCCGACACCCCAAGTTAAGTTCATCGTAACGAACGAGGCAGGTACATTCACAGCTGCTAGGTCTTCTGCGGTGCACTGATGCAAATGGTACTGCACCCGCAGCAACGCACTGATCAGTTCATCCAAGCTGCGATGCTGAATGATAAAACTTCGATTGGATTGAGTGATGCGATATTGCCCGAATTCCATCGCTAAATGATCACGCAATAACGCCATCACAGAAATACGTTGTGCAACGGGCGTTAACGCGGAGAGTTCATCGATTTCGATGGAAGCAAAACTGCTGGCTCGATCAGCCAACAAAACCACATTCGACACACCCGGTAAGCTACGGCTTGACGCACCGGGCAAAACGTGTGAACCCTGCTTGAGTCGACGTTTTTCAGCGAATTCTTCGAGCAATAATCGACGGTGATCAAAGTCAGCTAATTTTAGGACTCTGGGCCGAATTTTGTTTGTCTTAGGCGGCATGTGAAATCGGTAAAACCTATCAAAAGATCAGTCAATATGCGCCTCTCTTGAGTACGCATCTGGGTCGGTAATCATACCTCGAAGGCCGATTTCACTTTGCGATCCAGTGCCCGAATTTTCAGTGCGTGGCGCTGTTTTTAGGAACTTATTCGCTAGGAGGATTCTTCGCCGACATTAATATGTTGTGCAGTTCAGGTCTGTTGTCCTTCACCTCTTGCAAAGACAAGCCTTCCAACGAATGAGGAAACTTCAACCATTGATCGGTTTCATATAAATAGTAATCTGGAACTCGATCGGTTTTATTGCGTGCCGGTTTGTAGTATGGGACAGCCACTTTTATGTTTTGCGGCATGTTCAAACGAGTGGCATTTTGCAGTGCACTGATAATTGCTTCAATACTTTTACCTGTGTCGTACACATCGTCCACAATAAGCAATCGATCTTCAGCTGAAACTTTTTTGATCAAATAACTTAAGTTGTACACCTTCACTTCAGTGGCTTGCTGATCAATCGCATGGTACGACGAGGTACGAATGGCAATGTGGTCGGTTTCCACACCTCGATACGCCAGTAATTCCTGCACTGCGATACCCATGGGTGCACCACCACGCCACACGGCAACAATAAAGCTGGGGCGATAACCGCTGCGATACACATCAGCTGCCAGCCGGAATGAATCTTCCAAGAGTTGCTGAGCGTCTAAATAAATTTTTTCAGCCATAGCTTAGAACAGACGAGGGGTTGACTCCGCATAGTACTCGACTGGGGCCATGCGGTACACTTCGCCGAATGGAAAGTAAACACTATATCGATGAAGCTTCGTTATTACAGGATGCCTACCGTCTAGGCGTTGCCATTGCCGACAGTGATTTCCGCCCAACTTTTATTGTAGGCCTGTGGCGTGGTGGCAGCGTGGTCGGCATTGCCGTGCAGGAATGTTTGCAATATCTTGGCATTGAAACCGATCACATAGCGCTACGTACCTCGTATCGCGGCGCGGCGGGTTATCAAAAAATGGTGAGTAACCCGGATGAGGAAATTCGGATTCACGGCACTCAGTATCTATTAGAAACCATCAATCACAACGACAGCTTATTGATAGTAGATGACGTATTCAGCTCCGGGTTAAATGTGCAGGCCGTGATAAACCGCTTGGGTAAACGTTTGAAACGCAATATGCCCGGTGAGGTACGGGTGGCGGTGCCGTGGTACAAACCTTTACATAATCGCACCGATCGAGCGCCTGACTACTATCTTCATACCACCGAGGACTGGTTAGTTATGCCTTACGAGCTCAGTGGCCTAAATGCTGCAGAAATTGCTCAGAACAAACCGTTCTTAACCCCTTTATTGCAAGAATTGGATCCTTCTGCGTGAAATCAGACATAGCAACTTTTCTTAACGGGCTGGCCATGGGTGCAGCCAACGTCATTCCCGGCGTATCCGGCGGCACCATTGCCCTAATTACCGGTATTTACGAACGGTTGATTAATGGCATTAAGCGCTGTGACCCCAAAGCCATGAAAATGGTGCTTAAGGGCCAAATCAAAGAAGCCTGGGATTACGTTGATGGCCGGTTTTTATTCGCATTAATGACAGGTGTTGCCATTAGCATCGTATCGCTTGCACGCTTATTCGAGTATTTGCTTGAGCACCATGAACGTCTCACTATGGCATTTTTTTTCGGGCTTATATTATTGTCGATTGTGTACGTGGCCAAACGTATCTCAGCCTGGACACCAACGGTTTGGCTTGCATTATTAATAGGATCGGCCGTAGCCATTGGCATCGCGTTTCTGGCCCCTGCCAACGAGAACAATTCGTTCTTTTATGTATTTTTATGCGGCGTTGCAGCTATCAGCAGCATGATTTTACCAGGCCTATCCGGTTCATTCGTATTAATCATTATGGGCAACTATGCCCTAGTATTAGGCGCCATTAATTCTTTCGACTTAGGCGTTATCATTCCACTCATGCTGGGATGTGGCTTTGGCTTAATCGCGTTCTCGCACATCTTGTCATGGGTATTCAAGCATTACGCTGATCACACCTTGGCGGTTATGACAGGTTTTGTTATCGGCTCATTGGTGGTCATTTGGCCATGGAAAGACACGCTAACAGAGCAAGTGCTACGAGAGGGTAAGCCTCCTAAAGACGTGGTTACAGGCTATGCCTGGCAAATGCCAAGCGTTGCAAATGCCGAAACTTGGATTGCGATTGGATTGATGGTTTTAGGCGCGGCATCCATTGTTTTGATGGAGCGAGTTGCCGGTAATTCTAATCAATCAAAAGCCAGATAGTTTCACATCGTCAATGACCACGCGCACCCCACCTTGGGTAATGCGCAGCTCTGCCGATACTTGATTTGCACCATTTGGCACCCGTTCACCTAAGGCCGGTGTGCCCAGTAAGTTATCCACTGTGGTGGGTTGGCTGTTGGCTAACGGCTCACAGCGCTCAGATACGAATGAGCCATTGTTTGAAAACACTAGGCACCAACGACCAGCGGTGCTTGATACCCAAGCTGAAGCTTGCACAGCATCGCCTGGGTTCACAGATTGTTGCTTAGAGCTAAGCCGAACCGGGTTAGCAGAACAATCTGCACTGGTGGTAATTTCAGCAACGCACGACCCAAATCGTGCATCAGCGGTACCGCATTGACGTCGAACAATGGCGCCAGGACAAGACTGATTGACATTGAAAAAAGACGATAAATCATTATTGCCTTCAAAGCTTTGAAACCATCGAGTATCGTTTTCAACGTTGTTAGACGGCTGGCCTCCGTTTATGCCCAAGCCCTGAGTGTTGTTATTTAATAGGTTGTTCTGCACAACCACATCGTTGGGTAAGATGCTGTTGGTGTTGCTGTGTATGCCAAACCCATCGTGATGCGAAATGGTGTTGTTGGCAACGCGCATTCGACTTACCGTGGCCCGATTAGGAATACCCAGCTCTAATCCGGTGACCCCTGAACGAGCCCGCCTTTGCACAAAACAATTGGCACAATAACCATCTCTAATCGTATTATTTTCAAACGTTAGACCGGTTACTTGCGCAAGGTACACCTGCCCTCCGCCCGTTAACCCTGTGCCAAACTGTGGGGCCACAGGGAATTGACCTAAGCGATGATTGCGGAAAAAACGATTGTTGCGAACAACGTTTACATTTTCATTGCTGCCAGTAACACCCAATAGCGCTAAGGCATTAGTTTGATTATCAACGAACAGAGAATTTTCAACGCGAACGTTAGTGGACGGACGGTCTCCGTGGCCAATGTATAGGCCCAACACTCCTGAATTGATCAATCGGCTATTAATGAATTCAAAACCGTTTACTCGATCGATGTAGATGGTGTAGCCCTTCCCGTTCTGCACCGTCATGTTATCGAGCGTTACTGTCGATGCATTGCGAACGTGAATCATACGAGGACAGCGATCAGCAACTTGGCAAGGCGCTGAGGCAATATCATCATCTACTGTCCAATTCTTTATCGTGATATTAGACCCACCAATAACATCGATTAAGCTGCATTGACGCTGCCCACCCGATCGTAAAAAGCGTGTGCCATTACCTTCAATCGTTAAATTAGAGATTCCTCGAAGTTCAACAATGGCTTTGTTCGAAGGACAACAATTTCCTCCTGTGCAGCTTAAATCGTTTCGAACATTGATTAGATCAAAATTGCTCGCTTGATTAACGCAAGTGACCAACTGCGACAGCGAGGAGACATTGCACGCAGACGATAACTCGGGCACAGCTGTGGGCTCAGGTGGCGGCGGTGCTATGGTTTCGGCTTCAATCAGGAAACTGTTGATAGCGGTGGATTCATTAACGGCGCTATTCGATGATGCGTTCGCCACCTGATTCGACGACTCCACTCGATAGGTGGGAGGGGTGAAATCGCCTGTGAATAGCACGATGCTAGCAGCCGGTAAATTTACGACGTTGTCAGTGCCATTTAAGGGCACTGACCTCAGTTCAAAACGATGCTCAATACTGCGATCAAGCCCCTCTAGCCACAGACTGTGACCATCGGTTATCGTTCGCTCACGCCCATTGTGAGTGATGTGTGTAAGGGTATTTGGCGCCGGGTTGAAAAAGAGCTCTGCCGCTGTAGTTGAGTACACTAAAGCGTGGGCGTTTGAAGGCACTGATGCTTGAGAATTGCCTGAAGAACCCCCTGCGGACTGGGCAAAACCTAGCTTTGCTATTGATAAACAAAGACATACAAACAGAACAGCCAGCACAGAACGGATTTGGCGATAGGTGGGGGGCAGCATATGGCGCAGATAGTGACAATTATTTGGCTACACAGTGCCACGGCCTTCAAAGATCTGCAACACCAACCCGCGTTCTGTAATCGAATTTTCGGGTTGAATCTGTTCCTATGAACCGCAGGAAAATAAAGGTTTAATTTTTACTCAACCCATTCAAACGACTGGATTCCCGCAGTAGCGGGATTAGCAGCAATGCGAGCACTAACGTGATCCATGCCATAGGCCATTCACTGCCATCGTGAAGCACACTCACCGCAACGGCTGCAAGCCCTCCAGTGACCTGTTCTGTGCCAGCTAACATGGCTGAGGCAGAGCCGGTTTGGGTGGTTACAGAGCGCAGCGCTCGACTGGGAGCAACCGCGAATATACCCGCCATACCCAACGCCATAATGGCGTAGCACGCTGAGATCAGCACAGCGGCCATGGCATTCATCGCGATGATCGATACCAGCAAAGCAGAGCCCAATAACACCACCGCACCACCACCACTCAGTAGCCGCTGTGAATCCCAATGTTCGGACCACCCTGCCGCAAAAAAACTGCCACAGAAAAAGGCTACGACAAAAAAGGCTTGATACCAACCATAGTGCTCAATCGGCACACCCAACAGTTCAATGAGCACAAACGGCCCACCGGTGACAAATACGAAGATCAATCCCAGCGACAACCCGCACATGGCGGCGTGCACCATAAATTCTCTATTCGCAAACAACCGCGAGTAGCCTCCAATGATGCGGTTCACTTGCAAAGCATCGGGTTCTGGCGCATGCGATTCGGGTAAATATAAAACGGTTACCAGTAAGGAAAAAATTCCCATGCCGGTTAACACGTAAAAGTTCATCTCCCAACCATAGTGAACATGTAAATACCCACCAAGAATGGGAGCAATCGCTGGAGCCACCGCAATCGCTGTATTCAACGAGGCCAGCACTTTGATTTGTTCTTTTTCGGTATACAGATCTTTTATGATTGCCAGCGCAAGCACCGCTTCGGCAGCAGCTGCCAACCCCAGCAATATACGCACTGCAATCAATCGCTCTACAGTGCTAACTTGGGTGCAAGCAAAACACAGCACAATAACCGCTGATATGGATGCGAGTAATATCGGTTTTCGCCCAAATCTATCAGACAATGGCCCATAAAAAAATTGGGCAATACCAAACGCCAACATGTTTAAGCTGATGGTTAGCTTCATCATGGCTGGCGTGGTATCGAACACGCCAACCAAGTCTGGCAAACTTGGGGCGTACATGTCAGTGGACATGATACTGGTGCTGGAGGCCAGCACCAGTATGCTTACGATTAACGCAAGATTTGGTTTTCTAGCCGTCGGCATTAACGACATAATCAGCCGACCCTAGTTGTTATAAAAATAAAATTAAGAACAAAGTGAACTACGACGTTGGAAATGAAAAAACCGCCCCATCTTTAATGCCCGTGGGCCAGCGAGCTGTTACGGTTTTTAGGCGCGTGTAAAAATGCACACCTTCAGGGCCATAAATGGAATGATCACCAAATAATGATCGTTTCCAACCACCGAAGCTGTGGTAAGCAACCGGTACGGGCAACGGTACATTAATACCCACCATACCCACTTCGATGTCGTTAGCAAAGGCACGAGCCGCATCGCCATCACGAGTAAAAATAGCCGTACCATTCCCATACTCATGATCGTTAATCATTTTCACCGCATCGCCGTAGTTGTTCGCACGCACAACAGATAACACGGGACCGAAAATTTCTTGCTGATAAATGTCCATATCGGTGGTGACTTTGTCAAACAAAGTACCGCCAACAAAGTAGCCATTTTCATAGCCTTGTAAGCTGATATTTCGCCCATCGACCACAAGTTCTGCACCCGCGTTTACACCGCTGTCTATCAGACCAACGATTTTCTCTTTCGCTTGGGCTGTGATAACTGGCCCCATCTCAGAGTCGCTGTCATCGGCAGGCCCAATTTTTAACGCTTCTACTCGTGGGCGTAATTCTTCAACCAACTTATTAGCAGTTTCCTCTCCGACAGGAACGGCAACCGATATGGCCATACAACGCTCGCCTGCAGAACCGTAAGCGGCACCCATGAGCGCATCGACAGCTTGCGCCATATCGGCATCAGGCATAACGATCATGTGGTTCTTAGCACCACCTAAAGCTTGCACACGCTTGCCCGCAGCCGTTCCTCGGGTGTAAACATATTCTGCAATGGGTGTTGAACCAACAAAACTTAACGCTTTAACATCGGGGTGATCTAGTAAGGTGTCTACGGCGGTTTTATCACCGTGAACCACGTTCATGACGCCATCGGGCAAGCCTGCTTCCCATAGTAACGAAGCCACTAAATTCGCCGCTGATGGGTCGCGTTCAGATGGCTTTAATACAAAGGTGTTACCGCAAGCGATGGCTACGGGGTACATCCATAAAGGCACCATAGCGGGAAAGTTAAAAGGTGTAATGCCTGCACACACGCCTAGCGCTTGCCGGTCGCTGAAAGAATCAATGCTAGGGCCTACGTTTCTAGAAAATTCGCCTTTCATCATTTGCGGGATACCGCAAACAAATTCCACTACCTCTTTGCCACGCTGAACTTCACCTAGGGCATCATCGTGAGTTTTACCGTGTTCACGAGAAATTGCTCGCGCGATATCGTCTGCGCGTTGCTCTATCAACTGATTGAATTTAAACATGATGGCTGCACGCTTTAATGGCGGCGTATTGGACCATGCAGGAAATGCGGCTTTGGCAGCAGCCACAGCTTGGTTAACCTCTTCCACACTGGATAGCCCCAGCTCATCGATGGCCTCGCCTGTGGCAGGGTTGTAAACCGGTTGGGTTTTGCCGCTGGTGCTGGCCACTTGCTGGCCGCCAATTAAATTCTCAATCATGGTTTGTAGTTACCTAAGTTCTTAAGGTGTAATCAAAGCTGTGGCCGTATAGTAAGGGATTCGGGTGGTGAATATTATTAATAAAGAGGATCCATTGAGCCAGGACGTTGCAAATTCTTTTGCCCCAGTCAGTGGAAAGAACCCTTACGTGTTGATTTTAGGCACTATGCCGGGGCAGGTCTCTTTGAAAAGCGCTCAGTATTACGCGCATCCACGCAACGCATTTTGGCCCATATTAATCAGTGTTATTCAACAAAGTGAACCGGACTCGCGCACGGTTCAGAAGCTGCCTTACCCAGACAGAATTCAACTGGCTTGCGAGCACGGGTACGCCTTATGGGATGTGCTGGCCCAGTGCCATCGCCCCGGCAGCCTAGACAGCGACATTCAACAACAATCGGCAATTGCGAACCCTATAAATGAATGGCTAGCCCAACACCCCTCAGTGGTTCGAATTTGCTTTAACGGCAAGACAGCGGACGCCCTTTTTAACCGTCATGTGAGAAAAGAATTTAATGAAACCATGGCGGATCGCTCGATAGAATTCTTCACGCTGCCTTCCACCAGCCCTGCTATGGCCAGTTTATCTTTGTCGGAAAAACACGCAACGTGGCTCAAAGCACTGAGGCTGTAAGAAATTGCAACTGCCACTGAAACTGTGACCGCTTAACGACGCTTAGGGGTAAACAGCTCAACCAACCGGGATGTCATGGCATCGGCGAGTTGGGCCACATCGTGAATCGTGGCAGAATCTTTATAGTATTGAGTAACATCGTGCCCAATGCCAATAGCAACGAGTTCAATGTCTTCATTGGTTTCTGTTTCGAAAATAATGTGCCGCAGGTGCTTTTCTAAAAACCGCCCTGGGTTTGTTGATAAGGTGCTGTCGTCTATTGGCGCACCGTCAGAGATCATCATCAAAATTTTTCGACTTTCAGGCCGTGCGGCTAATCGCGTTCGTGCCCATTGCAGTGCTTCGCCGTCTATGTTCTCTTTTAATAAGCCTTTTCGCATCATTAACCCCAAATTAGTGCGGGCTTGTCGATAAGGTGTATCGGCGCTTTTATAAATAATGTGGCGTAAGTCGTTTAATCGGCCCGGATTGGCCGGATAACCTTTTTCAACCCAAGACTCTCTAGACTTCCCGCCCTTCCAGGCTTTTGTGGTGAAGCCCAGCACTTCCACCTTCACGCCGCAACGTTCTAAGGTGGAAGACAAGACATCGGCGCACACAGCTGCAACACGAATTGAGCGACCGTGCATGGAACCTGAATTATCCAGTAGCAATGTCACCACCGTATCGCGAAATTCAACATCCTTTTCTTGTTTAAACGTAAGCGGCATGAGTGGGTCGGTTAGTAACCGTGTTAAGCGTGCGCAATCTAACTGACCTTCATCTAAGTCAAATTCCCAACTGCGGTTTTGTTGTGCTAACAGAACCCGTTGTAAACGATTAGCAAACCGTCCAACTGATTTTTGTAAATCCCCTAAATGTTGATCTAACGTTTTTCTAAGCCTAGTAAGCTCTTCATCGTCACATATGTCTTTAGGCCGTATAACCTCATCAAATTCCGTGGTGAACACATGGTATTCGTTGCGCTGACGTTGTTGATCAAGCCCTCCAGGGCGCCATTGCCCTCCCGGTGACAAACCGGTTTCATCTTCAACATCTCCATCCGGTTCTAGGGCATCGCTGCCGCTGTCGCTCAGTGAATCATCTTCAGCACTTTCTGACCCACCATCATCTTGCATGGGGGCTTCACTGTCTTGATCCCCACCACCTTGATTGTCATCGTCCTCTGCGCTTTCACTATCATCTTGATCAGCGTCGGCGTTTTCATTGGTGTCGGGGGTATCACCGGTTTCAGATTCGATGTCCAGCTGTTGCAGCAAGGATTTAAAAGATTGTGCAAAGGCTTTTTGATCAGACAACGGGAACTGACCTTCGGCAATCGACGGGGCCACTTCTTTGTCTAACCAATCTCGCCATTCGCTGATGGCCTCATTACAAGCTGGCGGCAAGTTTCCGCCCAATTGTTCACGCAAGTACAGCGCTATGGCGTGTTCAACACCTAACTTTTCATTCGCAATATTAGCCGCCGCTTTTGAGCTTTTCATCGCATCGTTTAACAAACGATAGCGCTGATTTAAAACAGCACTTAAGTTCGACGCAATACCATGAAATTCTTTTGCCCCCAACATTTCAACACGCGCTTGTTCGGCCATGGCAAAGCATTGCGCTGAGGTATTGTTGGTGTATTGGTATTGAGAATGTAAGGCGGGATCGTGATGCTGCTTATGCAAGGCTATGGCATCGCTGCGGCCACGAATGCGTACCTTCTCTTCAACCGTTGCGTTTGGCGGAATGTCGGGTAACGCCTGCGATTGCACATCCACATCGCTGGCATCGCTATCGAACTGTAAGTTTACTGATGCATCGCGAGAAATAGCACGTGCACAGGCTCCGGTAGATTGCCGAAAATCAGCCGTTTTCTTCGTATCAGTTTTTTTAGCCTGTGCCATAGGGTACTGGCCCTAACTGGATTCTTCAGCTAAATCTACTGCAAAAACCCGCTGATAAAGCTCGTTCAGAATGGAGCGCTCTGACGGATCACACTTATTCATGAAAACCAGCTCGAACGATAACGCAGGGTCTTTGAAGAACACCAAATTTTGCGTCCACGTAATAACGGTTCGAGGGCTCATCACAGTTGATAAGTCACCATTTTGAAAGGCTGAACGGGTTAAATTAGCAAGCGTTACCATGCGCGTTACTAGCTCACGCCCTTCCGTGTTTTGTAGGTGCGGCGCTTTACCTAACACCACATCCACCTCAGTTTCTGCAGGTAAATAATTTAATATTGTGGTGATGGACCAACGATCCATTTGCGCTTGGTTGATTTGCTGTGTGCCGTGATACAACCCCGTGGTATCCCCTAACCCAACGGTATTTGCCGTGGCAAAAAATCGAAACGCCGGATGGGGCTTAAGCACACGACTTTGATCTAATAACGTTAATTGGCCAGAAGCCTCCAATACACGTTGAATAACAAACATGACATCGGGGCGCCCTGCATCGTATTCGTCAAACACGAGCGCTACATTTCGCTGATAGCACCAAGGCAGAATACCGTCCACAAACGTGGTGACTTGCTTACCGTCTTCCAACACGATCGCATCTTTACCGATTAAATCGATACGACTAACGTGAGAATCTAAATTGATGCGCACACACGGCCAGTTTAATCGAGCGGCCACTTGTTCAATATGAGTGGACTTACCTGTGCCGTGAAAGCCTGTAACCAAAACGCGCCAATCGTGGGAGAAGCCTGCAAGGATCGCAAGTGTGGTGCGTTTGTCAAAAATATAGTGTGGGTCGACATCTGGAACACGATCACTGGGCTGTGAGTACGCGGGCACCTGAATATCAACATCAAGACCGAACACATCAGCCACTGACACGGTGGTGTCGGGCATTAATTCGTTTGCATTGGGTACTTGCTCAGAAGGCTGCAACATGGGGATGACTCACGTATTAGAACTAGTTGTTATTAATTTTGTACGTCCAGTTTACCGCTCAGGATGAATTCTGGACACCGAGAATCACACTGATTGCCTAATTTCATGGGCAACCGATAAAAGTTCTATACCCGCACACAAAAACGGCCAGCAAAAGCTGGCCGTTTTCGACTGTGTGACCCAGTGAAATCACTGTCATTTCACTGTCATATCACGAGGATGGGCGGATAAATTTAACCCGCTTTGCGATCCTGCGCTTCTTTGATAACGATGTCAGCCACATTTTTCGGGCAAGGCATGTAGTGAGAGAACTCCATGGAGAACTGGCCACGGCCCGATGTCATGGTGCGCAAGTCACCAATGTAGCCAAACATTTCTGACAAGGGTACATCAGCCTTGATGCGAACACCGGTAGCACCAGCTTCCTGAGTTTTGATCATGCCACGACGACGGTTTAAGTCACCGATAACATCACCCACGTGATCGTCAGGCGTGAACACATCCACTTTCATGATGGGTTCGATGAGCTGTGGGCCAGCTTTTGGAATGGACTGACGATAACCGGCTTTAGCCGCGATTTCGAAAGCCAACGCTGAGGAATCCACCGCGTGAAAAGCACCGTCAAGCAGTGTGACTTTGAAGTCAAGCAATGGGTATCCAGCTAAAACACCTTCATCCATGCTGAACTTAAAGCCTTTCTCAACCGCAGGCCAATATTCACGTGGCACATTACCACCCGTGACCTTTGATTCGAATTCGAAACCAGAACCTGGATCCAGCGGCTCGATGGTGTAATCGATGCGACCGAATTGACCCGAACCACCCGATTGTTTCTTGTGGGTGTAAGTGTCCTCGATTTGCTGCGTGATGGTTTCACGATAAGCCACCTGCGGCTTACCTACTTCTACTTCAACGCCGTGAGTACGCTTTAAGATATCGATCTTGATGTCTAGGTGTAATTCACCCATACCCATCAAAATGGTTTCGTTACTTTCTTCGTCAGTTTCCACTCGGAACGAGGGATCTTCTGCGATCATCTTACCCAGCGCAACACCTAACTTCTCGGTACCGGCCTTGTCTTTTGGCGAGATGGCGATCGAGATAACAGGATCAGGGAATACCATGGGTTCTAGCGTTGCAGGCTGCTTAGGATCAGCCAACGTGTGTCCAGTTTGAACGTTCTTCATACCCAACACAGCAACGATGTCACCCGCTTGAGCACTGTCCAACTCGATTCGATCATCAGCGTGCATTTCCACAATCCGGCCAATACGCTCTGTTTTACCGGTGTAGGTGTTCAGAACCGTATCGCCTTTATTCATTACACCCGAATAGATGCGAATGAACGTTAGAGCGCCGTAGCGATCGTCCATAATTTTGAACGCTAATGCGCGCAAAGGTAATGCAGGATCGACCTTAGCCACGTTGCCAGACTCGTTACCTTCTAAGTCCATTTCAGGCTGTGCTTTTACTTCGGTTGGATCGGGCAAATAGGAGACAACCGCATCCATAACTAACTGAACGCCTTTGTTCTTAAACGCAGAACCACAGTAGGTTGGGAAGAAATCCAATGCGATAGTGCCTTTGCGGATACAGGCTTTAATCGTATCGATATCGGGCGCTTCGCCTTCAAGATAGGCTTCCATGGCCACATCGTCTTGCTCTAATGCGGTTTCCACCATTTCTTCGCGCCACTGCGCACATTCATCCACTAAATCAGCAGGGATGTCTTCGATAGTGAAGTTTTCGGCCTTACCTGAATCATCCCAGATGTACGCTTTCTCAGTAAGGAGATCGACCACGCCTTTGAAATCGTCTTCACGGCCAATAGGCACCGTCATGACAAGCGGTTTTGCACCCAAAACACTCTTGATTTGATCAACCACACGGAAAAAATCCGCACCGATTCGATCGAGCTTATTAACGAAGATGATGCGCGATACTTCAGAATCGTTCGCGTAACGCCAGTTGGTTTCAGATTGAGGCTCTACCCCACCTGAGCCACAGAAAACGCCCACACCACCATCAAGCACTTTCAAGGAGCGATACACTTCAATGGTGAAATCTACGTGCCCCGGGGTGTCGATAATGTTTAAGCGGTGATCATCCCATTCGCAACTGGTGGCAGCAGACTGGATCGTGATGCCACGCTCCTGCTCCTGTTCCATGAAGTCAGTGGTGGCTTCGCCATCATGAACTTCACCGGTTTTATGGATCTTACCGGTAAGCTTAAGGATTCGTTCGGTGGTGGTGGTCTTGCCCGCGTCCACGTGGGCGAAGATACCGATATTGCGGTACTTGGAGAGGTCGGTCATGTTGGTAGCCACGAATTAAAGAAAAAACGCCCGGTGATCGGAATCACCAGGCGGCCTGAGTTTGATTAGATCAACACGAATAATAGTTCGGCTGACCGATAACCGCTAATTGTAACGAATATTGAACAAAACAAGGCACATGCCAAGAATATGAATAATGAATCGGACCCAGTATCCAGCTCACAGAAGCCCGCTGGTTCTAACTTTGGGATGTGGATGGCGATCGGGTTCTGGATTTTGTTGCTGGGCTTTATGGCGTTGGCTGCAAAAAAATACCTAGAAATCAGCGCTCAGGCTGATCCACCGCGCTGGATTCCTCAAGTTTCAGGCGAAGGACCGGCTATTGCCATTGAAAGCTCGCGCCGTGGTCATTATCGCGTGCAGGGCTTTGTGAATGGCCAAGTGGTGGATTTTTTGGTGGATACCGGCGCAACCGAAGTCAGTATTCCGGTGACTGTGGCCGATAAGCTGGGCTTGAGGCGCGGAACAGCCGGTTTAGCGCAAACGGCTAACGGCATCGCCACAATTTATGACACTCAGATAGATACCCTAAGTATTGGCCCCCTTTCTCTGTCTGATGTGCCCGCCCACATTAGCCCTGGCATGCAAGGCAACGAAGCCTTACTCGGCATGAGTTTTTTGCGCCATTTCACACTAGTTCAGCAAGGCAGCCAACTGCAGATACAAACGCCTTAAAAGCCAAGACGTTAGGGGAACCTTTTTGTGCAAATGTCACTCGTATCAACTAGAAATGAAACGGGTGTTGCAAAATTGCCACACAGCAAGGTAACAAACTTACCCGAAGCGTTGCGCTCCGGTATTATTAGATAAGATTCACGCCCTTCGCGCAAAATTCAGCGCCCAGGCCCAGACACCAGAAAAGCGATGCACATTACAGCTCTCATTGTCGTCTTCTATATCAGCTACTGCATTCGAGTAGGCGCTGCTCCTTGGAGATATTTTCAGGCCAACGCTCGATATTTCTCTAGGGAAAAAGGCATTTTTTCAAAAATGTCGATAGATCAGTTGATCCCTGAGAAATGGCGCCTCTCCCAATCGATGGACAGCGATAGCATTATCCCATCAGAATTCCCGGTGTTCTTGAAACCTGAGTGGGGCCAGAACGGCTCAGGTATTGTTCGTGCCGATAGCCTAGAGGCATTGCAAGATCTGCGAAAAGAGCATGCCAGCGATAATCGTCGTTTCATGATTCAAGAAGCGGCAACCGGGGCACGTGAATTCGAAATCTTTGGCATTCGTAGTGGCCTTGAAGGCGAAAACCATGATTTGGTTACGGTAACTGAATCCATCAATAGCTCGCACCGTTACCCAATAAACAGCATTCATAACAATCTCACTGTTTATCGCGATGTCACCGATGAATTCACCGAAGAACAATTAAGAACGCTTTCAAGCTTCATTCAAGAAATCGGTACGTTTCGAATTACCCGTGTTAGTGCTCGAGCCGATAGCATTGAAAAGCTCTTGGCAGGTGATTTCAAAATCATTGAGATCAACCTCTTTATCCCTATGCCCATCAACATCATGGACCCTGATTACACTTGGGGCGATCGTCTGCGCTTTTTGTCTAAGTGCATGAAGCTCTTGGCCATCACCACAAAATTACAACCTTCGCCTCCTCGGCCCCCAGCGATCTTTACGCGCATGTGTCTGTACGGGCGCATAAAAGCGGCCGGTGAACGCATCGTTCGACGTCCTGTTGGTGAACGGCGCACGCATCCGTGAAGAAGTTAAAGAAGCTGATTTACGCATGGATAAGCGCCAAATTCATGGACGGTTGCAGTAATTACAATGGGCTGGAGGTTCGAAAGAACAGCCGTTCAAAGGCACAAGCTAGGGCCCACTTCGAAGAATTTAATGTGCCTCACGCCAAGGGGGATTTATTTATAAACCCTTGGAAAGCGCACCAGTTTGCCAAACAGCATGGCTTTCCTCTTTGCATAAAACCCAATGTTAGCGGCTACTCTCGCGGCAGTCATTTTCCCATTCGCAATTACAAAGAGCTTTGGAAGGCTGCGTTACTGGTAAAAGTGTGGTGGCCAGTCAGTGTGGTCGAACAATATTTATTAGGTGCCAACTATCGAGTGTTAGCCACACCCGATGAAATCGTATCCGTTATCCGTCGCTACCCGCCTTTCGTTGATGGCGACGGGCAACATAACATCGGTGATTTAATCGATATTGAAAACAAGGTGCGCGAAGACATGCAGCTTGCGCCCACGATTTTTCCCATTCAAAAATCACAGGCTGTCATTGATTACCTCTCCAAGCAAGATTTAACCCTTGAAAGCGTACCCGCCGCTGGAGAACGCATTTACGTATTTAACCGTGTGGCATTAGCGCCAGGCGGGGTTGTAGAAACCATCGATAAAGACACCATCCCGCAAGTAAACAAAGAACTGTTTCAACGCGTGGTGAAAGATTTCAACGCCAACTTATTTGGCATTGACATCATATTTGAAGAAGGCATTGAGAAAGATTTTCAACAGCAACGCTGCATCTTTTTAGAATTAAATTCTCGCCCCTATATTAAGATGCATTTAAAGCCGCGCTACAACGATGCCGATGATTTGCAGCCCTTCTTTGATCGAATGGATGCGATGACTATCGCTGATTCTGATATCTTCTAAACCCACTTGAAGATTAACTCTGCGTCACTACGGCGGCTGGATGAGCCGCTGCCTTTCTACAGTTTCTTAGCGGCGCATTCATTTCTAATCGGCCTTTTGCCGTTCTATCTCCCCGTATTTTTATGGGGTCATGGGTTCAAGCTTGCCGATGTTGCGCTGCTGATTGCGGCTACAGGTGCAGCGTTCACCGTAAGCTTAGATTTTTGGCAAAAAGCGGCTAAAAAACTCAGCAAGCGGGATCTATTAATTAGAACCTTTGTTATTGAAGCCCTTTTAGTGGGCGCTTTATTAATCGCCACCTTTGCACTCAGTGCATCTGATAGTGAACCTGCTTCTGCCTCATCACCGGCACTGATTGCCTTATTTGCCCTACTCCTTGGCGCGGTAAGTGGCACTTACAACGCTTGGTTTTGGACCACTCAACGCACGTTATTTTTAGCCATGACGGCTGCAACCAATACCGGTCGTCAGTATGGAAATTTTCAGATTTTTGTCACGGTGTTTTTAAAGGTAGGCATTTTAATAGGTGGGTTATTACTGGATTCGGATTACGGCCGATTCGGATTCTTACTGTTAAACCTTGCCATTATCACGGGCATGATCGTGTGGTACAAAAAATCACTAGGTGAAGAAAAACTTGTGCTTAGCGAAGGCGCTAACGTATCTTTATTAAGTAGCTTTAACTATCGTGATCGCTGCAGAAGTTTTGCAATTTTTCTACTCGATGGCATTTTCTTATTTCTTGAAAGTCATTTCTGGTTGTTGTCTCTATTCTTAGTGGTGCAGGAAGATTTCTCATCGCTAGGGTTAATGGTGGTGGCATTAGCCCTGTTTTTCGCCATAACGTTTTATCTATTAAAAAACACCATCGATAAACTCACTGGCAATTCGGTGTACTTGGTTGCGACAGGCCTTTATGCATTGTCATGGCTGCTTCGTGCCTATTTAGATGCCGATATGACCCGCAACGCTTTGTTAATCTCTCTGATGATGATCACCTTTTGCTCATCTTTTTTTCGGCTGGCGTTTAATAAACGATTTTTTGATTTAGCTCGAACACACAACAACACCGATTATCTGTTAGTGAAAAGCTACCTATCTCAATTCGTGTTGGCCTTCTTTTATGGGGTTTTGGCGTTAGCGTTGTTTCAATTCGCAGGCGACGGCACAGAGTACTTTACAGCCATTTATCTTTTCGCGGCCGTGCTCTCCATAGGTTATGCCATGTATCGGATTCCCGAAGAATGATAAGCTCGCTCCAAGACAACGGCAGGCGAGCCTATGACGCAACACTTCAACACCCCACCTACGGTTAACGCTGAAACCTTCACTGATGCACGAGCTGCGGTAGACCAACTCATTTCACTGTACAACGGCAGTACAGAATTTCTAAGACAAGCATTCAAAGACTACTTGGAAGGCGATTTACCCGAAGAACGACATCGCGCCTATTACCCCGAAATAAGATTTAGAAACCACAGCTTCCAACGCGCCGATTCAAGATTGTCCTACGGCCATGTGGATCAGCCTGGGGTATATTCCACGACCGTCACCCAACCTTTATTATTTGCCGGCTATTTCAAACATCAGATCGAGCTTCTGATGAAGAACCACAACGAAGCCATTGAAATTGGTTATTCCGATATTCCCATTCCTGTGCACTTTGCCTTGGAATTGGGCAGCCCTGTAGATTCAGGCTCTACTCAATTGCTTAGCAGCGGGTTACGTGATCGATTCGATGTGCCAGACATTGCCCATGTGAACGATTACATCGTCAACGGCACTCATGAACCCGCTCGTGATAACTCATTGCCATTAGCGCCGTTCCCAGCGCAGCGAGTGGATTATTCACTGCATCGATTAGTGCACTACTCGGCCACGGCACCCAAACATTTTCAAAATTATGTTCTTTTCACGAATTATCAGTTCTACATTGATGAGTTTTGCGCCGTTGCCAAATCATTGATGTCCAAAGGTGATAGTGCTTATAAACGCTTTGTGGAACCTGGCAATGTGATTACCCAGTCCGGCGAGTCATCTCCGAGCAGCGGCACCCAGCCTTCACGATTGCCACAAATGCCTGCCTACCATTTAGTGGGTGAAAAAGGCAGCGGCATCACTCTAATTAATATTGGGGTAGGCCCCTCTAATGCCAAAACGATAACTGATCACGTTGCGGTGCTCAGACCTCACGCTTGGTTGATGCTGGGCCACTGCGCAGGGTTAAGAAACATGCAACAGCTAGGCGACTATGTACTTGCCCATGCCTATGTTCGAGAAGACAAAGTACTAGACCACGATCTCCCAGTTACGGTACCCATTCCAGCTCTTGCAGAAATTCAGCAAGCGTTAGAGTCAGCAGTGGCAGAAGTCACCGGGTTATCAGGCTTTGAATTGAAAAGCATCATGCGAACAGGAACCGTGGCTAGCGTGGACAATCGCAATTGGGAGCTGCAAGATCAAAGAGAACCCGTGCGACGCTTATCCCAATCACGCGCTATTGCGTTAGATATGGAATCTGCCACTATTGCCGCTAATGGGTTTAGGTTGCGGGTTCCTTACGGAACGCTTTTGTGTGTATCCGATAAGCCGCTGCAGGGGGAGCTTAAACTTCCTGGCATGGCGTCAGAATTTTATAAAAACCAAGTAGCCCAGCATTTAGAAATCGGCATGTTAGCGCTAACCAAGATGAGCCAGATGAAACCTGAGCGGCTTCACTCTAGAAAGTTACGAAGTTTTGATGAAACGGCGTTTCAGTAAGTCACCGCAATAAAAAAAGGGCTGCACCTAAAAAAGGTGCAGCCCTAGTTTCATACTAGGCGAAAAATATCGCCAGTGTGTGCATCAACGCTTACTGAAGTAAACCGTCGATTGAGTACACAGCTGCCGCACCAGAATTTGCAAGCGGGGTTACAGCAAAACCCTGCACTGTTAATGCACCAGCAGAACCACCGATTGCTGGATTAGAACCGTTATTCAATGTGCCCATGAAACCAGCTAACTGATCAGGTGTTAACGCACCCGTTGTAATGATGTGTGCGTTCATGATGTCGAACGAGCCAGGCTGATCTAGGCCAAGCGCTGCATCAGGGATTGAATCGTTACTAGGAACGAATACAGTCCAAGCATTGCTATCTAATGAAGTACCTAATTGCGCAGCAGTCCAAACCGATACGAAATCAGTGAAACCAGAACCGTTCAGCGCGTTCAAGCCAGGACCAAGATTTGGACCGGCGTCAGGATCACCACCTTCTGGTGCAGGAGGAGGAGTCGTCATTTCTTCTGGCATCATTTCTACAGGAGCTGCATCACCAGAACCTGCGCCAATTACGCCATCGATGATGTGGATAATACCGTTAGTGGCTTGAATATCCGTTTCAACGATTTGAACGCCACCGATGAACAGGTTACCGCCGTCATTCGTGATAGCTAAAGAACCGCCGTTAACTGCACCCACGCTTGAACCAACGCTTGCTGCAACTAAAGCACCGTCTAATGCACCACTGACTACATGGCCTTGTAACAAGTTAGACAATTCAGTTTGATCAGAAGGCAAAGCACCTTCAGGAAGGGCTGCGAACACAGCATCAGTCGGGGCGAAAAGGGTCAATGGACCTTCACCGCCTAACGCTTCATTCAATCCACCTGCTTCAACAGCAGCTAGTAGCTGAGTGAAATTACCGCGGTTAGCAAATGTTTCTGCCAATGTCATAGTCACACCGTCGTCAGGTGTGTATTCAGTTGGGACTTCAATATTGGCACCAGCCATCATCATTTCTTCTGGTGTCATCATGTCAGGGGTCATCGTTTCCGGAGTCATTGCTACCGGTTCTGTGGGGCCGCCATCGTCATCGTCGTTTGATGAACACCCAACGAACGCAACGCTCGCTGAGATGAGAGTAATTCCTAAATACTTATTGATCATTCAAAGATCCTCGTGCGTGTTAAAAAACAATATAAAAAATAACAGTGGATGCAATCACAGCTCAGTGTTAATGAACCTTCGTAAGCGACACCTACACCCGTATGACTT
Source organism: uncultured Granulosicoccaceae bacterium (assembly GCA_938035125.1). Taxonomy (GTDB): domain Bacteria; phylum Pseudomonadota; class Gammaproteobacteria; order Granulosicoccales; family Granulosicoccaceae; genus Granulosicoccus. The sequence continues at coordinate 20,018 of CALHNS010000001.1, read as the reverse complement.
TAGCTGGTTTCTGCAAGATTCCAACCTGATTTTTCACGTCATGCGTGTCAAGATTCTGATGATAAAGCTTATTCGCGCTAAGTGCACCATCCTTTCATCTACGCTTTGGTTTTGCCTACCTTTATAGGTAAGCAAAAAGAATTCTTACTGGAACCACAACATACTGCAATGCATTAAAACCTATTTGGCTACTCAGCAACGTGACGGATTGTAACTAGTGCATACAAGCTACTGATTTAACTAAAGATTGGAACCAACACAACATCAAATTGCGATATCGATACTATCGGCCTTCTGATAGCCCATCTGAACAGAATAGCCATAGGCGGTAATTTTACCCACGCTTAAAATTTATCGATAAATGACGAACACGTTCATTTAACTAATGCATTAGTCCGTGCATTTCACGAAAAAAATTAGCGATTCTTCAATTAAAAAAGAAATTATGCGGGCCAAATAAAACTCGACGAAAATAATACTGACGCTGATCCGTTTCGGATAGATTGTCAAAGTATTGCGAATTAGATTTGAATGAGAGGGAGGTTGCTTTGAAAAAAACCAGCCATCCATGGCTGAAAAACGCTTCCTGCTAAAATACCACTTGGAGGAGGTTCGATGAAAAACAGCGCACAAGCTGCATTCAACGGGGATCATAATATCGAGATAATGCGGCCATTCGTGTGAAATCAACACATTTAATTGATGAATTCAAAGAATTAATAGGCGATTATTTGCGGCATTATTACCCTTACGGCACGCAATACTTGCCCCGTAACGCGATCTGCTTCACAACTTATAACACAGTGCCCCCAAAACACGAAATGGCCCTGTCCCGCCAACAGGTGTTGGAGATGCTGCAATCATTATTTGATGGCCCCATACCTATATTGCCTAACCTCGATTCAACTGCTGATGAGGCTGATCAAATACGTGCTGTCTTAGGTCAAGAGTTTCCTGCCCTCATTCTCGACTGTACCGTCTCGTGGCCGGATAACACACTGGGCGCAGCAGCGGGCTGTATCAAGGCACCTGGCATTTTATTTCTGTTGTTGCCGGAAGGTTTAGAGCTTACTAACGCGGCTAGCCCGTATGAAATTTATCTGAAAAATTGCTTTAAAAAGCATATGACGCCCGTACGAGAATTCCCCAGCGTTTGGTCTGTTGCTCCGCTAGACGTAAGTCTAGTATCAAACAAAAAATCTTTTAATGACAACAATCAACATGCCCATTGGCAAGATGAACAAAAAACAGTGGTGGATGAATTAGCGAATCGGTGCCGCGCCAACCATAAAACATTGGACTTGTTGCTCGCCAAACGCGGCCGCGGAAAATCAGCGACCTTAGGCCAACTGTTAGGCGCCGTTGTAACTGAGCGACACCGAGCACCGAAAAAACAACCCAATAAAAACCAACTCCCCATTGATGAAGATAACAGCGATATCACACTGACCGCTTCACACCGTGATCAAGTCATTACCGCTGTGCGCCACGCCGATACTTGCCTCATACAGTACACACCGCTCGATGCGGCCCTGAACAACAAGGGCGAGATTCTTGTCGTAGATGAGGCTGGATCGGTGCCTTTACCTGTCTTAAAACAATTGGCAGAGAATTACACTCACACCATTTTGGCAGGGACCGTCGATGGCTATGAGGGTTCGGGGCGGGCACTAGCGGTTCGATTATCTAACACGCTGAGTCAATCAAGCACATCAAGCACATCAAGCATTCCTGTGCAAACCCACACATTACGCCACCCTATTCGTTGGTCTGAAGGCGATCCTGTGGAAGCCATGATTCAGGACGTGCTTCGATTAGGTTTGGTTGAACCTAAAACACCAAAACTTAACAACACTACTTTTTCTTTATCCGATATTCGCCATCAAATGGTTACCTCAGATCAATTGCTTAATGATGCCGCTTTGTTAGATGATATTTTCGGATTGTTACTTCAAGCGCACTACCAAACGACGTCGAAAGATTTAAAGCACTTATTGAATCAGCAGCAGCTCACACTGTGGACACAAACCCACAATGGAAAATTAACCGGCGCTTGCCTAATTGCTCATGAAGGTGATCTTAGTGAGACCCTACAAGATGGTATACAACAAGGTGTTCGTCGCCCTGCTCACCAAACGCTACCGATGTTATTGCACCGCCAAAGCAACCATCGCTGTGCGCTAAGTAAACACTACTGGCGTGTGGTACGAATCGCTATTGCGCCCAGCCTGCAGCGACATGGATTGGGAAAGCATTTTTTACAATCATTACATGATGAAGCTATTCGTTTAAAGGCTAAAGGCGACACCGCACCAACCTATATCGGTGCATCTTTTGGCGCTTCCGAGGAAGGGTTTCACTTTTGGCAAAACTCAGGATTTATACCCATTCATTTAGGTTTTCGTTTAAACCCAAGAAGTGCTCAACGTTCGTTGGCCGTTTTAAAACCGATACACCAAGAAAAAGCACTAATGCATGCGCATCAACAATTTATCGACAGTGCAATTATCTTACAAAAATTATTAGGCTTAAAACCCTTATGGCTTGATAGATTTTATACAACACACTCTTTCGATAAGGCGCTTCTTGCCAACATCATTACCACATCAGCTAGCCTGCAAACTTTGGACATGACAACAAGGCAAGCCATAGATTCACAACGGTTAACGTTATGGAAAAATAATCAACTCAGCCTTCACGACATATGGGGGCCACTGGCTCGTACGCTGGGCGGTGTTGAATCCTTGGCGGCGTTGAACATCCCTCCCAACACAACCGCGAAACAGCTAACAAAATTACTTCAAAGTAGGATTTAAAATGCTCCCAATTCAATAACGCTGGTTTGGTTTTGATCCGAGCAGCAGCCACAGCGTAAAAACACCATGAATCTATTGAAACTTTTGCATAAATCCACAACAGCGCTGGTGTTACTGGGCATAGTGAGTGGGATGTTTTTCTCAGCACTCTCAGCACAGGCACAGGCACAGGCACAAGAAACATCAGCTGAAGAACTTGCCAAAAGATATCCACAAGCCGTTGAATACACCATACGGCGTAAAGGAAAAAAGGTTGGCACCCACACTGTCGCTTTCTCAAACATCGATAACGGGTTGCGGGTAGATGTGGAATCAAAAATAACGGTCACTATTCTAAAGGTACCGGTTTTCAAATTTCGATATACCGCTTTTGAACAATGGCAAAACGGAGCACTGATAAACGTTGAAGCGAAAACTAACAGCGGCGGAGATATAACCAACGCATCGTTTACCCCAGACGCCAGCGATGCGATTGCCTTTTCCAGCAATCATTGGAATGTGAACGTGCTGGGTGCTTCAAAGATTTTCAATACATTGACCGGCAATATAAGCGATGTGTCGATTGATCTTGTTGGTAACGAAACCTTAGAAGAAAACAATCTAGCCGTATCAGCTAAGCGTTATCGATACACCGGCGATATTCAAGCCGATGTCTGGTATGACCAGAACAATCGCTGGGTTAAGCTGCAATTCAAAGGTGAGGACGGTAGCGTCATTAGTTACACCGCAAACCCATTAAATTTAGCGCCATGAACATATGGATAGCAGGCGCCAGTACCGGCATCGGTGCTGCACTCGCAACGCGTTACGCCCAAATGGGGCATACGGTGTTCGCCAGTGCACGAAGTGAAGATAAGTTACAGGCTCTTGCCCAACAAGCCAAAGAATTTGACGGTAGCATCATTTCACTGCCGTGCGATGTAACTGTTAACGAATCCGTAATATCAGCAGTTACACAGATTCAGAGTCATGGGCCAATTGATCTTGCGATATTAAACGCAGGTTACTATGACCCCATCGAACTTGATGAACTCACGGTAGAACACTTTTTAACGACCTACGATGTAAATTTGCAGGGCGTAGTGCGTTGTTTACTAGCGGTTCTAAGCGGCATGAAGGAAAGACAGCAAGGCCAAATAGCTATTGTGTCATCAGTGTCGGGATACACCGGCTTACCGCGCGCTGCTGCTTACGGGTCGAGTAAGGCTGCGTTGATAAATTTAGCTGAATCCTTGCAACCTGAATGCAAGGCAGTGGGTGTGGATATCAGGTTGATTAATCCAGGCTTTGTTAAATCGCCATTGACTGATAAAAATTCGTTTGAAATGCCTTTTATTATTGAAGCCGATGATGCAGCTTTAAGAATAGTGAAAGGCTTGTCTTCTACTTCGTTTGAAACACACTTTCCAAAGCGATTCACGTTGTGGTTGAAATTACTTCGCTTCTTGCCTTATCGACTGTACTTAACATTGGCCGCTAAGCTGTAGTGCGAAATAATTTAGTTGAATCAACCACCTGCAACTGACGCCAGGTGTTTAGAAGTTCAACACGCTTGCCAGCTCAGTCGCACTCGTCGGTGCCGATACGCATGATGAATCATCAGCGAGTTCTGATTCAAGTGGTCGGTGGTATTGGGTAGATACCGATCCAATGCGAACCCCGAATTTTTTGACCTGTGTAATGTTGTGTAAACTTCCATCGGGTTGAAGGAACATGTAGTCATCCATCGACAGCTTCCATGTTTTTTCAGGCGCAATGAGCACGTTCATTACATATTGCATGTTCAACGCATTGCCTTTAATCACCCCAGAGGCTTTACCCACTAACGAATCTGATACGGCAGAGAACCGCCCGTCGCTTGAGATGGTAACTTCCCACAAACGTGTTTCAACAACACCGTCACTGTAGATTAACTTCTCGTCAAGTTCAAAAACACCGTCGGGGCGAACCGTACCGATGAAGTCTCCGCAAAAATGCCGTCGAACTTTTCCAAAACGATCAGCAAACCACCCTGAAGCTCGTCGATGACCTTCAAAGTAGGATACAAAATCGAATTCTGGTGCAGCCCGATTAATCTTATTTATGTTCATGCTGGAACACCCCACGATTGCGAAAAACCCTGAAACTGTCACAGCAAACCTTATCGACTTGACGATGCAGGTTCCTCGTGTGTTCATGAGCTTGCCCTCCTTACGCAACTGTTATAAGAAATAGATCAGGCCAACCGAAGATAATCTTTGCTTTTTTATAAACAATACGCATTCGGTCTGTTTACGGAGTATTGCCGCGCGAACATTGGTTCGCAATTGGCGGTTCTGAGAAACTAGGCTCGTTTCTTCAATTTAAACAGCCCGACATTCGTGGTGCCGAATGTGAACCCCGTTTCGCAGTAAACCAAGTAGTAACGCCACATACGAACAAAGCGCTCATCGAATCCTTGTTGGCTAATGTCTCTTTGCATGGCTTCAAAGGTTTTGCGCCAAGCTGCTAGCGTTCGAGCATAGCTTTGGCCAAACCAGTGCGTTTGTTCAATATCAAAGCCTGCCTTATCAGCCAGCGCCTTTAGATGGGTTGGCGTAGGAAGCATGCCACCTGGGAATATGTAGCGTTGAATGAAATCAGGTTTCTTCTGGTAGCGATCAAATCGAGATTCATCAATGGTGATGACCTGCAATACAGCCGAGCCTTGATCGTTTAATAATTTTCCTAGCTTTTGAAAATATGTTTCCCAATACTGCTCACCGACCGCTTCAAACATTTCGATAGACATAATGTGATCATAGGTTTCGCCTACTTCGCGATAATCTTGATGGCGGAACAAAGTGGATCCGCTGTTATCTGAAGCCTTTATTGTGTTGTGCTGTGTAGCGTAGTCAAGCTGCTCAGAGGACAATGAGATTCCTTCAACATGAACGCCTGCGTTCAGTGCCATGTGTTTTGCCAACGCCCCCCAACCGCAACCCACTTCTAACACTCGATCGCCAGTTTTTGGTTGCATCATCTCCAACACTTTTGTCATCTTGTTGAACTGTGCAGCGCTTAATGATTCATTTTCGTGTGCATAAAGTGCTGAGGAATAATTCATGGAAGGGTCGAGCCATAGCCGATAAAAATCGTTACCCAGATCGTAGTGGTAGGCAATGTTTCTTTGGCTGCCCTCTTTAGAGTTTCGGTTTTGCCAGTGCTTTATGAATCGTGCGAAGCGGCTTCGAAACGAACCTGAGATAACCTTTTTTACCGTAGCCTCATTTCGCATGATCAGATGAAATAAATTTAACAAGCTGTCGGTTGACCACTCACCGTCCATGTAAGATTCTGCAAAACCAACATCACCGCCAATGGCTAAACGTCGAATGGGCTGTAAGCTATGCAACGTGACTTGCGCGTTCTTACTGGCGACATCGCTTCTTTTACCGTGGTGTGTTGTTATACCGTTTGGCCACGTCAATGCGAGCTGACCGTCAGTGACACCCGCTAAAAAAGCTTCAAAGCGTTTGGTGATAAACGCACCCAGCGCCCCTTTTAATCCAGAGGTGGGGTCGCTAAGTTCTATCGCTCGGTTGTTTTGAAATTCAGCCATAATTTTATTTTTTCAGCTTTAATGTCAGAAAAATTTAGTGCTAACCAGATTTTGCCCTGACGTGGGAAAACCATGGGACGCGCTTTATCCATAAACGCAGTGCTTCCCAGTGAATGCCAGCAACTACTTTTATACTTAGCAGCGGCATGGCGATGACTTGTTTTGCCAATGACCAGGCATGCAACGCGTGCTGCTGCGCTGAATAACTTGCCGTTAGGACCAAACCGTCCTTATCGTGCAGACGGATAGCTATGACCTGCTTATCATTTGGTACGTTCAATCGGAATCGATAGTGCATGTCCATATGTGCAAAAGGCGACACAAACAACGCCTTATCTGTCGCTTGTTGAATCCATTGAGGTGATCCTTTCACAGGAAGCACGTAAACGTGGCGCTCACCGAACGTATTATGAACCTCATGCACCACCGCGAACACGGTTCCATCCTTGCGATGGCAGTAATACAAACTTAATGGATTAAAGGCATAGCCGAAAATGCGTGGATAACACGATAGATACACTTTATCGAGCGGATCATTAAACCCTGCATTTATAAGGGCAGCCTCAACCCCATCGCGAAGACCCGCACCTTTTTCAATCCCGAAATCTTTGTCGTGCACACTTAATGCGTTAAAACCGTTCCATGAAAAACCACGCAATTCACTATGCAATCGCGGCAATTCGTCTAAATCGAGGAGTAATGAGAATACGCGGTAATGTAGTTGATGCACGGCGGGACGAATCCGTCGATGGAACACAGTGCCTACATATAATCGCGATTGAAACATTAGGCCGCGTGCTGCTCTGAATGTTTGAGCCCTGTGACCACGATGCGATCAGATGGATTGTCTAGCTCCCAGGGCCGATCATAACCACCTAACTGCTCAGCAACGGCGAACCCTGCCTGCACTGCATCTTCATGAAAACCTGCACCAAAATAGGCGCCACAATACCAAGTATTGTTAACACCCTGCATTGACCAAAGCTTCTGTTGAGCTTGCCAGGTGTTAGCGTTAAAGATGGGGTGCGTATAGTCAGTTGCGCGAATGATGGTGCTGGGGTTGGGGGAAACCCCAGGGTTTAAAGATACGAAATAGTCGGTATTGGTTTTTAAATTCTGCAAACGATTCATCCAGTAACTCACCGACACACGTGCTTTGTCATCATTCTCTTGCTCAACATAATTCCAGCTGCACCATGCGTTTTTTCGCTTTGGCATAAGAGCCACATCCGAATGCAGTACCGCGTGATTATTATCGTATTCAAACACGCCTAGTAGGTCTTGTTCTTGTTGATCAGGGTTTTTCAACAGTGATAGGGCCGTATCGGCGTGGGTGGCTATAACCACATGATCTGCATCAATTACGTCGCCATTTTCAAGTACTACCGATACCCCCTTATCGTGCCGATCGATAGTCTTAACACCTGCATCGGTGTATAGGGTTCCGCCGTTACTTTCAATGTGGGCTTTTGCAGCACTCACATAATGATGGCTGCCACCGCTAACTGTGCGCCATTGCGGTCGCCCAGAGAGCTTTAGCAATCCGTGGTTATCACAAAAGCGAATAAACGCAGCCGCTGGATAATCCAACATATTGTTGCGCGACGTTGACCACACAGCCGCCCCAAAGGGCATCAGGTGATCATCAATGAACGCTTTGGAATACCCACCAACTTCTAAGTACTCACCCAAGGATTGAGTGGAATCTTGCGGAATTTGGTTGGGTGCTTCTTTGTAGAATCGCAATAGATCTTTCAGCATTCGCCAAAAGCGGGGTCGCAACACCAGCGAGGGTTGAGCGAACAAACCAAACTTTGGGCCGCCAGCGTATTCAAACCCGCCGCTGTCCCGTGAAACTGCAAAGGACATATCACTGTTCTCAGTATTCACCTGCATGGCTTCGAACCAAGACACTAAATTGGGGTAATTCAGCTCGTTATAAACGATAAAGCCGGTATCGATGGTTAAGTCGCTGTTCGACGGATCTGCTGTCACAAAAGCACTGTGAGCGTGACCACCTAGACGTGGTTCTTGCTCCACTAAACTGACCTTGTGATTATCGCTTAGCAGCCACGAGGCCGACAAACCGGCCGCTCCAGCGCCTACAACGACAATGTGCAAAGCTTCTTCAGATCTCAACGTACCCACCTACTATTAAGCCGATTGACTAACGACGTGTTACGCTTCAGTGTAACCTCCAGATCAAACCAATGGTGTACCTGATCTGGTACGCATATTTTTACGTAAACCATCGCATGATGGAAGCGATCCGAAATTTGGCCCAAGACACAACGAGTGCAAGCTCGGCGAAGGCTGTGGTTGATCCAGCCACCCAAAAAGCACAAATGCGTCAGCATTTAGTCGCCATTGGTGCGAATCGGGATGAAGAAGCGTTTGTATCGGTTTACGAATATTTCGCAGGCCGCGTGAAATCCTTTCTCATTGGCAAAGGCATGAACGAAGATTCGGCCGAAGAGCTGATGCAAGAGATCATGCTCATTATCTGGCGACGGGCAGAAAGCTATGACCCAGCCAAAGCGGCTGCCAGCACCTGGATATTCACCATCGCAAGAAATCGTCACATCGACTTCATAAGAGGCAACAAACGTATCGAAGTTGAACTCGATGATGAGATACTGGAGCTGGAAACCACTGAGCGTGATGTGCAAGAGAAGCACGTCAACGACGAACAAGCCGCTGTGCGTTTGGCACGCGCCTTGGACAGACTTCCTCAAGAGCAGCGACAGGTAATGCATTTATCGTATTTTCGTGGGCAAAGTCACGGTGCTATAGCGCAGTGGTTGGATTTACCCATTGGCACTGTCAAATCTAGGATCCGTTTGGCGATGCAAGCCGTAAGAACACAGCTTGTTGCAGAAGATTTCGAACATTGAGCACAATGAACATAAGCGAACAAACAATCGGTATCGATCCGGTCTCTCATCACTTGAATGATGAGACGCTGCTGGATTATGCCTGTGGCGCCTTGCCTGTTGCCATGGAAACACTGGTCGCGTGTCACCTTACTGTATGCCCGCACTGTCGCGAACGTAACCAACTTGCTGATAACGTGAATGGGCAGATGCTTGCCGATCAGAAGCCTGCAACGATCAAACTCAGCGCGGCCGAATTGCTCAGCCAAGCTCGCAGTAAGCCAGCCATCAGTGTCAGTAAAAAAACCAACGCGGTGGGTGATAAGTCGGTTCCTCGCCCCCTAGGGCGCCTACTTCCTGGGCCTATCGAGTCGTTGGAATGGAGAGCTGTTGCGCCCGGCATCAAGCAGTTCGCTTTGAATAATCAACCTCGTCAAGCAGGCGCCTTTAAATTATTGCGTTTAGAGCCTGGCATTACTCTCAGCCAGCACACACACAATGAGCGAGAACTAACCTATGTGGTGCGTGGCTCATACCGTGACGAAATTGGTCATTTCAAAGCAGGAGACATTGCTGATTTGGATGGCCACGTTGAGCACAAGCCTATTGTGGGTGATGAAGAAGTGTGTATTGCACTTATTGCAACCGATGCACCAGTTAAATACACCACCATGCTGGGTAAAATCATGCAGCCATTTGTGGGAATTTGATTACATTCTTCGCGCAGCAATAACACCGATTCCCAGCACCTCTTTACGCATCCCTTCTTTATACTTATTCACTCTTTCTTTTGCTACTGAGTAACCCGCATGGCTCAGCTTTCTGTTGGTGAGCGAATGCTTTCCCTTTGGGCGAAGTTGCATCGACTGCCTGCTGGTAAATGGATGTTCAGTCGCCTTCTCGGGTTCACTATTCCGTACACAGGTTCGGTTCGAGCCAAGGTAGATCATTTGGTGCCAGGGCATGCCCGTGTACACCTTGCTGATCGCCGGCGTGTCAGGAATCATTTGCGCTCGGTGCACGCCATTGCCCTTGCTAATGTGGCAGAACTTTCAACCGGGCTTGCCGTCTTATCTGGAATGCCTGCAGATTACAACGGTATTTTAGTTGGGCTTAATGTTGAATACATCAAAAAAGCCCGAGGCAATCTGGTTATCGAATGCCGATGCCAAGTGCCAGAGTTTGAAGAGCGAACTGAAATTCCAGTGGAATCTACGATTACTGATGAGGCAGGAGATGTGGTTACTACGGCCACAGCGCGTTGGCTAATCGGCCCGCAAAAATAATGTGACGCATAAAAACTGCCAGCTCTTGACTTATGAGCTGGCAGGCTTTTTGTAGGAACGGATAGATAGATTTACGCTATAGAGGTTACGAAGCGTCTCGATAGCTTCCGTCTAATACGGCTTGCCACCAATCAGAATGACTTAAGTACCAATCCACTGTTTTTTCAATCCCTACTTCAAAGGTAACCGCTGGTTCGTACCCCAACTCTTGTTTGATGAACGTGGTGTCGATGGCGTACCGAAAATCATGACCCGCGCGATCGGTAACGTATTCTATTAACGAATCACACTTCTTTCCGTTAGCTGCTGGGCAATCGGGGTATGCCTGGTGCAGAGATGGGTCATTAGCAAAACGCTTGTCTAACATATCGCACAATAAATTAACGATATCGATATTCGTCCATTCATTAACACCACCGATATTGTATGTCTCACCCACTTTGCCTTTTTTCAGCACTAGCTCGATTCCACGCGCATGATCTTCCACGTATAACCAATCGCGAATGTTCTTCCCATCACCATATATCGGTAATCCTTTTCCATGAAGAATATTGATAATCATCAACGGTATTAATTTTTCAGGAAAATGGTAAGGCCCATAGTTGTTGGAACAATTACTGGTGGTAACGTTCATGCCGTAGGTGTGGTGGTATGCCCGAACTAAAAAATCTGAACTAGCTTTACTGGCTGAATACGGTGAATTAGGCGCATAAGGTGTTTGTTCAGTAAATGCAGGGTCGTTAGTTTCTAGCGTGCCATAAACCTCGTCGGTAGACACATGATGAAATCGGTGATTATCAACAGCCTGCTCTTCAATTTGCCAAACTTGGCGTGCCGCTTTTAATAAACTGTGTGTGCCCAGAACATTAGCTTCGATAAAAATATCCGGACCTTCTATTGATCGATCCACATGGCTTTCAGCCGCGAAATGCACAATGGTGTTTACGTTATGTTCACGAAGAAGTTCGATCATACGATCGGTGTCGTTGATATTTGCTTTCTCTAGAAGGCATTGTTCACCCAACAATCCATCCAAATTATGCGGGTTCCCCGCATACGTTAATGCATCTACAACAACGATAGAATCTTCAGGGTAGGTTTCTCGCCAATAACGTACAAAGTTAGCACCTATAAATCCTGCAGCCCCAGTGACTAACAGTCGGTTCATTTTAATTCCTTTAGCATCAAGCGAAGATCTTCGCGCCAATGGGGTGCACTCATATCAAACGCATCCCAAGTTTTTGTCAGTTCCAACACACTGTAACCAGGTCGTGTTGCTGGCGTGGGGTATTGATCAGTACGTAATGGATTCACTATTACATCACCTTCGATTAAACCTGCTGCACGACCTTCTTCAGCAATCGCCACAGCAAAGTCATACCAGCTGCAGGCGCCTGCTCCGGTCCAATGCCATATGCCAGGAACGGTTTTAGTTGTGCTTTGCCACATCGCTTCGGCCAAACGTCTTGCCCACGTGGGCGTGCCGATTTGATCGGCAATAACGCCCACTTCACCTCGTTCTTTCATCAGCCGCAACATGGTTTTTACAAAGTTATTGCCGTTGGCTGAATACACCCAAGCGGTACGTATAACCGTGCCAGTGCCTGGCAAGGTGTTTACAACAATTTGCTCAGCTTCCTGTTTGCTTTTGCCGTACACGCTAATGGGGGCTGTTGCTGCATCCACTTTGAACGGGTGACCATCGCTAGCACCAAATACAAAATCAGTTGATATTTGCACTAAACGTGCGTTTACCCGACTCGCAGCACTTGCAAGGGTTTGTACCGCTTCAGTATTGGCTGCATAAGCCGCTTCTCGGTCTGTTTCAGCCTTATCTACGGCGGTGTATGCGGCTGCATTAAAAATAACATCCGGTTTATGAGTGTCTACAAAATCACCAACAGCCTCTTTGTTGGTTATATCAAGCCGCGGTGACTGATCGGTTTGCGTGCTGAGAATGGATGCATCAGCTGGCGCCGTTCGAAGCAGTTCATGGTAAAGCTGTCCGCTACTGCTACCAGTTATCAATACTTTCATTGAGTTACTCAGTTAAACGCATCGATGGTTTGCAAGGATTCACCTGCAACATCTTTTGCTGAAAGCTTGGGCTCTGTGCCTTCGATGATGGGCCATTCGATCCCAACATCGGCATCGTTCCACAATAGGCTGCGTTCGTGTTCAGGAGCATAGTAGTCCGTGCATTTGTATTGAAAATCGGCCGATTCACTCATCACATAAAACCCGTGAGCAAATCCCGGCGGCACCCAAAACATACGCTTATTCGCCTCTGACAACACCACACCTGTCCATTGACCAAACTGAGGCGAGCTTTTTCGCATATCCACCGCAACGTCGTACACTTCGCCATGAGTGACACGCACTAACTTGCCTTGTGTGTTCTTCAATTGATAATGCATGCCCCGAAGCACACCCTGCCCGCTTCGACTGTGATTGTCTTGAACAAACGCACTAGGAATGCCATTTTTTGCAAAAAGCTCTTGATTGTAGGACTCCAGAAAAAACCCTCGATCATCACCAAATACCTTGGGCTCAATGATTTTTACATCCGTCAGCGCTGTATCAACAATTTGCATGCATATAATTCTCTAAATAGCTGTTACGAAAGTAGCAAAGCCCAGACCAAACCGCAGTGATATCGAGTCCTAACGCTTGGCTATTTTTTTGATTATGCGCCATTGTTTTGCCCACTCTGGATCGACAGCAGACGCCAAGCCTCTGTCAGTGTGCCATTATTCTGGTTTAACCCAAGTTCTGGACCCTTTGCCGCATGAAATCTCTCACCATTGACCAATGGCTTTACCAACATGGCTTACTGCTGTGCGCATTTCGATGGAATGAATTACCCAGCTCAATTTCGGATATCACCCATAACACCTTACCTGTGCAGATTGCTCAAACAATAAGCGACAACACCATACTGGTTTTACTGGCGAATGCTGGGCCGAAGTTTTGGCGTTCTTTGCAACTATCGCAGCTTAAAAACAACCCAGAACCCATTGATGATTTTAGTGTGTTGATAGCCAACGAATTTCAATCAACCTACTTAGGTAATGAAGATTTCACTCAGTTATACCCCACACCAGCTAAACGCTCACATGTGCCACTGATGCGTTTGGGGGGGTTAGCAGGATGGAACATTCCATCGCCACTGGGTTTAGGCTTGCACCCAGAATACGGGCCTTGGTCAGCGTATCGGGTGGCTTGGTTAACCCAGTCCGATCAATTGCCAAATGACTATTTCGTTAAACCCTCGCAATTTAAGCACATCGGTTTCAATGCGCTGCAGGACGCTGCAGAATTATGCGTAGGATGTGCCGCCCCATGCACAACCGCCTGCCCCGCAAGCGCAGTTCAAATCGGACACAACTTCAATATTGACGCCTGCCACGAACACCGAGAGCCGTTAACATCCGAATGTCATGTGCACTGCGCAGCGCGGCGAGCTTGCCCTATTGGCAAAGACCACCAATACGCTGACGAGCAATTAGCTCATCATATGGGTATGCGCTGGCGAACGGTTTAACACGCCTGCACCTGTGAACCTACAGCAGTGTGAAGTCGATTGAAGAATCCATTGCTATTACCTAGGACCGCATTCTTTCCGCTTTAGGATCATACAATGCCCCCAAACTCGCTGTGGCATCGTATTGAGTTCCTGCGATATCGATTTTCCAGTTCGCACTTTCTACTAACGCCTTATCAATTTTATCGTTTAATTTAACGTAGCCCAAACCAACGGATCCGCCCAAGGTATGACCGTAGTTTCCAGAGGTTAAATACCCCACTAAATCACCATTCATCAAGATGGGTTCGTGGTGATATAGCTGCGGCTCTGGGTCGTTAATTAAAAATTGCACTAAACGCTTATTGAAATGCGAACCGGTGTCTTTCTGTTTTGCGATGGCGTCGTGACCTATAAATGGCGTGGCTTTATCGAGCGCGCAAACGAACCCAACACCTGCTTCCAGTGGAGTATCTTCATCGGCGACATCATGCCCAAAATGCAAGAATTTTTTCTCAATGCGGCAACTGTCTAGCGCGTGTAAACCAGCTAGCTTTAAATCAACGGCTTTTCCAGCTTCCAATAGTCGATCGAATACTGGCATGGCCATATCAACGGGTGCATAGACTTCCCAGCCCAGTTCACCAACAAATGATACGCGTGTTACGCGTACTGGCCAATACCCGATCTCTGCCTCTTTACTGCAACCAAATGGAAATACGTCGTTAGCCAAAGAGATACCCAGTAACGGCTCAAGCAGCTCTCGACTTCTTGGACCCATCACACCAAACACCGCCCATTGATTGGTGACATCGGTAACAAATGTATGGCTATCTGGATCGATGTTTTTATTCAACCAATCTAAGTCTTTATGTGTTGTTGCAGCGGCGCTAACGGCCATATAACTGTTCTCAGCTAAACGGGTGACGGTTAAATCAGCTTCGATACCACCACGTTCATTTAACCAATGGGTGTACACAATGCGATCGGCATCCACATCAATATCAGCACTGCAAATTCGTTGTAGGTTTTTAGCCGCATCTTTACCTTGTATTAAATACTTAGAAAAAGATGATTGATCGAATAACACCACACCTTCACGTGCAGCTTTGTGTTCAGCCGCCGAATAATCAAACCAGTTTTGTTTTCCAAAACTGTATTCGTATTTTGGCTCAACACCTTCTGGAGCAAACCAATTAGCACGCTCCCAACCAGCAACAGAGCCAAAACAGGCGTTAGCTTCTTGTAAGCGTTGATGAATGGGTGAGAAACGAACACCGCGTGCTGTTTCGAACTGCAAGAAAGGATAATGTCGTGCGTAAAGAAGGCCTAAACTTTCTTCGACACGTTCTTGAATAAATTGCTGCGTACCCATGAACGGATACACTCTGCGAATATCATTGCCCCATAAATCTAATGGCGCATGACCTTTCTCCATCCACTCTGCACAGGCTTTACCCAATGCACCCGCTGATTGGATGCCAATAGAATTCAAACCACAGGCGACAAAGTAGTTCTTAACGTTAGGCACTTCACCCACATGCCATTGATCATCTGGGGTAAACGATTCTGGGCCGCAGAAAAAGGTTCGCCAGCCCACATCGGCTAACATCGGAATACGCTCCATCGCGTGTTCTAGTACTGGCATCAATTGTTCTTCGGGATGCCCCGGAATTTCATCAAAAGAGAAATCAGCGGGAATGCCGTTTTGACCCCAAGCACGAGCTTTAGGCTCGAATATGCCAACCAATAAACTGCCTGCATCTTCTTTTACGTAGGTACAGCGATCATAGTCTCGAAACACCGGAAGATCTGGTGATACATCCGGGTGCTTTTCAGTGACAGCGTAATAATGTTCACACGCGTGCAAGGGTATGTTGACGTTGTGTTGCCGACCTAAGTTACGCGCCCATAGCCCTGCACAGTTAACGACAAAATCAGTTTTAATTTGGCCTTGATTGGTTGCAACGCCAACCACTTTACCGTTTTCAATCAAGATGTCATCCACTTCAATGCCTTCGATGCACTGAGCACCGCGCTTGCGAGCGGCTTTGATAAAAGCCATCGTCACATCAGTAGGATTGGCTTTACCGTCTTGTTCAACAAAGGTTGCCCCAAGGATGCCCTCATCGTTCATCAGCGGAAATAAACTTTTCGCCTCGGCCGTTGTGATGGTATCCACCCGCGTTACACCAAAGGCATTATTCATGGCAGCCACCCGCCTCAGTTCCTGCCAACGAGCTTCACTGTGTGCAATGGATAAACTACCCACTTGACGAAAGCCTGTGGATTGATCCGATTCTTCTTCTATCTCTCCCAACAGGTTCATTGAATATTCGAGTAAACGCGCATGAGATTCATTGGCGCGCATAGTGCCGATCAAGCCTGCAGCGTGCCATGTGGTGCCACACGCAAACTGCTTACGTTCGAGTAGCACAACGTCCTGCCAACCTTGACGCGCCAAGTGATAGGCCACGCTAGCGCCGGTTACACCACCACCCACAACCACAGCACTGGCTTTTGCTGGTAAATCGACCATCTTTAGAAACTCCTACTTTGGCACAGCGGCCGCAGTTCGTTGAATAGCGAATTGGTATTCATTGGTCAGTTCATCGACCAATGATTTTACCGGCAAGGTATGGGTGATATTACTCACGCCATGACCTGCCGATCAGATATTTTTTCCATGCGTTAGCCGATTGATGCATGGGCGAACCTTAAGATTGAATGACGTTGGCACGATACACGGGCCAGAGCGTTTTAAGGTCGCGTGTAAGCGCTTTATCGTCAGTGGCTACCCAGGCATCAATCTCTTCTATCGAAAGCCACTTACCTTCTGCAATTTCATCGATACACGGCGTTAGGGTTTGACGGGTACAAACGCTGTAAATGCGCTGATGCTCGAACCCATTACTTGCGCAAGGTCTACGCGTAAAAAAAGCGTTCAGATCAGATGTTGGCACCAGAATACCCAACTCTTCAGATAATTCCCTAACCGCGGCATCAAGATAACTCTCCCCGCTATCAACATGCCCTGCAGCACTGGAATCCCAGCAATTTGGATTGATATCTTTAGAGGGCGCTCGTTTTTGCAGATACACTTGCCCGTCGCCATTGCTAACCAGCATGTGCACAGCTCGATGTTGTCGTTGGGTTCGATGGATTTCTGAACGCGTGGCTAGGCCGATTACCCGGTCGTTCTCGTCGACGATGTCCAATAGTTCGTGCATTACACAGTGATATCAGCATGCATGTTGCACTGCCAGTACAATAGCGGCATCAGGAGGCTTGCTCGCGCCAGCCTTACTATCCTTGTCACGCATCCGGAAAATCACCCAGTGAAACAGTGGCTTCAACGCCGATCGGCCAGCAGCAATGAGGACCCTAGAGGGTTCAACAGCACACAAAGCGACAGCGAATATCAGCGCGATAGAGCGAGAATAATTCACAGCGCCTCGTTCCGCAGTTTACAGTCTAAAACCCAAGTGCTGGGCATGGGGGAATCTGATTTTTATCGCACACGGTTAACGCATTCACTTGAGGTGGCGCAAATCGGATCGGGCATCTGTGAGGTGCTACGCGCACGCAAAGAAAATGAAGACATCAGGGAGCTTATCCCTTCTTTCAGTTTAATTGAAGCCATCTGCTTGGCCCATGACATCGGACATTCGCCCTTTGGCCACGGTGGTGAGGTGGCCATGAACACCATGATGATTCAGCATGGTGGTTTCGAGGCGAATGGGCAAACGCTTCGCATCATTGCCCGCTTGGGCGAATTTTCAGCCCATCATGGCTTAGACCTTACCCGGCGTACCATGCTGGGCACCATAAAATACCCTGCCACCTACTCAAAAGCGGTGCGCTATCGCGATGAAAAAGACGGCCATCTGGCTTTAGCCGATGCGGTACCGACCGATTTAACCAACATAGATCGCTGGGCACCGCCTAAGTGCGTATACGACAACGAACAAGATGTGATGGACTGGCTGGTTAGCCCATTACCGCAAAACGATACCGATCGGTTTTTTAAATTGATCACCCCAGAAACTGGCCACTTGAAAACGTGCTTTAAACCCTTTGACACTAGCATCATGGAATTGGCCGACGACATTGCCTACGGCGTGCACGATTTGGAAGATGCGTTGGCATTGGGGCTTGTTGAGCGTGATGAATGGCAGCGCGAAGTCGTGCTGCCCATTCTTGCGATGAACGATGGCCACATTGGCCCACGCATTGATGAGTACACCGAGAAGTTGTTCAGCCGTTCCAATAAAGACCGTAAACACGCGATCAGTTGGTTAGTAAGCCATTTTATTCGTCACATTGCGATTACTGAGGACGAAGGCTTTGAACACGATTTACTGCGCTTACAAGTAGACATGGAGCCTACGGCTTATCGCATTTTGCTGCTAATCAAGGTGTTTGTGATGGACTTCGTTATTTTCAAACCTGAGTTACAAATGCTGCAATACAAAGGGCAACAAGTGGTAGTAAAGCTGTTCCAGATTTTCTTAGCCAACCCGAATCGCTTACTGCCAGTGGAAGTTTTTGCACAATATGAGCAAGAAGGCCCGCGCGCCATAGCTGATTATTTATCCGCAATGACAGATGTTTCGGCTGGGAAGCTGTACCACAAGCTATTAAGCCCCACAGCAGGCTCCATTTTCGATCGCTCCTAAACCAAAAAAGGCCAGCGATTAGCTGACCTTTTTTGATACGAACTGGCGCGCGGGGACGAACCCACGCGCAATAAGTGTTCGAAATTAACGCTTAGAGTATTGCGTTGCCTTACGTGCTTTACGTAAGCCCACTTTCTTACGTTCTACTTCACGCGCATCACGCGTTAAGTAACCTGCGCCGCGAAGCGCGCCACGCATGGCTTCATCATATTGAAGCAAGGCTCGTGCGATGCCCAGACGAATAGCACCCGCTTGACCACTGCCACCACCACCACGAACCGTGATATTGATGTCAAAATTTGACAGCATTTCTGTCTTTTCTAGTGGTTGACGCACGATCATGTGTGCAGTCTTACGACCAAAGTAATCTTCCAACGTCTTGCTGTTCACGTTGATTTTGCCACTGCCCGATTTCATGAACACGCGAGCGGTTGAAGATTTGCGTCGGCCTGTGCCGTAGTACTGTTGAGTGGCCATGCCTTAAATCTCCAGAGCTTTCGGCTGTTGAGCTGCGTGATCGTGATTCGGACCCTTGAATACTCGAAGTTTTCGGTACATCTCTCGGCCCAAGGAGTTCTTTGGCAACATGCCTTTCACGGCCGTTTCAATGATGCGTTCAGGGTGTGTTGCCTGAAGCTTTTCAAAACTTACCGACTTTAAGTTACCGATGTAACCGGTGTGATGGTGGTACATCTTGTTTTTAGCTTTGTTGCCAGTGACTTCCACCTTTTCAGCATTCACAATAACGATGTAATCGCCAGTATCGACATGCGGTGTGTAGGTGGGCTTATGTTTGCCGCGAAGGCGACGAGCCGTTTCAGTGGCAAGATTACCGAGCGTTTTGCCCTCGGCGTCGATCACAAACCATTCCCGCTTTACTTCTGCCGGTTTGGCGCTGATGGTGGTTTTATTCACGTAGAGTCTCGAACTTAAGCGAATTCTTAAATAGTAGCCAGCCATTGTAGGCGCATCATTCAACGAACTCAACCGTTGGGAGGTGAATGATAGGCGAATAACCTGTCCGAGAAACGCACAAAAAAAAGGCGCGGCTAAAAGGGCCGCGCCGTAATCCATCTTAGGAGGAGGATGGTAGGAGAAAATACTATGCAACCTGACTGTTGCAATCTCAGGGCCAACCCCCAGAACGCTTGCTGCACAATGACTCACAAATTGAGCAATAATAATACTATTGCTTTAATAATCAATAAGATAGAAAATAAAATCTCTTCATATTTTCATTAAAAAGATTTTGATTCAGCCT